>JAUXQH010000024.1:2500-216553 GCA_030685065.1 Pseudomonadota bacterium | reverse complement strand
GCCGATGTTCAGCCGGCGCGGCGGTGCCCGCGTGGCGGTCGAGGGCTCGTGGGGAGACGGCACGACGGCCGCGGTCAAGGCCTACCGCCGGGCGCCCGGCGACCGCGGCGGCGCCTACTACCTGCGGCTCGGGGGCCGGTTTCAGGTGAAGGCCCCGGCGCAGCGCGCGGGGCTCAAGGCGGACGTGATCGTCGACCTTTCGACCACCGTCCGACCGGGCCAGCGCGGCTACCCGTTCAATGCCGCCCGCGACGGGTTGCAGGACCAGGCGTCGTGGACCTTCTCGGACCTCGTCGATGAGGTGGAACGCGAGAACGAGTCGGTGGGCCGCTCGGAGGAGGACGAGTTCATCGACGCCGAGGACGACGAGGACGGCGGCGGGCAGGAGATTGCCGACCAGATGGCCGAGGCCTTCGCTGACGTCGACGTGCGCCGCGCCATCGCCGAGGCCGCGGGCGGGATCGCTGACTTCTACGGCGAGCAGGCGAAGTACGCGTCGATGGAGGAGCCGGTCGCGTCGGTCGCCCCGCGCGGGACCAAGGCCGTCACCGACGGCGACGCCCCCGAGCGCACCTGGGTGCTCCCCGCAGGCATCACCGCGGCCGCCGAGTCGCCCGTGGAGCCGGACATCGCGGCCCCGTCGGACGTGGCCGACGAGAAGGTGCTCCGCGCTGTGCTTACGGGAGCCGATGACGCGGGTAGGGCCGCGGGCGGCGTCCGCACGGTGATCGTTACGGAGCAGGTCGACCAGGCGCTCCGGCTCGCGGAGGCCGGGCAGCAGCTCAACGGCTGGCAGACCCAAGCGGTCGAGGCGGCCATCGACCGCGCCGCCGAGGCCGCCTTGGCACCCGGCGGCGGCGGGCTCCTACAGGCGGTCTCCGTCTCGAAGGCCCATGGCGCGCTGGACGCCCTCACGCCGGCGTGGGCGAAGAGCATGGATCGGGCCGAGGGACGCCGCGTCCGCAACCCTTTTGGCAAGTTCGCCGGGATTCGGATCTCGAAGAAGGCCTACGACCGTCAGCGCGCCTACCGGTTCAAGAAGGGGTACGCGAAGTGGGTACCGTTCCTGCTCGCGTGGGACGGGACGCTGCGCCTCGTCGCGTCGGAGGCCCGCATCCGGCGGACGTTCCGCCCGGGGTTCGTGCTCGACGACAACGTCGTCGGCGAGGCGGTGGAGCGGCCGGGCGGCAAGCGGTTCGTGTTCATCCACCCCGACCGGATGGCCCGGGTCGTGAAGGCCCACCGGGAGCGCCCCCTGGCCGTCGCCGCGTTCCTCCACGGCGTGGCGGTCCACGAGCTCACCCACATCGACGGGACGATGGGCGACGGACACGACGAGGAATTCATTGCCCGGCGGGAGGACCTCGGAGCGGCGACGGCGCACCTGTTGCCGGCGATCACCGTGTTGGTGTCGAAGCTGCTGAAGATCGGGGAGCGGGAGAGCGAGGACACCCGGCGCGTCGCGAAGCTGGAGAAGCAGCTCGCGGCGGCGCGGGACGCCCTGGCAACGGAGAAGCGGCGGGTGGTGGCGCTCGAGCGCGAGGCGGCCCCGAGGACCACACCGGGGACGCGGGTGCGCTGGGCGAACCTCCGCGAGTGGCTCGCCGGCTGGCGGGAGATCGACGGCAGACCCGCGAGTTCGCCGAGGTACGCGGCGCAGCGCGCGCACCTCGAGGCGCTCCCCGAGGAGGTCGTCGAGGCCGCGGGCGCCCGCGAGCTGGAGGAGCTGCACGCGCTCGTGAACTCGCGGGAGGTGGAGCCGCCGCGCGGCAGGCGTGCCGGGCACGCCACCACGCGGCTGAAGGATGCGATAGAGCGGGCGCGACAGCGCTCTCGCCCCGGCGACCGTGCCGAGCGGATCTTCAGCGTCGCGGCCGAGGTGATGCGGGCGCGCCCGCCCGCAGGCGTCGACGGCGCCTACGTCGACGCCTTCCTCACGCGACGGCGGGGGGAACTGGTGGAGATCGTCCGCGGGGCGTTCGTCACCTGACTCGTCCTGTGGGCCCGACCCTCCGGCATGGGCCCTCCCATCAACTCGCTCGACCGGGTATCACTCCTGCGCCCGGCGCCTGGGTGTTCATCCACCGGGCCAAGCCGAAAGTCACTTCGAGGTAGTCAGGGAGCATGAGCAGAATCCGGTAGGTGTCCGCCCGATCGTAGGCTCGCCCGGATGGGTGTCCGGCATCGTTGCGTGCCAGGCGCACGACCGTCGCTATGCCGAGGAGCGAGATCTCGTAGTGGTCGGCGACGGACGACGGCAGGATCGCTTTTCGCACGTCCAGTCGACTCCGAAGTTCGTCCAGCAGCCGGGAGGCCTGTTTCTTTCCTTCCAACTCGCGCTGGAGCCGCCCGGATTCCGTGTCAGGCAACCAGCGGACGGCCGCGCGCGTCAAGGCGATGAGAGCGCTCTCCGTGGCAACGCCGGCCATCACGGCGCAAGCGATGTGCGTATCCGCGCCGAAGCCGGCCAGCGCCTCCCGAACATACAGGAGCGTAGTGGCGTCGATGTCCGGGACTCGTTGACGGATGAAGGCGACGTACGCGTCAGGTTGATGCGGGTTCGCGTCAGCGGTCCCAAGAGCCTCGCGCCCCTTTTCCGTCAACGAGATGAATACCCACGAGCTTTCCGGCTGGGCCGGGCGGACGTGGCCCGAAGCCATAAGCTCCCAGCCAACGTCCAACAGCAGCGCGCGCAGTGGCGAGTTGCTGCGGGTGAGGTCAGCGTCCCCGGCCAACGGCACCCCTTGTAGGGCGGCCAGGCGAGGCACCTCGTAAAGGAGGTTCGCCCATTGATTTGCGTTGCCCGAAGCGAGCGCCTGAAGAATGAGGCGGCGCATCACTTCGCGGTCGACGGTGGGTAGAGAGGCTGACATGCCGCTTCCTAACCGCCCCCTACGTGCCCGACGGCAGCGTTGAAGTCATCGAGAACTATGACCGAGGCGGGAGGCTGATCGAGGAGGGCGACCGCACACAGGGGTGTCCCCTACCCCTTGCTCTTCGTCGGATCCGTCCCGTACGTGCGTTCCTCACGGAACCGGTTGTCCTTCCCGTGGATGATGACGGACCCCTGGCCCCGTTCACGAGCGCTCTCCGCAGCGCTGTTGATCGCATCGCGCTGCGTCGGATGAACACTCGTCGCACGCGTCCCACCCTCGGGCTTGACCTTCCAGCCGGTGGCGGACGGGACAACGTGGTGAGTCGGCTTCTGGGGCATGGGCTACTCCTTCACGGTCGCACCGTACTGCTCGTTGATCACGACCGTCAACACCTTTTGCTGGGGTTCGGAGATCGGATGTTCAGCAACGCTCGGATGCACGGTGCAGCCCGCGAGCCGACACCGGGCTCCCTGAAGGGGGCCAGCTCCTCCGTGTCCGTACCGTCGTGCTAAGGTTCTCCGCCCGTAGCCAACGCCCCCTGGAGCCGACGATGCCCGAACCACACGCCACCCCCTACATCGGGGACCGGTCCTGATGGCGAAGGCTCCCAGCGACAAGACGGCGTCCCTCGGCTTCGAGGACAAGCTCTGGCTCGCAGCCGATGTGCTCCGCAACAACCTCGATCCCGCCGAGTACAAGCACGTCGTCCTCGGGCTCATCTTCCTGAAGTACATCTCCGACGCCTTCGAAGAGCGCCAAGCGCAGCTCCGTGAGGCCGGGGACCACGAGCTCCTCGAAGACCGCGACGAGTACACCGCCGAGAACGTGTTCTGGGTGCCGCAGCAGGCCCGATGGCCGCACATCCAGGGGCTGGCGACGCAGCCGACCATCGGCAAGGTCCTCGACGACGCGATGGACGCCATCGAGGAGGACAACCCCGTCCTCAAGGGCGCGCTCCCCAAGGCGTTCGGCCTCCCCGCGCTGGACAAGCAGAAGCTCGGCGAGCTGATCAACCTCATCTCGGGGATCGGGCTCGGCACCCGCGAGCACCGCAACAAGGACACGCTCGGGCGCGTCTACGAATACTTCCTGTCCCGGTTCGCCTCGGCGGAAGGACGGGGGGGCGGCGAGTTCTACACGCCCACGAGCGTGGTGCGCGTTCTTGTTGAGATGCTGGAGCCCTATCAGGGCCGCGTGTACGACCCTTGCTGCGGCTCGGGTGGCATGTTCGTTCAGTCGATGAAGTTCCTCGAAGCGCACGGCGGCCGCCGCGACGCCGTGACGGTCTACGGGCAGGAGTCGAACCCGACGACCTGGCGCATGGCCCGCATGAACATGGCGATCCGCGGCATCGAGGCGAAGCTCGGCAAGCAGCACGGCGACACCTTCCACCGCGACCTGCACCCCGACCTCCGCGCCGACTTCGTGATGGCGAACCCGCCGTTCAACATCTCGAACTGGGGCGGCGAGCGCCTGGCGGAGGACGTGCGCTGGAAGTTCGGGACGCCCCCCGCGGGCAACGCCAACTTCGCGTGGATTCAGCACATCGTCCACCACCTGTCGCCCACGGGCACGGCGGGGGTGGTACTCGCGAACGGCTCGATGTCTTCGCAGCAGTCGGGCGAGGGCGACATCCGCCGCAAGCTGGTCGAGGCAGACCTCGTGGACTGCATGGTCGCGATGCCGGGGCAGTTGTTCTACGCGACGCAGATCCCGGTCTGCCTGTGGTTCCTCGCGCGCGACAAGGGGAACGGAAAGTTCCGGAAGCGCAAGGGCGAGGTGTTGTTTATCGACGCGCGGAAGCTCGGGCGGATGGAGACGCGGGTGCACCGGGTGCTGGACCCCGAGGACATCGCCAAGATCGCTGGCACCTACCATGCGTGGCGGGACATCGCGGGACCCTACGACGACATCGCTGGGTTTTGCATGTCGTCGACCGTGGAGGGTATTGCCCAGCGCGATTTCGTATTGACGCCGGGGCGGTACGTCGGTGCGGAGGACGTGGAGGAGGACGGGGAGCGGTTCGGGGATAAGATGGAGCGGTTGGTGGCGGAGTTGCAGAAGCAACAGGTGAAAGGGCGGCGGTTGGATGAGGTGATTGCCGCCGAGTTGCGAGGGCTGGGCCTGTGACCGTGCTCGACCTGGATGGATGGCGGAGTGGTCAACTCGGTGAGTTCATCGAGCTGAAGCGTGGCTACGACCTCCCTGGTCGTGACCGCCGCGACGGCCCGGTGCCGATCATTTCGTCCTCTGGACCATCTGGCTGGCACAGCGAGGCGATGGCGAAAGCCCCGGGGGTAGTTACCGGCCGATACGGAACGATCGGCCAGGTTTTTTTCGTCGAGCGCGACTTTTGGCCCCTCAATACGGCACTGTACGTACGAGCCTTCAAGGGGAATGACCCCAGATTTGTTTCATATTTTCTTCGCTCGGTGGACTTCGACAAGTACTGCGACAAAGCAGCCGTGCCAGGCGTCAACCGAAACCACCTCCACATGGAGCAGGTACGCTTCCCCCCCGTCCCGGATCAGCGTCAGATCGCGGCGATCCTGGGCGCCATCGACGACAAGATCGAGCTGAACCGGAGCATGAACCTCACTCTCGAGGAGATGGCTAAGGCTGTCTTCAAGTCCTGGTTCATCGATTTCGATGGAAACGAGGACCTCGTCCAGGACGACGTTGGGTCGCTGCCGAGGGGATGGCGTCGTGCTTCGCTCGTCGAATTCGCTCGCGAGGGCAAGCACGCGACGACGGCTGGCCCGTTCGGCTCGAAGCTCACGTCGAAGCACTACTCGGCCGATGGAGTACCGGTGCTTCGAGGCGTGAATCTATCACCGCCGCTTGGATGGTTCCATGACGATGACTTCGTGTTCGTTTCAGAGGACTACGCGGTCGAGTTGACTGGAAACATGGCCTTTCCGGGAGACGTTGTCTTCACCCAGCGGGGCACCCTTGGGCAAGTGGGCGTGATCCCTTCGTCTGCGAGGTACGGACGCTATGTAATTTCGCAGTCGCAAATGAAGCTTACCTGTGCTCCCTGGGTTCCTCCCGCCTTCATCTACCTATTCTTCCGGCAGGCATCGACGATCGAACACATCCGGTCGAACGCTGTCGCGGCTGGCGTTCCTCACATCAATCTTGGCTTTCTGCGCGACTTCCCTATGGTCATGCCTGACAGAACCACCTTGGCACGCTTCGCCTCCTTCCTCGAGCCTATCCAGACTCGCATCGAGTTGAACGCAGGCGAAGCCCGCACCCTCACCACACTGCGCGACACCCTCCTCCCGAAGCTCATCTCCGGCGAGTTACGCGTCCGCCCTGCCGAAGGCGGCGCCTGCTGATGACCACCCGCATTCCGAATCGGCCGACACGTCGGCGAATGTACCCGAGCGTCGAATGGGTGTCGTGACCGACTGGCTCGTCCCGCTCGCCGGCCCCTTGGTGCCAGTTGCCATCGTCGCCTTCGTCGGGAGGGAGTGGATCAGCAAGACCCTCACGCTGCTGGTGACCAGAGAAACCGAAGCGCTCAAGGCTGCCCACCAGCAGACGATTGAGGCCCAGAAGGCCGTCCAGATAAAGGCGCTCGAGGACTTCAAACAGGAGAACCAGCGCGCCGCGGAAGAGAGGAACCGGGCCTTTCAGCGCGAACTGGAGGACATTCGTCGCGCGCAGCACCTCACCTTCGAGTCAGCGCGGCACGAGTATTCGCGCTCCCTGGAGGCCGCGCGAGCGCGCATCCAGCGAGAAGAGCAATGGTTCGCTCGAAAGCTGGATGCGCTTGTACGGCTGAACGAATTGGCCTTGTCGCTGCTTCCGCCTCCGGGCAGGCCGGACGCCGACTGGAACGTCGTGCTCGCACACATCGAAGAGAATTCCGAGCCTCTGCGGGAGGAGGTGCGCGCGTACCGTTGTACCTTCGAGGTGTTCCTCCCGCCCGAAGTGCGGGAGCTCGTCGAGCGTGCGGAGCAGTGCCTGGCGTTCTGCGGGTTCGACCCGCGCGACGGACCGAACGTTGAGGCGACGGAGCAGGACGCCTGGGACGCGGTGACGCAGGCGCGAGACACGCTTCGCGCCCATGTCGATGCGGAGCGTATCGCCGAGCGGCCATCGCCACTGTCCGTTCCCGGGCGGCCGCACGAAGATGCCTCGGACGCGCAGCCGACGGGGACCGCGTGACGCCCGCCGGTGAGTTCCTCGTCTACCCCGACCCCGCGGGCCTCTCCCGCGTGCAGGTCCGCCTCGAGGGCGGCTCGGTCTGGCTCAGCCAGCGCCAGCTCGCGGAGCTGTTCGGGACGTCGATCCAGAACGTCAGCCAGCACCTCGGTGCGATCTACGCCGAGGGTGAGCTCTCCCGACCGGCAACCATCAAGAAATACTTGATAGTTCAAACCGAAGGTGAAAGGTCGGTTTCTCGCCCGGTGGACCACTACTCCCTCCCCGCGATCCTTGCGGTCGGCTTCCGGGTCCGCTCCCCGGTCGGCACCCGCTTCCGCCAATGGGCCACGCAGGTGCTCGCCGAGTACGCCGTGAAGGGCTTCGCACTCGACGACCACCGGCTCAAGGCCGGCGGGCGCGACGATTACTTCGACGAGCTGCTCGCGCGTATCCGCGACATCCGCTCCTCCGAGCGGGTCTTCTGGAGGAAGGTGCTCGACATCTACGCCACGAGCGTGGACTACGACGCACGGGCGGAAACATCCCAGCGTTTCTTCCAGACCATCCAGAACAAGATGCACTGGGCTGCCCACGGGCACACCGCGGCCGAGGTGGTCCACGCGCGGGCGAACGCCGAGGCGCCGAACATGGGCCTGACCTCGTGGTCCGGTCCCAACATCCGCAAGTCCGACGCCGAGGTCGCAAAAAACTACCTGAAAGGCGACGAAATCGAGGCGCTGAACCGCATCGTGAGCGCCTACCTGGAGTTCGCGGAGCTGCAGGCGATGAACCGGCGGCCCATGACGATGGCCGCCTGGATCGGCAAGCTCGATGACTTCCTGCGCCTGTCCGACCGCGACGTGCTCACCAACGCGGGCCGCATCAGCGCGGAGGCGGCGAAGGACCGGGCGGGCGCGGAGTTTGCCCGTTGGCAGGCAACGCGCGCCGCGCTCCCCGAGCCCGTGGATGTTGATTTCGAAGCCGCGATCGCCCAGACCAAGGCCATCGAGCAGCAACGTCCGCCGGCCCCCAATCGCCGACCGAAACGGAAGGAACCATGAGCGGCTTCGAGTCCGTCGTCGAGGAAGCCGCCATCGAGTGGCTCGTCGAGTTGGGGTGGAAGCACGCCGCGGGCCCGGTCCTCGCCCACGATGGCGACGCGCCGGAACGGCCGAACTACCGGACGGTCGTCCTCGAGGGGCGGCTGCGCGCCGCGCTCGCGCGCATCAACGAGCACCTCCCCCCCGACGCGCTCGACGAGGTGGCCCGAAAGGTTCTCCGGCTCGAGTCTCCTTCGCTCGAAGAGAACAACCACGCCTTCCACAAGTTGGTGCGTGAGGGCGTCCTCGTGCAGGTGAAGAGGGCGAGCGGGGTACGAGGCGACCTCGCCTGGTTGTTCGACTTCGCCAACCCCGACCGGAACGATTGGCTCGTCGTCAGCCAGCTCACGGTGACCGACGGCAACAACAAGCGTCGTCCCGACCTTGTTCTGTACATCAACGGGCTTCCGCTCGCGGTCATCGAGTTCAAGAACCCCGAGGATCCCAACGCCACCATCTAGGGCGCGCACAACCAGCTTCAGCTCTACAAGGACCAGATCCCGGGCCTGTTCCAGATGAACGAGGTGCTGGTGATCTCGGACGGCACCGAGGCGAAGGTCGGCAGCCTCACAGCGGGCGCCGAGCGCTTCGGGCCGTGGCGCACGATCGATGGCGTCACGCCTGTCCCCGACGCGGTCCCGAAGCTCCAGGTGCTCCTGCACGGCCTGTTCGAGAAGCGCCGGTTCCTCGACTACCTCTACCACTTCATCCTGTGGGAGACGGACGACGGCTTCACGAAGAAGGTCGCCGGCTACCACCAGTTTCACGCAGTGAACAAGGCCGTCGCAGCAACACTGCGCGCGTCGGCGGAGACGGGCGACCAACGTATCGGCGTGGTGTGGCACACCCAGGGCTCGGGCAAGTCGATCTCGATGGTGTACTACGCCGGCAAGGTCATCCTCGAACCGGAGATGCAGAACCCCACCATCGTGGTGGTCACCGACCGCAACGACCTCGACGGGCAGCTCTACGCACAGTTCTGCGCGGCGAAAGACCTCGTGCCGGGCCCGAAGCAGGCGGAGAGCCGCGAGCACCTGCGCGAGCTCCTGAACGTCGCGTCGGGCGGGGTGGTGTTCACCACCATCCAGAAGTTCTCCCTCACCGAGCAGGAGCGGACCTTCCGCGACCCGTTCCCGGTGTTGTCCGGCCGTCGGAACATCGTCGTCATGGTCGACGAAGCGCACCGCACCCAGTACGGCTTCGATGTGCGGCTGGACCCCAAGACAGGGCAGCTCTCCGCCGGTCTGGCGAAGAACCTTCGCGACGCGCTCCCGCAGGCCAGCTTCATCGCGTTCACCGGAACACCCATCGCTCTGGCCGACCGCTCCACCGCTGGGGTGTTCGGCGACACCATCGACTCGTACACCATCCGCCAGGCCGTCGAGGACGGCGCGACCGTGCCGATCTACTACGAGGCCCGTCTCGCGCGCATTAACCTCGCCGACGACGAGAAGCCTCGCATCGACGAGGCGTTTGAGGAGGTGACGGAAGACGAGGAGGAGGACACCCGGCAGAAGCTCAAGACGACGTGGGCGCGGATCGAGGCGCTCGTCGGCACCCCGAAGCGGCTCTCGCTGGTGGCGGACGACATCCTCAGCCACTGGGCCCGCCGTGTCGAGATCATCGACGGCAAGGCGATGATCGTGTGCATGTCCCGGCGCATCGCGGTGGACTTGTACCGCGAGATCACGCGGCTCCGGCCCGACTGGCACGGCGACAAGGACGAGGACGGCGAGGTCAAGGTGGTCATGACCGGAGCGGGATCGGACCCGCCCGAATACCACCTCCACGTCCGCGGGAAGGAGCGCCAACGGGCCATTGAGAAGCGGTTCAAGGACCCGGCCGATCCGCTCCGCATCGTCATCGTGCGGGACATGTGGCTGACGGGCTTCGACGTGCCGTGCGCGCACACCCTCTACATCGACAAGCCGATGCAGGGTCACGGGCTCCTGCAGGCCATCGCGCGCGTGAACCGGCGCTTCAAGGACAAGCCCAGCGGCCTCGTCGTCGACTACCTCGGCCTCGCCGACCAGCTCCGCAAGGCGATCTCCAGCTACGGCGGCGGCGAGGGAGAGAGGCCCGGGGTTCCGGTGGAGGTGGCGCTCTCAGTGTTGCAGGAGAAGTTCGAGATCGTCCGCGACCTGTTCCACGGCTTCGACTACTCCGGCTACTTCAGCACCAAGGCTACCGCCCGCCTGGCCGCCCTCGCTGGCGGCGTGAACCACATCTGCGGGTTGGACCCCAACGATCCGGAAAAGGCGAAGCGCCGCTACCTCGAGGCGATGTCCTCGCTGAACAAGGCGGCGGGTATCGCGCTCCACCTCGAAGGCGCCCGGCCGCTCGTCGACTCCGTCGGCTACTTCCAGGCCGTCCAGGGCAACATCCAGAAGTACACGGTGGGGGGCTCGGGCAAGACCGACTCGGAACTCAACGCGGCGATTCGGCAGATCGTCAGCGGAGCGATCTCGTCAGAGGGCGTCATCGACATCTTCGGAACCGCCGGCATCCAGAAGCCCGACATTTCCGTGCTCTCCGACGAGTTCCTCGAGACCGTGAAGAAGTCCCCGCACCGGAACCTCCAACTCGAGCTGCTCAAGAAGCTTCTCAACGACGAGATCAAGACCCAGAGCGGGAAGAACGTCGTGCAGGCAAGGCGCTTCTCCGAGATGCTCGAGCGCACCCTCGCGCGCTACCAGAACCGCGCCATCGAGGCCGCACAGGTGATCCTCGAGCTCATCGAGATGGCGAAGCAGATGCGCGACACCCCGAAGCGCGGCGACGCGCTGGGGCTCACCGAGGACGAGCTCGCGTTCTACGACGCGCTGATCGAACACGGCAACGTGAAGGATCTCATGGGCGACAAGGTGCTCGCGGCCATCGCCCACGATCTCGTCGAGGCGATCCGCGGTTCGGTCACGATCGACTGGACGCAGAAGGAGGCCGTCCGCGCCGACATGCGCCGGAAGGTGAAGCGGCTGCTGAAGAAGCATGGCTACCCGCCCGACAAGCAGGAAGGCGCCGTGAAGACCGTGATTGAGCAGGCCGAGCGGGTGTGTCGGGACTGGGCGCGAGCGGCGTAATGGTTCCACCTCCGCGACTACCGCGCTCCTCGTCGCCAGGCTGCTGAGTGTCGTTTCCCAGCGATCACCTTTTCTGGTCTTATCGACTTGCGAAGTTCGAGGTGGCCGGAGAGCGTCGCGGCGTGGGGCGACTCTCGTTCGCCCGCTTCGAGCAGAAGCTCGCAGATGAATTGCGGCTGCTCGCCGCCCGCGCCTATAGTCCAAAAACGCTCTTTCGTGGGTTGGATCCAGGCAAGGTTTGGGTACGCCCAAAGGCCATTGTCCGTCCCCAAGCCGCCCAGGATGGCAGTTCCTTCGTGACGGTGCCCGAGCACGCTCACGATCACCAGATCGCAAGCATGACAGTTCGCGTGCTTTTGGAGCCCTCACCAGAGTTTGCCACCTGCGAGATAATCTGGCTGCGCGCGTTCGGACCGGCGCTCGACACCATGCTGAGCCCCGGCTGCTTAGGAAGTCGACTCGACCTCAAGGACGACCCTCCGGCTATCCCCATTTCGGGACGCCGAGCCTATCAGTACTGGGCACCGGCGTATCGGCAGTTTCGCGCCAATGCCATTTCGACGGCGAAGTGGTGCCTAAACAACGGCAGCCGGCGTTGTGTGCTCTCTACCCTCGACCTCACCTCGTACTACGACAACATCGACCCGTCCTTTCTCCTTCGGCCGGAATTCATATCAGAAGTGGGGGTCCGGGCAGCGGCAAAAGGGGTGGACTTCAATCCTCGCGAATACGCTGATGCAACCGCCGGGCTGCTCGACGCGTACGGCCGCTTCTGGGCGAAGGTGACTCGGGTGGTGGGGGTGAAGCGCGAGAAGGGAATCCCGATCGGGTCCCTGACTGCGCGTACGGTCTCAAATTTGGCACTACTCGAACTCGATCGGCATGTCCTCTCGCGACCCGGCGTTCGCTATTATGCACGGTACGTGGATGACATCCTCGCCGTAGAGCAGCCGGAAGGCGATAACGATTGCCCGCCGCGGGAGGCAGTGTCTCGTCTTGTACCTCTCGACGCGCTCCGAAGTACTGATACTCGGTACGTGCTCGATGCCGCCGCTCTGAAGCGTCCAGGCAGCGAATTCATTGTACAGACGAGCAAGTTGCGGGTGTTCGATCTCAACGGCGAGCAGGGGCTGGAGTATCTCATCGCGGTTGAGGCCGAAATGCAGCGCGTGTCCAGCGAACGTCAACGGTTCTTAGAACCGTGGGGCGAGGCGCTCGACCAAACTGTGGTGGCATCGCCCAACGCGGAGCCGATCCGGGCGCTCCGCGAGGCCGACGCGCTGAGCCTCCGAAAGCTCGCTGTCGGCACTGTCTCCGACAAGGTCGCAACGGCGGCCGCCATGTTGAGCCGCGAAGAGGCGAGGCGATTTTCACGAACCTACTTGGGTAAAGCTGGAAGACTGGCCACCGACTGGTCTCGCTGGGTAGATCTCATCGACGTGTCACTCCGAATCCTCGGCTCGGCACTGGTATCAGGAGACAAGGAGACTGCGAACGAGGTGATCGGGGCCATCCTCACTCGGTCGGCCAGCCTGGAAGACGGCAACGGCGACGGGTTCAAGGTTTGCTGGGGCGTCTCGGAGTTGTCCAGTGACGGGGCTCGAAAAAAGCTCCGAGAATGGGTCGAGGAGCAACTCGTCGAGGTTATCTGCGGAGCCACACCGTTCGAAACGAGTGGGTTCACGATCGATGGCGTGGAGGCGCTGGTCGCGGGTGTGCGACTCCGAGAACGAACGCTGGGCACCCGGGCACTCCTTACTCGGGCCCGCCTGCTGGCGGAGGCAGATCTCCGGCTCGCGGATCGAGAAACCGACCAGATTATCGGGACGCCTCGCTCCGCGATGGCGGCACCACACTTATTGGCTATTCAAGCCGAGCTTTCGACTGACCCGGAGTTTCTGCGCCGAGCCCCTGGTATTGAAGAGTTTCTGGATGCCTGTCGGGCCATTTCAGACCCGATCTACGGCCGCGCGATGGCGGTTGAACTCCTGCTGGTGTCCCGCCCGCCGACCTATGTCGATGTGCTGTTCCGCTGGCTTCGCGCTGAGCGTGATGTCGACGCGCTTCTCGGACTGGTGAACGCGGTGCGCGGCACGCGCTACCGCTCCATTCCTATGACGCACGCGGAGAACCGGATCCTGGTGTCACCCCCGAGGGGGACATCGGACTCTTCCGGGGAGGTAGGCGGAACAAAAATAGTGTTGGGCAACCTGTGCACGGACGAAAGCTGGTGGGCGCCATCATTGACCAATCCCGTTCTTACGTTCGAGCGTCAGCGCCGGCTCGCCCGAGTGATCAACGAGGCCATCTATGCCGCAAAGAGGGCCCATGGTCGCCCGACCTTGCTTGTGCTGCCTGAGCTCTCGCTGCCAAGGCGCTGGCTGCGCCAAGTGTGCGCTCATCTAAGTCGCTCTGAGCCGGCGCTGTCGCTCGTCGCCGGCCTTGAATATGACGTAATCGGGAACTCCGTATATAACGAAGCGATCGCATTCGTCCCGCGCCCATTTTTCTCGGCCGCGGGCTGGATCTGGACGAAGCGACGTCCTGCCCATCATGAGGGCCCGGAACTTGTAAGGCACGCCCACAGCTTTGCCACCAGAGGCGCATCGCGTCGCTTCGACGTCATGTGGACTGAGCACGGCGCATTCATACCGCTGATCTGTAGTGAACTTCTTGAGGTCGACACCCGCTCGAGGCTCCTCGGAAAGGTCGATCTTGTCTTAGTGCCCGCGTGGAACCAGGACACGACTAGCTTCGAGTCCTTGGTACACTCGGCTGCCCTTGAGCTTCACTGCTTCATCGCCGTAGCCAACAATGGCGTGTTCTCAGACTGCCGTGTTCGTGGCCCGTTCTCCGAGGGGTGGCAACGGGAGGTTTGTCGCCTCAACTCGCGGGGTGAGAACGAGATCGTGTCCGCCGAACTTCCGGTCGGCCTCCTTCGCGAGTACCGCGAGGATCCGCGCACCTACGGTATGAAGCGCAAGGCCTGGCTGGCGGAGTCGGAGGGATCGGGTAGCAAGGACAAATGCCCCTGGCCTCAATGGAAGCCAGCGCCGCCAAGCGACGAATGGCCGCGATCGTAAGCAGTCCGGCTCTTAGCAGTTCGTGCCCAGCACGCACGGGCAAGCAAAGTCCCTCACGGGCAACGGTCCTCGACCGAGCCAAGGTCGCCGGGGATTCACACTGGGGCGCATTTCTAGGAGAGAGAGCAGTCGCGGCCGCGCGCCTCCGACATTGATGACCTTTGGGAGCCGGTGGAGTTCTGGGATGAGGACCGATCCCCCCATCCCCACCTCAGTGGGGACTAAAAGATCAAGCTCCTCAGCACCTACCTGCCACACATCCCCACGGTCCCCACCCGCCTCAATCTCCGCCGTACGCGCGTGTGCCGCGCCGCGCCCCTCCCCATCGTGCGCGGCGCAGCTCGCGCCAGTAGTCCTGAGCGCCACGCGCAGGCGGGGAAAGTGGGGACCCGTCCCACTCCCCCACGAACAACCCCTAGATCTCGGTCCCCACCATCGCGGGGATCCGAGCTCCCGACCCTACTCCCCTCCCCCGCCGACCAGATCGCACGCCGCCCGCGTGATCGCGTAGCAGCGCTCCTTGCGGTCCCCGACCGTGACCTTCCGCGTCATGTGCCGGTCGTCGCGCAGCAGCCAGGCGCGCTCGTCCCAGGTGCGGATGATCGCGTCGGCATCGAACTTCTGCCGCTCGAGGAAGCCGCGGAGCTCGGTCGGGAGCAGCGCGAGGTACTTCCAGTCCTCACGTCGCGTCCACGCGCCGAGCCACCCCGCGTTCGGGGTGTCCTCGCTCCCGGGGTCCATCTCCAGCCGCCCGTGGAAGCGGTGCTGCTGCGAGGTCGCCCACGAAACGAGATCCCGCAGCGCGTCGGCCGCGCGATCGGCCTCCACGGACGCGCGCACGACGGCGTTCCAGGCCACGGCGAGTGGGTCGCCGGTAGGCGCGGGGACGCCCAGCGGGCCATGGAGCAGGTCGTGCACCACCGAGAGCGCGGAGAGGTACTGCGCGGCGCGCGCGGCGACCGGGTTGTCGTTGCAGCGCGCCAGCCAGCCGTCGAGGGCACGGTCATAGTCGGCGCGCACGCGCTCCACGTTCTGTGGATCGGCGAGGAGCCAGCGCACCAGGCGCGGCCCCGCGTGGCCGAAGTGCTGGAGGGCGCCCCGGGTGATCTTCTGCACGGCGGCGAGGGTGTAGAGGTCGCTCCCTCCGAAGGGCGGGCCCCAGCACGTCAACGTGCGCGCGCGGACGCCGCCGTCGTTCGTGAAGGAGGTCGCCGCGGCCTCCCCCGTCGAGAGGAGCACGCCGTGGGCGCGGGACGTGCGCTGGATGCCCTGGACCGAGCCGCGTCCGCGGCCGATGCCACTGGCGTAGTCGTAGAGCACCTTTGCAACGTCCTCGGGCTTCCGCGCTCGCTTCGTGTCATCGAGGAAGGTCGGGAGGTAGTCCGTCAGGGCGGCGGCACGCTCGACGTAGACGCGGGTGTTGTCCCACGAGGTGAGCAGGCCTCCGCTGCGCTCGTCGGCGCAGCCCCATACCGACACGGCGAGGCGTAGGAGCGTGGTCTTCCCACGGCTCGTCTCGCCGCAGAAGTCCACGATGAAGTTGGGCAGGGTCGGGAGGTACGCCATCAGCGGCGGCACGAGCGAGGCGTAGACCCCGAGCATGACCGACGGGAACGTGAGCGCGGCCGAGAGCATCTCGAGCCAGCCCTCCCAGGAGCCGCCCGCGCGGAAGCCGTCGGCGAGGGCCCGGATACCCGGGTCCGCGACGAGCAGGTGGAGCTGGCCGCTCTTCCAGCGGGCCGGCGGGACGTCCTCGACCGCACCGGAGGTCTCCACCCCGTCGGAGCGAAGAACGGAGCGCCCCCACACGAAGCACCGATCGGATTCGCGCCCGTGCCAGCCCATCGTGGAGGTCACGCGGGCCTCGGGGATGAACTCTGCGTTGGCTGCTTCGAAGTCGGACAGGAAGGCGACCAGATCGGAGGCGTTGTTCGAGGTGACCGGCGCGTCCTGCCCCGCGAAAGCGACGAGGCCGCGGGAGTCGGCGGCCTTCGCCCGCGGCACCTGGTGCACGCTCCACCCCGAGCCGCTCGATGGCCACGCCATCGCGTAGGTAACGGTGTTGTCGTGGATGTCGCGGTACCGGCCCTCGATGATGAGCGGCCGGTGAGCCACGTTCACGGCGCGCACGTCCCCGGACTCCGCATCGACGCGGAGGCGATCGATGCCGGAAGGCGTCACCTCCCAGCCCTGCGGGCACTGGAGCCCGGCTGGGAGCTCGTGCGTACCGAGGACCCGCTGGAGCGCGTCCTTCAGCGGCGCCGAGGTCGTGCGTTCGAGCGCCGCCTGGAACCGGCCGGTCGAGTCCTCGCGCTCCTGCCGCTCGGCCTCGTCCCGGATCGCCTTCTCGAGACGCCGCAAACGGTCCCGCTGGCCCTTCGCTCCCGCGAGCCGGAGGAGCGACGCTTCGACCCGGCCTCGCTCGGCACGAAACGCGGCGCCGAGCGAGCGGAGGAGGGCGGGGTCATCGAGCGCGCACGCGATGCCCTCGAGGAGTGTGCCCGGGTCGGCGGCCGCAGCTTCGGCCATCTTGGCGAGGAGGGCGAGCCCGGGGGCGGGGTCCGCAGGCGCCGTGGCGCGGACCCCGCAGACGGAATGCATCCAATCAGGCACCGAGGGCTCCCGCTGCGTCGAGGAGCTCGTCGAGCCGCCCCCACCACCCGCACGAGTTCAGGTGGTCGCAGCGGGCGGTCTTCATCTCGCCCGGGTTCAGCCAGAACCAGACCGAGCGCCGGGCGCAGCGAGGGCACGGGATGCCGTCGGCGCGGTTGTCGCGGACCTTCGCGTGCAGCGCCTCCGCGGCGTTGCGCCGCACGGAGGGCTCGGTGTTCAACCGATGCATGGCGAGCTGACGGGCCGCGTCGTAGGGCGCGTTCACGTTTCGCAGAGGGCGCCTGATCGTCGGCGTCGCAGGCCCGTCCTCCGGGACGAGCCGCCGCTCGAGCAGCCCGTCCACGTCGAGCGCAGCACCGTCCTTCCATCGGTAAATGGCCGACGCTTCCCGCGCGGCCGGGCAGGTCGGCCGATACCACAGCCGCGCCGCGTCCTTCGCCTTCGGATCGGCAAGGCCCCCGAGGTCGACGTTCACCGCGCCGTGTACGCGGGCGTACTCCGCCACACGGACGGGCCGCGAGACGTGGAGGAGCACCCGGAAGCAGTTGTCGTCGTCGCCGCCGGCCTGGTGGCTGAAGGTCGAGACGACGAGGCTCGCGAGCCCGAGCTCGTCGAGGCGGCTCACCACCGCGGACGCGCGCTCGGTCGGGAGGTGGTCGAAGTCGAGGCCGATGCCGGTAGCGACCTCGATCCCCTTGCTGCCGCGCCGTGCGCCGGGCCGGTAGCGAGCGAGCGAAACGGCCTCCGCTCCGCGCTTCTCGTCGCGCGCGACGTGGCGCGGAAACGCCTCGAGAAGGGTGCCGTGGTTGGGCCCGGGACGGGTGTCCGTCTCGCCCTCGAACGTCGTGAAGTCGAGCCGGGCATGCGCGACCAGGCGGTGCAGCGGGTGGGGGCTCACCGGCCACCTCCCCAGCGCCGATCAGGGCGGCGGGAGGCTGCCGCGGGCGCGCTCGCGATGTGGAGCCCGGAGTTGTCGACTTTTGGCGGAGCTGGGTGGCGGACGTTTGAGGCGCGTCGGCGCACCACTGGCTCGTCGGAGGAGGACGGCCCCTCCGACGGGCTGAAAGGACGAGGGGAAAGGCACGCCATGACTCAACGCTCCTTCGTGGGCTTCGAGCGCCCGCGACCGGGGGTGGAAGTCAGGTCCGCGGTGTCCTCCAGCCGCGCGCTGGCAGCCGCGATGCGATCCAGGCGGCGGGACTTCCACCGCATCAGGATGCTCTCGACCGCCAGCACGTTGCCAGCCATCTCCTCCGACTCGGCGCGCTCGGGCCTCCGTCCGAGGTGGGGGGCGATGATCGTCGCGAACTCTTCGAGGGCGTCGCCCCCCGCGGAGCGGGGCAGGGCCCAGCCGCGGAGCATGCCATCGGAGTTACGCGAACGTCGGGACACGCGGGACCTGGAACCGACGGCGCCCACCGTGGGCGCGCTGTTGTTCGGTTCGAAGCACCACTATGGGAGGGGCTTACCGCGCTCTATCGAGCGAGAATCGACTGATCCGTGTCCGCCCGTCGTAGCCGAGCTGCGGGCGCCCGCCATGGTCCGCGAGTGTCGTTGTTGGAAGGCTCGGAATATCCAAGAGCGGTCCGACGCCAGGGCGCGGCGGCGGAAGGGTGCGGTTTGAGGCGGGCTGACCGCAAGGGTGGTGCCACAAGGGACCTTGCTCGTGGGTGCCCCCTGTGCGATAGTCGGGCGTGCGTTCCCGAAACCGTTCACCTAGCCCCCGGGACCCGGTCCTCCGGGCGCTAATCGCAAACTCCGGAAACCAGTGCGCTTTCCCAGGGTGCGACCATCGGGTAGTAAATGCGCACTTCGACTTCATCGCCGAGGTCGCACACATATGTGCAGCGGCACGGGGTGGAGAACGCTACGACCCGTCGATGACCGACGAGGAACGCAGGGACTACGAGAATCTTGTTATTCTCTGCCACGCGCATCACGTTGAAACCGACAACGTTCAGCGCTTTCCCGTCGATCGCATGCGGCAGGTAAAGAAGGAACACGAGGACAAATTACGTCGCCTAGCCCCAGTTGTAGTGACAGGGCATATGATTGAGCAGGCGCTCCGCACGATGCGGTTGCACAATGGCGCAGGTTCCTCGCCGTTCTCGCTCGCAGGTTCGGCGCTGGCTGGGGCGAGCGTCGTTGCGCTGCTCCTCGGCACCTGCGGTCGCCACCAGGAGGACAAGACTCCCGAGCAAGTTTCAAAATCTCGGCCGAATCGTACAAAGGACTCGATGCCGCGCTCCGTACCCGAGTTCGACAACCCTCAGGAAGCGGTAGGTGTGGACGACGCTGCTGGTGCGAAGCTCGAGCGAAGCGACCCCGGATATGCCTTTGAGACACCACTCAAACTGGCTGCTCTCCTGGCGTCGGCGGAACTGACTGCGAACACCTCTCCTGAGGATGTCGACAACCTGCCAGACGCGTTCGCACCCTACTGGTGCACATGGATCGGGATCCACGTGTACCAAGTGTGCTACACATCCAGAACCTCATGCACCACCTCTATTGACGAGCTCGCGAGCAGCGGTTCACGCTTACTCACCGAAAATATCCACTGCGTCCCGTACCGTCCCAAGGGCGGCACGCCTGTATCGAAACTAACTTGCCTTTGTCCTGTCGAGAAATTCCAGGATCGGGACATTGTCGGTGACTGTGATTTTGAGGTGTCCGGCGGTGCGGTCGAAGTTGCAGTGCCCGAGGGAGTTGGGACTGGGGTTTTCGCTTCCCTGAGCGGAGATATTGAACTCGCGACGCAAGAACGGAGTACCTCGCGGAATCTCGACGACAGCCCGAGGACTCTTATCCTAGAACCTCGGGCCGAGCCCTATAACTTATCGTGGCGGTACAACTCTCGCATAGACGGTGTTGATACCCATCAGATCGCCGACTCCCTAGCGACGTCTAGCTATTCCGCGGAGGCGTGGGTAGAGTCACGTGATGGGAAGCGAATTGCGACCTACGTAAGTTCCTGCACAGCGACCCCCTAATCGCGCACGGCCGAGAGGAGCGTGAAAGTCTAAGCCCGCCCCATCAGCCTCACCCTGCCCTCCGGCACCACCAGCCGAAACCCACCCATCCCGTTGTTCGTCGCCCGAACGGTCACCACCTCGAACCGCTTCGCCACGTCGGCAGGCAGCGCCTCGGCGAGCACCCGCCGCAAGCTCGTCACCGCGTCCCGCACCGGCTGCTCATACTGCCGATCCAGCTTCTGGCCCGCGAGCGGCGCTGCGATGTTGCCCCACCCCGCCCGGTACAACTCCAGGTAGCTCACGTCCCGCTCCCGCTCGCGGAGCAGCCGCCGGAGTACGGCCCCGGCCTTCCCGTTGAGCGACAGCGCCTCGCCCTCGGCCCCGATCACCGCGCGCTCGTGGTCCGGATCGAACACCAGCCAGTACCGCGGCCAGGTGAGCGCGCTCGCGTCGAACACGAGGTCCTCGGCCAGGTCGCCCACCACGCCCGCGAGCGACGCCGAGACCTCCCCGTCGACCACGTCGAGCAGCCGGTCGAGCCCGAAGGTGAAGTGGCGCCGCACGCGGAGGGCGTTGATGAGGGCGCCCGGGACGCAGCGCGTGTGGACGGCGATGACGAGTAGCCGGCACCGTCCCTCCGCTCGCGCCCACGCGTCGACCAGCATGGGGTCGAGACGCGCGGGATCCGGAGCGAGGAAGGCCACGAGGCGCTCGTCGCCGAGGACGCGCTCCCCGAGCCGGACTCCGCCCGCACGCCGCTCCGCGGCTCCCTCGAGTCGTAGGCGGGGACCGAGCCATCGGGCGAGCTCCGGGGTGCGGAGCGACACGTGGCCGCCCGCATCGCCGGACAGTGCCACCGAGGCGCAACCTGGCGGTGTGATGCCGCACACGGCGACGAGCTCGTCGTCGCCCCCGACGACCACCCGGCGCGGACAGCCCTCCCCGATGCGATGGGTGCAGGGGTAGCGGTCGTCCACCGCGTAGGGCTCCTCCGAGAGCAACCGTGCGCGCCGCATCGCGGTGACGAAGTCCTCGCCGAACTCCTCGATGAGCATGACCAGCGGTCGGCCGTAGGGCAGGCCCCGCGCGGCGACATCGCCAAGGAAGTCGACGGCGGCCCTACTCGGAGAGGCGCTCATGCTCGTCCTCCGGGCGGCCGAGAGGCGGCTTGATGTCCGGCGGGGGACCCGCGAGGAACCCTGCGTTCTCCAGGAAACTGATGGTCGCGTCGCGCTGCCGGTTGGGCCTGAACCGCACCCTGTCGGGCGGTTCCAGCTCGACACGCTTGGTACGCCCGCCAGCGACGTACCCGAGCTCCAGCACCGCAAAGATCGGCCTCCCGCGGAGCGGCTGCACGTGGTCGTGGTCCTCGGCGGAGCGGAACACGTTCCGGGACTTGTAGATGACGGTGGTGGGCCGGCGCTCCTCCCCCTGCTCCAACCAGACCTCGATGAGGGCACCCATCGTGACGCCCCCGTACCAGGCGAGCGCACCCTCTCCCCGCTGCAGCAGGGGCTCGAGCGACACGATCGGCCCACGCACGAAGTAGTCGGCGTCTCCGAAGCACGCCTCGCCGAAGCTCGCCCGGTAGGTCTCCACGGTCGGGGCGTCGGGACCGTTGACACGCAGGCGGCACGTGCGGTTGTCGAACAGCACGTGGTCGTGCCGGCGCGGTCGGTAGGCGATCATGGACGGGGTCACCCCGTCGAGCGCCTCATCGCTCCGGAAGGGCCGGCCGTGCGAGATCACGAAGTTGATGGAGTCCGCATCGACGTACGACCGGACCTCGGACGCCTCCCCGAGCAGCCGCTGGACGAAGTACGGCCGCAGGCGTTCCGCGAGCGCATCGCACCACTCCCGGGTGGGGAGCGCGAGCTGGCGCGCGTCCTTGCCGGCGAAGTCGCAGAACGCCTTTTCCTTGTTCATGAAGTTTCGGTCGGCGCTCGCCTTGAAGGCGCGGGGCTTGTGGACCCAGCAGTAGATCGCCAAGCTGCGCGGGTCCCAGGTCGAGCTCTCGGAGGGGAACCGCACCCCCGCCTGCACCGCGTCCTGGACGAGGAGGGCGTGCCCCGCGTCGTTCGAGAGGTCGTCAATCTCCTGCATCGCCCGCAGCAGCTCCGGGGGAAGGTCGGGCCCGGGCTGCGTGAAGAACGCGAGCAGCGCCTCGCGCGAGCGGTCATCGTCCGCGAGGGTGGCGGGGTCCAGGCCGCGAGCCCGGCAGGCATCGGCGTACTTCCCCAGCAGATCGCGGTACAGCGACGCCGGCACGGCACGAAACGCCGTCAGGTTGCAATAGTGCTTGAACTCCAGACGGGGCAACCGCTACCTCAGCACCCAATCGAGCACCCCCGCTCTTGGGCTTAGATGCCATGTAATTCGCCAGGCGTCGCGGCCACTCCCCGGCGCCCCCCCGCGGAGCAGGGCCTCGCATGTTATGTAAGCTTCAAAGCCTACTCCCACCGAGGGCCCCATGCGCCGCACGAACCGCACCCGCAACAACGACAGCTCCGAAGCCGGCTCGACCCCCAAGGTACCAACCAAGCGGACGGCTGTGTTGTACGCGCGGGTTTCTTCCCGCGACCAGGAGCGTGAGGGCTTCTCCATCCCGGCCCAGCAGAAGCTGATCCGGGACTACGCGGAAGCACACGACCTGAAGATCATCGAGGAGTTCACCGACGTCGAGACCGCCAAGCGGAGCGGCCGCACCGCGTTCACCAAGATGCTCACGCTACTGCGCAAGCAGAAGAGCAACCGCTCGGTGATCCTCGTCGAGAAGACCGACCGCCTGTACCGCAACCTGAAGGATTGGGTGACACTCGACGAGCTCCAGGTCGTCATCCACCTCGTCAAGGAGGGCGCGGTCCTCTCGGAAGACTCCCGCTCGTCAGAGAAGTTCATGCACGGCATCAAGGTGCTGATGGCCAAGAACTACGTGGACAACCTCTCGGAGGAGGTTCGCAAGGGCCAGACGCAGAAGGCCGACGAGGGCCACTGGCCCAGCTCGGCGCCGCTCGGGTACCTCAACGTGCGCGAGAATGGCAAGAGCTACATCCAACTCGACCCGCAGCGGGCGTTGCTCGTCAAGACGATCTTCGAGGAACATGCCACGGGGGGGCACTCGATGGACGGGTTGGCCGACTACGCGGCCCGCATCGGGCTCACGTCCAAGAAGGGTCACAAGATCCACAAGAGCAACATCCATCACATGCTGCGCAATCCCATCTACGCGGGTGAGTTCGTGTGGAAGGGCAAGACCTACAAGGGCAAGGACCCCGCGATCGTGAGCATGGCCGTCTTCCGCCGCGTCCAGAGCCGGCTCGACGGCTTCCCGGACACGAGGCCGGCGGCCCGCGACTTCGCGTTCCAGGGGCTGCTGCGCTGCGCCCACTGCGGGGCCGCCATGACGGCCGAGATCAAGAAGCAGAAATACACGTACTACCGCTGCGCGCAGCTCTGCGAGAACAACGCCTACATCCGGGAGGAGAAAGTCTCGGACATGCTCGCCGAGCAGGTGATCAAGCCGCTGCGGATGCCGCCCGAGGTCCGCAAGTGGGCCGTCACGGCGCTGAAGGGCTCCAAGCGCGACATCGAGCTGGAGACCGAGGAGCGGGTCGCCGTCGCGCGGAAGGAGCAGGACCGCATCGCGCGCCTCCGCAGCAAGGCCTACGACGAGAAGCTGGAGGGGCGCGTGGACACGGAGTTCTTCGACGCGAAGCGCCGGGAGTGGGACGAACGGTTGGGCGAGCTGCGCGAGGAGCTCGACAGGCTCGACCGGGTCAACGTCCGGTGCCTCGATCGGGCGGTCCAGATTTTAGAACTCGCAAGTGAGGCGTACGACCTCTACAAGTCCGAAACGATGCACGAGAGGGGGCAATTCATCGCCGCACTCACTTCGAACTGCGAATTGTCGAAGGACTGCGTACGGCCCACCTACCGGAAACCCTATTCTGACCTTGCAGAACTCGCGAGCGAGCCGGAAAATTCGGACGACGGAATTCCCGCCTCCGAAGTCCCGCGTCCTGGATGGTTGGGGCGGTAGGATTCGAACCTACGGTGGGCGGAATCAAAATCCGCTGACTTACCAACTTGTCGACGCCCCAAAGACCTCCGCCCTCTAACCGATCCCCGCACGGACCGCCACCCGGGCCGCGATCACCCGCCCACGCCGGGCGTTCCGCCTGCGCGCAGCTTGCGGATCGCCCCTCGGAGTCCCGCCACCGAGAGGTGGAACATGGGCACGGCGTTGCCGATCGCGCGGACGGTGGGATGGTCCCAATGCCGGGCGGGATCGGGGTTCAGCCAAACACTCGCCGGCGCCTTGCGCGAGAAGCGTTGGATCCAATCCAGTCCGCTCGGTCCCGGGTCACCGAACCCGGTGTTGAACAGCTCCCACGGGGCCATCGCCGCGTCGCCGACGAAGATGATGCGGTGCTGGGGAGTGAGGTCGCGGATGACATCGGCGGTCAGGCGCCGCTCGTAGGTCGCGTAGCTCTTGTAGACGAAGCGATAGGGCGCGTTGTGAAAGTAGAGCGCCTCGAAGGTCTTGAAGACCTTCATCTCCTTCGCCGCGGTGAAGAGGCGGGACACCAGCGCCGCGTGGGGCTCCATCGAGCCGCCCACGTCCATCAAGAGGACGAG
The DNA here is from genome assembly GCA_030685065.1 of Pseudomonadota bacterium. GTDB lineage: Bacteria > Myxococcota_A > UBA796 > UBA796 > SXON01 > CAJBVW01. The sequence goes on along the minus strand of JAUXQH010000024.1, from coordinate 192,033 downwards.
GTGCACGCGGTTGACACGCTCCTTGGCGAAGTGCAGGTCGATCTCTCCGCCCCCCTTGGCAGTCTTGTCGATCGTGCCGTCGATGTCGAGCTCCTCGCGGCCCTCACGGGCGAGGTTGCGCAGCATCGAGAGCGCCACCTTGAAGTCACGCACGGAGAGGGTCATGTCCGTGCGGTACTCGCCCCATCGCCGCTCCTGCGCCACCTGGACCGCGCCGCGCCCCTGGCTCGCGCCGCCCACCCGGATACCCTGGTCACTGCGCCCGGAGTTCCCGAACGGGGAGGTGCCGCCCGTCCCGACCCAGCGATTCCCGCCGTCGTGGCGCTCCTTCTGCTCGGCGAGACGCTTCTTGAGCTCCTCCTGGAGCTGCTCCCAACTCTCATACTCACCCGGGACGCGCTCCCCCTCCCCCAACCTTGGGTCCTGGAGCCACTCCCAAATGGCGTCCTTGAGCTTGGGGGGCAGCTCGACACCCTTGAAGGTGGCGGTGAAGGCGAGGTCGAAGGCGTCGTAATGCGCCTCGGTGTGCACGAGCACCGCGCGCGCGAGGAAGTAGAGGCCGTCGAGATCCTCGACCAGCCCCGACGACAAGCCGCGCAAGAACGCGAGCCACTCCCCCAGCCCCACCCCGAGCCCCTGCGAGCGGAGGTTGAAGAGCAGGTTGAGGAGGATCACCGACGCGCCTTCGACAGCTCGAGATCCTGCTCCTGTTTGAGCAGGATCCCGGGGAACAAGAACTTGGCGGAGATCTCCTCGGGGGCAACACCGGAGCGAGCCAGCACGGACAACCAATCCACGAGCTCGCTGGTGGAGGGCTTCTTGCGAATGCCGTCCAGCCGCCGGAGGCCATAGAACCGCTGGAAGGCGCTCTCGATCAGCTTCTCGGAGAGGTCGGGCAGGTGCACGTCGACGATCTTGCGCATGCGCTCCCGGTCCGGAAACGCGATGTAGTGGAACACGCACCGGCGAAGGAACGCATCGGGCAGCTCCTTCTCGGCGTTCGAGGTGATGATGACGATCGGGCGATGCTTCGCCCGAACCGTTTCGTCCAGCTCGGGAACGTGGAACGCCATCTCGTCGAGCTCGCGCAACATGTCGTTGGGAAACTCGAGATCCGCCTTGTCGATCTCGTCGATGAGCACGACGACGCGCTGCTCGGCGCAAAAGGCCTGGCCCAGCACACCCATGCGGATGTAGCGCCGGATGTCCTTGACGTCCCCTTCTCCGAAGCGAGCGTCGTTCAGGCGCTGGACCACGTCGTAGTTGTACAGCCCGTCCACCGCCTTGGTCGTCGACTTGATGGTCCAGGTGTAGAGCGGCAGGCCGAGCGCCTCGGCGACGGCCGCCGCGAGCACGGTCTTGCCCGTGCCGGGCTCGCCCTTCACCAGCAGGGGGCGGCCGAGGAGGATGGCGGCGTTGACGTCGGCCATCAGGCCGTCGTCGGCGATGTAGCGGGCCGTGCCCGCGAACGAGGTGTGCATCCCGCGCCCTTATTGCGGCCGGCGCTCGACCGCGACGGCGCACGGACGCTCGCGCGCAGCGATCTACACGAACCCAGCCGGCTTTCGTAGGCCAGACCACGCGCCCTGCGCGCGGTCGCGTTAGGCCCCTGCCCCGCACTGGATCCTCCTTGGAACGCAATCTAGCCGTCCTGATCGACTTCGAGAACATCGCCACCGGCTGCGAGAAGGAAGGCCTCGGCCGCTTCGACACGCGCATCGTCATGCGCAGGCTGAAGGACAAGGGCCGCATCTCCGTTGCGCGCTCCTACGCCGACTGGGGTCGGTGGAACCGGTTCAAGCTCGATCTGGTGCATGAAGGCATCACGATGGTTGAGCTCACCAGCCACGGCATGCAGTCGAAGAACCGCGCGGACATCGCGCTCGCGGTCGACGCGATGGAGCTCGCCTTCACCCGCAGCTTCGTCGACACGTTCGTGATCCTCTCGGGCGACAGCGACTTCACGCCGCTGGTCATGCGGCTCAAGGAGCTGAACAAGCGCGTCATCGGCTGCGGCACGCGCGGCTCCACGAGCCGCCTGATCGCGGAGACGTGTGACGAGTTCTTCTTCTACGACACGCTCCGGAACGAGTCGCGCCTCGAGCCGCTCCGCCCGCCCAAGCCGGCGCCCGTCACCCCTCCGAGCACTCCCGCCGCCGTGGCCGCCGCCGCCGCCGAAGACTCAGAAGAGGAAGAGGGCCTGACGATCGACGAAGCGTTCGAGCTCCTCGTGGAGACCTTGGAGAACCACCAGCGCGACGAGCCGGCGCCGGTGCACGCGAGCGTCCTGAAGGCGTCGATGAAGCGCAAGGAGCCGACCTTCTCCGAGGTCGACCTCGGCATGCGCACGTTCGCCCGCTTCCTCGAGACCGCCGCGCAGAAGGGCCTCGTGGCCCTCTCGAAGGATGACCGAGCGGGCGGCGTCCGGGTCGACCTGCCGCAGAGCACCCACGAGGAGCCCGCCCACGCGCGCCCCGCCCCCCGGACCCTCGGGCCCGACGCGCGCCGCCTGCAGGGCATGCTCGCCGAAGCCGGCCTGGAGATCGGCGAGCCCCGGGAGCGCCGCATCATCATCGAGCAGTTCGTGGCCACCTGCGCGGAACGCGCCCGCCGGAACCGCACCTGCGCCATCCAGTTCGTGCTCGGTGACCTCCTGCGCCGCTGCAAGCAGGAGGCGCCCGACATCGCCCCCCGCACGGTCAAGGCCGTGGCACACGCGCTGCTGCGCGCCGGCCTCTTGATCCACCCGAACGGCGAGGCCGCCCGCGCGACCACGGCCGCGTTCATCGCGCCCGAGTCCGCTACCCAGCTCGTCGACGATCTGCACGCCGCCGGCCTGCGCGCCCTCGTGGCCCGCGGCGAGAACCCGGACGACGCCGTGTTGACCGAGCTGTTCGTCGGCAAGGACGGGGAAGCGCCCCTCACCAACGGCGAGGGCGAAGCCGCGCCCGCCGAGCCCGCGACCAAGCGGGTCCGCGAGCAGGCGGATGCCGGCCCCCGGCGTGGGCGGGACCGCGTGAGCGAGGCCCCCAAGCGGGAACGTGAAGGAGCCCTTGAGCGTGCTCCCCAGCGCTCCCAAGAGCGCGGCGCCGATCGTGCCGTTGAGGAAGCCGCGCCGACGAACGGCGAGTCGCGTGGTGCCGAGGCCCGCGTCAACGATGGCCGTCCGGCGCGCCGTGATGAGCCCCGGGACGACCGCAGGGGCGACCGTCGGGACGAGGGGCGCGCAGGCCGCAGGAGCGGCCGCGGCCGCCGGGAGGGTGGCGAGCCCGCCGCCGAGCTCGGATGGCCCGAGGTGCACCCCGCCGCGTTGGCGCTGGTCGCACCCACGTCCGCGGCCAGGCCCGCCGATGTCGAGCCCGCCCCGGTCGAGCCCCGCGACGAGCAGGAGCCCGCCACGGGGGCGGCCCTCGACGCCGGCGTGTCTCTCGAGGCCCCCGCCGAGTCCGGGGCGCCCGCCGAGGCGAAGCGCCCCCGCAAGCCCCGCGCCCCGAAAAAGTCCGCCGAGATCGTGGTCGAGGCGCCCGCCGCCGCTGCCGAGGAGCCGGAGGTCGAGGGCGGTGACGACGCTCCCGCCGCGGGGGACGACTCGCCCGAAGCCGAGCACAAGCGCCGCCGCCGCGGAGGTCGTCGTGGCCGCCGCCCCGCCGGTGCCACCGAGCCCGCCGCGAGCTGAGAGCGTGACCGTCATTCTTCCCGTCGCGCGCTCACGTCTGCTGGGCGCGGCCACGCGTCTTCCTCGGTCACAGGTCTCGACCTGCTCCCTCGTCAGCCGCGCAGCCGCCCCTCAGCAGCCGTTTCGCCCGCTCGGTCCAGAATGGCGGTCACGCTCTGAGCGCCCGTCCAGACGGGTGCATCCCTTACCCCCACCGGAGTTCCCGCATGAGCGTCACTGAGCTGAAGATGGAAGACGTGGTCGTCGGTACCGGCACCGAGGCCACCAAGGGCAAGACCGTGCACGTGCACTACGTCGGCACCCTCGAGGACGGGAAGAAGTTCGATTCGTCGCGTGACCGCAACGAGACGTTCCCCTTCAAGCTGGGCGCCGGCATGGTGATCCAGGGTTGGGACCAGGGCGTTGCCGGCATGAAGGTCGGCGGCACGCGCAAGTTGACGATCCCGGGGCACCTCGCCTACGGCAGCCGCGGGTACCCCGGCCTCATCCCCCCGAACGCCACGCTGCTGTTCGAGGTCGAGCTCATCAAGGTCTCGTAGAGAAGCGGGGCGGCCCTACTTCAGGAGCCGCCCGCTCCCACCCGTGTCCCCGGTGACCGGCTTGTGGAGCACGATCTCGCGGCCGGCCGCGCGCCCGTGCTCCCACGCCTCGGTTCGCGCGTTCCCGCCGTAGCGGATCTGGCGCACCCGCGGATGGCGCTTCTGGTAGTAGGCCTGGAGCTTGGGATCCCCCACCCAGACCAGGCCCTCCTCGCGGCTCTCCTTGGCGCCCTCGGCCAGCTTTTCGTGAAAGCCGCGCATCACCCCCGACACGAAGCGCTGCCGCTCCCGGTCACCCGGGATGCCGGTTTCCCGCTTGTGCGCCTTCCAGAGCCGCTCCGCCGTCTCCTTCAGGAAGCCGTGGACATACGTGGCGAGCTCGAGATTGGCCGCGGTGCCCGAGATTTCGAGCACGCGGCCGGTCTTTCCCGTGTTCGCGTCGAACGACGGGACCCAGATCCCGGTGACGAAGAAGTGCTGCCCGAGCACGGTCGCGAGCCAACGGTCCGCCTCCTGCAGTCGCCCGGTGGGAACCCCGAGCTGGCGGAAGGTGTGCCCCGTGGGCAAGGTGTCGATGTTGTAGCGGAGCATCAGCTTCCGCGCCGCGTTCATGGCCGACTGGGCCTCGTTCGCGTTCGGGCTCTCCGCGAGCGCCAGCAGCCGCGTGATGCGCCGCAGCGCCTTGTCCTGCTCCGGATCGACCGCGGCGGTGGGAAGGCCCGAAGCGCTCCCGTCGATGGCGAGGCGCTCGCACACCTTTCGGAACGCGGGGCCGTGCGCGGTCTCGTCGAGGATGTGGAGCACCTCGTCCACGTACTGGTGGGCCATCTCGTGCTTGAGCACCTCGCACACCACGCCCCAGGAGTGGGTCCGGACGAAGGTGCGCGCGAAGCCGATGGTCCGGTGGATGCGACGCCACTCACCGAGATGCCGCTCGTGCTCGATGAGCTCGAAGCGCGGCGCCGCCAGCCCGGAATGGAAGTGGGTGTAGTTGATGGCACGCCACTCGGTCAACAAGGCGCGAAGGATCGCGGCCTCGATCTCGGCGTCGAACGCGGCGTCTCTCGGATTGCTCACCCGCCCATGCCCTCGTCGAGCAGGGTGACCTGGCGGATGCTGCGGATCGAGCCCGCCTCCCCCGTGAGGTCAGCGGCATGCGAGAGCACGTAGCGGAGCTGATCGTCGTCGAGGGGGCGGTCGATCACGGAGAGATCGAAGGCCATGCCGTAGTCCTCGAAGTCCTGGTGAACGGTGGAGAGGTTGGACGCGCCGGCCTCGAAGATCGCGTCCTGCAGGGCCTTGCGGGAGCCGCGCCGGGTGGAGTGCACCACGGCGAGCAGCGTGCTGCCAGGATCGATCTCGCTCAGGCCCAGGAGCAGGCGCGGCCGGTAGACGCAGTCCCGCAGGGCGCCGTGGCGATTGAAGGACCTGAACGTCTGCGCGACACGACGCGCGATGCGGGGCTGGGCGTCGAGGGTGGCGGCGCCGAGGTGGGGCGTCGTGGCGACCCGCGGCTGCGCGGCGTAGGGGTTCGACCAGGGGGCGCTGCCGCGCGGCTCCTCGGGGTACACGTCCACCGCGGCGCGGCCGACGTTGCCCGCTTCGATGGCGACGAGAAGGTCCTCCGGATCGTAGAGGAAGCCCCGCGCGAGGTTGAGGAAGAGCCGGGGCGAGAGGCCCGGGCGGTCGGCCGCGAGCTGGGAGAAGTGCTCTCGGGTCAGGAGGCCGCGGTTGCTCTGGCTGCGCGTGTCCTCCGCGCTCACGTGCACGCTCACGCAATCGGAGCGGCGGAAGAGGGCGTCGATCGACTTGACCTCCTCCCAGCCCATCTCCAGCCCGATCTCGCGCGCCACCTCGCGCGTGTCGTGGAAGAGGATCTTCATCCCGAGCGCCTCGGCGGCGCGGGCCACCTGGCGCCCGATGTTGCCGAGCCCGAGGATGCCGAGCACGCGCCCGTGGATCTCGAAGCGCTCCGCCTGCGACTTGTCGAAGCCGCCGGCGCGGGTGTGGTCGACCGTCTCGTAGAGGCGCCGCGAGAGGGCGATGAGGTGCGCGATCGCGAGCTCGACCACGCTGCGCCCGTTGCTCACCGGGTCGTTGAACACCAGCACGCCGTTGTCGGCGCACGCCCGCTTGTCCACGCTGTCGTCCCCGATGCAGCAGAGCTGCACCGCGTAGAGCTCGGGGCACGCCTCGAGCACCGCGCGCGTGACCGGGACGCGGCTCCGCTTGAAGAGCACCTGGTGCCGCCCCTCGTTCAACATCCGGATCAACCCGGCCTCGTCGGGAACGTCGGAGGCCCGGTCGACCAGCAGCCCGTCCGCGAGGAGAAGCTCGTCCAGCACGGCGTCGGGATGCTCGACCACCAGCGCCTTGCGGAACAGACCAGAATGAATGCGAGCCATGGGCGTCTCCGGCCCGCCGTCTATCCGGGTGTCACCCCGGATTCCAGACGTGGCAACCGAACAGGACGCGCCGCGGCCTACGGCTTCGCCGCATCCAGCACCACCATGCGCCCCTTCGCCGCGCGATGCGAGGGATCGAGGGCGAGGATCTTCTTGAGGGCGGCGCGCTCGTCCTCCGCGTTTGCCTGGCGCTTGGCAACCTCCGCGAGCCCCTCCCACGCCCACCGGTTCGTCGGGGACTCCTTGACCGCCCGCCGCAGGCGCGCCTCCGCCATGTCGAGGTCACCGAGGAGCACGAGCGCCCAACCCTCCATGCCCGTGCCGCGCTCGGCGGCCGTGAGGAAGCGCCTGAGGAGCTCGTCGCCCGTGGCGGTGTCGCCCCGGTTTCGGGCCAGTACGCCCGCGGCGAAGAGGGCGGGCCCGAACGTGCCGTCTGCCTCGATGGCTTCGGTATGAGCGGCCGCGGCCGCATCGCCACGGCCGCGGCGCTCCAGGGCCTTGCCGTGAGCATACGAGACGCGGGCTCGTGCGCGGGCCCCTGCAGAGGTGGAACGGACGGCGGGGCCCGCGATTTGCGCGAGCGCGTCGTCCGAGAGGCGATCCGCGACATCGAAGGCCTCGTCGGAGCGCCAGGCGTCCCGCGTGACGGCGTCCGCGAGCAGCTCCACGACGCGCGCCTCATAGGCGTCGGGTGTGGACGAACGTTGCGCGAGGATCACCAACGTCCGCGCCAAGGTGATCGCCAGGCGAGGATCCCGCGGGCGGAGCGTCCGCGCGCGGGTCAACGCGAGGTCGGCCTGGAAGGCGTGATCTTCGGGCGACTCGCCCACGGGCCGCGCCCCGTTCAGCCGCCAGGCCTCTCGCGCGAGGATCGCCTCGGCCTCGGCCATCGCCGCGTGCGACCACGGGTCGAACGGAGCCCGATCCACGGCCGCGCGCGCCGTGTCACGCCAGGCGCGGATGGAGGCCACGGTCGCGGCGCTCCGATCCCGCTCGTGCCACAGCCTGCCGCGCTCGGCGAGGCGGTCGTCGCGCGCGCCGTCGAACCCGGCGTCCGCCATGGCGGCCGCCCCGCAGAGCCCGATGGCGGCGAGGCCGACGAGGAGCACCGGCCCCTTCGCGCCGGCCTTCGCGGGCGTGGTCAGCGAGCCTTGGGCGAGCCCCGCCATCAGGGCCCAAGGGAGCGCGACGCCGGGAATGTGGAGCGGAAAGTCCCCGAGGGACTGCACCAACACCGCGAGCACGCCCACGAGGGCGCCCACCCCCGCGGCGGTGCCCTCGTCGTGCGGCACGTCGCGGAGCGCGCGGAAAAGCCCGCGCACCAGGGCGAACCCGACGAGCGCGTAGGCGAGCGCCCCGACGACGCCCACCTCGACGAGGATCTCGACGAGTTCGTTGTGCGCGTTGGTGAACGTGTAGAGGTGATCGGCGCGCTCGTGGAGCGCGTGGGCGAGCTGCCAGCCTCCCAGCCCCGCGCCGAACACCGGCGCGTCGAAGAAGGCCGGGATCGAGTCCCGCCAGACATCGAGCCGCGCGTGGACGCTCGCGTCATCCCCGGAGAGCAGGCCGCGGAAGCGCCCGAACGCGCCGCCGATCCCGAACGCCAGGAGCGCGAGGACGCCGCCGGCGACGGGCACGGCGAGGGCGATGCCGAGGTGAAACGTCTCCTTGCGACGCCACGCCATCCCGCCGCCGACCAACAGCCCGGCCACGGCGAGCCCGAGCACCGGGCCGCGGGCTTGCGACGCGACGATCGCCACGAGCAGCACGGCCACGAGGAAGCCGAGGAGCGCGAGGCGCGGGATGCGGTCTCCGCTCGCCTCGAACACCGAGGGCGGCTGGCTGGAGCGGCGCTTCCGCGCCATGTGCTTGCGCACCTCTTCGGGCAGGAGTGGAAACAACCCCGCCGCGAGCCCCCAGGCCGCGCCGACGCCGAGCACCAGGAGCGCGGCGAAGTGCCCGCGGTTGATGAACGTGCCGGTCGCCGAGCCCATGTAGTACTGCTTCACGCCGATGCCGGTGCTCGGACCGTTGCGGTTCGCGAGGCCGAACACGGCCTCCCCGACGCAGAACACGAGCAGGCCGACGAGCACGATCCGGCTCGCGACCGGGCTGCGGCCCAGGCCGGCACCGACGAGCCAGACCACGCCGAGGGCCAGGAGCTGCCCGAGCGACCAGCGCCACGCCGTCGGGTCGATGGCGCCCGCCCGCGACGTTGTCGCGACCGAGCCCGCGAGCAGATCGTAGGACCACTCCCCCGCGGCGCCCACGGCGGCGAGCACATCATAGGTGGCGACGGCGCCGAGCCACGGATCGAGCTCGGGGGCGTACTCCGGCGCCACCCGATCGATCCATGTGGCCTGCCCGGGCGCCACCAGCTCCCTCACCGCCTCGGGCACCGGGAGCGCCTGGTAGAGCATCACCAGCGCGAACAGCGCCACGCCGAGCTTCGCGATCCGGGGAAGCGGCTCCCCTCCCCGGAGGGCGATCCACGCCAAACCGATCGCGACGGCGACCGCGTAGACGACCCCCCCGTACATCGGCACCACGCCGCCCTCGAGCGCCGCCCCCGCACACACCGCGAGGAGCATCCCGAGGGCGACGGCTCGCTCCAGACGCTCCCCCGGGACGACGGCGTCCTTCACGTACGTCCCTTGCCAACGTCCTCGCGATCGGACCCGTAATACGAATAGTAGTAGTAATACCCGTAGCTTTTACGCTGAATATCGAAGTTGTTGAGGATGACGCCGATGAGGCGCGCCTCGACGTCGACCAGCTGGCGCTTGGCCTGGAGCACGAGGTCCCGCGCGACCTTGAAGCTCTTCACCACGAGGATCACACCGTCGACGTCGTTCGCGAGCACTACCGCGTCGGTCACGGCGACGACGGGCGGCGAGTCGATGATGACCAGGTCGAACGCCTCGTTGAGCCGATCGAGCGCGTCCTTGCACGCCTGCGAGCCGAGCATCTCCGCGGGGTTCGGCGGCCGGGGGCCCGAAGGAATGATGAACAGCCCCTCCTGGGGCGTCGGCTGCGACACGGCGGCCACGGAGGAGGTCCCCCCGATGAGGGTGGAGAAGCCCTCCTCGTTGGGGAGGCCGAACGCGTGGTGCAGGCTCGGGCGCCGCAGATCGGCGTCCACGAGGCAGACACGCCGGCCGTTGCTCGCGAAGGTGATCGCGAGGTTGATGCTCGAGGTGGTCTTCCCCTCGCGCGGGCCGGCGGAGGTGATGAGGAGGCGGCGGGGCGGCAGGCCGTCCTCCCGCGCGCTGAAGTTCACGGTCGTTCGGATGTTTCGACAGAATTCCGCGAAGGCGCTCTTGGGGTAGTTCAGCGCGTACAGGTAGCGCTGCCGCGCCACTTCCCAGCCCTCGCCCTCCAGGCCGGGCACGCTCGGGATGATGCCGAGGAACGGCAATCCGAGCGCCTCGACCTCTTCTCGGGTCTTGATCGTCGTGTCCATGTAGTCGAAGAACAGCGCCATCGACACGCCGACCAGGAGGCCACCGAGGATGGCCACGCCGATGTTGCGGACGTAGTTCGGCTCCACCGGCTTCTCTCCGGCCTCGCCGGGATCGATGATGCGGACGTTGTTCTCCTTGAGGGAGGAGGTCACGTCCATCTCCTGGCTCTTCTCGACCAGGTGCTTGTAGATGATCGCGCGCGAGTCCACCTGGCGACGGAGCAGGTTGTAGTTGGCCTCTTCACCGTTTTCCTCGAGCGCGCTCTTGGTGAGCGACTCGATCGAGCGCTGAAGCCCCTCCTCCGTGCTCTGGGCCTGGGCGAGCATCGCGCGGCGGCGGCCGAGCTCGGCGTCCACCTCGGAGCGGATCTGCAGCTCGACGTCCACCAGGCGCTCCTTGTTCTGGAGCACGAGGGGCACGGGCGCGTCGGGCAGGTACCGCGTCATCAGCGCCTCCCGATCGGCCTGAAGCGTCGTGAGCTGCTCGCGCAGCCCGGACATCAGGGGGCTCTCGACGAGCAGGGAGATCCGCCGAAGATCCTTCTGCGTGCGAGCCGACGCCGCGAGCCCGTCGTACTCGGCCTCGCGGGCGGCGCGCTCGGCCTCGGCCAGGGCGCGCTTGCGCGACAGCTCTTCGAGCTGCTGAACGAGCAGGTTTCCCTCTTCCTGGGAAGACAGGGCGATCTTGTTGTTTTTCCTACGGAAATCGAGCAGCGCCTGCTCGGCCTGGCGGAACTCCTCCTCGGCCTTGGTCACCGCGCCGGAGAGCCAGCCCAGGCCGCCCTGGACGCCCTGGTTGATCTCGTCCATGTTGCGCTGGACGAACACTTCCGCCCAGGTCTGGCAGAGGAGCGCGGCGAATTCACGATCGTTCGCCCGCACGTAGATCCACACCAGGCGCGTGCCCTTGATGGGCGCGATGTCCACCTGGTTGAGCAGCGTCTGCACCAGCTCGTCCGGCTCGAGCTCCGCGTAGACTGGGTTGTTGGCGAGATCGAGCCGCTCGGCGACCGCGCGCGCCTGCACGCGGCTCCTCAGCTTCTTGTGCTGCGTACTGAAGTATTCCTGCTCGAGCAGGTATTGCCCCTGGCCGGTCTGTCCGTAGGCGGAGAGGCTCGTGTTCGCTTGCGGCTGAGAGTCGATCTGGAGCGAGGCGGTCGACTCGAACACCTGCGGCGTCAGGAGCGTGACCACCGTGACACTCCCGACGATCAAGGAGAACGCGGTGATGAGCGTCCACAAACGCTTCCGTACGGTGCGCCAGTAGTCCCGCAGGTGCAGGATCTCCGAGAGCGAGGTGTCGTCATCGTCCCGGAGCTGCCGACGCGGCCGGTGGGGACGGTTCGGACCACTGGGTCCCTGGGGTGCTGCCAATCACTCTCCTGCGTGGCCACCCCTTCGGCGGCCGGGCTACAACGTACCCGGTGTTGGAGGGGGACGGGATGACCGCGAAGGCAAGTATCTCTGCCAAGGCAGTGCGCCGCAAGGCCGTCGTCATCGGCCTCGACGGCGCCACGTGGAAGCTCCTGGACGGCTTCATCGAGCGCGGCGTCATGCCGACTCTCGGGAAGCTCCGCGACCAGGGCGCGTCCGGCCCGTTGTGGTCGGTCGTCCCGCCGATGACCGCCACCGCGTGGACCGCCTACCAGACAGGAAAAGGCCCCGGCAAGCACGGCATCTACGACTGGACCGAACCGGTGCCCGGCAGCTACCTCTACCGCCCGATCGACTCGACGCGTATCCAATCGCGCACGTTCTTCGAGCTGTTGTCGGAGCGCGGCGCGCGGGTGGCCACGGTCAACCTGCCGCTCACCTACCCGGCCCGCCCGATCAACGGGATCGCGGTCGGCGACATGCTCACCCCGTCGAAGGACGTGCCCGGCTTCACCTGGCCCGCGTCGTACAAGGCCGAGCTCGACAAGCTCGTGCCCGACTACGTGATCGACACTCACCTCACGGAATCCGAAGCCGACATCCTCCCTTTCCTGGCGCGGCTGCGCGCCATGCTGGAGGGGCGCGGCAAGCTCGTGCGTACGCTGATGGAGCAGGAGCCGTGGGACGTGTTCTGCACCGTCTGGGTCGAGATGGACCGGATGCAGCATTGTCTCTGGCACATCTTCGATCCGAACCACCCGTATTACGACGCCGCCCTCGCGACGAAGTACGAGTCGGCCATCCTCGACATCTACCGCATCCTCGACACCCGCATCGCCGAGATGATGGAGCGTAAGCCCGCGGATTCGAACGTCATCTTCATCTCGGACCATGGGTTCGGGCCCTGTCGCTACAAGGTGTTCCTGAACACCTGGCTCGCACAGGAGGGCTTCCTGAAGTTTCGCGAGGGCGGCCGGGACACCCGCAACCGCCTCCACAAGGTCCGCGGACTGCTCGGCCGCGCCGGTGTCGACACCCGTAAGCTGCTCGATCTCGCCAAGCGGTTCGGCGGCGATCGGGCGCTCCGCATGGGCGATGAGCTGTCTCGCTTCGCGACGGACATCGACTGGGAGAACACCCAGGCGTTCTGCCACGGCACGAACTCGGTGCGCATCAACCTCAAGGGCCGGGAGCCGCGCGGCTCGGTGGACCCCGCGGACTACGATCGCGTCGTCGAGGAGGTGCGCCAGCGCCTGCTCGCCATGCGGGATCCCGAGGGCAAGCGCATCATCACGCGGGTGGACCGTCGGGACGTCCTCTATCAGGGCCCCGAGGTGCACGGCGCGGCGGATCTCCTCATCGCCACGCACGACGACTCGGTGTGGTTCTACTACTCCGAGGGAGACGTGCCGAGCGAGGTCTTCGAGAAGAGCGGTTTCGCGAGCGGCAACCACGAGCCGGACGGGTTGTTTCTCGGCTGGGGCCCCGACTTCGCGCCGGGCACCACCATCGCGGACGCGAACATCGTCGACATCCTTCCCACCCTCTTCGCGACGATGGGCGCCGCCATCCCCGACGACATCGACGGGCGCGTGCTCCACGAGGTCCTCGCGGCTCAGCTGCGCACCTTGTGGACCGAGGCGCGAATCTTCGCCGGGGCGTCCGGCCCGACGCGGGACGCCGCGACCGATCGCGCCATCGAAGAGCGGCTCCGGGGGCTCGGCTACCTCCAATGAGCTCCATCCCCCCGAAGCACCTCGCCGATCCCGTCGACAAACGCCCGCTCACCGCGGTCCATGGCGGGCTCGCCGGCCCGGCCGGCACCGTGTACCCCGAGGCCCTCGGCGGCTGGGATCTGCGCCCGCGTGGCGGCGGCGCGCCCGGCGACGCACCGGACGACCCGAACAAGTCCCTCCAGGCCGACATCTACGACCAGCGCCTGGGGGCGATGAGCGACTTCGACCACCCCCACAACCTGATGCTCGTGCACCAGAAGGGGCTGCTCGAAGCCCTGCCGCTCAAGCGCGGGGACCGCGTCCTCGAGATCGGCGGCCACCGCTCGGGCCTGCTCCCCTGGCTTGAGCGCACCCGCGGGATCGTCGGCACCGGCCTCGACATCTCGCCGGTCTGGGTGGCGGCCCAGAACGCCGCCGCGCGCGCCCGCGGCAGCGACACCATCTGGGTGCTCGGGGACGCCGAGGTTCTGCCCTTCGCGGACGGCGCGTTCGCCGCCGTCGTCGCGTTCGACGTGTTCGAGCACCTCACCCACCTCGATCGCGCGCTCACCGAGGCGTTCCGCGTCCTCGCGCCCGGCGGCCGCCTCGTGGTGCACATGCCCGTCCGGGACATCGACGGCAGCTTCGACGGATTCCAGCGCTCGCGGGACCCGGGCGACTACGCCGCTCGCCAGGCCAGCGTGGGCCACTTTCACGAGCGCATGCCGACGCGACGACAGATGCGCACCCGGCTGGAAGGCGCGGGATTCCAAGTGCTTGACCTGCGTTCCTTCAACGTGTGGATTCAGCCCCTCCATGACCATCGGATGCTGCCGTGGCTCGGTCGGATGAAGAATCGTCGTGGAGATCTTGGGGCGGGGGGCCAGCCCCCTCACGGCGGCCTTGCCGGCCGCCTCCGGGGGCGGGCTGCGTCGGCTCCGCCCCTTGCCGGGGCGGGCGCTGCGAGTCTCGCGCACGCCGACTCCGCGACGCCTGCGGCGTCCCCCGCAACGCCCCCCGGAGCATCCGGAGCGACGTCCGGCCCTCCTCCCACCAGCCGGTTCACGAAGCTCTACGCCCGCACGGTGGTGCCCCTGGCCCAGGCGCTCTCGGCGCCGGATCGGCTCGGGAGCCTGCTCGGGATCGGGGGGAGCTGTTCGTTCGTGGCCATGAAGCCCGGGTGACGTTCCTCCGAAGCCTCCCCGCCACCTTCCCGGCCGTGCTCGCCGCTCTTTTGTGCGGCACGGCCGCGGTTCACCGGGTCGGGCTCCACTCCGCTGCGTACACGACCAGCCCGCTGGTCTCCATCGAGGTGATCCTCGCCCTGGTCACGATGTTCGCGCTCGTGGCGCAGCTGCCGGTGCACGTCGCGTTCATCGTCCTAAGGCGCTGGCGTTGGCTCGGCGCGAGCCTGCTCGGCTGGGCGTGCGGGCTCGGGCTGCTCGTCGCCGCCTTCGCGATCGACGCGCCGACGCTGCTCTACATGACGTAGGGCGCGCGCCCCACCCAACCTCACCGCTTCGGCGCCATCCGATCCCACGCCCAGATGGGCAGCCAACGCATCAGCGTGGTGACCCACCGCATCTGCCAGGGAAACGTGATGTCCTTGGCGCCGCGCTCCAACCCGTCCGCCACGATGCACGCGGCCTGGTCGGCGGTGAGGAGGAACGGCATCTTGAAGCGGTTCTTCGACGTGAGCGGCGTCGCGACGAAGCCGGGGTGGATGGTCGTGCACCGGACGCCGTGCCCCTGCAAATCGACGCGCATGGTCTCCCAGAGCGTACTGACCGCGGCCTTGCTCGCGCTGTAGCCGCCGTTGCCCGGCAGCCCGCGGTTCGCGGCCACGCTCGACACCACCGCGACGTGACCGCGCTTGCGCTCGAGCATGCCGGGGAGGACCGATGCGGCGCTGAAGAGGGCACCGTCGAAGTTCAGCCGCATGGTCGCGAGGATCGAGTCGACGGGCAGCTTGTGCATGGGAACGGGCTGGCCGCTGCCGGCGTTGGCGACCATGAGATCGCACGGGCCGAGGACCGCCTCGAGCGCGAGGACCGCGCCGTCGAGCGCCGCGCGGTCCGTCACGTCGGCGGTGGCCGCCGAAGCCTCCCCACCCGCCGCGCGTACTTCGGCCACGATCGCATCGAGCAGGTCCGCGCGACGGGCGATCACGCCCACCTTCCACTTGCGACGGCCCAGCTCGCGCGCGAGCGAGGCGCCGATGCCGCTGGAGGCGCCGGTGATGATGGCGACGGACATGGAGGCTCCCGGAGGTCCGCCTCCTAACCTCACCCCCGATCCCAGCGTTGCCGAGACTGCCGACGCGCTCGGGAAACCCCTCGGACACCGCCCCTCGCCGTGCTAAATCCCGCCGTCTCCCGGAGCCGTCCTTGCCCGAGTCCTCCCCCCCGTTCTCCCCCGCGGTGCTCGCCCACCTGAAGCGCAACCTCGGCGCGGTCGTGGGTCCGATCGAGTTCCTACCTACGTTCGGGGACATGGTCGCGGAGAGCCGTGGCGAAGAGTGGCACGACTCCGCGTCGCAAGGCCTCTGGATCATCGGCAGCGCCGTCAACGGAGACGCCTGGGCGATCGACGTGAACGAGGGCGAGCAGGTGGTGGTCCTCTCGCACGACCTGGTCTGGGAGGACGAGGTCGAGACCGTGCGTGACGCCGCTTGCGTCGTGGCCGTCAACATCGCCGAGGCCCTGGAGGAGGCGCGCTCCAACACGCTGCCGGTCGACTACTTCAGCGCCAACGAGGGAGAATCACTGGACGAGCCGGACTCGAAGCTGACGTTCGGCCCCGGCGGCATGGACGCCGGGCTGGCCGTGCCCGAGCCGGCGCGACCGGCCGTGCTCGGCGCCTTGTTCGGCCCGGACACCGGCGTGACCTGGGATCAGCTCGAAGAGGCCTTCTTCCAGCTCGAGCCCGGCGAGCGCGCCGTGCTGGCCTCGCGCCACGGCCTGTTCGGGGGCAAGCCGTGCTCACCCGACGCGACCGCGAGGGCGTTGGGTGTGGACGTGGAGACCGTCAACAGCGAGGAGGTCCGCGGCATGCGGTGGCTGAAGCGCATCGTCGCGAAGAGCGTGAAGGAGTGACGCGTCCGTCCTACATCGTCACGACCGCCGGCGTCCCCGCCACGGAGGCGGCGTATCCCCCGCCCTTCGCGGCGGAGAAGCTCTCGATTGGCCGAGACCTCGGCACCGCGGCCGGCTCGGTGCGGCTCGGGGTCTGGCACGAGCGGCTCCTTCCTGGCCGGCGTTCGAGCTTCACGCACGCCCACTCGGACGAGGAAGAGGCGGTCTATGTGCTCACTGGAACGCCGCACCTCCGGGTGATCGCGCCCGGCGCCGCGCCCGAGGAGCACCCCCTCGCCGCGGGCGACTTCGTCTCGTTTCCGGCGGGCACGGGCATCGCGCACTGCCTCGTGAACCGCGGGCCGGACGAGGCCACGATGCTCATCATCGGCGAGCGCCGCGCGGGCGATCGCGCGTGCTATCCCGACGATCCGGCGTTCGAGGCGTGGCATACGGCCGAGCGGCCCGATCGGCATTGGATCGACGCGCCCGGGCACCGGTAGGCGGTTCGAGGCTCGGGTTCGGGGCTCAGGGCTCGGGGCTCAGGGCTCGGGCGGCTTGAAGGTGAACGGGTAGGTCACCCGCACGAGCGCGCCGCCGTCGGGCGCTGCGAACACGACGCCCAGCATCTCCTTGAGGACGCACGCCTCGGTCGGCGGGCTCCACAACGTCGTGCGCTTCAGGTCGGCGGAGAGCACCTGGCCGGTCGGTAGCACGGTCATGCTCACGACGACATCGCCCTTGATCCCGGGCGCGGCCTCGAGGGCGTTGACGTAGCATTGGGCCACCCGATCCATGCGCGTGCGCACGCCGCTCTCGATGGCCTCGCGCCCGAGCGAACCGAACAACGCGACGTCTCCGTCGAGACGCGGGGTGCCGCCGAACACGTCCACGACGACGGCGGCCTCGAGCCCGACGGAGGGCCGGGAGCGGGTGAACACGTCCGCCACCACCTTCTCGTGGCAGGGCGCGGACACGGTCGCGGAGGCCGTGCCGGTGAGCGCGACGGTCGTGACCACCGGAACACCGGCGAGATTGACCTTGAACACCAGCTTCTCGCCGGGCACGGCCTTGCACGCCGCGAGGCGGGGGAGCGCGGAGGTCAGGGCGAGGGTGACGCTGGTAACGGCCTGATCGTAGGCGGTGAGCGAAGCCGGGATGCCCGCGGCGGCGGCGGGGAGCACGAGGGCGAGGAGCATGCGGCCTCCTACCCCGCGGGCGGTGCCCCCGGAGGGGGTCTGACCTTACGACTTATCACCTGGAACGAGCAAACGCCGACTATTCATGATGGGGGTCTGACCTTACGACTTACCACTTGGCGCGGCTGGCCCACGGGACAACGCCGAGAATTTGGATGGGCGCCAAATGATAAATGATGGGGTCTGACCCCACCCGCGGATTCACCTGCTTGGCCTGTCGCAAGTGTAGTAGGGATACCTTAGCTGTACCCGTCGAAAAGGTCGATGGGAGCGGTATCGTAGGGAGCCCCTCCACTTCGGTCTGCACTTAGAGGACACACAAGGGGCACGGGAGGCCCTCGTGGCTCGCAACAACATCAGCCTCAGCATCACCCCCCTCGACGGCGGCAAGTACAAGATCCGGTGGCGTGAGGACGTGGTCGAGGACGGGCTGCGCGTCCGCAAGGCCCGCTCCCAGGTCGTCACCGACAAGAGCGCCCGAGACGCGCTCGTCGGCAAGCTCCGCCGAACCCTCGAGTCCGGCGACGTGTACGAGCCCGCCGCGCGGGTCGTCACCACGGCGGCGAACCTCGAGCGCGCGGCCCTGAACTGGCTCGCCTGGCAGTCGTCACGCGACCGGAAGAAGAGCACCCGCAGTCGGTACAAGAGCGCGATCGCCCGCATCATGGGGACGGTCCGAAAGGTCCGCCGCATCGCGGACGAGGACGTGATCCCCGTCTCCGTGCTCGACGTGAACCTGTTCACCGAGCTGCGGAACAAGTGGATCGCCGAGGACGAGGCTGCCGGGAGCGGCACGAAGGGCCGGAAGCCCGGCGCGTGTGGGCCCCTCTGGCGGTACCACCTCTCGGGGCACCTCTTCTCGATCTGGAGCTACTGCGCGTCGCAGCCCGTCACCTACCCGGGCATCCCTCCGCTCGTCGACCGGGAACTCGTGATCCCGCCCGTTCCCCGGCAGAAGGGCGCGCCGACGGCGCCGACGTGGGCCGAGTGCGACGCCGTCATCCGGCGGGCCTACGACGTGTCCGAAGACCTCGGCGACGTGCTCGCCGGGGAGCGCCTGACGGGCCTCCGCGTCTTTCAGGTCACCGGAATCCGTCGTCGGGCCGTGGATCCGGTGCGGGCTACCCTTACGGTCGAGGTCGGTAAGTCGGCCGCGGAGGAGGCGGAGATGCGGACGGTGCCCATCCCCCGCTCGCTCGTCGACGCGTGGCAGACGCGCATCGCCGCGTGCAAGAGCCCCGACGACTACCTCTTCGCGACGGACACCACGGCGAGCGGCCACGTCGAGCCCGACACGAACGTCATCAACGAACTGTGGGCCGCCGCCGAGAAGGCTGGCGAGGTGCGCCCGAACGTGGCCCGTCCGCTCCACCGTCGGAAGGCACGCCCGAACCACGCGTTCCGCGCCGCGTACATGTCCGAGCTTCAGGGGATCACCGTGGAAGTGGACGGGGCGCCCGTCCACCGCGTGTCCGACCGCACCATCGACTACCTCGTCGGGCACGCGGCGATCGACACGCGGGGGCAGCACTATGCCCGACCATCGGACGCTGCCCTCGTTGCGGCCGTTGGGCTCGTCGCACCCATCGACATGAAGCCCGAGGCCGTGGACACGGGAAACGTCGTCCCGATCCGCTAGAACCCGCCCCACTTCCACGGCTGGCGCGCACCTTCACGGGCCCCCGCCGACCGCGCGTCCTCCTCCATGTTCTGGATGAGGCGGTACCAGCCCTCGGCCTCGGCCTCGGTCATGCGCTCCACGGACACGAGCACGGCCGGGTGCGCGTGCACGCCACGGATGCGGTGGAGCTTCGCGAGGGGATTGGGCTTGGTGCCGGACCAATTGTAGCTGCAGCTGTCGGGGTCGGATGGGGACTCGCCAAGTTGGCGGAAGTGTACGTTGATAGGCATGACCAGTGCGACCCGCCCTACCAGCAGTGCATCAGGAACTGTGACTCCGAATCGTATTGGAGTTACGAGTGGATTCGCTGTAATGCACGGTGCATGGCGATTCTCACAGCCTGTCTCGCCGGAACGACTCCGCTCCCTGAATGAGGACGAATGAGCAATTCTGACGGAAGAATCGTAGCCGTTCAGCGAATTTACCGGTACCGGGCTCCCCCCTCCGAGGAGGTCGATGTGGAGGTGACCATCGAGGTTCCTGTGCCGGTGGGGCCCCGTTGGGCATCCACATTTCGCATTGGAGAGCCCATCAATTACTCGCTCGAGGTCGCCGGGTGGGATTCCATGGATGCGATGCTTAATGCCTTCACCATGTTGCGCATCGACTTGGAGACGAGGGGCGGTTTTCGGTGGATGGAACAGCGCAGTCTCGGGTTGACGCCCTACCGGCCCCCCCGACCCAAGCGGTAGTCGGAGTCCTGAGCTAGCCGAGCGAGTGGGAGCAACCGGGCACCCCTCCACCCGAGGGGGCTGCCACAGTCGCCCCCTCGCACCGGGACGCGGGCAACGCGGCCGACACCCACGGTGCACGCGGCGCTCGGCGACATCATCCAAAAGAAAAGCTGACAACGAGTCCGGGTTCAGCTATCTCCGTCGGGCTGTCGAACCACCTGCCGCTGGACGCCCCTCTTTTGGGGCCTCTCCGCGCGGCGCCTCGGATCGGTCGCACTTCCGCCTCCGCAACCCGAAATCGGGGTGGGGGCGACGTGCGCCTCTGGGGTGTTCCTAGCGGGTCTACGTCGTCTTCATGCGGGGGCACCTCCGAGGTGTCCCGTGTCCATCAAGAAGATCCCGCCGAAGGCGAAGAAGCTGAAGATCCGCGCGCCCAAGTCGACCGGCCCCGCCGTCGCGACGCTCGCCATTGAAGTCCGTGCTGAATCCTGGTTTCACAACGCGATCGTGAACGCCATCCGCGCGGCCACTCACGACGTTCCCCCCGCGCCCCCGCACGTCCTGTGCTTCGACGGAGCGGCGCTCGAGGTGACCCACCACCGCACCGGTTCGGACGTCTTCTGGGCGACCGGTCGTGCTGATGACGAGGGCGTTCGGTCGCGCGCGGAAGCCTCTGCCACCGCGGCGATCGCCGCCGTCGTCAAAGACGATCCGCCGCGCGTGATCATCCACGTCGCGGCACCCGAGCACCTCTCGGAGGCGACGACCCGCGCGCTCGTGCGCGCCGAGGCCCTCCTCCCCGGCGTGCCGGTGCGCGTGCTCCTGCAGCCCCCGCAGCGCCCCGCCTCGGCCGTGGTCGGGGGTTCGGGCGGTTGCGTCGGGATCTGGGGGCTTGGAGCCTGGCGCCGCGCGGGCTGGGATGCGCTCGACGTACCTGACGTCGCCGCCGCGATCCGCGCCGCGCTCGCCCCCCCGCCGCTCGTGCTCGCCCTCGCGCTTCCCGAGCCCGCTGCCCCCCGCCCCCGCCCCCGCCTGCGGCTGCTCGACTTCACCCGCTGTGAGCCCCTGCCCGACGAGGACGAGGACGAGGCCGACGAGGAGAAGCCGGGAGCGTCTGCCCGCCTCCAGGCGATCCAGCGCGGGGTTGCCGCGCTCCTCGAGCTTGAGCCCGAGGGCGAGGAGCCCGAGCCCGCCCTCCTCGTCCTCGTACCGGACCTGGCCGCCGATCCCGAACTCGAGCCCGACGAGGCCGAGGCGGTCGCGCTGGCCGCGTGGGCCGAGGTCGAGGAGTGGATCGACGGTATGGGGCGCCTCGGCGCGAAGTGATCCGCCCCTGCCGAGCACGCTGTCGCCCCCGCCGCGTAGAGGCATAACCTGCCTCTGCGCCGTAGCTCGGCGCCAGCAGGAAGCGCCTGACAGGACGATCCGGGGCCTCGCATTGCTCTCCCTCCTTCGTGGGGGAGGGCGGGGCGATCTCGGTCGCCGTCCTGTCGCCCATCTTCCAAGAAAGGAGCCCTACGTGAGCTACATCCCGCTCGACGAAGCCGTCACCGAGGACGACTACGAGGGGTTCGAGTTCCCCGACCGCGAGCCCGAGGTTGAGGTTGCGGTGCTCGCGCCGAGTCCTCGACACCTAGCGCTCGAAACGGCGCCCGGCCCGATCGCCACGTGGGTGGAGGTCGCGCGCGCCATCGGCGTGGACGACTCGACCATCCGCGCGCACCGCCGCCGCACCCGCGACGGCTCGCGCCCCTTCTTCGCGGACGCGACCGCCGCGCGCAGCTGGTACTCCGCGCTCGTCCGAACCCCGACCTGGGTCGAGCCGGCTCGAGGCCGGCGGCGCAAGGCGTCCTCGAGCCCGGCTGGCGAGGGTCCGGTAGACTGGTCAAAAGTGACGGTTTGACCGTAGGGCACAGAAGGGACACCGACCGGCCCGGAAACGGCCCGGAATCCCCCGGTCGGTGTCCCCGCATCCTTCGGAGAAATGGCCTTCTAAGGTAGCTTCTGAACGGATGGGCCGGGCGCGCTTGACAACAAGTGATAAGTAATGGGGTCTGACCCCCTACCGGAAGCCGCAGCTCCCGTCGTCCTCCATGCAAGTCGGGACGGCGGTGTCGCTGGCGCTGTCGGCCGGGCATTCCATGTCGCAGGCCGGGAGCGCGTCGGCCTCCCGGCGCGACAGGCAGGCGAGCGGCGCCGCGCAGCTGCAGGTGTCCTGCACCACCCGGCATTCGAGCGCCCCGTCGGCGCAGGCGGCGAGGAGGGCGAGGACGAGCAGCATCGGGATCCCTCTCGCCCGCCCAGGTAGCTCGGCCCGACCCGCCGCGGCGGGCACCCGCCGTCACCGCCCGGCGATCACGCCCCGATACACATCCTCGACATCCCCCACGACGTGCTCCCACGCATAGGTCTGCGCCTTCGCGCGCGCCGCAGCGCCCACCGCGGCCCGCCGCGCACCGTCCTGTGCGGAGAGGTCCCGCGCTCGCAGGATCGTGGCGGCCGCGGCCGACGGATCGGCGTAGCGCGTGATGTACCCGTTCCGCCCCTCGTCGATGAAGTATCGGAACGCGCGGATGTCGTTGAGCACCGGCACCAGGCCGGCGCCCATGGCCTCGACCACCGAGATGCCGAACGACTCGTACTCCGAAGGGAACAGGCCGAGATCCGCGCGGTCCACCGCGGCGACCAGCTCCTCCTGCGTCACCTTGCCGCGGAACACGAGGCGATCCTGGAGCCCCAACGCGTCCCGCTCGCGCTCCAGCCCGGCGACGAGGCCTGGGACGACCTCCGGCCCGAGCACCTCCGCGCGGAACGGACGCGGATCACGGTCCCGCACGGCGGCGAGCGTCTTGACGAGGTTGGACAGGCCCTTGTGCGAATCGACACGCCCGATCGTGACCCACGCGCCCTCCACCGGCCGCCCCAGCCCCTCCCACGGCGAGAGGTCCACCGCGTTCCGAAGGATCACGCCCTTGCTCGTGATCACGCGGAACAGCTCCTCGTCCTGATCCGAGGTGTAGAGCAGGCGGTCGACGCCCGAGAGCATCGCCCGCGTGGCGGTCTGGAACCAGAGCTTCTTGAGCGTCGGGGCGAAGGCCGTGTGGAAAAAACCCCCGTGCGTGGAGAGCACCACAGGCCGGCCGTGCCACCGCTTCGTCGCGACCATCCAGTCGGCCATGAAGTCGACCGCGTGCACGTGCACGACATCGTAGCGAGAGGCGAACCGAGCCACCCGCGGCGCGATGGGGTAGCGCGTGCTCCCCACGAACGGGACGCGCCAGATGTGCACGCCGTTGTGCTCGTCATACGCGGGATAGGAGGAGCCATCCTCGAACGAGCGGTTCAGCGTGACGACATCGCACACGTGCCCGCGGCGCACCAGCTGCTCGGACAACCACTGGACGTGGCGCTCGATCCCGCCGATGTTCGGCCAGAACACACGGGCCACCTGCAGGATGCGCAGCGGTCGTCCGGAGGGCGGCCGCCCGGCGGGCGCGGACGGCGCATCCCGAGAGATGCTGTGAGGGTCCCCGGTCATCGTGCCTCGGCGACTAACCGCCGCACCCCCATCCGGGTAAGCTGCCGCGTGCGTTCGCCCGACGGATGGATGTGAAGAGCTCTCCTTTCGCCGACTTCGGCTCGGATCCCGTTCGTCAGCTGATCCTGCCCGCGGCCGCGGCTGTCCCGCTCGCGCTCGCCCTCGGGTTCGGCGGCGTGAACTACATGGTCGCGCTCGCGATCGTCGGCGTGGGAGCCGGGCTCTTCCTGGCCAACCCGCGCGCGTTCATCCTCGGCTTCCTGATGCTGATCTCCCTCCGCAATTTCATCGCGGGCGGCGAGCGCATGGGGACCGAGGGCCTCAACTTCGACCTCGGCGGCCTCGCCAACGTCCTCGCGACGGGCATCGGCATCGTCTACTTCCTCGTGCTCTGGAAGAACCCGTTCAAGGGGCGCTCCCTCACCCTCCCCTACGGCGTGTTCCTCGGGCTCTTCGCGATCTCGATGTTCTGGGCGCCCGACTTCCGCTGGGCCGTTCGCTTCGTGACCCGCCTCGCCGCGCCCTTTTTCACCTACCTGATCATCAGCGACATGATCGACAGGAAGATGGTGAGGCAGGTGATCTCCGCGATGTACGCGTCGAGCGTCATCCCCATCGTGTACGGCTTCTTCCAGTGGATCACCGGCACGGGCAACGACGTGACCGAGGGGTACAACCGCGTCAATTCGAGCTTCTTCCACCCCGCCCACTTCAGCATGTACCTGACGTTCCTGTTCTGCCTCGCGTACGCGGAGTTTCTCGATCCGCGCGTGAAAAACCGGGCGTTGCGACTCCTCTACATCGTCCTGCTCGTCGCGCTGGAGATCTCCACCTACACCCGCATCTCCTGGCTCGCGATGGGGCTCTGCTTCCTGTACCTGTCCTGGGTGTATGGGAAGCGGGCCTACATCTTCGCGGCGGCCGCGGTCGGCGGGGTCGTGCTCCTCGGGTTCGGCGGCGGCATCCTCGAGCGCTTCACCAGCGTGGGCGACGTGCTCGGCAGCGACAACGTCTATGATCTGAACTCCAGCGTCGGCTGGCGTCTCTACTTTTGGGACGAGATCATCCGTCGCTTCTGGGATCGCCCCTGGTTCGGCTTCGGCGCCGGCAGCTCCGTCATGCTGGGGGTCGAGATCTTCGGCGTCGAGGCGGCGCCCCACAACGGCTACCTCCGCGTCCTCTACGAGACCGGCATCGTCGGCTTCCTGGCGTTCCTCTGGGTGCTCGGGGTCATGTTCTGGCAGGGCTTCCGCATGATCCAGCGGCGCCTCGACAACCGCCTCACCTACATCTCCCACGTGTACGTCACGATGACCGTCACGTACGCGCTCCTCAACCTGACCGACAACATCCTCGAATATTACGAGGTGGCCATCTACCAGTGGGCCATCCTCTCGCTGGTCGAGTTCAACAACCTCCACGCCGCGCGCGCCGGGCTCATCACGGAAGCCGGGTTCGAGGAGGAGCTCGAGGCCGAGCCCGAGGCGGTCCTCGAGCTCAGCGCCACGGTCAGCGAGATCGAAGCTCAACCCAAGGCGAGCTGATCGCGTCGGTCTCCAGGCGCCACCACCCGCCGCCGAGGCGCCGCAGCGCGATCCGCCCCACTGGCGCTCCCACCGGGTCGAGGCTCCACGCCTCCGGGCGCCCCGCCCACTTCACGTCGACGAACCCCGCCAGCCGCTCCAGGCGCGCGGGGCCCTTGCCGTAGACGAGGGAACCGGGGCCCCCGGTGCTGCGGAGCGTGCCGTCGCGCTCGGTGCGGCCCGCGAGCGTCAGCAAGGCCCGCCGGCATCCCTCGGCCCCGGCGCCGAGCGGGGCACCATCGAGCGAAGCGAGCGACACGGCCGCGAACGACGAGAGGGCCACGCGAAGCGCGTGAGGGTCCGGCTCGGCGCCCGGCTGCAGGATGGGCGTGGTCGTACGCCCGACGACGGCCTGGAAGCGGGGAGTATCCACCACCCAACGGCCCTCCTCGGGCCACCAACGCACGGGGCTCCAGCTTGGGCCGGGCGCGGGCAAAAGGGTGGGCGGCATCGCCGCGAAGGAGGTGCGGAGCACGTTGTCGAGCGCGCTCTGCCACGAGACCTGCGGATCAAGCCACAAGCTGGAGGGCTCCGCGAGGTCGCGTAACAGCCCGCTCGGGCTCCACCACCGCACGAACCGCCGGGAGGGGGGCGCCACCGCCCCGCTCCGGAAGAGCGCCGAGGCCGTCGGCATCTGCACCCACGACGAGAAGCGCCCGGCGAGATCGAGGGCGCCGCCCGGGCCGTCGGGCGCGGGCTCGAAGCTCCCGTGGGAGTAGGCGAACCAGAGGACCGCGTCGAGATCCTGCCGCGCCGCGAGCGAGGACCAGACGAGCGGGGCCTCGTGGCCGTACCGGTTGGGCCAGCTGTGGTTCAGCTCGCTCATCGTGCAGGGCTTCCCCTCCTGGCACCACGAGAGCTTCTCCAGGACTCGCCCGTGTAGCGGCCGCTCGATCATCGCGTGATCGAAGTACACGTTCTGCTCGGCGATGGGGTCCCAGTAGACGTGCAGATCCACCACGTCACACGCCGCGAGCTGGGCATCGGCCAGCGGCACCCCAAACGACGTGTTGCACACGATGGGCGCCCGGAACCCGAGCTCGTCCCGCAGAAAGCGGGCCATGTCCGCGTGGTGCGCGGCCTCGAGCTCGCCGTAGAACCGCACCAGGTCGGCCGCCCGCGCCGGGGGAAACAGCTCCGTACGGCCGCGGGACGCGGGCTCCCGCGCGACCGAGTCGAGCGAGATCGTCTCGCCCATCTGGAGCCCCGCGCGGATGGGGCCCTTCCACGCCGCGTTGATGCCGGCGTCGTTCGCGTAGCGCCTGCGGAGCCAGGTGTTCCAGAGCTCGTCCAGGCGGCGCCGATGGTCGCCGGGGAGCCGCTCCAGGGCGCCGCTGCTCCACGCCACCAGCAGGCTGTCCTCGTTGGCGATCTCGAACAGCGCCACGGCGGGATCGTCGGCATAGCGGAGCCCCGTGTAGGGGTTCACCCGGTCGTAGAGCGCCCGCACCCAGGCCTTCTTCGCGTCGGCGTACTCCTTCCAGAAGAAGGGCGCGTACTTGTTCCCGACCACGAGCCCGCGTGGCGACGGCACCCCCTCCTCGGGGCGGAAGCTCCGGAGGGTCCACGTCTCGAGGTAGACGTACACGCCCGCGGCCTTGAGCGCCGCGTGGAAGCGGTCCATCCGGTCGAGCGCCTCGGGCAGCGCGAGCGGTTCGCCGGGCTCGCCGCGCTTCGGGTTGACGAGCGTGCCCTCGCCGTCCCCGTCCATGTGGTGGGGGCGCACCATGTTGAAGCCCGCCCGCGCCAGGCTCGCGGCGTAGATCTCGGCGACGTCGAGGTCGGGCAACGCGCCGGTCCCGACGAGGTTGATGCCCCAGAAGCGCGCCCGCTCCTGCCCGAGGCGCGAAGCGTCCCCGTAGGCGAGGTGCCCGTCCGAGACGACGATCGCGCGGTCGGCCGGGCCGGTGACGGCGAGCGCGGGATCGATGGGCAACGGCGCCGCCAGGACGGCGGGCACGCGAAACTCGTACCCGTCCATCGGGGCGCGGTCGGCGATGGGGCCGACGGTGACCGGCGACGCATCGGACGTCGTGACCGCCAGGAGCGCGAACGACAGCGGGCCCGGGCGCGACTTCACCGTGATGAACGCGATGGGAGCGTCGGGCCAGGACACGTCGACCGTGACGAGGGAGGCCGTGAGCAGGTCTCCGCCGGGGTTCCACCCGATGGCGATGGGCTCCGCGTTGCGACCGGTCGCGCCTGCCCAGGCGGGCCACGCCTGCTCGCCCACCATCCACTTCAGCGGCTGGGTGCGGCCGTCCGCGTAGTGCACCTCGCCGTCGGCAGCGATGTCACGCACGCCGAGGGGGCCCTGCCCGGCGGTGAGGAGGTAGAGCGTGCGCGCCGCCCCCCCGACGGGAACCTTGACCTCGAGCGGCGCGTCCTTCGCGTCCGCGCTCTTCAGCAACACGACGTCGGGCGCCCCCTTCGGGTCGAAGGCGAGCGGCACCGGCGGGGCCCAGGGGGCGACGTCCCGGAGGCGGAAGAGCGGCGACTTCGAGCCGTCGAACAGGTCATGGTTTCGCAGCGCGGCCAGATCGATGACCTTGTACGTGGGTTCTTGGGGCGGGGGGGAGCCCCCCGCAACGCCCCCCCCGCTCCGGCCGACACCCTCCCCCGCGTGGGCCCGCCCCGCGGTGAGGAGCAGCGCGGCGACGAGCAGACGGCGGAGCGGGATCACCATCGAGCCGCCCTAACGTGCATCGCGAACGCTCCGCCTACGGGACACGCCGAGGAGCGCCAGGCCGGGGAACAGGAGGCCCGCAGCGCGCCCGCCGCAACCGCCCTCGTGGTCCTCGTCGTCGGCCTCCTCCTCCTCGACCTCCTCCGGCTCCGTGCCGGGCGGCGGGCAGAGGTCCTCGCCGTCACAGTCCTGGTCCAGGCCGTCACACTCGACCTCGGCGGCGCCGACGAACACGCTGGCGTCCTCGTCGTCGCAGTCGTCCCCGCCCGCCGCCGGCGCATCGGCGCCATCCGCGTCCACGTCGCTCAGATCCGCGCCGTCACAGTCCTGATCGATCCCGTCGTACGCGACCTCCGCGGCCCCGACGAAGACGGTGGGATCGGTGTCGTCGCAATCATCGCCCCCCGCCGCGAGAGAGTCGGCGCCATCGCCGTCCACGTCCGCATCGGTGAAGTCCGCGCCGTCGCAGTCCTGGTCGATGCCGTCGCCGATCACCTCGGTCGCCCCGACGTGGATCGTCGCATCGGCGTCGTCGCAGTCGTCCCCTCCCTCGGCGAGGCTCACGTCGCCGTCGCCGTCGGCGTCCTCGCTGCCGTCACAGTTGGAGTCGACCCCGTCGCGCGCCACGTCGGCGGCGCACGGGTTCACGGCGGCGTCGGTGTCGTCGCAGTCGTCGGTGGAGAAGCCGTCGCCGTCGGCGTCGCCGCTGCGCTCCCAGGTCGTCTCGTCGACGTTGCCGTAGAGGACGCCGTCGGTGTAGCCGCGCCACGTCCCGAAGGCCTCGGAGTCGCACGCGGCGTGGTCCCAGTATTCGTAGGAGGAGATGACCTCGACGAGCGGGTCGGCGTTCACGGTGACGTCGATCGCCGTGCCGCTGTCGATGTTCCAGTAGTCCTGAACGGCCCAGTCACAACCGTCTGAGGACCAGTCCCAGTTGCTCGTCTCCACCGAGTAGGACGAGTACGAATAGCCGCTCGTGCGCCTCCCGGCCTCGAACCACCCGTCCGCGGGCCAGTCCGCCTGGAGCGAGCCGGTCCACGAGAGCGTGGCCGAGTCCTGGGACCCATATTCGAACGAGGAGCTCGAGCTCTCCTCCCACCACTCGATCGTCGCCGAGGTCCACGCGAGGCCCGCCGAAGCGGGCGGGATGACGTCGAGCGTCCGCGTGGTCGTCTCGGTGTAGGTTTCGTGGCCGCCGCCCTCTTCCCGGTACTGCTGCTCCCAGACGAGCGTGGCGCCGGCGGCGGTCACGCAGCTCGCGGACTCGCAGGTCGCGTCCATCCACTCCGACGTGCAGCTCACGACGCAGCTCGCGTCGAACCACGCGTAGACCTCGTCCCACGCCGTCCGGGCGACGCCCATGGGAGCCGTGTCGTAGTACGGCCGTGCGTTCGGCGGTGCGGTCACCGAGGGGCAGGCGAACGTCATGTCGGTGGCGGTGGCCGCGGACACGAGGAGCAGGAACATCACGAACTCCGGAGTGGACGTATCGTGACACGTCCAGCACTCGCTTGCGCCGAAACGATCGCGAAAAGCCTCCTCTGCGGCCTGAAGCAGGCTCGACGACTATGCGGCGATCACGCCGCCTTCCGCCGAACCTTCGCCACGATCGCGTCGAGAACGAGCCGATCGTCCGCGTCGAGGCCCAGGGCGCGGAGCGCCGCCAGGAACACGACGCCCGCGGCGGTGCCCGCGATCGCGACGGTCACCAGGGGCGGCGCCGACACCCACTGCCCAGCCAGCCACGCTGTCGCCGCGCACGGAATCGCGGCGATCAACGGCCGGAGAAACGCTCGGTCGAACGGGTGGATCCCGAGCGCCGCGTGCACCTGCCAGAGGCCGATGCCGTTCGCCGCCATCGTCGCGACAGCGTTGGCGATCGCGGCCCCGGTGACGCCGAGGACGGGGATGAGCGCGAAGGAGAGCCCGAGGTTGAGCAGCACCGCGGGGATGCCGTTGAGCAAGGTCGCGCGTTGGTGGCCGGCCATGATGAGCAGGTAGTTCACGCTCCCGACGCCCGTACACAGGAGCTGCGCGGCGCACGTGATCCGCAGGGCGTCGATCGCCTCTTTCGAGCCGTTCGGCCAGAGGCTCAGCACGGCTCCGGGGAGCACGGCGCACACGACGAGCGGCGGCATGGCCAACGCGACGGCCCAGCGCGTGACCGTGCGGTAGAGGCCCTGCAGCCCGGCCATGTCGCCCGCGAGGCGCCGCTCCGCGATGATCGGCGCGAACATGCCGTTCAGCGCGCCCAGACCGACGCCGAACAGGGGCGCCAGCGTGGCGACGGGCCCGTAGATGCCGGCCTCCGTCGTGCTCCGCAGGCTCGCGAGCAGCACCTGGTCGAGCCACGTGTAGAGCCCCATCACGACGCCCTGGATCCACATGGGCCAGGCGAACCCCATCAAGGCGACGAAGCCCACGCCGGCGGCTGCCGCGGGCAGACGCGGACGCAACACGTCCGCGCGGAGGCGCCACAGGAAGCCCACCGCGAGCGCCGCCCCGATGGCCATCGCCCCCACGTACGCGATCATAACGCCGCGAATGCCGAATCCCAGCCAGTGGGCGAGGGCCGCGATCCCGACGAATTGCGCGAGGGGCCAGGCGAGAAACATCACGAGCGCGCGGTGGGTCACGACCCTCCACCCCTGGCTCGCGCTCACGGCCACCATGCGCACGGCCGCGAACGGCAGCGAGAGAGCCCCGATGCGGAGGGCCTCGGCGGTGGCCGGCGCCGGGTCGACCCAGGCGGCGAACGGCCCCGCGATCGCGACGAGGACCGCCGCCGCGACACCCGAAGCCGCGAGCGTTCCCAGCAAGGCGTGGCGAACGGCGCCGCGCGCGGCCTCCGGTGTTGCCGCCGTCGCGACGAAACGAATGACCGCGTTCTCCATCCCGAGCAGCACGACGAACCCGACGAGCTGCAGGACGCGCTTGATGGCGCCGAAGAGCCCGTAGTCGGCGGTCCCCAGGACGCCGTTGACGTACTGGTCGAGCAGGAGGAGAAGCAGGTTCCCGGCCAGCGTGGCCGGCAAGAGCAGGCCGGTGCCCCGGGCGATGGCTTTGACGTCCTGGCTCACGCCGGTGTCTTAGCCCGCCCGTCCTGCTATAGGGACCGCGATGTCGCGACCCTACCGTGTGTGCATCGTGTGCTCGTCCGGCGGGCACCTTGCCCAGCTGCACTGCCTGGACGCCTGGTGGACGCAGCACGAGCGCTTCTGGGTCACGTTCGACAAGCCGGACGCGACCTCCCTCCTCGAGGGGGAGCGCGTGTACTTCGGGCACCACCCGACCAACCGGAGCGTGCGCAACACGCTGCGTAACGGCCTGCTCGCGCTGCGGATCCTCGCGAAGGAGCGCCCCGAGCTCATCGTGTCCAACGGGGCGGGGCTCGCGGTGCCGTTCTTCTGGATCGGCAAGGTCGTGTTCGGCTGCAAGACCGTCTACATCGAGGTGTACGACCGGATCGACTCCCCCACCCTCTCGGCCCGGCTCGTCGCGCCGGTGCTCGACAAGATGGTGATCCAGTGGGAGGACCAGCGCGCCTTCTACCCAGAGGCCGAAAACCTCGGCGCGGTGCTGTAGATGATCTTCTGCACCGTCGGTACGCATGAAGATCCGTTCGATCGCCTCCTCCGGGCCCTCGACGCGCTCCCGGGGGACGAGCCGGTGCGCATCCAGAGCGGCTACTCGACGTACGTCCCCACCCGCTGCAGCGCCGAGGCGATGATGCCCTACGCGCGCATCCAGTCCTCCATGCAGGAGGCTCGGATCGTCATCACCCACGGCGGGCCCGCCTCCATCATGCAGGCGTTGTCCCACGGCAAGGTGCCGATCGTCGTGCCGCGCCAGTCCGCGTTCGGCGAGCACGTGGACGATCACCAGGTGCGCTTCGCGCGCAAGATCGCGGACAGGGTGCTGGTGATCCTCGACATCGCCGAGCTCGCCCCCCTCATCGCCCAGTACGACGAGCGCGTCGCCGGGCTGGGCCCGAGCACGTTCGGCCCGGAGCGCGCGCGGCTCTTCGCCATGAGGCTCGATGACCTGACGCAGCGTCTCCTCGCGAGACCCTGAAGTCTCCGTGCGTAAGGCCGAACGGCGTCTTCCGAACCGTGGTAGGAAGGGCCTCGATGTCGACCGTGCCCGCGAACCCGATGCCCGAGAGCCTGGTCGAGGGCCGCTATCGGCTGCTCGACGTGATCGGCGAGGGCGGAATGGCCACGGTCTACCGTGCCTTCGACCTTCGGCTCCAGCGCCCGCGCGCGGTCAAGGTGCTCTCCCCCTCGCTCGCGCTCCGGCCTTCGCTCCGCAAGCGCTTCCTGGCCGAGGCCCAGACCATGGCCAACCTCGAGGAGAGCCGCGTCGTGCGGATCTTCGACACGGGGGAGGACGGCGATCGCGTATACATCGTGATGGAGCTGATCGAGGGCGGCTCCCTGCTCGACCGCGTTCGCGACTTCGGCCCCCTCCCCCCGCGCATGGCGGCGGACGCGACGATCCAGATCTGCGAGAGCCTCCAGGCCGCGCACGACGCCGGCGTCATCCACCGGGACATCAAGCCGCACAACATCCTCCTCACCCGCACCGGAGAGATCCGGGTGACCGACTTCGGCATCGCCCAGGTGCAGACGGAGAATGACGACGGCCTGACGCGGACCGGGGCGGTCATGGGCACGTGGGGCTTCATGGCCCCCGAGCAGAAGACCAACGCCAAGCAGGTGGATGTGCGGGCGGACGTGTACTCGGTCGGCGCGACGCTCTGGTCGCTCCTGCGCGGGGAGACCCCGCCCGAGCTCTTCATGGCCGAGACCGAGCCCGGGATGCTCGCGGACGTGCCGGAGGAGCTCGCCGAGGTCATCAAGCGCGCCACGCGCTACCGCCGAGAGGATCGCTACCTCTCCGCCCGCGCCATGGCCGAGTCCCTGCGCGCCCTGGTGTCGATGCTCCCGGAGGATCCCGAGATCACCGTGCCCCTCGTGGGGCACACGCTCGAGCGCCCTGGCAAGCCGATGGACACGATGCAGCAGTTCGCGTCCGAGGTCATCACGGGCGAGCACGACGCCCTCGGCACGATGGTGCCGGACGTGGGCGAGCTGAGCGACGCTGCCGACGCTGGAAGCCCCTCCCCGGCGACAGACGAGCCCGCCGCCGCGCCCAGGGTCGACGCGCGGCCCGTCGCGCCCAGGCCCCCCCCCGAGGGGCCGCCCCGCCCGGCGCTCGCGGGGGACACCTTCTCCAGCGAGGCGCCCCGCTCGGCCATCCCCTGGGTCCTCGCGACCGGCGCGATGCTCGTCGCCCTCGCCCTGACCGTCGCGGGCGTCGGCTACCTGATCTTCACGACGCCGGATGCCGAGACAGCCCCGATCACGCCGCCCCTGACCGACCTGACCACGGAGCCCAAGCCGGCCGCCGTCGTCACGCCGGTCCAGCCCGTCGCGCCGGTCGCGCCGGACCAGGTGGTGCCCGGGCTCGCGGTCCAGGGCGCCGATCCCGTGCTCCCCGTGCCCCCAGGTGGCGCGCCCGTGAACGGCACGAACCCGGACGCCCAACGGCCGGCCGATGGAAAGCCGAAGCAGGGCACGCCCCAGGGGGTCGCCCCTCTGAACGGGACCGCCGTCACCCCGCCCGAGGCCGTCACGCCCACCGTGACCGAGCCCGCCCCCACCAGGAAGCCGAGCCTCTCCCACGCGACGCCCGGCGGCGCCAAGGTGGGGGACGTGATCCCCTTCGCCGTCACGCTCCCCGACGCCGGGTGGACCGTCAAGCTCTACTACCGGCCGGCCGCCGGCGGCGCGTTCGACGAGAAGCCGATGAAGGGCACGGGCGGCACCTACGCGACATCGGTCAAGGCCACGGACGCCATGGCGGGGGGCGTCGCCTACTTCATCTCGGCCGCCAAGGGCGACGCGACGCTCAAGGAAGGCTCGTACGCGGCCCCGAAGACCGTGGCGGTCACGCCGTAGCTCGCGGTCGGTCGCGAGAACCGGCTACCCCTCCTCGACCTGCACGACCTCGAGCGTCGCGACCTCTCCCGCGTACGCCATCAAGATCGCCTGCACGACGATGGGCGTCACGACGATGCGCTCGCCCCGCAACGCGAAGCACACGTCGGTCGCGAGCGGGCCGATCTCCACCCGATCGAGCTGCTCCGCGGCGTGGCGCGCGAGCTGGATCGTGCACTTGGCCACCACCGGGCTCACGTCCCCCCGCAGCGCAGCGCAGACCCGCTCGACCACCGAATCGAGGCTCACCCAGGCATCGTCGACCGTCCGGAACGTGGGTTCGGGAAGCTCCTGGATGCCGCGGATCCTCATGGCCGCCGCCCGTTCACGGGCGAACCTGGGCCCAGAGGCGAACGGAGTCGTTCGCGATGGCGCTCTCCTCCATGCGGAGCACGTAGCCGGCGCCGATGCGCACGCGATCGCGCCCCCGATCGTCCATGCCGCCGTGCCACACCACGCCGCCGAGCAGCGTCGTGTATCCACCCACCGACGAGTCTTCGTACAGGCTCACCTTGACCGCGGGCTCGAACGCGCCGAGGCCGTACCCGATCTGCCCGGTGAGGCCGCGCCGCGTCGTCTGCGCCCACACGCCCGGCACCGCGAGGTCGGAGTTGGTGGGCGACACATCCGCGAGCGCGGCGTCGACGAGCACCGTGAGGCCCGCGACGCGGAGGATGAGGTCCGCGCCCACGGCCTGGGTGGCGGTGGACACATCGTCCGTCATGAAGCCGCCGACGCCGAGCCCGTACGAGAGCTTCCGGGAGCCGCCCCAGGTCTCGTAGACGTCAGCGTCCCCGCGGCTGTACTCGACGCGGCCGAGGAAGGTCTTCCCCAGGTTGTCGTCCCCGAAGATGTCGCCGCCGCTGTTGAAGACGCCGAGCGTCACCTTCGCGCCCCAACGCTCGCCCCACACGCTGGCGCCGAGGTCGCGGCCCGGCGCGATGTGCTCCGCGATCATGCCGCGCTCGGTGAAGGTCTGCTCGCCGGAGGAGATCATGCGGTCGCGAGAGAAGGGCACCTCGTCGCGCCCGACCTTGACCCCGAGGCCCTTCCAGCGGTAGCCGACGTGCGCATCCACGATCTCGATGCTCCCATCCTCCTCATCGAACCCGTCGTACGGGGCGGTCAGTCCGACCACGAGGGCCCAGTCCAGCCCCTTCTCCTCCCCCGCGAGGCCGAGGCGAAAGCGCTTGAGCTTGAAGCCCACGTCGTCCTCGGGGTCCCCGTAGCCGGAGGCGTCCGCGACGGCGTCCTCGTCCATGTCCCAGGCCGTCACCCACACCTGCGCGAGGCCGACGGGGCGGATGTGCGCCCACAGGTGGTCGGGCCGACCGCCTTCGCCACCGGGCCCGTGCCGCCCCTCCCCGTGCGGGCCCCCCTCGGGAGGGCGCTCGCCCTGACCGCCCCGGCGCCCGCCGCCCCGCTTCTTCCCGCTCCGTTCCATGTCCGCGGGGGGTGGCTCCTCGACGACCGTGTCCGGCGCGTCCTCCACGATCTCGGTGCCCGCGAGGGCAGAAGAAGGAGCAAGGGCCAGGGCGGCGAGGGCGAGCAGCATGGACATCCGGGTGGAGACCGGTATCCTACACCGGCCATGCACCTCCTTCTCCTCCTCGCCTGCTCCGAGAGCCCCTCCTGGTCGCGCGCGACGCCGATCGAAACCCTGGAAGACGGGATCGGCGGCCCGAAGGCCATGGCGCGTCCAGGGGACTACCTGCTGGAGAACGACCGGGTGCGCTTCACCGTGCTGCGCGCGCGCTACTCGCTCGGGCCGAGCCCGTACGGTGGCACGATCGCCGACGCGGACCTGCAGCGGCCGCACCCGAAGTACGCCGGCGGGCACGGGAACGATCGCCTCGCCGAGATGTTCTCGACGGTCAACATGAACCTCGGCGCGGTCGACGAGGCCCCCGAGGTGTCCATCGTCAACGACGGCGCGGACGGCAACGCCGCGATCATCCGCACCGACGCCGCGGCCGAGCCCTTCCTGACCATGCTCGACCCGCTCTGGGCCGTCGTCGGGCAGCCCGAGTTCCGGATCACGACCGACTACATCCTCGAGCCCGGCGCTGGCGCGCTCAAGATCCGCACCACCGCGACCTTCGGCTCCGACGAGACGATCGAGGGCACGCTGCTCCCGGGCTCGGAAGCCGGCCTCGACGTGCTCGAGCTCGCGATCTCGTCCGGGGTGGCCTTCGGCGACTTCTACCTGCAGGGCGGCTCGGTCGACGTGTTCGCCCCGGGCATGGGCTTCGACGAGGATCGCGCGGTCGACGAGGTGCGGAACGCCGGCGTCAACACGTTCCAGGACCCCTTCCAGTTCGAGTTCGTGGCCGGCGTGGCCGACGGCGTGAGCTACGGCATCGCCGCCGCCACCGGCGACCTGTACGTCCCCCTCTTCACCTCCTCCCAGACCGCGGCGTTCGGCGCCGGCATCGCGGGCGTCGCGGGGGAGAACGACCGGTTCCCGGCCGGCACCGCCTACAGCTACGAGCGCTACCTCGCGATCGGCAAGGGGGATGTCGGCAGCGTGCTCGACGTGCTGCTCGAGGCCAAGGGCCAGCCCTACGGCGAGGTGCGCGGCTACGTCCTCGAAGAGGGCACCGGCATCGCGCTCTCCGGGCTGTCCGTGCTCGCCTACCAGGCGGGCGCCGAGCAGCCCTACAACCAATGGCTCTCGGACGTAGGCGACGACACGCAGATCGACGGCTCGTTCGGCGGGCGGCTCCCCCCGGGCGACTACGAGCTGGTGGTCCATGGCCGCGGCCGGCCGGACGGCGTCCGCATCCCCGTCACCGTCACCGAGGGAGGTACGGTCAACCTGGTGGTCGCCTCACCGCGCGCGGGCCAGGTGAGCGTCGAGGTGGTCGACGAGCTCGGCCGCGCCGCCCCTTCGAAGATCAGCTTCTTCGGAGAGAGCACCCTGAACCCCGACCTCGGGGACCCCTACATCGCGGGGGCGCCCTCCGAGGTGGTCTTCACCCGCGACGGTCGCGCCGACGTGATCCTCCCCCCGGGCACCTACACCGCGATCGCCTCGCGCGGCCTCGAGTACGAGCTCGGCACCTCCGAGCCCTTCACCGTGACCGACACCGGCGTGTCCCGCCTGCGCCTCCAGGTGGTGCGCTCGGTCGACACCAGCGGGTACGTCAGCGCCGACTTCCACGTCCACTCCGTCAACAGCTTCGACTCGGGCACGTCGCTGTCGGATCGCGTGATCACCATGGCCGCCGAGGGGGTCGAGTTCTTCACGTCGACCGATCACGACGCCCTGACCGACTACGCGCCCACCGTGGAGGATCTCGGCCTCGAACCCTGGCTCAAGACCGCGGTGGGCCTCGAGACCACCACGCTCGAGGTCGGGCACTTCCTCGGCTTCCCCTTCGTGGCGGACACGCTCGCGGACCAGGGCGGCGCCTTCGATTGGACCGGCATGACCGCCGGGGAGATCCTCGACACGCTCGACGAGCTCGGCACCGCCTCCGGGTACGAGCCCGTGCGCTTCGTGGCCCACCCGCGTGACGGCATCCTCGGGTACTTCGACCAATTCGGCTACGATCCGTACACCGGCACGATCGCGACGCCCACGCTCTCCATCGTGAATCCCCTCCTCCGGGTGGACGAGTTCGAGGACACGTTCGAGGCCCTCGAGCTGCTCAACGGCAAGCGCTTCGAGATCGTGCGCACTCCCACCCAACCCGAGTTGGATCGCTACGCGGACGGCGAGGCGCTCTCCTCCTACGACATGGTGGCGCGCAGCGGGCAGGAGCAGGAGGACCTGTCGGACGGCATCTACCGTCTCGGCTACGGCCACGAGGGCCAGGTCGACGATTGGTTCTCGCTGCTCAACACCGGCAAGCGGTACACGGCGCTCGGCAACAGCGACACCCACGGCAGCTTCTCGGTCGAGGCCGGGTGCCCCCGGAATTACGTCGTCGCGGAGACGGACGAGCCCGCCCTGCTGGACGAACAGGCGATGGCGGACGCCGTGCGCGCCGGCCACGTCGTCGCGAGCTACGGTCCGTTCATCCGGTTCACGGCGAACGAAACGGCCATCGTCGGGGACGAGATCGTCGACACCGACGGCACGGTCGATCTGCACATCGAGGTGCAGGCGCCGAGCTGGATCCCCGTCGATCGCGTCGAGCTCTACCAGAACGGCACGCTCATCCACGAGTGGGAGGGGCTCGATCCGGACATCTACAAGTTGGTACAGGACCTCACGGTCGACGTGACGGTCGACTCGTGGTTCGTCGTCATCGCCCTGGGCGACGGGGACCTCGCCCCCCTCTTCACGCCGGTCGAGATGGCGCCGGTGCAGCTCCAGGACGTGGTCACCGAGGCCCTCTCCGACGTGCCGTCCGTCGGCTCGCTGCTCTCGCCGGCGATCCCCATCCCGCGCTCGGGGCCCGTCCTTCCCTACGCCCTCACCAACCCCATCTACGTCGATGTCGACGGCTCCGGTTGGACCGCGCCCGGACTGCCTCCTTGGCTGCTCCCTCCGGTCGATCCCGCCGAGGAAGAGCCCGGACGTTGACCGAATCCTCGAGCCTCTGGGACGCGGAGCTCGCCGCGGTCGACTTCGAGACCACCGGCCTGTCGCCGGATCGTGGCGACCGCGCGATCGAGGTGGCGGTCGTGCGCGGGCGCTACGGGCACGTGCCCCAGGCCTGGTCGACGCTCCTCCATCCCGAGCGCCCGGTCGGCGCGACCGAGATCCACGGCATCACGGACGAGATGCTGAGCGGCCAACCGCGGTTCGTCGAGGTGGCGCCCACGTTGTCGCGCCTCTTGGGCGGCGCGATCCTGGTGGCGCACAACGCACGGTTCGACCTCGCGTTTCTCGACATGGAGTGCGCGCGGGCGGGGCTCACCGCGCCCGAGGTCCCGGTGATTGACACGCTCGGGCTCTCCCGCCGCGTCTTGGCGCTCCCGAGCCACCGGCTCTCCGCCGTGTGCGAACACCTGGGCATCGGGCGTGGCCGCGCGCATCGCGCCCTCGACGACGCCGAGGCCACCTGGGAGATGGCGTGGCAGCTGCTCGATCGCGCCGACCCCGAGCGGCGCCTGACGGTCGAGGACGCCGAGCGCCTGTGTCGCCGCCCCAACACCGAGGAGCTCAAGGTCGTGCTCGACGCGCTCCTGGCCGCCGCGCTCCGCCACGAGCCCATCACCATCGATTACCGCAGCTCGGACGCCCAGGCGACGCGGCGGGCGATCACGGTGCAGCGGGTGCTCGGCTCCCGGGTGGAGGCGTTCTGTCATCTGCGGGGGGAGGATCGGGTGTTTCGGATGGATCGGATCAGCCTCGTCTGACGAGGCCCCGAGCGGACTTCAGTCGCGGATATACGTCGCGCCGTACAACGATCCGCACACCTCGCCCGCGTCCGCTCCGTCGATCGTCACATCGGCGCATCCGTCACACGCTACGTCCGGGTCGAACGTGACCACGACGACCGAGGCCCCCTGTAGGACCCAACCGCCCCACGGCTCCAGCTCACAGTCGGGCACGGGACGTGAGTCGAGGGTGAGGCAGTAGTCGCCGGCGTCGCCGACGTCGGGGATCGCGTCGACGTACATCTCGTGGATGGTGTTCTCACCCGCGTACGTGCCGGACTCGGACGATCGCGCATACCACGTCCCGTCGACCCACGGATCATCCAACTGAAGGTCGAGCGCGTAATCCCGCTCGACCGACCAGCCCTCCGCGGTGCCCTGCGAGCTCACGGACCCGTCAGCAGTGACAACAAAACCCGCAAGGTAGTTCTCGACGAAGCGAACCCCCTCCGCCAGCTCGGCATCCCGCCCCCCACCGTCCGAACCGACCTCGCGGAAGGAGGTCCACCGCCCTTCGAAGGTGAGCTCGTCGCTCGAGCAACTTCCCTCGTAGACCACGGTGCCCGCGTCGACATCCTCCGTACGAATGGGACAACCAAGGTCATCCGCGTACGTGTCGATGTACCCGGCGAGGCTCGCCATGTGGATGGGATCGGGCCCATAGAGCTTGTACAACGTCGGGATCGCGCCCGCTGCGACCGGCAATGGCGCGACGAGGTCACACGCCGGGATCACGGGCTCCCAAACGCCACCGTCCGCCGCGGTGTCGGGCGACGTGTCCCCAGAAGTGTCACCCCCGAGCGAGTCCGGCGCTTTGTCCCCGACACAGGCCACGAACAACATCAGGACGAACATCCCACGGACGTATCCCATGGCTCGCCCTCCGCTCCGCGGATAGCCCCGCCCCATGCAAATTCTGCTGGCCTTCCTGCTCGCCTGCTCCCCGAGCGCCACCACCATCGGCGGCCCTGGAACCCGCCCCGCGGCCTCCTCCGCGGCCTACGGCCCCGCCCCGATGACCGTCACGCGCTCCGACGCGCAGGCCCCCATCGACGGGATCCCGGTCGTCACCACCCCGAGCGGCCTGAAGTACTGGGTGCTCCGCGAGGGCACCGGCCCGACCCCCACCCGCGGAGACACCGTGGCGGTGCACTACACCGGGTGGCTCGCGGACGGCAAGAAGTTCGACTCCAGCCTCGATCGGGGCACGCCGCTCCAGTTCAAGGTCGGCGGCGGGCAGGTCATCAAGGGGTGGGACGAGGGCGTGGCGACGATGAAGGTCGGCGAGCAGCGGCGGCTCGAGATCCCGCCGGGCCTCGGCTACGGGGCAGGCGGCGCCGGCGGGATGATCCCGGGTGGGGCCACGCTGGTGTTCGAGGTCGAGCTCGTTCGGATCGTCGGGAAGTAGAGCCGCTGGCACCCGACTTGCAAGCCTCCAGGCCGAGGATGCATCGCATGACCCGAACCCTCCCCTTCTTCGCCCTCGCGCTCGCCCTCGCCGGCTGCGAGCCCGAGCCCTTCTCCGACTGCCGCACGGCCGACGGCCACGACTTCGAGATCGTGGCCGTCGACACCGCCGCTGCCGCCGCCTTCATCGAAGGCGACACGCTCTCGGTGCAGGTCGAGTACGGGGGTGGCTGCGAGGAGCACGCGTTCGTGGTGTGCTGGCCAGATGGCACCTTCGCCGAGAGCGCGCCCGTCCAGGCGAGCCTCGAGCTCTGGCACGGCGGCCTGGTGGACGGCTGCGAGGCCTTGCTGAACGAGACGCTGGAGCTCGACCTCACCCCGCTGAAGGAGGCGTGGCACACGTCCTACGGGGAGGGCGCGGGCACCATCAGCGTGAACCTCGCCGGCGCGTCCGAGCCGCTCGTGTACAGCTTCGAGTAGTTCCCCCTGCGGAGCGCTGACCGGATACAGCGCGTCGCGATGCTGGACACGCCTTCTCCCACCCCGCTGGGTCGCGGCGATGTTCTCCTGGCAGGCGCTGTCGCGGCCTTCGTGGTGGTCGCTCAGCTGATCTGGTTGTCCCAGGACCAGACACCCGCCGGGGCGGACTCCCTCAGCCTGCTGCGCATCGTCGCGTGCTTCACGCGGGCCACCACGGATGCCCTGCGCTGCGCTGTCGAGGATCCACACCCGCCGGTGGTGACGATGCTGGCCGGGCTCCACGGGCGGCTCCTGGGGCAGGTGGACGCCCGGATCGCCGCGATGGCCCTGTGGCCCTTCCTGGCCCTGGGCGCCGCGGCGCTCTACCTCTCCGTGCGCCAGGCGTCCGACCGGCTCGCTGGGGTGACCGCGGTGGCGCTCGCGACGGTGGTGTACTCGGACACGGCGATGCGGGGGGCCTTCACCACGGAGAACGCGCTGTTCTGGTGGATACCGGCCGTCGTTGCCTGCCTGGTGGCGTCCCGCCGCTTCACGCGTCCGGCGCTCGGGCTCCTCGTGGGAGCGACCACGGGGATCGCCCTCCTCGTCAAGTGGTCGGCGGCGTTCTTCCTGTTCGCGCCGGTCGGTGGGGGCGCGGCGCTGGCGCTGGGCGGGCTCGCGCGCCCCCTGGCGCTACGCGTCGCGCTCTCCATCACCGGCGGGGCCATCCTGCTGCTCACGGGCGTCGCGATGTCGGGCAAATGGGAGCACGCCGGCGATGCGTTGCCGTACGCCGGGGCGGCGCTCGTCCTGAGCCTCTGCGCGGCCCTGCACCCTCGATTTCGGGCCCCCGAGCCCCGGCGGCGCCTGCTCGCGCTGCTGCTGGCCGCCATGGGTGTGTCGATCGTCGCAGGGCCCTGGTACGTGGCCGCGCTCCCCATCCTACGCAAGTTCTTCGACGGGAACATGGCCGGAGTCTACGACGGCGAGCAATTCCCCATCTCAGCGGTCTGGTGGTTCTACCCCGCCACCCTGCTGACGATGGTGCAGACCCCCATCCTCGTGCTGGCTGCGGTGGGGGCGGCGCGGCAGCTCAAATCGCCGCGGATTCCCGTCGTCTACGTCTCCGTGTTGGCGCTGCTCACCGGGATGTTCGTCCTCGCGTGGCTTCCCTATCGGGTCGGCCGATACCTGCTCCCCGGCTTCGGGTTGCTCGCCGCGCCCGCGGCCCTTGCCACGCTCGGGCTCGGACGCCTCACCCGCGTGC
Organism: Pseudomonadota bacterium; assembly: GCA_030685065.1. Taxonomy (GTDB): domain Bacteria; phylum Myxococcota_A; class UBA796; order UBA796; family SXON01; genus CAJBVW01. Next base: position 149,957 of record JAUXQH010000024.1, on the reverse strand, counting down.
TGCAAGGAGCCATCCTGGGGCTCGCGCTCCTCCACCAAACGTCGTGGTGGGTGGTGGCAGCGGTGCCCGCCCTCGGTGGTGCGTCCTCGTGGCTCGAGCACCTCGGCCAGATTCCACAGGTCGAGCAGGCCGGAAACGACAGCGAGGCGCTGATGCGGATGAGGAGCTCCCTGCGCTCTTCGGCGGTGCGTTTCGCGCTGATCGCGCGCTACCCGATCCCGCCCGACGGGAGCGTGCGCGACGTGGCGCTCGAGGCGGCCGCGATCGGCGCGAGCAGCGGATGGACCACGCTCGCCACCGAGGCGCCGGGGTTCGACCCGGCGCACATCGAGGTGCAATGGGCGTTCGACGACCTCGGCCGTTGGGCGGGCACCTTCCCCCCGCAGAGCGGCCTCGCGGGCATCCGGGTGCGCTACGGCAGGCGGCTGGGGCTCCCCCACGGCGTGTGGCCCCGAAACCTGCTCATCCTCGAGTTCGTGCCGTCGTCCGACCCGACTTCGCCAGTCCGCCCCGAGTCCGGGCTTGCCCCCGAGCTGCTCGCGGCCCAGTTCGTGTTGGTCGATCAATGGGAGCCCCAGGCGCCTACCGCGGGCGGGCTCTACCTGTGGCGGGGCCCGCCCGGAGGGCCGGAGCTACGGTAGGGACACACCGTCGCCCGGGCGCTCTGGCTACCCGCTCCCAGGTGCGCGCTGCCCGACCAGGTCCACCGCGGGGTCGTCGTGAAGCGCGGGCTCGTCCAGCACGATGGAGAGCACCATGTCGGAGAGGACGTTCACCACCGAGCGGGCCCGCGCGATCACCCAATCGACCGTGAGGAGGAGCGGCAACACCTCGATTGGGAGGCCGACCGTGTTGACCACGAGCGCAAGCGAGATGAACCCCGCCTCCGGCACGCCCGCGACCCCCATCGCTGCCACCATGCACGTCACCGCCGCCAGGACCTGCTGACCCAGATCGAGCTGGATGCCGCTCGCCTGGGCCACGAAGAGCACGGCCATGCCTTCGTACAGGACGATGCCATCGTTGTTCAGGTTGGTTCCCACACAGGCGCCGAGCGCGGACGCGCCCCGCGAGACGCCGAGGCGGTCCAGCGCGCGCAGGGTGACGGGCAAGGTCGCGAGGCTGCTGTTCGTTCCCATCGCGTAGACGATCGGCTCCCGCGCCTCCCGCCAGAACCGACGGAGCGGCATCCCGACACGAAGCACGAGCCACGCCTGGTACGTGACCGCGGCGTGGAGGAACAGTCCGAGCAGCCCCACGCCGACATAGGCCGCCAGCCCCTTGAGCGGCGCGTAGCCGTGCTCGCCGATGGTCTTGACCACCACCCCGAACACCGCGAACGGAATGAGCTTGATCACCCAGCCGAGGATCAGCTCGAGGGTACGCAGCAACGTGGCCACGACGTCCTCGATGACCCGGAACCCGTCTGCCCCCGCGGCGGCTTGTTCGCGGCGGGCAGCGCGTAGCCCGAAGCCGATCAGCAACGCGAGGACCACCACCGTGATGATGACGTTCTCCGCGAAGGGGGTCACGAAGTTCGTCGGGACGTAGCCGATGAACGTCTTGAGGAAGTCCACGCTCTTCCCTGCGTAGGCCTCGGCCGCCTTCGGATCGGTCGGCATCGCGGCGCCGAGGTGGAGGCCCGGCTGCAGGAGGTTCGAGAGGGAGAGCCCGATGGCGAGCGCGATGCTGGCATTCACCAGCGCGATGACCAGCATCTTGACCCCTGAACGGGCCTGGATCTCGGTCTTGAGGATGGCATTCACCACCGCGAAGAACAGGAGTGGCGTCGCGACGGCCTTGATGAGCCCGATGACGAGCTTGCCCATCTCCCCGAAGACCGCCCCGTCCTTGCCGACCATCGGCCCGACCACCAGCCCGAGGAGCATCGCGAGGAGGATGGCCACGTAGAGCGGAGGCGCACACCGGAGAGCGCGGGGAAGCGGGGCGGGAGCGTCGAGGGGCATGCGGCCGGATAGTACCTCCTCGCCGGAGGCGACGCTCAGGAGCGAGGCGGGAGCCGGATCTCCAGCTGCCGCGCCTGGGCCGCGCGCTTGGGGGACAGCTCGACCCCGATCGCGTCGAGCCCGCGCCGGTTGGCCACGGCGAGCATCGTGCCGAGTCCGCAGAACGGGTCCACGACGGTGCGACACGCGGTATGCGCGAGCAAGAACTGGCAGACGGCCTCGCACGCCTCGGCGCCCATCGCGCGGGCCCACGGCATCTCGCCGAGGCGGGGCAGCACGTCCGGCGAGGACTGGCCCGGCGCGAGCCGCAGCGTGCGGCTGAAGCAGAGCAGGTGGGTATACGAGGGGCGCCCGAAGGTCGTGATTCCCGGCGGGGCGCGACACACCACCTTGTGCCACAGGCACTCGCTGCCGGCGGCCTCGGCGCCGCGGGAGGCGAGATAGGCCTTGTCCACCCACCGACCGTCGTGTTTCACGTCCGTCTGGTAGAAGATCGCGACCGCGTCGTCCGCGACCTGACGACAGGCGAGCTCGGAAACGTCGGTGAACCAGCTTTTCCAGCCCGCGAACCCGAGGCGCGGGAGCTCCGAGTGGTCGGGGAGCGACGTGACGATCGCGTGATCCGGGGGGAGCGGGGCGCGGCGCAGCCACTCGACCCCGTCGCCCTGGTGCACGACGCGAGTGCCTGCCTGGTCCATGGCCGCAGCGTGTATCACCAGCGCGCGGCGCGTACAGCGGCGATCGCCAGCAGGACGGCACGCCGCCGAGCGTTATGTTGTGGCCGAATGTCGACGAGCTGCCGCGTCTGCGGCTTCGAGCTGCCCGTCTCCGAGATCTGCCCCGATTGCGGCGAAGACCATCGGGGCTGGGTAGCCCGCCTGCGCACGGCCACGCCGCCGCCGACCCTGGCGGAGCAGGACGCCGAGATCCGGCGCATGCAGGCGGAGATCGCCCGTCAGAGCGGCGCCCTCACGGAGGAGTCGGTGCGGCTCTCCCAGCACCGAGCCGCGAGCAGGACCGGGCAGGTCGTCATCACCGAGACGCGCGAGCGGGTCGCCCGCGGGCTGATGGAGCTCTCCGCCGCCGGCACCGAGCTGGACGTGGCGGCGTTGGGGATCGTCGCGGTGCGCTCGCGGGCGCTGCTCGAGCGGTTGCGAGCGGACGTGGCGCGTGGGGAGCCTGCCCCGCCCCGGCCCCTCCCCGCGCTCACCGCGGCCACCGTCGACCCCGAATCCGGGATGCTCGTCGGGCGTGCCGCCGGGCAGATCGTGGCCTGGTCTCCGGATCGCGCGCTGCGCCCCTCGTGGTCGATCGCCTCGCCCGGGGACGGCGCGATTCGCTTCGGTGGTGCCTCCCACGCGCGTCGGCTGCTCCTCGTCGGGGAGGAGACCGTCGCGGTCATCGACACCCGGGACGGACGTACGCGCTGGACCTGGACCGGGAAGCTCTTGGACTGCTGGGGAGACTTCGCGCTCGTCGCGACGGCGGATCGGCTCGAAGTCCGCAGCCTCGCGGATGGCGGTCGGCCGGTCGATTTCCCGGCGGAGGGCGTCGAGCGCGGGCACATCCTGCCGGCTGGGCTCCTCGTCTGGAGCGCGCGGCAGGGGCTCGTCCTCTTCGCGCTCGATGGTCGCCAGCTCGGCGCCGGGCGCTTCAGCGGGGCCGTGATCCTCAGCGAGGACCGCGCGACCGTGATGGCCTTCCCGATGCTCCTGCGCCTGCCGACGCTGCAGCCCGTCGTCGGTCTGACCCGCCCCGCGAAGGACAGCGTCACCACCTACTTCCTCGACGACCGCCTCCTGATCGGGCTCGGCCCGCGCCTCCTCGTGTGGAGGCTCGCCGAAGGAGGGGCGCCCGTCGGCATCGATCTCCCCTCCCCCGCCGTGGCGGTTTCCCGCAGCGAAGACGTGATCGTCGTGGACACCGCGCAGGGGGCCCTCGCGTTCTCGCTGGCCAACGGGCCGCCGCGGAGGCTCGACTCCTTCGACACAGCGCGCGTCCTCGCGCAGCGGTCGCTGCCGCGGGCTCCCACCCGGTTCCGGTTCTCGACCTCGCCGCCGGCGGGGTGCGAGCGCCTGGATCGCACCCGGGGGGGACCGCGAGAGAAGGCCGAGCTTTGTCACGAGCTCGCGGCGTTTGCCGCGGGCCGCGCCCGCGCGGCAGAGGGCGAGGCGCGCGAAATGGCGTGCGGCCTCCTCCGCGACGCGCTCGGGGTGGAGGCCGAGATGCTCACTCACGTCGCGAACGCGTACGCCGCGCGGCTGGCCGAGACCTCGGATGCCCCCGACCTGGTCCCGTTCGAGAGGCTCCTCGACTGGGTCCTCGCCCCGATGATGATGGTGGACGCGCTCCCGCGGTCCCTGCCGGACGCGCTAGACCCCGCGTCCTCCCGACGCGTGCGCGGCCTCCTCGCGGCGTGCGCCGAGGCCGTGTTGACCGCGGTCGGCGAGCGGCTGAGCCACCGCGCGCTGCGAGGGGAAGCCGAGGATGGAGAGATCGAGCGCTCGATTGCCCTGCTCCGCGCGATCCGTACGCTGGTGCTCTCGCGCGCTCCCGGGCTCGGATGGGCCGGCCTGAACGAGCTGATGGCGCGGTGGAAGGCGCTCGGCCAGCAGGTGCACGAGCTCGCCGACGTGGCCGTCGCGACCCGCGCCCTCGGCCGGCTTGCCGACGCCTCCACGGCCGTGCGGGGCGCGGGGGCGAGCGCGGACAACGTCGCGTTGGAGCGGCTCGGCCGATCCATCGGTGACCTCGCGGCGCGGAGCGCGGCGGACGCGGAGATCGACGCCCTGCTCGCCCCGGAGGACGTTCAGCAGCGGATCGCGGAGGGAATGGAGAGGGTTCGGCGAGAGCTCGGAACCCGCCCCCCGTCCTGACGGCCAGCCGCGCGCGCTACCCGGGGGTCACACGATCCGCCCGAGGTGCCCGTTGTCCGAACAGCTCAACCGCCAGCGGCGAATCGTGGCTCGCCGCACGCCCCCGCGGACGAACGGGTCGGTGCTCACGAGCGCCTCGGCGTCGGCGCGCGTCGCGACGCGCAGCACGACCAATCCGGCGGCGTCGTCCGGGAGGGGCCCCGCGAGGGCAAGGCGACCGTCCGCCTCGAGCGCGTCGAGCCAACGAACGTGCCCGAGGATCTGCTCCGTGGTGGTGACAGCGCCGGGGATCTGGGCGAGCTCGACCGCCCACCGCTCGTAGGGGTCGGCCTCGGCCAGGTCACGCACCCCGGCGAGGTAGCGGGCCTTCGCCGCCGCTTGTTCGATTGGGAGGGCCCCCGCCGCGCGCGCGAAGGTCTTGGCGAAGCGGAGCGCCGCCCAGGGCTTGGCCGTGACGATCGTGCCGTCCACCACGACGTCCTCGTCGACCCACACCGAGCCGGAGAGGGCGGGGCCGGCCACCGCGAGCAGGGCGTCCCACGTGGGGCTGGGCGCGTACCTGGGCGTGGAGGTGTGGGTGCAGCGGCGGCCGTCGAGCGCCCCGGCCCGCGCCAGCACGAGGGCGCCGTTGCAAACCCCGCCGACGAGGGCGCCCGACGCGGCCCGGTCGCGGAGCAAACGCGCCAGCGTCGCGTCTTCCCATACGGCCTGCACGTCTCCGCCGGGGAGCAGCACCTCCGTGGCCCCCGAGAGCTCCTGCCAGTCCCCGTCCGGCGCGAGCGTGTAGCCCTCGGCCACGCGGACGGGCGCTCCGCCCGCGCCCAGCACGCGGATGGTGCGGTGGGGCGCCAGAAACGCGATCGCCGGGGTGATCTCGTGCCAGGCGCAGCCCGGCCACGCGAGTACGTGAGTCGTGGGTGTCAGAGGGCCTCCCGAACGCACGCTATCGCGGCTGGCCATGATCGGAGGCGCCCCTGGTGGACGTCAGGCGGGCCTCAACGTCAGGCGGGCCTGAGGCTGACCGAGCCGAGGAAGTCCCGCTTCCCGATGTCGACGCCGTTGTGGCGGAGGATCGCGTAGGCGGTGGTCGCGTGGAAGTAGAAGTTCGGGAGGGCCATCTCGTTGAAGTACTCGGTGCCGGACGTCACCATGCCGGGGGCGAACGAGAGGGTCACGACGCGCGCGGCCGCACCCTCGAACTCCGCGGGGGTCAGGGCGCCGAGGAACGCGGCCACCGCCTGGATCCGCTCCTTGAGCTCCGGGATCGTGGTCTGTGTGTCGGGGTGTACGGGCGCCTCCTTGCCGGCGAGGCGGGCCCCGGCGTACTTGGCGGCGTCGCACGCGGCCATCACCTGCCGGGCGAGCGTGAACTGGTCGGGCGCGAGCCGCGCGACGAGGAGCGTGTCCGCGTCGAACTTCTTCAACGCCGCGTGCTCCACCGCCTTGTCGAGCCACCTGTCCAGGTTGCCGAGCATCTTCACGAGCTGGGGGACGCACGCATTGTACAGAGACATCGGACCTTCCGTTGGGGGCGCGACCTAACGTGTCCTCGAGGGGCCGGTGGTGGCCGCGGGTGGTCACCGAGCGGCACGATTCGTGCTTGAATGGCTGGCACTCGGGGTCCGCATGCGCTCGCCAGGATTCTTCGCCGTCCTCCTCGTCCCCGTGCTCGTCGCCTGCGATCCCGCCTCACCGAGCGCATGCGACGCGGCCGCCGAGATCGATGCCACGATCTCCATCGGCGTCGGCGAGCAGAGCTTCGCGCCCGTCAGCGACGGCGAGGACGTTGGCCTCGTCCGTGGTTCGCAGGGCGGGCTGATGGTGCTCGGCGCGCTCGAGGTGACGGGCATCGTGCAAGGGATCGCCCTGTTCGGGGACGAGGACAATCCCCTCGTCGACTTCCAGCTCCGCGCGGAGGACGACACCGTGATCGGCGGATACGCCGGCCTGTCCCGCCACTTCGTCCGCGACGCCGACGATGTGTTCACCCTCGTCGGCGAGACCGTGGTGCTGGACGCGTGGGGCCTCGAAGAGCTCGCCAGCCCCGAGGTCACGCTGTCTGCACGGATCGCCGATGCATGTGGCCGCGAGCTCGCGGCGACGCGTGCGGTCACCCTCGTGGACGGCTGAAGGCAAAACCGAACGGTGCGGCCCGGGCTCGTGCTATAAGGGCCGGCGCTCACGCAACGCCGTTTTTGGAGACGCCTTGACTCTTCGCCTACTCTCTCCGTTTTTTCTGATCCTCGCGCTCACCGCTTCGGCCGGCTGCACCGGCACCGACAAGGCGGAGGAGACCGGAGAGCCCTCGGACACCGATACCGATACGGACACCGATACCGATACCGATACCGACACCGACACCGACACCGATACGGACACGGACACGGACACCGACACCGACACCGACACCGATGTCGACATGGCCTGGATCGAGATGGATCGCGAGCAGCGGATCGCCTACATGGAGAACACCGTCATGCCCGAGATGCAGGTGTTGTTCGATGCCTATCCGGGAGGCAGCTACGAAAAGTTCGAGTGCGAGAGCTGCCACGGCGCCGACATGGAAAGCGAGGCCATCGACTACAAGATGCCGAACGGGCTCTTTCCTCTGGACTACGCCTCCTTCCCCTACTCTTCCTCGGCCGACGAGGAAGAAGCGGCCTGGGGCGTGTTCATGGAGAACGACATCCTGCCCCTGATGGCGGAGATGCTCGACCTGACCGTGTACGACTACGCGACCAACCCGGAAGGCTTCGGCTGCTTCGGCTGCCACGCGACGCCCGGCTAGTCCTCTCGGGAGGCGCGGCCGCCCGTCGGCCGCGCCTCCCGACGCTCACCCACAGCCTCCCAAGCCCGTCACCCCGGCTCCGTACACCGGCGGAAGCGCAACGCGATCCGCCAGCGGATCCGCCATCCACCGCACCCACGCGGCGCCGGTCTGCTCGGACCAGTCCTCCCCGACGAGCTCCCAGCGCGCGGAAACCCCGCCTGTCCAGTGGCGGCCCAGCCGCACCGCGCCCCCCGCGTTCACCCCCACGGCGAGGGACGTGCCGGCGGCGAAGAACGCGCTCTCGGCCCCTTCGACGTGTTGGACGCCGAGGTTGGCGCCTCCGCAGAGCCGCGCGCCGCCCGCGAGGCGCCACGTGCCGTCCACCCGCCCACCGCCGGCCCGGTAGGCCAGAGGCGTGAAGGCACCGGCACCGCCCGGCGCGAACGTGTCGAGCTGCGTGTCGTGGGCGAGCAGCGTTCCGGTGAGGCCGAGGCGCACGCCCCGGTCGGGTGCGCCGAGCCGATGCCCGGCCCAGAGGTCGAGCTGCCGTCGGCCGGTCGGGGCGGCGCCGAGCGCGGATACGGTGCCGATGCGGCCGCGCGCGCCCAGATCGCTCGCCTCGCGGTTCCACCCGAGCCACGCGCCCCCGAGCGTCGTGAGCGCCTGGCCCCAGACCCCTCCTTCGTCCGCCAGCCCTCCCCAGCTCGCGACGCTGTCGGTGATCGGTGCCCGGAGCGTGTCGACGCCGACCTCGACGTGTCGAGCCCGCCACCCGAGCGCGGCGAACCAGGTGAGGGTCGGAGGGGCTTCGACCCCGACCGGCGTGATCCCGAGCACGCCCCGCACGCGGAGCCGGCTCTGCGGGAGCGTCGCGACACCGATCGCCCCGGCCGCGCCCAGGCGATCGTGCTCTCCGTCCGAGAGGCCGAGCACGAGCACGGATGCGTCCAGATGGACGGAGGACCCCACCGGCGCGACCAGGGAGACGGTGGCGGCATCGGCGAGGAGGCGGTTGGTACCCGTGGCACCCGGTCGGGCGAGCACGCCGAGGGAGGCGTCGATGGCGACGGGGCGCGTCGTGAGCAGGACGGTGGACGTTCCGCTGGCCGGGACGCTCCCGATGGACGCACCGCGGAGGTTCGCGGTCGGGAGGCCAGCCAGGACCGGCAACGGATCCTTGACCGTGGGAGCGGCGCCGCGGCCACGCACCGCCTCGCGGAGCGCGACGTTGCGGAGGGCCCCCGTGTGGTCGTCGAGACGCGCGAGCGCAGCGCCCACGAAGGGGTCGCCGGTGCGCTCGCAGGCGTCCGTCAGCAGCGTACGGGCGACGCGCGGCTGCCCCTCGGCGAGGGCCACCGCGGCGAGCCCCTCGATGCTGCTGGCATGGTCGGGCGAGACGTCAAGTGCACTCGCATAGGCGACGCGGGCAGACGCGGGATCGCCCAGCGCGAGCCAGGCGCCGCCGAGGAGCGCGAGGCGGTCGGGGGCCACGGCGGGAGGCGAAGAGGACAAGCGGTCGAGCCGCCGTCGTGCCTGGGCGAGGAGCCCTCGCGCGGCGAGGATACGGGCGCTCGCGAGCTCCACGACGAACCGGTCGTCGGCGCCCCCCGGACCCTGGGCCAGCCCGTCGAGCAGCGTCGCGGCCGTGGCGAGCTCGCCGGACTCGATCGCCGCGTCGACGAGAACGCTCGCGGCGCGCGCGTCCTGGGGGTCGGCACGGAGCGCGGCGCGCGATCCCGCGAACGCGTCGATGGCATCCCCCGCCGCGAGGTCCACCGCGGCGAGCATCGCGGCGAGCCCCGGCGGGGCGGGCCGGTGGTCGCGAAGCGGCGTGAGCACGCCACGCGCCGCCTCGACCTCGCCGAGCGCGAGCAGTACGGCGGCCCGCGCGACCGAGGCGGCGCCGATGGCGGCCTCCACCTCGGCGACCAGGCCCGCGTCGGAGGCGCGGGCCACGAGGGCGCGGGCACCCCCGAGGTCCCCATTCGCGACCAGCGCCTTGGCCTCGCCCGCGAGCGCGAGCCGGTTCTCCGGGTCGAGGACGCGCGCGGCGCGGAAGGCCGCGAGCGCCGCGGCGGCTTGCCCGTGAGACAGGTAGAGCCCGCCGATCGCGGTCCACGCCCAGGCGTCCGGAGCCGTCGCGAGCGCGTCCCCGTAGGCGACGAGCGCCTCGGAATCCCGACCGTCTACCAGCCAGAGCGTGTCGCCTCGCGCGCGGTGCAGGGCCGCGCGGGCCACCCGGATGTCGGCGGCGCCGGCGGGTCCGGCCTCGTCGAGCGTCGCGAAGGCAGCGTCGAGGCGGCCGAGCGCGGCGAGCGCCAGGGCCTTGCCGACGCGCGGGGCAGGGCCCTCCGGGTCCGCCTCCACCGCGCTCTCCCAGGCGCGGAGGGACGCCTCGAGGTGGCCCGCCGCGGCCAGGGCGCGCGCCACGACCCCGGCGAGCACGGCGTCGTCCGGGTGCGCACGCAACAGGAGGTCGAGGCGCTCGAGCGGCTCGGGCGCGCCGAGGACCGCGGCCTCCGCGAGCGCGGCTCGCGCCGCGAGGGATGGGCTCGATCCCACGAACGGCGCGAGGATGGCGGCGGCCTCGGCGGGACGCCCGCGTGCGAGGGCGAGATCCGCGGCGCTGCCGAGGTAGCCCTCGGCGCCCAGCCGGCCCGCGGCATGCGCGGGGCCAGCCTGATCGAGGACGAGCGAGGCGGCCCGGGTGTAGGCGGCCTGCGCGCCCTCGAGCGCGGCGCTGCCCCAAAGCGCGCCTCCGAGCCCACTCCAAAGGCCAGGTGCGTCGGGACGCGCAAGCACGGCGACCTGGTAGAGCGCGACCGCCCCTCGAGGGTCCCCTCCCCCCTTCCGCGTCTCGGCCGCCCGCGCCAGCGTGTCGGTGAGGCCGCGAAGCAGGACGCTTCGCTCCGGGGGGCCAGACGCCCGCGTCACCGCGGCGCGCCACACGGACAGCGCGGAGTCGATGTCGTCCGCCGCGAGGGCGGCGTGCGCGTATGCCGTGAGCGTGTCGAGGTCGGGGGGGCCCACGGCGACCAGTGGGGCGAGGAGCGCGGCAGCCTCCGCGGGGCGCCCCGTCCGGAGGCGGTCGGCGGCGCGCGCGTGCGCGACGAGCGGCTCGTCCGGAGCGAGCGCCCAGGCGAGGTCGGGGTCCTCGGAGGCCACCGCGACGGCGCGCACCCGGCGCTCGGCGGCCGGCACGCCCTCCGCCGCGCGCCGAGCGTCATCGAGGCGCCCGAGCGCGAGCAACAGCTGGGTGCGGAGCTCGACGCTCCCGGGGTCCGTGAACCCGCCCGCCGCCGCGAGGGCCTCGAGCAGGCGTCCCCGGCCGAGCAGCACCCTGGCGTGGGCGGCCCAGGCGCCGGGATCGACGCGGGACGGATCGTCGCGAGGCGCAAGGCGGAGGGCGAGGTCGGGGTAGCCCGCGGCGGCGATCGCGTGGATCCGCGCCGCGAGCGGGGCCGGCGCGCCGGGAGTCCCGAGCGCGGCCACGCGTGCACCGGCGTCGAACCGAGGGTCGCCGGCGCGCGTCGCGAAGAGGCGCGCGGCCGCTTCGACCTCGCCGAGGACGAGGTGGGCGCGCCCGAGGTGCCACGAGAGCTGCCAGGATCGGTCGCCGGGGAGCTCGCCGCGCGTGTCGGTTCCGGCCTCCGCGCCGCGTGCGGCGGCCGCCGCGAGCGTGGCCCGCGCCTCCTCGTGGGCCGCGGGCACCCACGTGCGCGCCTCCGCCGCACGGAGGCGGATCGCGGTGGCCTCCGAGGCGGTGGTGCGCCGATCCGTCGCGAGCCGCTCGTATACGTCGAGCCAGCCGGGGCGCGGGTCGGCGTCGAGGGCGAGGGCGAAGAGCGCGAGGTGCGCACGGCCTGCCGTCGCGGGCTCGCCGAGGAGGGCGAGCAGCGCGTCGAGGGCCTCCTCGTGGGTGGCACGGTCGGCGGCCAACGCGCGGGCGACGAGGAGACGGTCTTCGGCGGCGGTGAGGGCCGCGAGGCCCCATGGTGCGTCGGGGACGGGGCTGGCCGCAGCGGGGATGGAGGGCACCGGCGCCGACGCGGCCATGCAGGCGCTCGCCGCCTCGCGGCGTACAGGCTCCCCCCCGCGAGCGGGGGCCGTGCAGAGCGCGGCCAGGAGCACGGTCGCGGGCAGGACGGCTCGGGTCACGCGGCCTCCGGGTCGCGACGTTCCGGTCCCGGCGCGCCTCACGCCGTCACCCCGCCTCGCCGCCGCGCCCAGGCTCGGAGCGCGAACCCCGCCGCGAGGACCCCGGGCAGAAGCGCGGAGAGAAACGCCGGGCCATGCTCCTGGAGGAGCAGGCGCAGCCGCGCGAGCCCGGTGGCGCGCACCACCCACTTCGTCGCGACGCTCTCGACGGTGGAGACGCCGCCGTCTTCGTGGACGACCACGCGGCTGCCGCGGAGCTGGACGAGCACCTCGTCGTCCCCGAGCTGCCGGGCGAGGGAGACCAGTCGCGCTCCGTCCGGAGCGCGGAGGACGAGCACACCGGTCCCGGGCTCGGGGGAGGGCTGTAGCGCCTCCACGGTGGCCAGCCCCCCGCTGCGGGGCCCCCCGCGCCCGGGCTCGAGCGTCAGCCACGCCGGATGAGGTTGGTCCTCCCGGACGAGCAGGATTCGCGCGCCCCCACGCGCTTCCGATGCCCCCCCGCTCTCGCTGCGGGCGCCCCCGCGCTCGTCGCGTCCGGCGAGGAGGATGACCTCGGGATCCTCCGCCACGCTCCGCGCTGCGAGATCCGCGACGATCTGGAGCGCGGCGGCCACGTCGTAGGGCTCCGCGCGCTCGCCGAGCAGCACGGTGACCCGCTCGCCCGGGGCTTCCGCGTTGAACGGGAACCACCGCTGCTTCAGGAGCGAGAGGTCGGGGAGACGCGCCGCGTGATCGCGCGCGAGGTGCACCTCCGTGTCGGCGAACACCGTGCCCCAGAGATGATCCGCCGTCGTCACGCCGCAGGTGTCGAACACCGCCGGAAACAGGTGAAATCCGATCTGGAGCGTGTCGTGGGGCCCGACCAGGCGCGCCGGTACCTTCACGGACACCACCGAGTCCGGCGAACCCTCCAGCTGGTCGAGCGGGACGCTCACGAGCCCCACGTCGTTGAAGCGGACCTCGAGGGTGGAGAGCGAAGGATCGAGGCCCGCGCCATACGCGTAGCGGACCCGAACCTCCGCACCGTCGGGACGCGGGAACGTGTCGCCTTCGAGCAGCAGCGGCACCGTGAGCGAGGCCGCGTAGAGCCCGTCCACCGTGTGATCCGCCACCCCCAGATCGGAGAGGCGAACGCTGTCGCGGTCCCCAACCGGGCCGGGCACCCGGGCGGCGCGCGGCGGCGGGGCATCGGAGATCCGCTCGACGACAGCGACGTCGCCGGTGATCCATGCCGCGCGATCGGCGCGGGCCACGGCGCGCGCGGCGTTCCGAACCCCCGCGGCGTTCAGGCCCGTCACGACGAGCACCGGGAGCGTGGGATCGTGGGGATGCCGCACCAGGGCGACGAGGCCCTGGTCGCCGGAGAGGGCGCTGGTGTCGACCAGCACCGAGGCCTCCGGAATCTCCGCGAGCGTGCCGAGCAGCAGCCCCGCCGTCTCGGCCTCGGCCACCGTCGCGACGGGATCCTGCACGTCGACGCGCCGCCAGTCCGCCACCCGGCCGAGCGCCAACCCCACCTCCGTGAGCGCCGAGAGGCTGCCGACGGAGAGCGCGCCGGGGAGCACGGGCGTCACGCGGAGCGCGCCGTAGCCGAGCGGATCGAAGAGCGGCTCGCGCATCGTCGAGACCTTCGGCAGGACGGGAGCGGGTGCGCCGGGCAGCTCGATCGACGAGTCCCCCGCGATGCGGGTCCAGAGCGCGGTGTCGAACGGGCGCTCGCAGCCCGCGGTCAGCTGGGTCGCGACGATGGCCAGCGTGTTGTAGTCGGCGAGGCGCGCCGCCGGAAGCGCGACGACCAGCACGCCGCCGGCCTCGTTGCCCGCGTCGAGCGCGACCGCGCCTACCTCGCGGCCGTTCAGTCGAACGGTGAGCCGGCTGCGCTCGGTGTAGCCGGGGGCGTGCGCGAAGCGGATGCGTGCCACCGGATCGCCAGCCAGCGCCCAGGACCGCGGGCGGGTGAACGAGAGGCTCTCGACCGCCTCCATCCCCCGCAAGACGCGGTCGTCCGGGGATCCGAGGGTGTCGAAGGGGATGACGAGCGGCGCGCCGACCGCTGCCCCCGCTCGAGCGGCGGCGGCTGGCGCACGGGGGCCCGCGACGGCCGCCGGCGCAAGCGCGAGGACCAGCAGGAGCGCCCTCATCGGGTGTTCCGCGCGGTGACGGAGACGGACACCAGTCCGCTCTCGGCCGCCGCCAGGTCGTCGGCGACGTGGTCGAGCTGCGCGGACACGGACGCCGCGCTCTCGCCGGCGGCCAGGGCTGCCGCGGAGGCCAGGAGCCCGGCATGGGCCGCGCGCAGGGGAATGGCGGCAGCCAGGCCCGGCACCCCGCCGTCATCGAGCGCCCAGGCGAGGGCCCAGAGCCGCTTCTCGAACCGCGGCGTCGGCGACGACGCGGTCCAGACGGAGAGCCGAGCTTCGGTGTAGAGGCGATCGAGCTCGTGGTGGGCCGCGAGCAGCGGCGCGGCGCCCGCCTCCTCGACCGGAACCTGCCCGAAGATCGGGGGCCGGACGGCCACGAAGATGCCGGCGGCGAGCGCCAGGAGAGGCATGAGGGTGCTCCCGGGGGGCGCGGCCGGCGTGGGCGCCCAGGGCCCGAGCGCGGCGCCTCGGGTGACGGCCTCCGCGCGTACGGCGCGCGGGGCGGGGCGCCCGGACAAGAAGGCGCGCAGCACTCGCCAGGGGGCGATCAGCACGGCGAGCGCGGCGCGGGCGGGGTGATCGGGGACATAGCGGTCGTGGAGCCAGGTGTCGGGCTCCCCGTAGAGGCGCTCGAGCAGCGCCTGATGGGTGTGCGGCGCGAGCGCGGGGAAGCGCAGCCCCACCTCCAGGGCCCCCTCCTCCGGTGCGTCGGCGGCGTGCGCGTCGAGCACGGCGGCCCGATCCACACGCGTCGTCCCGCCCTCGGTCACGACCGTGACATCGAGCACCGCGGGCAGGACCGTGCCCCGTGGGAACACGATGCGGGCCCCTCCTTCCGCCAGGTCGAGGATCCTCCCCTCGGCGAGCGGGGTGTCGCCGTCCGGGTCGAACGCCAACACGCGCGCCTTCGTCGTGAGGCGTGGCGCTGCGCGCCGCTCCGCGGGCTCGAAGCACACGACCACCGCCGCCAGCAGCACGACCAGGTTGTAGGCGTTCCACGCGAACGCGAGGGCGAGGTCCGCCCAGGTCTCCGGGTGCGCCTGCAGGCGAATGGGCGTGAGGACCGCGCCCGCCACGCTGACGCCCAGGAGCACCACCAGCGGGAGCACCCGGCCGCGATCGAGGTGGGCGGCGCCGAGAGGCGCACCCTTCGGGGTCACATTGAATTTGCCCCGTCGCGGCGCCACGAGCGTGACCAGGGCGACCGCCGCGGCCCAGGGCGCCATCGCGGTCTCGTAGACCTCGGGCCAGAAGCTGTGGCGTGTGTTGCCGTTCATCGCCGCGCTCACCGCGCCCGCCAGCACGAGGTGCGGGAGGGCGAGCACGACGAGATCCGACGCGCTCGCGAGCAGCGGATGCAGGCCGAAGAGGAGGTATGCGGCCGGCGCCATGAGGTACACGAGGCGCGGCGCGCCGTAGAGGAAGTGCGCGGCGGCGATGAGATAGCAGAGGCGCTGCGGGAGGGTCAGCCCACGCGCGAGCAGCGGATTGTCGAGGCGGAGGATCTGGACCATGCCGCGTGTCCAGCGCATCCGCTGGGCGACGTGCCACGCAAATCGCTCCGTCGCGAGGCCCGCGGCCTGCGGAAGGTCGAGGTAGACGGATTTCCAGCCAGCGCCGTGGAGCCGCATCGCGGTGTGGGCGTCCTCCGTCACCGTCTCCTGGGCGATTCCACCCAATGCAACGACCGCGGAACGACGCAACACCGCGCAGGAACCACAAAAAAACGCGGCGTTCCAGAAGTCGCTCCCCTTCTGGACGGTATGGTAGAAAAATGCCTGCTCGGGCGGCACCCGGCCGGCGTGGCGCAGGTTCCGCTCGAACGGATCGGGGTTGTAGAAGTGGTGGGGGGTCTGGACCAGCGCCACCTTCGGATCGGCCAGGAAGAAGCCGACGGTCGTGTCGAGAAAGGTCCGCACGGGCACGTGGTCCGCGTCGAACACGGCGACCAGGTCGCCGGACGTACGCGCGAGCGCATGGTTCAGGTTCCCCGCCTTCGCGCCCGAATTGTCCGGACGCGTGAGATAGGCGACCCCCATCTCGGCGGCGAGCGCCGCGACCTCGGGCCGCTTCCCGTCATCGAGCAGATAGATTCGACGATTGGGATAGGCGAGCGCTGTCACGCCCGAGAGCGTGCGTCGCAAGATGTCGACGCCCTCGTTGTAGGTCGGCACCATCACGTCCACGCTGGGCCACTGTTCGGGGCCCCACCGACCGAGCGGAATGGGCCGCCGTTCCCTTCGTAGAGCGGTCTGGAAGAGCCCGCCGAGCAGAACGAAGAAGCCGAACAACTCGGTCCCGAGGAGCAGCAGCGACAGCCCCGCGTCGGGCCAAACGTCGAGGTAGAGCGTCTCCGTGGCGCGCCACCAGAGGTAGCGCACGGATGCCAGCACGCCGATCGCCATCGCCGCCACCCGGTAGCGCGGAGCGAACCGGAGGACGGAGAGGCCGAGCCCGACCATCAGGAGCGAGGTCGCGAGGCGATTCCGTTCGGCACCGGGAACGAGCGCGAGGGGTAGCAGCGGCAGCGCGCAGACGAGCACCACCACCAGGGCGCCGGGCCCCCGGCACACTCTCCGCGCGAGGCGGCGCACCGCTGCACCGATGGGGACCAACACAGGCTGCTCCGGGAAGGGCCCGTGTTGTAGGCACCCACGCGTTCCGGGAAAGCCGAACCAACACCGAAGTCCTCCTCAAACCTTCATCGCTCACGATACCACACCGACCGTGGCTTACGACGGAAAGGGGCCCGCGGCTACGAGGCCCTTCCCCCGAGCCGCGCCGTCGCCGCCTCCACCGCCTCCGCCGCCGCAAGGGACACGGGGCCGCAGCAGCCGGCGTCCCGCAGGTGGGCCCGCACGTCGGCCGTGGCGGTGGCAACCTGGTCGAGGGCTCGACGCGCCGCGGCGGGCTTGAGCCCGACTTGCCCCGCCAAAGCGAGCAGGTGTTCCCGCGTGACGCCGCGGCCGACTCCTGCCACCGTGGTCCACCGTTCACCATAGGGGCGCGGCGCGTAGGTCAGGTCGAAGGCTGGTGCGAGGCGCCAGGAACCGTCGGCACCGACGAGGTATGCGAAGTTCTTCAAGTGGTCGTCCTCGTTGACCGCGGCGACGTTGAACGTCGCGAGGCGAAAAACGTCGAGCACCTGCGACTGATCGCCTCCGCACACGACATGTGTCGCGCGCATCAGCTGCTCGTAGTCGGCGCTCGTGGTCCGGAAGTCCACGTTGAGCGCTCCCGCCGCCGAGAGCATGTGGACCCTGCGGCCTCCGCCCGGGCGATCGAACCGGCGCACCGCGAACGCGTCCCCGACGCCTTCGAGGGCGAGAACCTGGGTTACCGGCACGTCGATTCCCGCCGCGCGCGCCATCGCCATCCACGCGACCTCCCTCCGGCCGACGTCCGCGTCGTCACTGCTGGTGGGAAACTTCACGAGCCACGCCTCCCACCCCTCGGGGAGCTCGCCCTCCCCGTACCGCACGCCCGCCCCGCCATCGGCACGCAGCCCGACCAGCGCCTTCGGGCGCGCGCCGCCGGAGGGCCCGCCGGCCAGGACGAGCTGCGGGAGCACCGTCTGCACCTTGTCGTCGAAGACCCGCTGCGCGTGCGCGGCGAGCACCGCGAGCTCGACCGTGTCGTCGATGGCGCCGGTGGGGCCGGTGCTCGGCTCGAAGACGAGCGCGCCCATGGTGCGGTCGCCGAGGAAGGCGAGCTCCTCGAGCGGGGACACCGACGAGACCGCGCGGCCGGTCGCCTGGAACGAGCGATGGAGCAGCTTGAGGCCCCATCCCTCGGGCCGGGCGTCGTTGAACACCCCCGGGATGGGAACACCCGGCTTCACGGCGTGCGCCACGAGGCCCGGGCCCGACAGCGGCAGGCGGAGCGGCGAGATCTCCAGGCCCGCCACGCGAAACGCCTCGTCGTACTCGAACCAGACCCCGCGCCCGTCCTCGGCCAGGGTGCCGACATCTCGGAGATCGACGGCCGAGAATTGCAGCTTGACCCGAAGCTCCCTCATCGCGACCGACGGCGGAGCTCATCGAGGCTCGCGGGGGCGCCCGCCTTCAAGATCGCGTCGAAATCATCGAGGCGGCCGAGCGCCGCACAGAGGCGCGTCAGGGAGGAGATCTGGCCCTGCCCCGATCGCTCGAGGCGCGCCACCGTCGCGAGCGACAGGCCGCTCCGCCTCGCGAGCTCCGCCTGAGTCCACCCTCGGCCACGGCGCGCATCCCCGAGGCGGCTGGCCAGCTCCCGCTCCACGTCCGCGGGCGTCAGCGCGAGGAAGAGCTCGTCCATGAGACCTCGAAATTGAGTGATTACCGCACCTCCGTAACCAGAATGAGTCAGTTTTGCCCATTCTGAGTGCGAGCGGAGCTCCGTCACCGCATCGAGACCAGCCCTGCGAGGCGTCGACGGTCACGCTCTCAGCGCAGCCAGACCGCCCGGGCTCCGGCCGTCCCCGCCAGGTAGGGGCCGTACTCGGACTCGGAGCTGGACCAGTTGCCCAGCCATGCCCCCGGGGCGGCCCCCGAGCCGCCACAGTAGCTGTCCGCGCCCAGGTTCCAGATATAGGCCGACGACTCGTTGTAGTCGTTGTAGCCACCCGTCGTGGAATACCGGAAGGACTGGGCCAGGTAGGTCGTGGTGCCCTCGTACGTCGTGGGGCCGGACACCACATGGAAGGTGCCGGTGCCGAAGCCCGCGGTGTCACAGGCGACCGAGGTGCCGGTCCCCGGATCGAGGTACAGGCCCGCGAGGCTGCCGTAGTCGTAGTACCCGGCGTACGTGTACTCCGCGAGGCCCTGGTGGCTGCCGATGGCGGTGGTGGAGTGGCCGAGGCCGATCTCGGCGGACACCTCCAGCAGATCGTTGAGGAGGTCGGTTTCGGCCGCCGAGCCCCGAGCGCAGTCTTGGGAGGGGCACGTGGCGAGGCCGGGGTACGGCACGCCGAGCGGGGCGACGGTGCTGTCCCCGGTCCAGCTGATCAGGGTCCAACCCCCGTCGGCCGAGGTCATGTCGCAGTAGAGTTGGGCGGCGTCGAGGCCGTCTCCATCCGGGTCGAGCCAATACAGCCCGTCGGCGCTCTCGCTCTCGCCGAGCAACACGTCGAGGCAGCTCAGCCCCGCGCAGGCGCTGCCGCTCCCCAGACTCCCGCCTTCGGCGACGATGCCGTCACAGTCGTCGTCGAACGCGTTGCACCGCTCGATCGCGTCGGGGTTCACGTCGGAGCGCGTGTCGTCACAATCCCCCACGACGGCCGCCGAGCCCGAGGGCAGGTCGCACGCGGCCACGCCGGGCGAGGCGTCGTCCCCGAAGCCGTCGCCGTCCGCGTCCACGTAGGAGGTCACCTGCCCGGCCACGCTGTCGTCGGCGTCGTCCACGAGCCCGTCGCAGTCCTCGTCGACGTCGCCCGCGTCGCAGATCTCGGCGGCGCTGGGGTTCACGGCGGCGACGGCATCGTCACACTCCGCGCACGCAGCGTACCCATCGCCGTCGGCGTCGGCGTAGACGACCGAGCCGTCGCAATTGTAGTCGGCGGGGTCGGTGCAATCGGACTCGTCCGCCGCGGGGTTGTAGGCGGCATCGGCATCGTCGCAGTCGCCCGCGGTCGCCGAGTAGCCGTCCGGCCGATCGCAGGCGACCATCCCCGCGGTGTCGACGCCGTAGCCATCGGCGTCGGCGTCCACGAACCAGCCGGTCGAGCCGGTCGCCGCGTCGTCGGCGTCATCCGCGGCGCCGTTGCAATCCTCGTCCACGTCCAGGGCATCGCACACCTCGGCGGCGCCGGGGTGAACGCTCGCGTCCGTGTCGTCACAATCGGTGCCCTCGGCGACCGACCCGACGGGGGCGTCACACGCCGCCACGTTGGTAGCGGGATCCCCGTAGCCGTCCGAATCCGCGTCGGTCCAGACCGTCGTGGGGCCGCCGATGCTCGTGTCCTCGTCGTCACAGTCCTCGGCCGCGACGACGCCGTCGCCGTCCACGTCGTCCAGGTTCGCGTCCGGATCGGTGTCTCCGGAGTCGTCGACCTCCTTGCTCGCGTCGTCACAGGCGGGAAACAGCGCGAGGAGGGCGACGAGGGAGATCGCGTGACGCATGAGGAACCTTCGAGTACACGGACTCTACAGGAAGGTCCGCGCGCGGGCCACCGCTGGACCCCGATCGTGGGGGGGCGCGCCCGGTTAGCCGGGTCCCCATGCACCTCCTCCTCGTGATCTCCCCGCTCCACGCGGCCACGGTCCAAGTCACCCCCGGCGACGACTGGTGCGGCGCGATCCGCGCGGCCGCGCCGGGTGACACCGTGACCCTCGCACCGGGCGACTACGCCGGCCCCTGCACCATCGACCACGGCGGCACCGAGGGAGCGCCGGTGGTCGTCGCCGCGCAGGACCCCGCCGCGCCGCCCCACATCGTCTACACCGGCGCCTCGAGCAACGTCATCGACGTGCTCGTGAGCGATGTCACGCTCCGGGGCCTGGCGTTTGGTCCCACCCAGGCGGACATCGACGCGGTCAAGATCAAGGCCGGCAGCCGTGTCACCGTCGAGGACTGCACGTTCTCCGAGGTGGGTGGCATCTCGGTCTCCGCCAACAGCGCCGACGGCGACGCAAACGCCGTCCTCGGCTGCGCCTTCCTCGACCTGCAGGCCACCGGCCTCTATTTTGGTTGCCACGACGGGACGTGCGTTCAGTCCCAGGTACGCATCGAGGACAACGTGTTCGACGGCGTCACGTCGTCCGCCGTCGGGTACGCGCTCGAGATCAAGCTCGACTCCTGGGGCACGGTGGCACGCAACGCCATCCGGAACACCAAGGGGCCGGGCATCGAGATCTACGGCAGCCGCGACGGCAGCGTCACCTCCATGGTCGAGCAGAACCTCGTGTACGGCGGGGAGTCCGGCGCCATCGAGATTGGCGGTGGTCCGGCGATCGTCCGGAACAACATCGTGATCGGCGCCGGCGGAGGCGGCATCGTCAGCTATGACTACGGGGGACGCGGCCTCGTCTCCGGCGTGCACATCGTCGGTAACACCGCCATCGGCGAGGGGGGGCCCGCCTTCTCCACCTCGGGTTGGCAGGCTGGCGCCGATCTGGAGCTACGTGACAACGCCGGGCTCCAGCGCGACGGCGGCGCCGCGCTTCCCGACGCGATCGAGGGCATCCCGATGGACGGCAACGTCACGTGCGGGGCGGCCTGCTTCGTGGACGCCGAAGCGCTGGACCTGTGGCCGGCGCCGGAGGGCGAGCTGGTCGACGCCGCGGTGCCCACCGAGGCCTCGCTCGAGACCGACTTCTGCGGCCGCCCCCGCGGTGACGCCCCCGACGTCGGCGCGTTCGAGGCCTCCGCCGGCGCGGATCCCGGCGCGCTCGCGTTCGGCGCGTGGGCCGACCGCGCGTGCGGCGCGGACGACTCGGGCGGCGACGACTCGGGCGACACGGGTGTCACCCCGGTCGCAGCCGGGTGCGGATGCGCGGCCTCCGCGCCCACGGCACCCTATGGGGCGTTCACATCCCTGCCGGCCTTGGCCGCGCTGGGGTTCCTCCGCCGACGCCGCAGCGCCACGAGCACCAGCACCAGCGGGAACGTCGGGTAGATGTCCGTCTTGGCCGCGCAACCGCACCCCGTGTCGGCCGCGTCGCCGGAGTCGGTGCCGGTGTCCTCGGCGGGCTCGGACTCCCCCCACTCGTACGCACCGAGATCGAGCGGGCCGACCACGGGCCGCGCCTCGGCGTCCCCCGCACCGGGAACGTGCCACGCCGGCCAGAGCGACGTGCCGTCCGCGGTGCCAGGATCGCTGCCAGCGTCGATGGCCGGCGAGCCGGCGGCGAGGGTGTAGTCGGCGGCCGCGGCGGCGACGAAGCCCGGGTCGCCGGTCTCCAGGCAGGTGACGGGGGCGCCGGGCCCATCGAGCGCGGTGCCACCGCCCACGAACAGGTTGTTCACGACCACGGCGTCGGCCTCGGACGCGTTCCGCACGAACGTGCCCGAGCCGCGATCGTTGACAAAGCTGTTGTTGACCACGTAGAGCGCCTGCTCGGGGTTGGTCGCCCCCTCCGCGGCAAAGCTGAGCATCCCGCCGTTCTCCGCGGCGGGGCCCTGTTGGATCACGTTGCCCATCACCACGGCGAAGCCGCCGTTTGGGAGGTCGATCTGGTAGCTCCCCTGCCCGTCCGCCTCGTCCGCGAGCCGGCTGTAGAGCACCCAGGTGCGCGCCGCCCGCGACTTGAGCGCGTGCCCCTTGTACGCGTGGTGGCTGTCGCTGAAGCGGAACGTGAAGCTGCGGACGTGGTTGATGTAGAGGTTGTGGGACTGCCCGTCGCCGTAGCCATTGTCGGCGAATTCGCTGTCGGTCACGACGATGTCGCTGTCGGGATTGTCGCCGGCGAGCACACCGTTTTCGTTGTCATGGAAATAGCAGTGGCTCACCGTCAGGTTGGTGCCCTCCTGTCGGATACCGGCGCCGTTGTGATCGGGCACGCTCGCGCCGGAGAACTCGATCCACTCGACGGTCGTGTCGTCACCCTGGATGACCCAAATCGCCTTGCCCTGGGCGGCCGCGCCCGCCGCGTCGAGGTGCGCGAGGCCGCCGACGCCCCGAAGGGTGAGCCCGTTGGCGGTCCACGCGCAGGCGTCGCCCGCGTACGTTCCGGCGTCGATCTCGACGGTGTCGCCGTCCTGGACCACGGGCGCCGCGGCGCAGGGGGTGGCATACGCCTTGTCGGGCCCCACCTGGAGGGTGGCGGCGAGCACGGCGGCGGGCAGCAAGAGGAGCATGGCGCTCCCTAACCGCGACCACCCTCGCGGCGCCCTCACCCCCCCAGACGTGCCAGCGCCGCGATCGCCGCCGCCTTGACCTCGGCGTCCGGATCGTTGATGAGGAGCCGCACCGTGGGCGCCATGGAGGGGCCCGCGAGCGCGCCGATCGCCTCGGCCGCGTCGCGTCGCACCGAGGGGTGGGCGTGCTTGAGGAGCGGGCGCAGGTTCACGACGATCGACTTCCAATTCGTGAGCCGCGCGATGCGACATCCCAGCGCGACCTCCTCCGGATCGCCGCTGGCCTGCAGGCGGCGGCAGCGATCGCGCCCGACGGGATCGAGCCCGTTTCCGGACGCGAAGACGCGCTCGGCCTGGGGGATCTTGCCTCCGTCGACCAGCCTCCAGGGATCCGACTCGGTGATGGTCTCTTCCGGCGCGTCCGGCATCGCCGAGGAGGCTACGGCGGTCCCCTCCGGAGCCGGGGCGCCCGTGTCCACCGCCGGGGCCGCGGCGGCCTCCTGCACGCCGAAAAACGCATCCGGCACGGCGCGCCCCATCGCCACGGCGTACCCGAGCAGGCCCGCGAGGGGCAAATCGAGGTCGGCGCGCGCGACCACGCCCTCGGCGCCGTCGGTCGCCACGCAGCCCTTCGGGAGGAGCCGCTTCTCGGCGGCGGTGAGCGGACGCGGGCGGGAGAGCAGGAGAATCGGCATGGGGGCTCCGGGGCCCGACGGTCATAACGTGCCCCGGCCTCCACACGCCGTTACGGACCCGCCCGTGTCGTGGCGCCTCCTTCCGCTCCTCGCCGTCGCGGCGCTCGTGGTGCTCGGCGCCCCCGCGTGGCCCCAGCAGATCGACGATCAGCTGATCACGCTGGCCTTCGCGCACGAGTGGGCGGCCACGGGCCACCTCCGCTGGGGCACGGGCGAGGTCGTGGAGGCCTGCTCCAGCTTCCTGCAGCTCTCCCTCGCCACGGCGTGGATCGCGCTGGGAGGAGAGGACGCCAACCTGTTCGTGAAGCGGCTCGCGGTGCTCTGCGGGTGCGCCACTGTCGTGTTCGCGGCGAGGCGGGTACCTCGGAGCGCCGTCGGCCTCGTGCTCCTCCTGGCGCTGGTCACCTGGGAGCCGATCGCCTGGTGGAGCTTCGCGGGCATGGAGACGACGATCTTCGCGCTCCTCCTCACCGTGGGGTGGGCCACCCTCCTCTCTCCCTCCGGCCTGACCCCCTCGGGCGTGGGGCTCCTCGGCTCCGGTCCCGTGCTGAGCCTCGCCGCCCTCTGGCTGGCCGCGATCGCGCGCCCCGAGGGCAACCTCCACTACGCGCTGGGCGCCCTCGTCCTCGCGGTGCGAGGCGAGTCCCGGGCGCGGCGCGCGATCGTCGTCACCGGGATCGCGCTCTTCACGTGGCACGCCCTGCGCGTGAGCTATTTCGGGCACGTCTTCCCGACGCCGTACCTGGTCAAGATGGCCGCGACCGACCCGTTCGGGCCGCAGTGGGGCCAGTGGGGGTGGGAGCTGCTCACGCTCGGCGGGATCGGCGCCGTCCTGCTCGTGGGCTTCCGGTTCCGGCCCCTGGCGCTGGTCCCCTTCCTCGTGCAGTGCGTCGTCGAGCTCCGCGCCGAGGCCGACTGGATGGGCCATGCACGGTACCTGCTGCCGGGCGTGTGCGCCACGGTGGTCGCCTGGGCGGCCTGCGCGCCCCCTCGTGCGCTCGGGCGCCGCTCGCTGGCGGGCCTCCTCGCCATCGTCGGGCTGGCCAGCGCGCTCGAGCCGCCGAGCGTCACCCTCGAGGGGATCGCACTCCGGAGCGCCTGGGACCTCACGACGCCGTCGCGGTGGTTCCACACCGCCCTGGACACCACCCAGCTGGAGGACGTGACCTGGATCGTCGAGAGCGCCCCCTGGGACAGCGCGGTGATGCTGGAGGACGTCGGCATGCCCGGCAACGTCGCTGGCGTGCGCATCATCGACCTGGTGGGCCTCACCGACCGCGGGATCGCGCTGGCCTGGCTCGATCCGGAGGGCACGGACGCGAGCCTGCGCGCGCGCTTCAGCGGTGCCGGGGCGCCCGCGCTGGTGCGCCGGATGAAGTACGGGGACGACAGCTTTGCCCGCCCGGTGCCGTGGCTGCGCCTCCCCTCGGCCCAGCCTGTCACCTACCCCCAGGGTACGGCGCTGCAGTTCCGGCTGACGAAGGGCCGCCCGACCCCCGAGGAGATCGGCCGGCGCTGGGCCGCGCTCCATGCGCGGTATCCGTCCCAGGGCCCCCTCACCTGGTACTACACCCTCGACCTCGCGCGCCGCGGCCACCTCGTCGATGCCGCGCGGGTCGCGGCCGCGGCCACCCGGCGCTTCCCGGCCGACCGCCTGCTCGAGGCCCTCCCCTACGCGCTCTTCGCGCCGTTCGACATCGACGACTCCCACGAGCCCCTCGCGCCGCTCCGCCAGACCGGGCGCCCGATCCCCCGCGCCGAGGCCGCGGGCCTCGCCCTCCTCCTGGCGGTCGAGCCGATGCCGGACGAGGGGCAGCTCGTGACCGTGCGGTGGAGCTGCGACGGCCCGGTGTCGACGGTGCTCGTGCGCGGGCCGACGAGCATGCCGCTCCCGGGGTGGGCGTGTAGCGACGACACCGCCCGCATCCTCGTGGAGGGGCTGGATCAGCGGCCCCACCGCCCCCTGCCGCGCCACGTCTATGCGGGGCTCACGCTCCTCGAGTGACGAAGCTGTGACGCGGCGCGTTAGCGCGTCCCAATGCGTTGCCTCCTCCCCCTGATCCTGCCGCTCGCATGCGCGCCCATCGCCGCGCCCGACGCCTCTTCGGGGCTCGCCTGGCCCGCACCCGTCACAACGCTCACGACCCGCCTCCTCGCCGACCCCTCGCTGGAGACGGCGCTCGTCCTCGACCCCGCGTTGCCGGAGGGGCTCGCCGCCGCCGAGTCCGCCGGGCTCGGAGAGTGGACGGAGGTGGCCGGGGAGCCGCGCATGCGCCGCGATGACCTCGCGCCCGGGCACTCCCCGGGAGCGAATCGCCGCAGCCTCGCCTTTTTCCTGCACCAGACCGACGCCCAACTCGCGGACACCGAGAGCCCCATCCGCATGGTCGGGACCGACGGCGTCGGATCGACCGAGTCCGCCTGCCGCCCGCAGGAAATCTACGCCATCCACGCGCTCGACGCCCTCATCCGCACCGCCAACGCGCTCTCCATCGACGCCCCGATCGACTTCGCGCTCACGACCGGTGACAACATCGACAACGCCCAAACGAACGAGCTGGGTTGGTTCGTGTCAGTTTGGGATGGCACGCCGCTGCGGCCCGACTCGGGAGACCCCGACAGCCAGGCCGACGAGGACGGCAACGATCCGATCGCGGAGTTCACCCCCGTGGGGGCGGACTTTCCCTGGTACGCCGTCGCCGGAAACCATGACGTGCTGGTCCAGGGCAACTTCGACCCGTCCCGCTACGCGGACGACGCCCTCGGAACCGACGCGCCGCTGGGCACGCGCGACCTGACCCAACCGGGCGGGCCCCTCGGCTTCTCGTCCGTCGCCGACCCGAGCCGGGCGGTGATGGCCCGCAGCGATCTCGCGAGCATCTACCTCGACTCCCCGTCCACCCCCGGGCCCGTCGGGCACGGGTTCGGCGCGACGAACATCGCGGACGACAGCGTCACCTGGGCGGCCGAGCCGGTCGCGGGCGTGCCGATCGTCCTCCTGTCGGTGGACGCGAACCCGCCCGACCTCGGAGACGCGGAGCTGAGCGCCGCCGAACGTGACACCTTCCTCGTCCCCGCGCTCGACGCCGCCCAGGCCGCCGGCCAACTCGTGATCCTGACGAGCCACTACGCCCTCGCGGACCTCGCCGTCGAGGGTGGCACGCGCCTGGGTGACCTGCTCCTCACCTACCCCAACGTGGTGCTGACCGTATCCGGGCACTCCCACGTCAACGACATCCGCGCGGTCGGCACCCCCGACAACCCCGGCGGCTTCTGGGAGATCCGCACCGCGTCGTCCACCGACTGGCCCGGCCAGGGGCGGCTGGTGGAGCTGGTCGACAACGGAGACGGCACGCTGTCGATCTTCACGACCAGCCTCGACTACCTCGCGCCCCCAGGCTCGATGGCGGCGCGGGCACGCACGCTCTCGCTCATCGATCTCCAAGGCGGCTGGCGCTCGCACGACGGCAGCGGGGACGCGGAGGACCGGAACACGGAGCTCCTGCAGGTCCTCCCAATTGGCTGGGCCACGTTGGCTGGGCGGGCCGGGGTGCGGAGCGAGGGGCTGCCGTGAGGTCGTAGGGGCGACACGCTTCGTCGGGGCATAGAGTGGGGGGATGTGGCGTCTGTTTTCCTCGTCCGCCCTGGCGGTAGCCCTCGTCCTCGTCCCGCGTGCGTTCGCCGCGCCGCCGTCGCCGCCCGACCCCGCGCGGTTCCGGCTCGAGGCCCCGCCCTGGTCGGCTCCGCGCGCCCCCTCCGCCGACCTCGGCGCCGTCGCCGCCGACACCTTGCGCACGCTCACGGCGGCGCCGGGCGTCGGGGCCGGCCTCCCCGGCGCGTTCACCAGCCCGACCGCCGTCGCCGACACCCTGGCCTTCGTGGCGCGCGTGGCCACCGAGGACGCCGCCACCGGCGCCGATCGCCTCGCCGACCCGTCGTTCCTCGCCTCCTGCTTCGACACGTGGCGTTGGGTGCCCGACGTGCAGCGCCCCGGCGACGCCCTGCGCCTCACTCGCTATCTCGTCTACGCCGTCGACGGGCGGCCCACACCCGACGCTACGCACGAACACGCGTTGTGGGCGGTCCCGCGCGACGAGGACGGGCTCTCCGTGGCGCAGGCCGACGCCCGACGCGATGCGCTCGACCGCTTCCGGTACACCCGCCAGGAGGTGTCCGCGGGGGTGTACCGCGAGGGGGGCGCCGCCGCGGGCCGCGCCGATCCGCTCGTCTGGCTCACACATGCCCACCACGAGGAGGCGCTGATGCAGGGCACCGTCGCGGTGACCCTCCCCGACGGCGCGGCGCCCCGCCTCTACAACGTGCACCGGGACAACGGCATCCCGTACCAACGCGGCCTGTCCGACACGCGCCTGCAGCGCCGCTACTGGTATTTCCGCCCCATGGACGCCGTCCGCGGCTGGGGCCCGGAGCCCGTGCCCGGCCCGAGCCTCCGTCCCTCCGTGGCGGTCGCCGGCGATCTCGACGCGCTCGGGTTCGGCCGTCTCCTCGCCCTCCGGAGCGCCGACGGGCTGCGCCTCGTGGTGCTCGCAGACACCGGCGGCGCCTTCACCGGCAACCTCCACCAGCTCGACCTCTACATGGGCGTGTACCCCTCGCGCGCGGCGTTCGAGACGGCGACCGCGGGGGTGGGAGACACGGCGGCGGCGTGGGTTATGACGGCGCGGGTCGGAGCGGCGGGGTGTGAATAGGGCGGTGTAGACGGCGGCGAGGCTGTCGTCGCACGCCTTCTCCCAAAGCCTCGCCCTGCCGGCCGCGCCCCCATAGGTTGCGCTCTTCGGGAGGTCGCATGCCAATGGTACTGATCCTGTGGGCCTCGATCGCCCAGGCGGGTTGGCTCCTCACCACCAATGAGCGGAACGTCGAGGCGTACGTCCCGCCCGAATTCGTATGGAAGATCGACACCTATGAGGCCGAGCTGCCCGGTGAAGGGGTGTCGATCGAGTATTTCAAGGTGTGGACGAGCGGCGAGGACTGGTTCCGCCAGGTGCACGACATGTTCGCCTACCATCACAAGCTGCGCGGCGCGCGATCGCGGGGCAAGCCCGTCTGCGCCGAACAGGATGGGTTGCGGGTGTGCGTGGGCGAGCTGGTGGTGAGAACGGCGGCGGGGCCGGAGCAGTGGGCCGCCGCCACCGCCACGATCCTGCGCTCCGGGCTCGACGCCCAAGCCTACGGCAGGGACAGCCGGAACGGAGAGTACGTGGTCGTGAAGGGCTCCCCCGAGGCCCGCGCCGCGCACGCGTCCCTCGTCGATTCGGTGCTGCGCGGCTGGCGCGTGGTCGGCAGCCATGCCGCGCCCGTCGGGACGCCGGAAGAGGCCATCGCGCGCGTCGGAGCCTACGATGACCCCGACGCGGACGGTCTCGCCGGCGAGAAGGATGCGTGCCCCGCGCTGTCAGAGGACTTCGACGCCTGGGAGGACGAGGACGGCTGCCCCGACGGCTCGCGCGAAGCGGCCCAGGCGGTCCTGTGCCGCGCCGGCGGACTCGAGGCGTGCGTCGAGGTGGTGTTTGGGCCGGGCGCCGGCCAGCCCGGCGAGAAGACCGAGCTCGAGGCGCTCATGCGGGAGCTTGCCGAGAAACGATGGGACGAGGCCGTCGCGCCGAGCGTTCGCGCTTCCCACTACGTGCAAGCGCTCGCCGCGGCGGCGCCGCTCACCGATCTGTTTCCGGTGGGGGACTCCTTCTACGCACGCCTCGATCAGTTGAGGACCCTCGCCAGGGAGCATCATGTGGCCGCGGCCGCGGAGGCGGGGCCGCTGATGGGCTCGCTCCACCGCGCGCTGGCCCATCGCATCGATTCGAGCCAGCCGGTACCCGTCCCCCCGGCGCTCCCCGGGCGTGTAACCCTCTCCGTCGTGCTCGAGAGCCTTCCGGACGATTGCGCCTGGCTCGCTCCGCCGCTGGCAGCTGAATTCGGAAGAGCTCGTTCGAGCAGTGCGGTGCCGGTGCGCCTCGATCTCGCCTGCTCGCACAACTCGGTACTGGATCCTGCAAGCTCGTTTTCCATGAAGTATACCGAGACGGAGCGCCGCAAGGAGATGGGTGAGGTGCGCAAGACCGTGACGGTCCGGGAGCCGTACCAGTGCATCCAGAACCAGCGCGTCGTGAACCGTGACTACAGCTACGACACCGTGGCCGTCTGGGGCACCTGCTACCGCGACGTCGAGAGGTACGAGACCGTCCCGGGGGAGGTGACCGTTTCCTATCAGGTTGAAAAAACTGCGCTTGGCACCCGGCAAACGCGAAGGTTGGAGGCCGAGCTGTATGGAACGTTGCAGATCGAGGGCCTGGCCCCCATCCCCTTCACCTCGAAGAGCTCCCTGCAGGAGGAGGCCATCGACGCGCCGGTGGGGCCCGATGTCGCGTTCACCGGCGCGAGTCTCGACAGGATGGACGGCGTGGTCGCCGCCGAGCTCGTGGCGGCCCTCTGGGAGGAGGCGCGGCAGCTCGAATCGCGGCGGACGGCCGCGATCGTCGCGACGGCGAGCCGCCTGGCCGACCGGCCCTCGGCCGAGCGGGACGAGGCGTTCCTGGCCGCGCTGCTCCTGTACGAGCCCCCCGCTTTCGCGACCGCATGGCTGGCGGAGCGGTTTGGTCTGAGCGCATCCGAGCTGAGGGCGGCGCTGATCGTGCGTTGAGGGGAGATCTTCCGCGCGGGCGCCCCCCCGGGCTACACCGCCCCCATGTCCCTTCCCGACCACGCCGGCGCCTGGATGGAGGCCCTGCTCGGCGCGCCGGTGCCGAGCGAGCCACGCTCCACCTGCGCCGACTGCGCCATGTGCCGCCCCGCGAGTCCGGCCACGCGCGCGTTCTCGCCGAGCGTCAAGTGCTGCACGTTCCAGCCGAGCCTGCCGAACTTCCTCGTCGGGGCCGCCCTCCTCGACGAGCGGACGAGCGAACGCGCACGCGCCGCGCTTCGGGGCCGCATCGCCGAGGGCCGCGGCGCGACGCCGCTGTACCTGGAGCGGACCCCGGACGAGGAGCGGGATCAGGAGCTCGGAAAGGCGGAGTACGGCCAGGACCCGACGTTGCTCTGCGACTACTACGAAGAGGGCCTCTGCGGCATGTGGGCCCACCGCGAAGCTGTCTGCTCCACCTTCTGGTGCCTGTCGGATCGGCGCGCCGTCGGGATGCGCTTCCACGAGGCGACGAAGCGCCTGCTCGGACGCGTCGAGGAGATGCTGGCCATCTGGAACGTGCGCGCGCTCCTGCCGACGCGCGCCGACGCGCTCGTGCACCTCGATGATCGCCCGCGCCGCTACGCGCTCGGCGAGCTCCCCGGCGCCCGGACCGGGGGCTCGATCGGCCTGCCCACCCGCCGCCGCATCTGGGGGCCGTGGATGGGCCGTGAAGAGGCCTTCTACCGGGCCTGCGCGGAGCGCGTGGCGCCGCTGAGCTGGGCGGACGTGCGGACGATCGGCGGCGACGCCCTCACCGCGGCGATCGCGGAGGTGCAGGCCGCCCGCGCCCGCCTCGACGCGCCGCTCCCCACGGTGTTGTGCGCCGGCAACGTCGACCGGATCACGCTCGGCGCCGAGGCCGGGCTCCTCACGGAGCGGGTGCCCGACGATCCGCTGGCGGTGCCGAACGCGGTGGCCGACGCGCTCCCCCTGTTCGACGGCCGCCCGCTCGCGGAGGTGCTCGCCGCCGTCCCCGCGATCGGGCCATGGCTGCAGCGGCTCGTGGACCAGGAGGTGCTCGGCGTCCCGGGTGAGGGCGACGTGGCGCCGCGCGACCGCCCGACCGGCACCCTTGGGCCGGACGACGTGCTCGCGGTGTTCCGGAGCTTCCGCGGCTCGACGATCGACCACCGCCTCGACGTGAGCCCGGAGGGCGAGGTCACCTGGGCGCTCGTGTGTGGGGGTCGGGAGGTGCGCGTGGAAGACAGCGAGCACATCCGGCTCCTCCAGTTCATCGAGCGCGGCGCGCGGGGCTTCCGTGCGGGCGACACGGCGGGCCTGCTCGGGGGCGGCTGGCCCGCCGCGAAGGAGCTCCTCCAGGACCTCGTCGACGAGGGCTTCCTCCAGCGGGTTGCGGAGCCGTGCGCCCCTCAGCCCCCGCGCTGAACCAACTCGACGAACGCCGCCGCGAAGCGATGGGCGTCCCCCGGCCAACGCGCGGAGAGGTAGTTGCCGTCGCGCACGATGAAGCCGGGGCCGAGGTTGTCCGGCGTGTCCCGGCGGAGCGGGAGCGGGCCCGGGTCATAGTCGGCGGGCGACCGGAGAAAGGAGCGAAGCTCGGTCTCCATCGGCGTGGGGTAGGTGCGATAGTAGTCACCCAGCCAGGCGCGGGTGAGGTTCCAGGCGGTGAGCTCCTGCATGCGGGTCAGGCCGGTCGTCCTGCGGCCGTGGAGCACCGAGCGCCCCGTGCGCGGCGACACGCTCCGCGCGGCCAACAACGTGCCATGACAAATGGCGGCCACCGGCTTGTCCGCGTCGAAGAAGTGGGCCACCATCGCCTGCACCACCGGCGACTCGAGGTACGGGCACATCCCCTTCGCGTGGCCGCCGGGCAGCAGGAGAGCGTCGAAGGCCTCCGGGCGCGCACCCTCGTAGGCCAACGGGTCCTGGAATTCGGGCGAGGCCACGAGCGCCGCGTAGGCGTCCACACCGTGCCGATCGGCCATGAGCAGGCCCTTCAGGAGGCCCAGGTCCCGCCCGGTGACCATGCGCGGGTCGGCCGCCCCCGGCGCCCCGGTGGGCGTGGCGAAGCGTACCTGCACCCCCGCGGCGACGAGCGCCCGCCACGGAACGGCCACCTCGGTAGGGTCGAAGTCGACCTGCGGGAGCGGGACGAGCACCGTACGCACGGTCAGCGGATCCAGCTACTTCACCTGGAAACAAGCGCGCATCGGAGCGAAGTAGAACTGCTCCCACCCCTCCGTGTACTTGGCGGCCCCTCCGGGCGGGAGATCCGTGTGGCGGATGGTGACACGGGCCGCGCCGGCCACGTCCTCGAAGAGGACCTCGAGCGCGGAGTCGGGCGCGTCCTCGGGAAACTCCGAGGTACGCCAGGCCTGCACGATGCGGCGCCCCGGCTCGACGGACAACGTCTTCCCGGTGATGTAGCCGTCCCACGCCGTGAACGGCTGCCCCGCCTCCGTTCTACCCGTTGCCGGCGCCCCCGTCATCTCCGAGTGCATCTCCGCGTCGGCCCAGGCCGCGAAGACCTCCGCCGACGTAGCGGGGAAGGATGCCGACAGTTCGAGGGATTCCATGCGAGAGCTCCAGGTGCGTGGGAGGCGAGCGACCAGCTATCAGAAGCCCCCCTCCACGTCGATCACGACCCGACCCTTCATGCCGCCGCGGGCCATGCGCTCGATCGCGGCGCGGCCGTCGCGCACGGGAAACCGGGAATCGATCGGGACCCGCATCCCCTCGCCCACCCAGGTCGCCAGCAGCTCGAGGTCCGCACGTTTGGGTGCCACGCTGATGAAGGCACAGCGGGTGCCGAACAGCGGCGCGACGGCCATCCCCAAGAACACGCCCGGCCCCGGGAGAGTGGTCACATAGGTCCCGCCGGGCTCGAGGCGGGACCGCATCGCCAACCAGGAGTGGGCGGCCGCGGCATCGAAGATCACGTGGTACCGCGCCGGGTCGGGGACGGTCGTTCCCCGGTCGATGATCCGCGCGGCGCCGAGGCTCCGGACGAGCTCGGCCGCCGCTCCGCCGCAGATCCCGGTCACCTCGGCTCCGAGCCGCGCCGCCACGCCCACGGCGAGCGAACCGACGCCACCCGAGGCGCCGACGACCAGCACGCGCTGTCCAGCCTGCAAGCGCCCGAGGTCGCGGAGGGATTGGAGCGCGGTGACACCCGCGGTGGCGAGCGCCGCCGCGTCCGTGGGCGAGAGCGACACGGGCCGCCGGGCGAGGGTGCTCGCGGTCACCACGGCACTTTCGGCGAAGGCTCCTCGCTTCGTGCCGCGCCCGTATGCCAGAAAGCCGAACACTTCGTCGCCCACGGCCAAATCGGTGACCGAGGCTCCCAACGCCTCGACCGTGCCCGCCACATCATATCCCCCGACGATCGGAACCTGCTTTCCATGCAGGAAGTTCCCGATGAATTCCCCGCCGAGGACCTTCTGGTCCGCGGGGTTCATCGCGCTGGCGCGCACGCGGACTCGAACCTCACCGGGCCCGGGCTCGGGGAGTGGAAGGTCGCGAATCGAGAGTCCGGCGAGGCCGCCGTCGGTGCACAGGCTTTTCATCGGCGCGGGGTAGCCCGAGCCGAGCGACCGGTCAATCTGCTCACCGCTTCACGAACTCCTCCCGCACGTACGCCTCGAGCACCTCGTCCTTCGCGCGCTGCGTCAACCAGCGATTTCCGAGGACCAGCAGGCACACCAGCCCCGCGAACGCGCAGCCGATCGCCACGGCGAAGGCGCCCCGGGACTCCGAAGCCGGCCTCACCGGCCCGAGGAGCCCACCTGCCCGGGTGACGCGGTCGTCGGCGATGACGCAGATGGGGCGCGGCTCGCCGAGGTGGTGCCCCTCCAGGCAGGCGGCGCGGGGCACGTCCGGGGAGGTGGTGCGATCGAGGCGGAGCTCCAGGCCGAGGGCGGCGTCGGGGACCCAATCCGCGTTGACGAGCGTGACACGCTGCACGCCCCCTCCGGCGAGGAGGGGCGGGTACAGCCCGGTGTCCGCGGTCTGGCGCGCCCGCACGGTCACGGTCTGGGGTCCGCTCGCCACGTCGAGCGCGACGATGCCCAGAGGCCCCTCCACGGCGCTCGCTCGGCCCGACACCTCCAGTGGGCCGGGTACCGGGAGCGCGAAGTAGAGACGCCCGCTGGCCCCCGTGGTCGAGACCGTGGTCTCCCAAGCCAGGGCCTCGGGGGTCCACGTGCCGGCGTGGCGCACGGAATCCACGTCCTTCAGAGGGGGGCCGACCGGCTCTTGCGCGAGGACCGCTCCGGACAGAACCCCTGCCGCGAGAACCAACTGTGTCAGGAACAGGAACATGGTCCACCTCCGGTTCGTTTGCGATCAGCCGCCGAAGAGCTCGTCGGCGCCGCCGTCGAACACGGTGATCTCGGGCAGGATGGGGGATGCCACGTGGATGAACTGCACGAGGGACGCGAGCTGCGCCACGATCATCAGCCCCACCGGCGCGAGCAAGGCGGGAGCGCGGAGGAGGGACATCGCGGTGCCGTTGAGCCCGTGCGCGGGCTCGTCGGCGGGCCGGCGCGTCCAGACCGCCCGGAAGGTGTTCCAGAGCCCGAGCAGCGTCGCGATGCTACC
Source organism: Pseudomonadota bacterium (assembly GCA_030685065.1). Taxonomy (GTDB): domain Bacteria; phylum Myxococcota_A; class UBA796; order UBA796; family SXON01; genus CAJBVW01. The sequence goes on along the minus strand of JAUXQH010000024.1, from coordinate 115,312 downwards.
GGCGGCGATGGCGAGGATGCCGCCCAGGTGGCCGCTGGTGTGGTAGTAGAGCGCCACGATGGGCGCCAACGCGGCGAGCACGAGCGACGCGGTGAAGTTGCCTGCGGCCGCCCCGAGGAGCAGGTCGCTGGCCCGATTGGGAGCGCCGAGCAGCTTCCACGCGAGCAGCCCGATGGGCAGGGAGCAGACCGTCGAGAGCAGGATCACCATCGGGAGCTTGTAGACGTTCGAGACGGCGAGAGCCATGTCGGTGCTCCCCGCCGCGAGGCCGTAGATGGCCGCGAACACGACCGAAGCGAGGGTGGCGCGCACGACGATCTGGGCGCGCCGGGTTCCCCCCTCCTCCTCCTTGGAGAGGGGCTTGCCGCCGGCGAGGTTGAAGAGCTCGAGGAATGTACGCATGGTGTGCCTCCTTGTGGCACGGACAAGGTAGGCCGGCCGTGTGGCGCTCCTTGGGGTGAGGGGTGAAAGGTTGGAGGACGGGATGTGGACGCGGAGTGAACCCGCTCGCTACGCCCGCCCAACTCTCATCACGAACACTCCCCCCGACACCTCCAGCGTACCCCCGTGCGCCTCGACCACCGCGCGTGCCAACGCAAGCCCGAGCCCGGTCCCCTCCCCCGCTCGCCGCGTGAAGAACCGATCGAAGATGCGGGGCAGATCCTCGGCGGCGATCCCCGGCCCATCGTCCTTCACGGAGAGAAGCACGAACGTGCTCTCGACTCGCACCCCCACACGAACCTCTCCACGCGCGAAGTGCGCCGCGTTCTCGAGCAGGTTTCGAACCGCGGTCTCCAGCCGCTCGGGCACCCCCGACACCACCGCGGGAGAGTGTGCCTCGACGATGAACGTCACCCGCGCGTGGCGCTCGTCCACCCGCATCCCGTCGACCAGCGCCGCCACGAGCACGCCCAGGTCGACGTTCTCGCGGGGGTCACCGGCGAGGCCGGCCTCGGCGCGCGCGAGCTCGAGGAAGCGACGCGCGAGCACATCGAGGCGATCGCTGCTGTCTCGCAGCACGCGTGCCAGCCGCGCAATGCGCTCCGCGTCCGCGGGTCGCTCCAGCGCCTCGGCGACAGCGCGGACGGCCGCCACGGGGTTCTTCACCTCGTGGACAAGGTCCGCGGCGAAGGCCTCGTTGGCGCGATCCCGGGCCAACAGCGCGGCCACGAGCACGTTGAAGGAGACGGCGAGATCGCCGAATTCGTCGTCCCGATCGAGCACGACGGGCGCCGGCCGACGCGTCACGGCTCGCGCCTCGAGCTGGCGTTGGAGCGCCTCCAACGGCAGGACCATGCGCCACCCGAGCCACCACCCGAACCCGAGCCCGACGAGGAGCGTGACCAGCGTGAGCTTGGCGAATTGGTAGCGGAGCTCGTGCAGCGCCAGGATCGACCGGCGGCTGCTCTGGTGCACGGTCACGACGCCCCCACCCGGAGCCCCCGTGGCGAGCGCCGCTCGACACACGGTCAGACGCCCGTCCGCGACCTGAGAACATCCGGAGCTGTGACCGAGGCCCCTCGCCTCCGCCACCTCCGCCCGGCTGGCGAGAGGGAGCTCCCCGGCGTCCCACGTCGCGAGCGAAGGAGCCGCTCCCGGCTCGAAGAAGAAGGACCCGAGCCACCACGTGAGGCCCGTGCTGGCCTCGTGATCGTAGTCGGCGACCACGCTCTCCCCCTCCACCACCCGGATCCGCACCTGGCCGCGCTCGGCGAGCGCGTCGAGCCCCGCCGCCCGTCCGGGAGCCCACGCCGCGGCGCTCTCGGCGGCGATGCGCTCCGCCTCCAGCAACATCCGCCGCTCGACGCTCGTGTCGGCGCGATCGGACATCCAGACGAGCACGAGCGGCGCCACCACCACCGCCGCCACCACGAGCACGGCGCGCACCCGGAGCGAGCGGATCCTAGGACGCACCGTCCCGCCACCGGTAGCCCGCGCCCACGAGCGTCTCGATGGCGGCGAAGTCGGGGGCCACGGCTTCGAACTTTCGTCGCAAGCGCCGCACGTATGTGTCCACGAGGCGATCGTCGACCACGGAGTCGTCCCCACGCATGCGCTCGAGGAGGGTTGCCCGCGAGTACACCACCCCCGGGCGGCCGGCGAGCGTCTCGACCATCCGGAATTCCGTCACGGTCACCACGACGAGCGCGCCACGAAAGCGCAGCTCCAGCCGTTCTACGTCGATCTCCAGCTCGCCGAGGGTGCGCGCGGGGGCGCGGGTCGGCGCCGCGCGGGAGGCCTCGCGGCGGAGCAACGCGGCGATGCGCGCGAGCAGAACGCGGGTGCTGAACGGCTTGGTGACATAGTCGTCCGCGCCGAGCTCGAGGCCCAGGGCCTCGTCGATCTCGCTGTCGCGGGAGGTGAGCAGCACGACCGGCACCCGATCGCCGGCCTCGCGCAGACGCCGACACAGGGTGAACCCATCCATGCGGGGGAGGTTCACGTCGCTCACGACGATCGCCGGCCGATCGGCGCGCGCGGAAGCCAGCCCCGCGGATCCATCCTCCGCGAGGATGACCTCGTAGCCGGCGTCCCCGAGGGCGAGCGAGAGGACCTCGCGCAACGAGGGGTCGTCGTCGATGAGGAGCACCCGCGCGCGAACCAAGGGACCTGCCACGTACGCGACCTCCGTGCCGGGAGGGTAGCGTGGCGCCCCCGCGCGCGCCCTCGGCATCTCGCGCCGCTCCGCGGCCGCCCGTTCGTCGCGCCGCCGCGGTGGATGCGGCCGTAAATGCGGTATCCTCCGCGCCTCGGAGAGAGCATGCGCCCGATCACCCTCACCCTCCTCGCCCTGTTGGTCGCCTGCGAAGCCGAGAAGGACCCCTCGATCGAGCCCGGCGCCGACGCGGATCGCGACGGCTACACCAGCGACGCGGACGGCGGCGACGATTGCGACGACGAGGACGGGCGGGTGAACCCCGATGAAGAGGAGATCGCCTACGACGGGGTCGACAACGACTGCGACGAGGCCACCCGCGACGACGACATCGATGGCGACGGCGCCCTCTCGGCGGACGACTGTGACGACAGCGATGCCTCGGTGGGCCCGAGCGCGGAGGAGATCCCCTACGACGGCGTGGACAACGACTGTGATGCCACCACCACGGACGACGACGTGGATGGGGACGGTTTTCTCAGCGACGCGGACTGCGACGACACCGACGCCACGGTGAACCCCGACGCGGCGGAAGTGTGCGACCGCGCCGACCAGGACTGTGACGGCCTGATCGACGAGGGCGCGGGGGAGACCTGGTACGCGGACGCCGACGGAGACGGCTTCGGCGACGGTACGACCGGCGCGGTCGCGTGTGAAGCGCCGCTCGGGATGGTGTTGGACGGCACGGACTGTGACGACACCACCGCGCTCGCGTTTCCGGGAAACGCGGAGGCGTGTGACGAGCTCGACAACAATTGTGACAGCACGGTCGACGAGGGCGTGACCACGACCTGGTACATCGACTCCGATGGGGACGGCTTCGGGGAGGACAGCGCGACCCAGGCCGCCTGTGACCTCCCCACCGGCTATTCCGCCACCGCCGATGACTGTGACGACGTAGATCCGAACGTATCGCCGGCGAGTGAGGAGATCTGCAACACGATCGACGACGACTGTGACGGTACGGCGGACGAGGGGGACGCCGCGGACGCGACGACCTGGTACGCCGACCTCGACGGAGACGGCTACGGGGATCCCGGCGCCGACGTCCAGGCCTGTCTCGCGCCCGACGGCTACGTCGCCGACGACCAGGACTGCGACGACGCCGACGCCGCGCGCAACCCGGACACCGTCTGGTACATCGACTACGACCGGGACGGCTACGGCTCCGACACGTTCACCCTCGCCCAGTGCGAGCAGCCCGCGAACTACTACGCCGCGGCGGACGACTGTGACGACGGGGACGACGCGATCCACCCCGGTGCCATCGAGGTGTGCAACGGCGCCGACGACGACTGTGACGCCCTGGTCGACGACGCGGACGACAGCCTGGACGGCTCGACCACCAGCACCTGGTACGCCGACACGGACGGGGACGGCTACGGGGACGCCGCGATGGTCACCGAAGCGTGTGATGCGAGCGGTAGCGTGGCCGACGCGACCGACTGTGACGACACCGACGGTGGCGCGAACCCCGGCGCCGAGGAGGGGTGGTTCGACGCGGTGGACAGCGACTGTGACGGCGCCCTCGATCCCGACGCCTGCGTGGACGACCCTCCGCCCGGCACCGTCGCCATCGACGGGACGTGCACGTGGGCCCCGACCGTCGGGACCTTCACCCCCGTGGACGAGTGGTCCGTCAGCTCCTTCGCGACCTACGCCAGCCACAAGCACGTGATCATGACGCCCGTGGTCGGGCAGCTCACCGATGACGACGGCGACGGGGACCTCGACGCCGACGACACCCCGGACATCGCGTTCGTCGCCTACAACCGGACCACCGCTTCGAGCCTCGGCGTGCTCCGTGTGATCTCCGGGGAAGACGGCGCCCCCAAGCTCGACATCTACAACGCGACCTACGCCAGCGTCACCTACTACCCCTACCGCTACACCAACATCGCGATCGGGGACATCGACAACGACGGCGCGCCCGACATCGTCGCCACGGTGGTGAACAGCGCGGCCACGGCCTGCTACCCCGGCGCCTACGAGCTCGACGGCACGCTCAAGTGGGTCGACACCACCAACAGCGTCGGGTGCCGTTCGCACGCGCCGGCGCTCGCGGACCTGGAGGGGGACGGTGACGTTGAGGTCATCTTCGGCCGCTCCATCCTGAACGGGGCCGACGGGAGCGAGCAGGCAGAGGGCGCGGGCGGGCGCGGCTACTACAGCGCGTACTCCAACTCCGGGTTCATGAGCTTCGCGGCGGACATGGACGGGGACGGGCAACAGGAGGTCATCGCCGGCTCCTCGATCTATTCGGCGACGGGCGCGACCGTCTGCGCGACGGGAGACGCAGACGGCTACCCGGGTGTTGCCGACCTCGACGGCGATGGCGACGGCGAGCTGGTGGTCGTCGCGGGCGGGACAGTGAGGGTCTACGATCACGCCTGCACCGAGCTCGCTTCGTGGACCGTGTACGGTGGCGGCTACGGTGGCCCCCCCACCATCGCCGACTACGACGGGGACGGCACGCCCGAGATCGGGCTCCCGGGCAACACCTACTACAGCGTCTACGAGGCGAGCGGCACGCGCCTCTGGGCGAGGGCGATCGACGACGCCTCCTCCCACAGCACGGGCTCGGCCGTGTTCGACTTCGACGGGGACGGCCAGGCGGAGGTCGTCTACGCCGACCAATCGCGCCTGTGGGTGTTCGACGGCGCCACCGGCACCGTGCTCCTCGAGCAGACCGGCCACGCATCCGGCACCGTCAACGAATACCCGGTCATCGCCGATGTGGACGGGGATGGCAACGCCGAGATCATCGTTCCGAACGACAACACCGCGTACGGCATCGCGGTGTATGGGGACGCCGACGACAACTGGGTGAGCGCGCGGCAGGTGTGGAACCAGCACGCCTACAACATCACCAACGTGAACGACGACCTCTCCATCCCGTCCTCTCCCGAATCGAACTGGCCCGACTACAACAGCTTCCGCCAGGGCGCGCCGGGCAGCTTCAACGCGACCGACGCCCCGAACGTGTTCCCGGTGGCCTACACCGCGTGCCAGGCCAGCTGCGGGGACACGGTGACGATCTACGTACAGGTCGCGAACGACGGCCTCGTGCGGGCCGCGTCGAGCGTGACGCTGCTGATCTACGGAGAGAGCTCGACCGGCGCGCGCACCCTGCTCGAGAGCACCACGCTCGGCTCGACGCTGGACAGCGGGGACCTCTCGGCCCCCTACGTGTTCGCCTACGACGCGGCGGAGGTGACCCCGTACACGCGGCTCGTGGCCGTGGTCGACGAGGACGCCGGCGCCAACGAGTGCGACGAGGCGGACAACGAGGCCGAGGTCGATATCGGCGGGGTGTGCGAGTAGCGGGCGGCGGCGGCGGCGGCCGGCATTTCTGGTTGACGCGGCCTGCTGTACGGCACACATTGCCGTACACTCGCCGAGGAACGAATGCCCGCCACCGCCCGAATCGAGCTCCGGGTCGAGCCCGAGAGCAAGCGCCTCATCGAACGTGCTGCCGAGCTTTCGCACCAGTCCGTCACCGCGTTCGCGATCGAGGCGCTCGTCGGCCGGGCACGCGAGCTGGTCGAGGGGCCAGCGTCCGCTCCCTCCCGCCTCCCTCGTCCGATCGGCGGCTGGTCGTTCGAGCTGCCCGAAGGGTGGGACGCCCCTCTGGACGACCTGGCCGAGTACCGGTGAGGCTGCTCATCGACACCCACATCCTGCTCTGGGCGGCCGTGGACGATCCCAAGCTCCGGGGTAGCTCGCGTGCCGCCTTCCTGGATCCAAGGCATGATCTCGTCGTCAGCGCGGTGACGCTCTGGGAGATCGGCATCAAGTACGCGCTCGGCAAGCTCCCGCTGCCGGTTCCACCGCGCGACTTCTTTGCGCGGGAGATCGCCGACCGCGGCTACGCGGTCCTCGACCTTCGCCGGGAACATGCGGAGCGGGCGGCCGAGCTGCCCTACCTCGACCGCGAGCACCGCGACCCCTTCGATCGGATGCTCGTCGCCCAGGCGCTCGTCGAAGGGCTACCGCTCCTGTCCGTAGATGGGAAGTTCAACGCGTATGCCAGCTTGGGACTGCGGCTCCTGCGCTGATCGCTACCTCGTCAGCTCCACCTTGATCATCTCGTCGAACCAACTCTTCGGCCGAAATCCGGTCACGCGCCCCACCTCGATGCCCTTGTCGAACACGACGGTCGTGGGCGTGGCTTGGATCGACAGGCTGGCGAGCACGTCCGGCTCGGCCTCGGTGCTCACCTCCACCACGCGCACGCGCCCCTGGTAGGCGGTGGCGATCTCCACCAGCACGGGCGCGAGCTGTCGGCACGGCGGGCAGGTGGCGCTCCATACGTTCACGATCACCGGGAGCTCGCTGGTGAGCACGTTGACACGAAACTCATCCACCGTGGCCACGTGGGTGGGCTGGATCTTCAGCTTGGCGCCGAACAGGCCGGCGAGGGCGGAGAGCGACTTCATCGGTCGATCTAACCCGCGGCCGACCGTCGACGTGGACGAGTGGACTATGGTGGCTTCATGCTCCTCCTCATCGCCACGGTCGCCCACGCCGAGCTTCCCTGGGAGTGCCCCGTCGTCACGACGCCCGCGGACGCACACGCGCTCCGCGACACGGACGGGGGCCTGGGCGCCATCTTCGACCGGCTCCACGAGGCGGCGATGGCGTATTGGGACGACGACTGCGCCTGGATCGAAACGACGACCGGCGACGCCCACAGAGGAACGCGGATCGAGCGCGCCTGTCTGAGCGGGGACGTAGAGGTGGTGCTGGTCGAGATCGCGACGCCGTACGACGACGGGGAGTACACGGGGACGACCGAGTCGTGGACCCTGACCGTCTCCGTAGGCTCGGGCGAGACGTGGACGAGGATCGCGCTGGAGGGAAACGGGGGTTCGGCCTCCTCCGGTTCCTGGAGCACCAGTGGCTCGGACGGCTACGCGGCCTCCTGGGTCGGCTCGTTCGAGGAGCTTCCGGCGGACGGCTGGTTATCCGCGAATTACGCGTCCGGAACCACCTGGTCGGGGACCTCCTTCACGCGCCTGATCGAGACCCCCTCGTGCAGTTGGCGGTGGGACTTCACCGCCTATTCGGACCCGGGCTCGCTCGAGTCGGTGGTCGCCAACGGCACGCAGGTCGACGTCGAGTGGCTGTACCTCTCCTGGCTTGGCTGCAGCACCCTCCTGGCCTCTGTCGACCGCCTGCCGTACAGCGCCGTGCTCGACGCGGACTGGTCCGACGACCCCGCCGACGTCGATCGCGACGGGTTCATCCCCCTGTGTGACTGTGACGAGACCGACCCCGCGGCGAACCCGTACGGAACGGAGGTCCTGTACGACGGGGTCGACCAGGACTGTATGGACGGCGACGACATCGATGGGGATGGCGACGGCTACGGCGCCGTCGGAGCGGGGGGCGACGATTGCGACGACACGCTGTCGACCGTCCACCCGGGCGCACCGGAGACCGTGGGCGATGGCTACGACGAGGACTGTGACGGCGCCGACGACATCGACGCGGACGGGGACGGTTACACCGCCGACGGCGACGATCGCGATGCCGACTGCGACGACGCCGACGGCGCAATCCATCCGCGCGCGCCCGAAGTTGCCTGCGACGGCATCGACCAGGACTGCGACGGACTGGACGAGGGGTGTGATACGAGCGAGCCCCCGGACACCGCCGAGCCGGCCGACACCGCCGAGCCCGCCGACACCGCGCCCGAAGAGGAGCCGACCGAGGATCCCTCTCCCGACACGGAGGGCTGCGCGCGCGAGAGCGGGGGCTGCGCGGGGGGCGCCGCCTGGCTGCCGCTCCTCCTGGTAGGAGTGCGGCGTCGCCGCGGAACATGCCTACATTGGAGCGATGGCATCCGCGCATGAACGCGAGCGGCGGACCACGCTGTACGCATTCCTCCTGCTCCTGTTCGCGGTGGGCGCGCCCGTCTTCCTGCTGCTGAGCCCGTACGCGCTCACGCTGCTGCTCGCGGCCATCGTCGCGGTGCTCGCGGACCCGGTGTACAGGCGTCTCCGCCGGCGTGGACTCCGGCCGACCGTCGCCGGCGGGCTCGTCACCTTCGCGATCTTCGCGCTGGTGGTCATCCCGACGGGCCTGTTCGTCTGGTCGGCGCTCCAGCAGGCGGTCGGGCTGCCCAAGGCGATCGCCGGCAGCGGCGTCCTCGATCTCGACGCCCACATCGCGCGGCTCCGTGAGTGGGGGCCCGCCCGGCGCCTGCTCGCCGACCCGGGCGCGCTCGAGGCCCAGATCCAGCAGACCCTCGGGGCGGCCGCAGCGACGATCACCAACCTCGTCCTCTCGGCGCTCGCGCAGGTGCCCGAGCTGCTGCTCCACTCCGGACTCGCCCTCCTCGCCTGCTATTTCTTTCTCGTGGACGGACGGCGCCTGGTCGTTTGGTTGTCCGGCAAGGTGCCGCTGCCGCCCCAGGTCCTCGAGGTCCTCGAGCTGTCCTTCCGGGAGAGCGCCGCCGCCGTCGTCCTCGCGTCGTTGGCCGCCGCCGCCGCCCAGACCGTCGTGACGCTGGTGAGCTTCCTCGCGTTCGGCGTGCCCGCCGCCTTCGTCGCGGCGGGGCTCGCGTTCATCTTCGCGTGGGTGCCCATGCTCGGGGTAGCCCCGGTGTACCTCGCCGGCATGGCGTGGCTCTGGGTGGAGCGCGGGCCGTGGTTCGCCCTCGGCCTCCTCGCGGCGGGCTGCGTCGCCGGGGTGATCGACAACATCGTGCGCCCCGCGGTGCTCCGGGGGCGCCAGCAGATGCACCCGATGGTCAGCCTCCTCGCGATCTTCGGCGGGCTCGCGCTGTTCGGCATCTTCGGCGCCTTCGTGGGGCCCATCCTCGCCGCCGTCTTCATCGCGCTGTTGGAAGCGTGGCCCGCGGTGGCCGCGTACGCCGGGATCGAGGTCAGCGACACCGGCTCCCCACCCGAGATCGACCTCCCCGTGCATCAGGCGCTCCCCACGACACCGCCACCGCCGCCCTCGTAGGGCGGGATGGCACGCGCCTCGCTCACTCCTCCACCAGCTCCAACGCCGGCACGAAGCTCCACGTCCCGTCCTCTCCGCGGACGGTCGCGTCCCGCACGCGCAGGTCGAAGGTGCACGAGGCCGGGGCGTCGACGACGACCTCCATCGGGAGCTCCACCTGCCAGTCCGCGTCCGCTGGCACGTCCAGCGTGTGGATCACGCCGTCCTCCATCGTGAGCGCGACGAGCTCGCCGGGGGTGAGCACCAGGCGCAGCGCCGAGATCGGGCCGACTGGCACCTCGTCGTGGGCGATCCGGGCGGGCTGCTCCCGCAACGTCACCAGGTCGACCACGGTCGACTCGCTCGAGAAGTCGAGCAGGTTGTAGGGGTCGGGCCCACGCGCGAGGGCAACCCACTCTCCGTCCCGCTGGGCGTCCACCCGATCGAGCGGCAGGAGGAGCTCGGCGATCTCGAGCTCCCCGCCCGGCGCCACCCCCGACCGATCGGTGAGGTACACGTCCACCTCGCCCGTACACCCGACGAGGCCGGCTGCCCACAGGAGGGCGAGCCCACCAAAGCCCTGCATCCAACGCCTCTAGTCCTACGGCAAGAGCCGGTAGTCCTACAGCAAGAGCTAGGCGCGGACGATCGGCCCGCTACTCGTCGAGGCGGAGAACGGCCAAGAAAGCCTCTTGCGGAACCTCGACGCTCCCAACCGACTTCATCCGCTTCTTCCCCTCTTTCTGCTTGTCGAGGAGCTTGCGCTTGCGAGAGATGTCACCGCCGTAGCACTTGGCGGTCACGTCCTTGCGCATGGCCTTCACGGTCGTGCGCGCGACCACCTTCACGCCAATCGCGGCTTGGATCGCCACGTCGAACATCTGGCGAGGGATGAAGTCCTTCAGCTTCGTGGCGAGCGCGGCTCCCTTGTGGTGGCTCACCGAGCGGTGGCACATGTTCGACAGGGCGTCGACCGCCTCGCCGTTGAGGAGGATGTCGAGCTTCACCAGGTCCGCCTCTTCCCAGCGCACGATCTCGTAGTCCATCGAGGCGTAGCCGCGCGAGATCGACTTCAGACGGTCGAAGAAGTCGAACACGACCTCCGCGTAGGGGATCTCGTAGGTGAGGATGACGCGGCCGGGGCCGGCGTACTCGAACTTCTGCTGGCGGCCTCGCCGATCCTCGCACAGCTTCAGCACGTTGCCGACGTAGGCCTCGGGCACGTGGACCGTGAGCCGCGCGATCGGCTCCTCGATGGCCTCGACCTGGCCGAGCGGCGGGAGCTTCGACGGGCTGTGGATCTGCAGGCGCTCGCCGTTGCGCAGGCGCACCTCGTACACGACGGAGGGGGCCGTGGTGATGAGGTCGAGGTTGTACTCGCGCTCCAGGCGGTCGTGGATGACCTCCATGTGGAGGAGGCCGAGAAAGCCGCAGCGGAAGCCGAAGCCGAGGGCGTCGCTGGTCTCCGGCTCGTAGTTGAACGACACGTCGTTCAGGCGGAGCTTCTCGAGGGAGGTGCGCAGATCGTCGTAGGCGGCGGAGTCCGTCGGGAAGATGCCCGAGAACACCATCGGCTTCACGTCCTTGAAGCCCGGCAGCGGCGCCTCGGCCGGCCGGAGGAAGTGCGTGACGGTGTCCCCGACCTTGGCGTCGGACAACGTCTTCACGTTCGCGATGATGTACCCCACCTCGCCCGCGGAGAGCTCGGGGCGCTCGACGGCCTCGGGCGAAAATACGCCGACCTTCAGCACCTCGTAGGGGGTGAGCGTCGCCATGAACTTGATCTTCTCGCCCTTGCGGAGCGTGCCGTGCTTCACGCGCACGAGGATGATGACGCCGACGTAGGGATCGAACCACGAGTCGAAGATCAGGGCCTGGAGCGGCGCCTCGCGGTCGCCCTTGGGCGGCGGGATGGCCTTGCAGATGGCTTCGAGGAGATCCGGGATCCCCTCCCCGGTCTTGGCGGACACGAACTGCGCGTTCGAGATGTCGACGCCCACGTTGTCCTCGAGCTGCTGCAACACCCGCTCGGGGTCGGCGCCGGGCAGGTCGATCTTGTTGACCACGGGGATGATCTCGAGATCGTTCTCGATCGCGAGGTACACGTTGGCCAGCGTCTGCGCTTCGATGCCTTGCACCGCGTCGATCACGAGCAGCACGCCCTCACAGGCGGCGAGCGCGCGGCTCACCTCGTACCCGAAGTCGACGTGGCCCGGCGTGTCGATCAGATCGAGCACGTACTCCTGGCCGTCCTTCGCGGTCCACTTCATGGCCGCGGTCTGCGCCTTGATGGTGATGCCGCGCTCGCGCTCGATGTCCATCTTGTCCATGTACTGGGCACGCATCTCGCGCGCCTGCACCGTGCCCGTGGTCTGGAGCAGCCGGTCGGCGAGCGTGCTCTTGCCATGGTCGATGTGGGCGATGATCGCGAAATTGCGGATGCGGTCGGAGGGATGCGACATGACGGTCCGTAGCGGGCCGCCCCTCTATCCGCCCGGCCCGCTTGTTGCCCCAGGCGGGATCCGTGCGGTCTCCCTCGCGTCCCGCCGCGCGGCGGGCGGGGCCGGCGCAACGCTACAGTACTTGTCGAAAACGCGGGCGACGAGGTCTGGGTCGGAGCTATTCTCTCGCATGCTCCTGCCCCTGGTGATCCTCCTCCCCGGCTGCGTTTCCGAATCGGCCTGCGAGTCCGAGCGCATCGACATCTCCGACGGCGAGACGGAGCTCGGGGACCTCGACTTCACCGTCGCGGAGCTGCTCGCGGGGCTCGAGGGCATCCGCACCTTTCCCGCCTCCGACGACGCCGGCGCGCCGCTCTCCGCGGAGCTCGACATCGAGCGGGGTGAAGGGACCGCCGTGTTCGTGGACACCACGCTCGTGGAGACCCGGCGCGCGGGCATCCGGCTGAACGTGGGGCAGAGCTTCACGTTCCTGAGCTGCGAGGACGTGGTCGAGGTTCCGATCACCTTCGCGCTGACGACGGCTGACGGGAGCATCGCGGTCGAGGGAGAGGCGCTCGCACGGAGCGAGGAGTGGGGCGACACGTCCGAGGGCGTCGGCGGCGTCGCGTTCACCCACACCGTCGACCGCGATGTGGCCACCCTCCCCGCCCCCCCGCGTGGCAGTGCTGGCGCCCAGGTGGACGCGTGGTTCGAGGGCGACCATCTCGAGCAGGCCTCGCTCTCCTGGGTCGGCACGTCCAAAGAGGCGCTCCACTTTCCGCCCGTGCAGGTGAACCCATGATCCTCGTCCTTCTCCTCGGCTGCTACACGCTGACCGAGAGCCACTGCGAGGCCGAGGTGCGGGAGGTGCCCGACGACGAGCTGCTGGACCTCGGCTTCACCGTCGCGGCGATCCTCGACCGGATCGAGCCGCAGCAGATCCACGCGGTCGACCTGTCGGGCGCCACCGTGCCCCTGGACGTATCGATCACCCGTGGGGAGGGCCCCGCGCTCGTCGACGACACCACCGAGATCACCGAGGTGGTGGGCGGCTTCGGGCCGAACACGTCCAACACCTGGATCGACGAAGACCCGACGTGTGGCGACGCGGTTGAGGTGCCGGTCACGCTGACGATGAGCGGCGAGGGCGTGTCCGTCGTGGGGCCGGCGCTGCTGGCCAACGATCCGGCGAACGCCGAGGCCGGCCGGTTCGAGGTCCTACGCACCCTCGACCTCTCCACCGACCTGGTACCGGCGGGCCGGCACGGGGCAGCGGTCAGCGGCGAGGCGCGGGTGGTCCACCTCGACAGCGCGGTGTACGAGCTCGAGGTCCGCGTCGTCACCGAGGATGGCGCTCGGGAGATCGTGCTGTGGTACCGGAGCTTCTGACTCGGGCAGCTGGGCGGCAGGAGGCCTCCCCGCGCGTGTGATCTTTTCAGCGCAAAGATCACTCCAAAAGCGCGCCCCTCACGCCGAAACCGGCCCCGCCACGATGGCTGCACCGAAGCGCCGAGCCCCCGGCGCGGCTACGGCCGCCCGATGGACCGGTACTCGAAGCCCAACCGCCGCGCCTCGGCGGCGTTGAGCAGGTTCCGGCCGTCGAACACCACGGGGCGCTTCATCAGGCCCTTGAGCTGCTCGAGGTTGGGGCTTCGGAACTCGTTCCACTCGGTCACGATCAGCACGGCGTCCGCGTCCCTCGCGGCCTCCATCGCGCGGTCGGCGTAGGTGATCTTGTGCTTGATCACGCGCTTCGCCTCGCCCATGGCCTCGGGATCGTAGGCAACGATCTCGCCGCCGGCGGCGAGGATGCGCTCGATGATGGTGAGGGCGGGCGCCTCGCGCATGTCGTCGGTCTCGGGCTTGAAGGCGAGCCCCCAGAGACAGAAGCGCAGGCCGGACAGGTCCTTGCCGAACCGCTCGACCACCATGTCGGCCAGGAGGTGCTTCTGCCGCTCGTTCACCGACTCGACCGCCGTGACGACCTTCATCTCCATGCCGTTTTCCTTCGCGGTCTCCACCAGGGCGCGCACGTCCTTCGGGAAGCAGGAGCCGCCGTAGCCGGCGCCCGGGAAGAAGAAGCGGCCGCCGATGCGGGAGTCGCTCCCGGCGCCGAGGCGCACCATGTCGACGTCCGCGCCGACCCTGCTGCACAGGGCCGCGATCTCGTTGATGAAGCTGATGCGCGTCGCGAGGAAGGCGTTGGCGGCGTACTTGCAGAGCTCGGCCGACCGGTTGTCCATGAACAAGAGGGGCTTGCCGCTGCGGACGAGGGGCGCGTACAGGTCTTCCATGACCTTCTTCGCCTCGGGCGAGCCCACGCCGACCACGATGCGGTCGGGCCGCAGAAAATCGTCGATGGCGGCGCCCTCCTTGAGGAACTCGGGGTTCGACACCACGTCGTACCGGTGGTTCATCACCGAGGAAAGCACCTCGCGCAGCTTGTCGGCGGTGCCGACGGGCACGGTGCTCTTGATGATGAGGATCACGTCCCCCTCGGCGTTCTTCGCCACCTCGCGGGCGACGTTGAAGATCCCGGAGAGGTCGGCGCTGCCGTCCGCCGCCGAGGGCGTGCCCACCGCCACGAACACCACGCGGCTGTGCTTGAGCGCGGCCGCGAGATCCTGGGTGAAGAAGAGCCGGCCCTCCCGCGCGTTGCGCTCGAGAAGCTGCTCGAGCCCCGGCTCGTAGATGGGGCTCTTGCCGGCCAGCAACGCGGCGACCTTGCCCGCATCGTTGTCGACACACGTGACGTTGTGGCCGAGGTCGGCCATGCACGTCCCCACGACGAGGCCAACGTACCCGGTGCCGACGACGCTGATGTTCACGAACGCTCCAAGGAGGGCGTCCCCTCTATTTCATCGATCCTGGCTTGTCCCGCGCGCGGCTGGCCGTGCCTATCCTTGGCGTATGACACCTTTCCTTTCCGGCCGTTGGTCGAACATCTTTTGCCAGACGTGGGCCGTGGGCGAGGAGCACTACCGCCCCTACCTGCTCCCCGACATGGTCCCGGACCGCTGGGAGGGCCGGGCGTTGGCGAGCCTCGTGGCCCTCGATCTGGTCGATCCCCGCGTGTTCGGGGTGCGGGTCCCCGGCCAGCGCCGGGTGCCCGAGCTCTCCTTGCTCCTCTACGTGCGGGACGGGCGGCGGCGCGGCGTGCGCACCGTGCGCCAGTTCGTGCCCCGGCCCATGGTCGCGGGGCTCTCCCGGTTCGCCGCCAACGAGCCGGTCCTCTCGGTGCCCTACCAGCGAACCGGCGACGACCACGAGCTGCGGTACGGCGGGCGCACCCATCGTTTCGGCTGGACGGCCGTGGGCGAGCCCGTCCTGCCAGCTGAAGGTGGATTCGAGGACTTCCTGTTCAACCGACCGTGGAACTTCGGGAAACACTGGTCCGGCATGCCGCTGTCCATGCGGGTGGATCACCCCCGATGGCGCGTGTGGAGCGACGTGCGCCCGCGGCTGGAGTTCGATGCCGGGGTCCTCTTCGGGGACCCGTGGCAGGTGCTCGGCGCGAGCGCGCCCGTCGGGGTGCACCTGGCGGAGGGCTCTCCGGTCGAGGTGCATGCGCTCGCCGGCTTCAAGGAGGGCCAACGCGCGACGCGGCTGACGGAGGCGCACGCGTAGGGGGTCTGACCTTACGACTTATCACCTGCGCGCGCCGCCCTCGGGCTCCGCGAGGATCCGCTCCGCGACCCGATCGGCGGCGTCGCTCCTCGTCGGCGGGGGCCTCGCGCGGCTCCACAGCCGGCCGAGCGCCGCCTCCACAGCCGAGGCCCCCCTCCCCTCGACCTTCACGTCCCCCCGCGCCCACATCGCCGCCTCGAGCCAGGGCGCCTCGGGAAACGCGCCGCGATCCACCCAGACCATCGGCGTGCCCGCGAGCGCGGCCTCGGCGTAGATGCCGTAGCCGGGCTTCGTGAGGAGCGCGTCCGCGCCGGCGACCAGCGCGGGGAACGGCACGTCGTCGACCCAGCGGACATCGGCGCGGGTGACGCGGGCCATCGGGGGCGCGAGCACCCACGTCACCCCGTCGATTCGCGGCAACCACGCTTCGATCCCGGCGAGCCCGAAGCCGCCGAAGCAGACGAGCACGGTGCGACCGCCGGCGTCCATGCCGTCTTGCGCGGGCCGCGTACCGGCGGGCGCGCGCCGGCCCACCACCCCGAGCTCCGCTACCGACGCGAACCCCGACAGGCCCGGTCCCGGCGCGATCGACAACGCGGGGTGAGGCGCTTGCCAGGCGGCGAACCGATCCGCCCAGGCGACGAGCGGCGGGTAATGCCGGTAGATCCATGCCCAATCGAAGTTTCCAACCGCGAGCGCCGGCACACCCGCGCGGCGCGCCGCCTCGAGCGCGGGGGGCGCGATGTCCACGACCACGCGGTCGTAGCCGGCCAACGCCTCTGCCAACGCGTCGATTGTGTGGTCGCTCGCCACGGTGGAGAGGCGATCGAGGGTGCCCTGCACGTCCTCGCTCAAGCTGTCCCGCTGGGCGATGCCGACGTCCGCTGTCCACGGCACGATCGCGTGGCGCACGTCCGCCAGCAACGCGGGGGGCGCCGCCGTGAAAAGCGTGAGCTCCGCGCCCCTCGCCGCGAGGGCGTCGGCGATGACGAGCTGGCGCGTGACGTGGCCGAAGCCATGGGCCGAACACACGGTGGCGATGCGCACGCCTCTCACCTGATCGCCCGAGCGTATCCGTGTGCTACGATCGCGGCGCCATGATGCTCCGCGCCTCCCCACTGTTGACCGCCTTGGTCCTCGCCGGTGCCGTCCTTTCGGGCTGCATCCCGCCCACCTTCCCCGAGGACGCGCTCCCGGTCTACGAGGAGCGCCCGGTCGAGGCCACCTTCGACGCGAACAAGAGCACGCTCTGGGACGCGACGGTCGAGGTCTTCGGCGACCTGTACCCCCTCGACATCATCGACAAGGAGCGGGGCTTCATCTCGACCGAGTGGATCGTGGGCGCGTCGGACTACATCTTCAACGTGTACTCCGGCACGCGCATCCCCGAAAAGGTGCGCTTCCGCATGACGATTGACGTCGGTGACAAGAGCGGCCGTGGCCTGGTGCGGGTGCGGAACCACGAGCAGGTCGAGAAGGACATCATCTCGGCCAACCTCGAGTTCACCGGCTCCATCTACGAGTGGATCGACGTGCCGACCAGCAGCCGCAAGGAGCGCGACGCCCTCGAGCGCATCGCCGAGCGCATCGAGAAGGGCCGCGGCCGCCCCAAGGCGGATGTCGACCTCCGGGAGTGAACGTGCCCTCCACGGCAGGCTACTCCGGCACCCCGCTCCCGCAGAAGCTCGGCATCCGGCCGGGACACCGCCTCTGCCTCGTCGGCGCCCCCGATGACTTCGCGGCCACGCTCGGCCCCCTGCCCGAGGGCGTGGTGCGCGTGCCCCCGACCGACCCGTGCGACATGGCCATCGTGTTCGCAAGCTGGGAGGCCGAGCTGGTCCCGGCGGTCGCCGCCGTACGTGCCGGCCTCACGCCGGACGGCGCCCTCTGGCTGGCCTGGCCGAAGAAGGCCTCGAAGCGCCCGACCGACATCGTGGAGGACCGGTTGCGCACCTTGTACCTGCCGACAGGGCTGGTGGACAACAAGGTGTGTGCCATCGACGACGTGTGGTCGGGGCTCCGCTTCGTGCTCCGGAAGGAGCTGCGGAAGGAGCTGCGGAAGGAGCTGCGTCCGCGAGGGTGAGCAAGGGCGCCTCGGGAGAGGCACCCGCGCCCAGCATCAGACGTACAAGCGCTTGAGCCGACCCACCGCCTCGATCCGCTCCTCGGCCACCTTGTTGGCGGCGCGGATGGTCGTGGTGCCCTCGGACTTGGCCTTGTTGATGATGCGCTTGACCGTGTTGAAGATCGCCGCGGCGTCCCCCATCGCCTTCTCGCGGCTCTGGTTCTTCAGCTCGGCGCACACGTTGATCAGCCCGCCCGCGTTGATGACGTAGTCGGGCGCGTAGGTGATGCCCCGCTCGGCGAGGGCCTCGCCGTCACGCGTCTCGTCATCGAGCTGGTTGTTGGCGCCGCCCGCGATGATCGGGGCCTTGATCATCGGGAT
Organism: Pseudomonadota bacterium; assembly: GCA_030685065.1. Taxonomy (GTDB): domain Bacteria; phylum Myxococcota_A; class UBA796; order UBA796; family SXON01; genus CAJBVW01. Next base: position 97,188 of record JAUXQH010000024.1, on the reverse strand, counting down.
GGTGCGGGTGTTGATGATGCCGCCGATCGCGCAGGGGGCGAGCACATCGCAGTTTGCGCGGTAGAATTCGTCCCCCTCGAGGACCGTGCCGCCGAACTCCTCGACCACGCGCGCGAGGCGCTTCTGGCTGATGTCGGCGTAGAGCAGCGACGCGCCGCCCTCATGCAGGTACTTCGCGAGGTAGTACCCTACGTTTCCGACGCCCTGGATCGCGATGGTGCGCCCCGCGACCTCGGGAGATCCGTAGATCACCTCGAGGCACGCGCGGATGCCGTGGTAGCAGCCCCAGGCGGTGACCGGCGACGGATCGCCCGAGCCGCCGTGCGCCGCCGCGGAGCCGGTGACCCACTTGGTCTCCCGACGGATGTTGTCCATGTCCTCGACCGAGGTGTTCATGTCCTCCGCCGTGATGTAGCGGCCGCTCAACGACTGCACGTGACGGCCGAAGGCGCGGAACATGGCCTCGCTCTTCATCGAGGGGTCCCCGATGATGACCGACTTGCCGCCGCCGAGATCGAGGCCGGCCACCGCCGCTTTGTAGGTCATGCCGCGGGAGAGCCGCAGCACGTCACGGACGGCGTCGGCTTCGGTCGCGTAGTCGTACAGGCGACAGCCGCCGAGCGCGGGGCCGAGCGTGGTGTTGTGGACCGCGATGATCGCGCGGAGGCCCACGTCATCGTTGCGGCAGAACAGGATCTGCTCGTGATCGTAGGACGAGAGCTGCTCGAAGATGGACACGGCCGGCTCCAGAGGGGGGGCCTCTTATCGCATCCACGGAGGGGGATCCGCCACCTGTAGCGTCCGCGTTGTGTCAAACCCGGTGCGTAATGCATGACGCAGTTGCCCAGGATGCGAGCGCGACAGGGTCGATGTCCCAGGGCCAGATCCGCGCGCCGACCGGAGCCCAGCAGGCCGGATCGGTGACGCCGAACACGACGCCGACGCGCGCCCCGACTGCAGCCGCGAGATGCGACGGCCCCGCGTCCGGGCCGAGCCACGTGCGACACGACGTGGCCAACGCGACGAGGCCCTCGAGATCAGGGCACACGGCGTCGACGGGCCAGTCCTCCTCGGCCTCGACCGGGCCCCGGACCCACACCACGTGGGACGCGGGGTGCCCCTCCGTGACGAGGAGGGTGTCGATCGCAGCCGCCACCCGACGCCACCGCTCGATCGGCCAGCGCTTGTCCGCGCCGCCGGAGCCGGGGGCCAGGACGATCGGGCGGTCGGGCGTCTGGCCCCCCCCCCGTGCCCGAACCCGAGGCGTCCGATCGACCGCCACGAGGCCCGCGAGCACGGACGCGAAGTGGTCGACCGCGTGCACGCCGGGCGGCGGACGCGGGGACACCGAGCGCACCTCTGGGAGGCCCGCGGTCCGCAGGGCGTCGGCCGCGCCACCGGAGAACGCCACCGCGAGGCGGTACGGGATCGGCGGCGGCCCGCCGCGCCACATCCAGTCCGCCGAAACCAACGTCGCTCCCTCCGGGAGGAGCGGGGCGTAGCGCGGCGCGGTGGCGACGTGGACCGGCCCGATCGTCGTCAACGCCCGGATGACCGGCAGGGTGAGGACAAAGTCACCGAGCGCGCCCTCGCGGACCACCAGCGCGGCCCCCGAGTCGACGCCCGGGGTCACTCCACGGGCCGGATCGGGGGGTTCGCCGGCTGGCCCGACCCCGCCGGGAGGGAGCCGTCACACCCGCCGTCGAGGCGGCAGAACCGGCACACGTCGGCCTTCCTGAACGCGATCACGCCCGGGAAGAACAGCAGCGCGGCGTCGAGCTGGTGATCCGCGTCGACATACCAGCGGTTCCGGCTCTTCCGGAGGAGCCGCGCGTGCGGCCCGAGCCAGCAGCCGGGCAACCCCTTGATCGCGACGGGCAGGGCGCCGTCTACGAGGGGGATCGCCGAGGCGAGCGCGGCCACCGCTTCGGGAACGGAAGGCGGGAGGTCCGCTTCGCTCGGGAACGAGCCGGTGGGAAACGGGTACGTGAACGTGACGGAGGCGGCGCCACCCTCGCGCGCGAGCGTGGTGGCCTCGACGAGGGAGGGCAGCGCGTTGCGAGCGAGCGGCACGTTTGCGTCTACCGGGACGCCCGCGGCGCGCGCCCCCGCGAAGGCCGCCCTCAGCGAGGCGGGATCGGCGCCGCCGGGGCCCAGGCGCACGGGGAGCACGTACCGATCCACCCCCGTTGGAGGGCCACCCAGATCGTCCACGCCGGCGTGGAGCACCGCGCGCGTGATGCCGAGGCTCCGGGCGAGGCCGAGCAGCTCGGGGAGGTCCGACCGCGTCGGTACCCCGCCCCCCGAGAGCACCAGTGCGTCGACAGGGAGCCCGCGCGCGCTCGCGGCGGTGAACCAACGCAGGTTGGCGACGACCTCGTCGGTGGAGAGGCTCCGAGAGGGGGGCGGCGCGCCGGCCGCGACACGGTCGGGGTAGCTCCGGTGGAGGCGGAGCTGCAGGGTGCGCGGCCGAGGGACCGCGCCGGCCGACGTCCAGGCGAGCATCCGGGCGGCTTAGCGCGTGGGGAGGCCAGGGTCGCGCTCCGGCCGCCGGGCTCCCGAGGTCAGTGGACCCGGACGCTCCGGCAGCCCGCGAGCTCCCATTGGACCATGAAGTCGCCGATGGGCAGGGAGCGCTCCTCGTCCTTGTCGTCCCACGGGTTCGGGTCCATGACCCGCGCGGCGTCGTCGAAGGCCTCGACCATCACCCAGTGGCGGCCGACCTCGCCGTCGGGCTGGCGGTCGATGATGACGGCGAGCCAGGGGAGCGGATTGCCGAAGTGAGCACGGCGGATCGCGGCGGTTCGGGATTCGCGCTCGGGGGCCTCGCCAAGGTCGGTGAACACGTGATCCCCGCCAAGTAGAGCGCCGAGCGCGGTCACGACGTCCTCGACGCGCGCGCCGGTGAGGTGGACCCGCACCGCGTCGACGAGGGCCTTGCCCAGCGTCTCGACCGGGGCGCCGCCCGCTCCGGACGCCACCGTGAAGGCGGCGCACGCGGACTCGACGGCGGGATCCTTCAGCGCGTGTCCCGCGCGGCGCACGAGGAAAAGGAAGGTCGCGAGGGTGATTGCGAGGGACTCGTCGGGGGTGTGCACGGCGGCTCCGGAAGGAGGAGCGGACTAACCGACGGGAGGCCGGGGCTCACGGCTGGGGCTCACCTTCCCGGGTGCGGCCGCCCCGGGTGCGGCAGATCAACCACCCCGACCGCGTTAGACCCGGGCCGAGGAGGCGGAGTCGCTTGAGAAGTTTCCGCAGCAGGCACGCTCCCTCGATGCTCGCGCTCGGCCTCCTCGCGATCACCACGTTTTCTTGTAGCCGCGCGCCCTCGCCGGGCTCCGTCCCTCCGCCCCAGGACCTCCCCGCGCTCGGCCTCGGCGAGGGGGCTGGCACCCTGGCGTGGCGCGGGCTCGACGCGCTGGCGTCCGCCCGGATCGTGCTGCCGGCGCCTGGATCGGCCGCCGCGGTCGGCGGCGTGCCCGGGGAGCTGACGGGCACCTTCCCGCTCGCCGGCCCGTGGACCGACTCGGGGCGCGTGGTCGGGCGGCTGCACGTGTTCCAGCATCCCCTGCCCTTCCTCACGGACATGCCCCGGCCCAACTATGCGCCCATGGGCGCCCGCCTGTACCGCGCCGAGGCCGAGATCCCCTTCGTGAACGAGCCGGAGGATCTGCGCGGCGGGGGCTGGTTCATCGAGGACAACACGGTCCTGCTGCTCTCCCTCGAGCACCCCGAGCGTTGGACCACCCCGCCGCGTTTGAAGGTGGCGGAGCTCGCGGCCGAGACGGCGAAGCGGCGCTGGTCGGGCGTCGGGAGCGCGGCCGAGTTCGTGCACACCGAGGTGACCGTCGGGGGCATCACCCGCACCGGCGTGCAGCTGCCGCCGGGCGCCGAGATCACGTTTCCGATCGACCTGCCGGCGGAGCCCATGCTCGGGTTCGGCCTGGTGGCCCTCCCCCCGCTGCTCCCCGGACACCAGGCCGGCGGGGCCACCGTGAGCTGGTCCATCGACGGGGAGGAGCTCGGCAGCGCCTCGGTCTCCGCGGGGGGCGCCCCCCAGGACCAGCAGATCACGCTCGGGAAGTGGGCGGGCAAGCGGGTGGAGCTCACCTGGCGCGCGGCCACGGACGGGGCGGCCAACGCGGTGGTGACCGCCCCGACGCTCACGACCCGCACCGGTCGGACGCCGCGTCACGTCGTGGTGGTCGGCATCGACACGCTCCGGCAGGACGCCCTCGGGCTGTACGGGTACGGCCGCGACACCTCGCCGGAGCTCGACGCGTGGGCCGCGCAGGCGGTCGTGTTCGACGCGGCGTGGGCACCGGCCCCCCGCACCCGCCCCTCGTTCCGCACCGCGCTCACCGGGCGCTACCCCCTCGCCGCCGCCTCCGCGCCCACCGTGGCCGAGGCGTTCGCCGCCCAGGGCTTCCGCACCGCCGGGGTCGTCGCCAACGTTCACCTCGTGCCGCGCTTCGGCTTCACCTCCGGGTTCGAGGACTGGCACTACGAGAACGGCGCCAAGGCCGAGGTCGAGATCGAGCGCGCCCTCACCTGGCAGCGAGCCCACGCGGAGGAGGACACGTTCCTCTTCCTCCACCTGATGGACCCCCACACGTTCTACGACGCGCCCTCGCCCTACGGCGCACGCTTCCAGACCGGGGCCCGGCCCGCGCGCCTCCCCGACGCGTTCGAGCGCTGGCAGGTGTACCGCCTCCTCGAGGCGCCCTGGTTCGCGGACGATCACAAGCGCTGGATCCGGGCGGCTTATGACGGCGAGGTCGCCTACACGAGCGCCGTGCTCGGGCGCTTCTTCACCGAGCTCGACGCGCTCCCGGGGCGCACCGTCACGGCCGTGCACTCCGACCATGGCGAAGAGTTCTTCGAGCACGGCGGCTTCGAGCACAACCACACCCTCTACGAGGAGCTGGTGCGGGTCGCGCTCTGGATCCGCGCGCCCGGCGGGCAGTCCGGTGGCACCCGCGTGAGAGCCCCGGTGGGACTCATCGATCTCGTGCCGACCCTCCTCGATCTCGTGGGCCTCCCCCCCGTGGAGTCCGACGGTCGCTCGCTCGCGGCCTACGTCGACCCGACGCGCGCGGCCGAGCGCGACACGCTCACCGCCGAGCTCACCGCGCGCCCGCTCATGCTCGGGCACCTGATGTTCGGAAAAGAGCGCTGGGCCGTCGTGTCGCAGGGGTGGAAGTACATCCTGCACACCGGCTCGGGCCAGGAGGAGGTGTACGACCTCGAGGCGGATCGCGGCGAACAGGCCGACCTCGCCGCCACCGTGGCGCCGGAGCGCCTCCACGACCTTCGGCGCGCGATGGCGGAGGCCTCGGGCTGGGCCGTTCGTCCCGGCTGGCGGCTGCGCGTCGAGGGCCCGCGCCGCCCGATCGAGCTGCGGTTCGACGCGCCCATCGCCGCCGCCGGCATCATCGATCCGGAGGCCGAGCGCAGCTCCCGCGCGAACCTCGAGTGGGGAGAGCTCGCGGCCGTCTCCATCGCCGACGTGGGCCGGATCGTCGTGAGCCCCGACAAGCTCTCGGTGCGGTTCCTTCCGGGCCCTCGGGCTGCGGGCCACCAGCTCTACGTGAGCTGCGAGGAGGCCTGCCCCCCCGGCACCATCCTCGCTGGCAGCGGCAACTCCCCGCTCGTGGAGGGGAGCCTCGCCATCGGCGACCTTCGCTTCGAGGCCGCGGCGGGGACCCTCCTCGACGTTCCGAGCGTGGAGGAGCAGCTCGCCGCGCCGGGGAGCGCGCAGATCCAGGCGCTCCAATCGCTCGGCTACATCGACCCGGACTGAACCTGACCCGCGCTGAACCTGACTAGGGCTGGGGCGCCGCAGCCGCCGCGAGCTCGTCCAGCTCGGCTTCGACGAGCGCGTAGGACCACGGCTCCATCGTCACGGCGCCGCGCGCGGCGGGAAACGGGAGTTCCCGCGTGAGGCATCGCGCCTTGACGTGCTGGCGGCGCCCGCCCCCGACGGGGAAGCGCAGGAGCACGGTCGCGCGGAGCGCCAGCGGCACCCCGACGTAGAGGAGCGTGACGGAGGTGTCGTACCCTCCGCCTTGGCACAGCACGGTGCGCCGGCCCTTCAGGGCGCGCTCGCGCAGGAGCGAGCCGAGGAGCCCCTGCACGCCGAAGCGGTTGTGCAGGCAGTCCACGTCGTCCAGGAACAGCGCCGGCGCCTCGCGGAGCTGGGGCTCCCACACGTGGTTGCGGGCGGCGGCGACGACGGCGGGCCGGAAGGCGACCTCGAGGGCGCCCGGAGTGTCCGCGAGGAGGCGACGCGCGACCGTGGTTTTTCCGGAGCCGGCGGGGCCGAGCACGAAGAGGATCGGCCGCTCGCGCAAGACGCGGGGGAGCGGCCGGCGCCCGAGGAGCTCCGAGGACGTCCGCGTGATGAGCGCGGGCAGCAGCACCTCCCCGCCGTTGTCACCGTGCCCCACCATCCCCCCGTCCACGCGGGAAAGATAGGAGATCGGGGGATGTCGATCAACGTCAGCCATGCATCACCAGCGCGGCTTCACGTTCGCGCGAACGAAGCCAACGATGCTGTCGATGGGAGTGCCGGGCGGGAACACCGCTGAGACACCCTGCGCCTTGAGCCGCTCAGCGTCGGCAGCCGGAATGATGCCGCCGGCGATCACCAGGACATCGTCGCGTCCGGATGCACGAAGGCCCTCCACCACCGCCGGGAGGAGCGCGTCGTGCGCGCCCGACAGCACGGAGAGGCCGACGACGTGGACATCCTCGTCGACCGCGGCGCGCACGATCTGGGCGGGCGTGCGGTGGAGCCCGGTGTAGATGACCTCGAACCCCGCGTCCCGCAGGCCGCGGGCCACCACCTTCGCGCCGCGATCGTGCCCGTCGAGCCCGGGCTTGGCCACGAGCACGCGGATCCGCTCGGTGGAGGATCCCTCTGCTTCGAGCGGGGCAGGTTCGACGGGAGGAGGCTTGGACACGAATCAGCCCAGGTACGCGCGGGAGATGACGATGCGCTGGATCTCGCTGGTGCCCTCGTACAGGGTCGTGATGCGCGCGTCACGGAACAGGCGTTCCACCTCGTATTCCTTGCTGAATCCGTAGCCGCCGTGGATCTGCAGCGAGCGGTCGGCGCAGAAATTGGCGGTCTCCGAGGCGGCGAGCTTGGCCATGGAGCACATGTGGCTCGCGCGGGCCTTGTCCGCTCCGTCCTTGTAGACGGCCGCCCGCCAGGTGAGCAGGCGCGCGGACTCGATGCGGGTCGCCATGTCCGCGATCATCCACTGGATGGCCTGGTTCGCGCCGATGGGCTTTCCGAACGCGATGCGCGACTTCGCGTGAGCGACCGCGAGGTCGAACGCGCGCTGGGCGATGCCGAGCGACTGGGCGGCGATGCCGATGCGCCCGCCGTCCAGCGTGGCCATCGCGATCTTGAAGCCCTGGCGCTCCTCCCCGAGGAGGTTCTCGGCCGGGACCCGCATGTCCTCGAACGAGAGCTCAGACGTCGCGCTGGACGTGATGCCGAGCTTGTCCTCGGGCTTGCCGACCTTGAAGCCGCTCCAATCGGACTCGGCGATGAACGCGCACACGCCGCGGTGGCGCTCCTCCGGGGCGAGGTTCGCGTAGACGATGGCCACCTGCGCGTAGGGCGCGTTGGTGATCCAGATCTTGTTGCCGTCGAGCGCCCAGCCGCCGCCCGGCTGGGGCGTGGCCTTGGTGCGCTGGGCGCCCGCGTCGCTCCCGGCGTCCGGCTCGGTGAGGGCGTAGCAGCCGAGCTTGCGGCCGCTCGCGAGGTCGGGCAGGTACTTCTGCTTCTGGGCCTCGGTGCCGAAAGCGAGGATCGGCCAGCAGGCGAGCGAGTTGTTGACCGACATGGTCACGCCGACCGAGGCGTCCGCGTAGCAGATCTCCTCGAGCGCCACGACGTAGGCCAACGTGGAGAGGCCCGCGCCGCCGTACTGTTCGGGCACGAACATGCCGAGAAAACCCATCTCGGCGAGCTGTCGGACCTGCTCCTTCGGGAAGATGTGGCCGTGATCCCGCGCGGCGGCGCCGGGCAGGATCTCCTTGCGTGCGAAGTCCCGGGCGAGGCCCTGGATCTCCTGGATGTCGTCGGGCAGGTCGAACATGGGCGCTCCGTCGGGTCCGCCCCCTATTCCGCCCGGCCGGCCGATTCAACGCCAGCGGGGCCACACGCCGCACCTTGTGTGCCGGAAGGCGCGCCGGGGGGGCCTCCCGAAGGGCTCGCGCAGCACCGCTCGCGCCACACGCGCTCGATCCAGCGGGTCACCTCCTCGGACGTCGAGCCGATCGCGGGCGGGGCGGACGCGCAGCCGGTCCTGCCCAGCCGGTCGACGACCTCGCGCCTCACCTGCGCGCGCACCGCCGTGCGGCACGTCTTGTCCGGACAGTCCTCGGAGGCCACTCGAAGCCCTGCGTCGAGGCGGACGCGATGCCACGAGCGCCAGTAGTCGAGCGCGCTGTTCGCGCCCGTCATGTCCGGCGCGAGGATCGAGAGGGCGCTCGCGACGTCGGCGGCCGACGACTCGCGGAGGCTCATCGCGAGGCCGTCGAGCACGTGCTGCTCGCAATTCACCGAGAAGGTGCTCGCATGGCACGCACGCAGCGCGGCCGGCCTGTCCCCCGCGCGGGTGAGGTGCTCCGCGTGGGCAAACTGGCACTCCTCGCGCCACACACCCGCGGCGATGTCTCCGCAGCGGTCGAACCGCGCGTGCCGGGTGACGACGGCCTGCTCACAATCCGCCCGTGCGGACCCCGACTCCGCGCACAGCGCCCAGGCTGAGTCGAAGTCGGGGGCGGCCAGGGCGCTGGCATACCGATCCGCGACGCTGGGCGCGGCGCAGGCGAGGAAGAGGAGGAGCGCCCGGCTCAAGCCCCCGTGAACCCCGGCGCCCGCTTGCCGAGGAACGCGGCCATCCCCTCTTTCTGGTCGGCCGTCGCGAAGCACAGCGCGAAGAGCGTCCGCTCTCCCGCGAGGCCGACGCGAAGGTCGGCGCCGTCACCGTCGAGGATCGCGCGCTTGGCGAGGCGCACCGCCACGGGCCCCTGGGCCGCGATCTGGTTGGCCATCGCGAGCGCCGCGTCCTTGACCGTGCCCTCGGTGACGACCTTGAGCGCGAGGCCGATGGCGACGGCCTCCTCGGCCTTGACGTTGCGGCCCGTGAACACGAGCTCCCGCGCGCGCATCGAGCCGACGCGGCGCACGAGGCGCTGGGTGCCCCCGAAGCCGGGGATGACGCCGAGCTTCACCTCGGGCTGGCCGAACACCGCGTTGGGCGCGGCGAGCACCAGGTCACACGCGAGGGCGAGCTCACACCCACCGCCGAGCGCGAAGCCGTTGACCGCCGCGATGACGGGCATGGGGAGGCCCTCGAGCTTGTCGAACACGCGCTGGCCGAGCGTCGCGAAGTACGCGGCCTCGACCGGGGTGAGCGCCGACATCGCCGCGATGTCCGCTCCGGCCACGAAGGCCTTCTCTCCGCCCCCGGTGAGCACGACCGCCCGCGCGTCCCCCACCTGCTCCAGCACCGCGTCGAGCGCGCGCAGCGTGGCCGCGTCGAGCGCGTTGAGCGCCTTGGGCCGATCGATGGTGATGACCGCGACGTGCCCGAGCCGCTCGAAGCGGACGGGGGCGTCCGAGACCTGGTCCTGCATCACTTGGCCTGCTGCGCGTAGTTGTAGAAGCCACGGCCGGTCTTGCGGCCGAGCCAGCCGGCCTCGACATACTTCCGGAGGAGCGGGCACGGGCGGTACTTGCTGTCCCCCATCCCGTCCTGAAGGACCTCGAGGATGGCGAGGCACGTGTCGAGCCCGATGAAGTCGGCGAGGGTGAGCGGGCCCATCGGCACGTTCGTGCCGAGCTTCATGGCGGTGTCGATGTCCTCGACGCTGCCGATGCCCTCGTAGAGGGCGTAGACGGCCTCGTTGATGTAGGGCATGAGCACGCGGTTCACGATGAAGCCGGGCATGTCACGGCCGAGCACCGTCGTCTTGCCCATCTTCTCGGCTGCCGCCTTCACGTCCTCGTACACTGCGTCCGTGGTGGCGAGCCCGCGGATGATCTCGACCAGCGTCATCAGCGGCACGGGGTTCATGAAGTGCATGCCGATGACCCGATCGGGGCGATCCGTGCGCGCCGCGATCGCGGTGATGCTGATCGACGAGGTGTTGCTCGCGAGGATGGCGCCGGGCTTCGCTACGCGCGTGAGCTCCTCGAAGATCTTGAACTTGAGCTGCACGTTCTCGGTGGCGGCCTCGACGATGAGGTCGGCGTCCCCGTGCGCCGCGAGATCCGTGCTCCACGTGATGCGCGCGAGCAGGGCCTCCGCGGCCTCGGCGGTGAGCTTCTCCTTCTTGACCAGGCGCCCGAGCGAATCGGCGATGGTCTTCTTGCCGCGCGCGAGCGCCGCGTCGGAGATGTCCGTGCAGGTGACGGGAAAACCGGCGGCCGCGGCCACCTGCGCGATGCCGTTGCCCATCTGGCCGGCGCCCACGACGCCGATGCGGGAGATGCTCATTTGGGGATCCTCTGGGGGGCGCCTGCGTATCGCGCGAGGAGCGTTAAAGCGCGCGTTCGAGGCACCCGCGATGGAGGATCTCTACGCGCTATCGGAGTCGGAGCTCTCCGCTCGGCTCACCGCGCTGGGCCACCGCGGCTACCGGGCGAAGCAGATCCGGTCGTGGCTCTACGAGCGGGGTGCGGCGAGCTTCCAGGAGATGACCGACCTCCCCAAGCACCTCCGCGAGACGTTGGAGGCCAGCTTCACGCTCGGCGCTCTCGTCGTGGAGTCCGAGCAGCGCAGCAAGGACGGCACCGTCAAGCGCCTCTATCGCCTGCACGACGCCCAGCTCGTCGAGGCCGTGCTCATGGCCTATGACGACGGCCGGCGCACCGCGTGCATCTCCTCGCAGGCAGGCTGCGCCATGGGCTGCGTGTTCTGCGCGACCGGCCAGATGGGGTTCGCGCGCCACCTCACGTCCACCGAGATCTTCGAGCAGGCTGCGCTCTACGCGCGCGAGCTCCAGCAGAAGGGAGAGCGGCTCTCGAACGTCGTGCTCATGGGGATGGGCGAGCCGTTCCACAATTACGACGCGGTGCTCGAGGCCATCCGTCGCCTCAACCGCGAGCTCGGGATCGGCGCCCGCCACATCACGGTGAGCACGGTCGGCCTCGCGCCGCGGATCCGGCAGTTCGCGGAGGAGGGCCTGCAGGTCACCCTGGCGATCAGCCTGCACGCCGCGACGGACGCCGAGCGGAGCGCGCTGCTGCCGATCAACGATCGGTGGCCCATCGCGGAGCTGCTCGACGCCTGCCGTTTCTACGTGGACAAGACGGGCCGGCGCATCACCTTCGAGTGGGCGCTCATCGCCGGGAAGAACGACCAGCCCGAGGAAGCCGAGCGGCTCGGCCGGCTGCTCAAGGGCCTCCCGTGCCACGTGAACCTCATCCCGCTCAACCCCACCACCCGCTACGACGGCGCTCCCACCGCGCTCCCCGACGCCTCGCGCTTCGTGGAGATCCTCGAGCGCTACGGCGTGCCGGCCACCGTGCGCGTGCGGCGCGGGATCGACATCGACGCCGGGTGTGGGCAGCTCAAGTCGGCCGTTCAGAAGCGGCGATGATCCCGTCCTGGCTGCCGCTCCGCCCCGACCTTCCCGGCCGCGCGACGGAGATCGCGGAGGGGCGGGCGCGGCTGGAACGCGAGGGTGTGTTGACCATCGGGGGGGCGCCCGGCATCGGCAAGACCTCGCTGGCGGGGGCCATCGTGGCGGGCTCGGGGCGCGCGCTCGTGGCCGTCTCCCTGCTCGGCTGCGAGGACCCGGCAGACGCTGTGCGCGCCCTCGGAGAGGCCGTCGGGATCCGCCCCGTCGGAGACGAGGGGGCGCTGCTCGACGCGATGCGCGCGCACGGGCCGCTCGACCTGGTGGCGGACGACATCGGCAACGACGCCGTCCTCGAGCCGCTCCACCGCGCGGTGGCCGCCGCGGCCGACGCCCGGCTCGTCCTCATCGTAGAGTCGCCGCCGCCCGGCTCGCTCGTGCTCGGCGGCCTCCCGCCCGCGCTCCTCGCCGCGCTCGCGCCCGACGCCGACCCCGCGTCGTTCGATGGCAATCCCCTCCTCGCGCGCCTCTCGGCGGCCCTCTCGCTCCCGGTGGACGACGCGCTCGCGCGCCTCGGCGCGGTCGGCGCGCTGCTCGCGGCCTTCCCCGTGGGCTTCCCGGTCGGCTTCGCGGGGCTGGGCGGCTCGCCTCCCGCGGTCGCCACCGTGCCGGACGCCGATCGGGTCGTGCTGCGGCGCGGGATCGCGGCCCGCCTCACGCCCCTCGCGGACGCCGACGCCGCGGCCATGGCCCTCCCCGCCCTCGAGAGCCTGTTGTCCTTGGCGCGCGGCGCCCATCCGCCCGTGCTCCCCGACACGCGAGACCTCCTCCTCTTGCGACGCCTCGCGCGCATGGTCCCGAGCGCGGCGGACGCCTGCCGTTGCCTCGCCGCCGCCGCTCGCCTCGCCGCGGCCGCCGGGCAGGTGCAGGTGGCGCGGGCCCTGGTCGCCGATCGCCTGCGCGAGGGCGGCGCCCCCGCCGATGTCGCCACCCTCCTCTGGGCCGATGGGGACGCGCTCCTCGCGGCGGGCGAGGTCGAGGACGCCCTGGGCCGCTATGCCGACGCGAGCGCCCTCTTCCGCCGCGCCCGTGATCCCAACCGCGCCGCCACGCTCCACCGTCGGGCCGCGGATCGCCTCGCCGCGCGCGGCCAGCTCGTGCAGGCCGAGTCCCACTACCGGCAGGCGCGCCAGCTCTACCGGATGGAGGATGACGCCATCGGCATCGCCGCCACGCTCCGGGGCGCCGCGGACCTGGCGGTGGGCGCCGGGGAGTGGGTGACCGCCGGGACCCTCCACGAACAAGTGGCCGCGACCGTCGATCGGGCAAGCGGCGCCGCGCGCGAGCGCGCGAACCTACGGCTGGGCGAGGCGACGCTCGCGATCGCGCGGGGCGAGTACGGCCGCGCCGAGCGCCTGCTGCAGGCGTTGGGCGTACTCGCGAACGACCAGCCGCTGTTGCGCGCCAACGTCGCCCGCCGCCGCGCCGATCTCCTGCTGCGCCGCGGGGACCACGAGAGCGCCGCGGTCGCCGCGCGCCAGGCCGCCACCCTCTACGCCACCCTCGGCGAGGCCCCGGCGAACGCGGCCTGCGTGCGCCTGCTCGGGGACGTCGCGGCCGCGGCGGGCCGCCTCACCGAAGCGCGCGCGACCTACCGCCAGGCGCTGCGCCTGCAGGTGCGCATCCAGGACCTTCGGGGGCTCCTCCGCACGCTCGAGCACGCCGCGGTGGTCGAGGAGGCGCTGGGCCGCGTGGACGAGGCCCGGAAGCTGCGGGAGCAACGGGCCGCGGTGATGGCGGTGGCGTAGGGCGATCAGGCTTCGGGAGGACCCGCGGCGAGCGCACCGCGCACGAAGAACATCTCCATCATGCCCTTGTTCTTCGCCAATACCTGGCCGCGTGGCTCGAGCGTGAAACACGCCTCGACACGGCTCGCGGTCGTGGCCGAGACGTTGACCTCTCCGGGCGCCCCCGACGACTCCATCCGGCTCGCGACGTTCACCGTGTCGCCCCACACGTCGTAGACGAACTTCTTCTCGCCCACGACGCCGGCGACGAGCGGCCCGGTGTGCACGCCGATGCGAACCTGCCAGGTGGGGAGCCCGGCGGCGGTGCGCTCGAGCGCGAGCGCGTCCATCCAGTCGCGGATCTCGATCGCCGCCCGCACCGCGGTGACCGCGTGGCCCGGTGAGGGTTGGGGCAGTCCCGACGCGAACATGTAGGCGTCACCGATGGTCTTCAGCTTCTCGAGCCCATGCCGCTCCATCACCCGGTCGAAGGCGCTGAAGCAGCGGTGGAGCAGCGCCACGAGATCGCTCGGCGGCATCCGCTCGGCGAGCCCCGTGAAGCCCGCGAAGTCGGTGAACACCACGGTCGCGTCAGGGTGGAGCTGGGGCTCGACCACGCCGCGCAATTTGAGCTCGGCGGCGATCGTGGGCGGAAGAATGTTGTGGAGCAGCCGGTCGATGTGGGCGTGGTCGGCTTCGATGAGCTGCTTCTGCCGCCCGATCTCGACCGCCTGCTCCCAGCTGCGACGGCGCATGCGATCGATGAGGAACACGAAGAGGAAGGACAGCAGCGCGCCGGTTTGCAGGTCGTTGCGCGAGTACGCGCCCCGGCCGGCGGGAAAGGACACGTTGCTTCCGAACGCCGCGAACAGCAGCAAGGAACCGACCAGGAGCCCCCAGGTCCACGCGCGGGGAAGCGGCGGCACCGGCGCGAGGCACAGGACCATGCAGTAGCCGCCGATGTAGATCGGATCGGCGCCCACGAGGCCGGTCACGACGCCCGTGGCCAGCAGGAGGTAGCCGGCCTGGACCGCCACGAGCAGGCGGCGCGACACGGTGGTGAAGCGCCAGCAGAGCAGGACGATCACGGCTACGAGGGTGAAGCCGGCGCGAATCCACGGCAACACCGGCAGCTCGGGGTGAACCTGGGCGTCGAGCCAGACGTAGGGGAGCCAGGCGATCACCGACGCCCCCGCCGCGATCGGCAGGTACTGGTGACACGAGGCTTCGAGCTCCCGCGCGAAGGTCAGCGGCTCGTTCGACTGGACCATCGTACCGGCTCTCCGCTGCGCGCCCGCCTGATCGACGCCTAATCCCAGAGGACCTCGGCCTTTCCGGAGTCGAGGTGCAGGCGTGCCGCGATGTCCGTGTTGACCACGGGGAGCAGCATGAACTGGCGACGATCCACGGGGTCCCAACCGCCGCCGGTCGGGCCGGAGAGGGTCTCGAAGCCGACGGGCCGGCCCGGGAACTCCCACGCGACGACCTCGTTGTCCTCGTTCTCGTCGCTGCCGCGGAACACGCGCAGGCCGTCGTCGACCCGGAACTCGAAGCGGTCACCCTGGGTGGCCGCGAGGGGGCCCGAGCCGATGGTGAACGAGACGGCGCCGGTGTCGGAGACGTAGCGCTCGCCGTCGAACGCGCGCGCCGTCTGCACGCCGGAGAGGGTGCCCTCGACCTCCCAGGAGAGCGTCGCGCTGTCGTATTGCACGTACCAGGTCTCGCTGCGGGCCACGCCGCCGCACGTCGCGGCCACGACCTGGTAGCCGGTGGCGTCGTCGTACCAGAGCTCGGAGTCGGAGTCGTCGCCCTGGTCTTCGAGGGAGATGGTCTGGTTGCCGCTGTCGTCCGTGGCGGTGTTCTCACCGAAGGCGCCGGCGGCGTCGAACACCGCGCAGCCGCTCGAGGCCTCGAGCATGTAGACGAAGCCGTCCGCGGTGGCGACCGCGACCGTCGGCACGCTCGGCATCGCGCCGAACGTGGTCTCCCGTGGGAGCGACACATTTCCCACGCTCGCCCCGAGCCCGGTGATCGGCGCCCCGAGGAACACGCCCTCGGTCTCCTGGGTGAGCGGGTTCGGATCGACCCATGCGCCGGCGGTGAGATCCCACACGTCCACCCGCAGCTCGGCGACAGGCGCGACGAAGAGGTGGTCGAACGGCTCGTCGAAGCGGTCGTACCCACCCTGCCACGCCACGTCGATCGCGGGTGCGGCGACGGGGACGACCTCGATCGGGACCGTGGCCGGATCGAGATCCTGGTCGAAGCGGACCACCCACACCTGGGGGAGCGCGGCGTCCGCGATGAAGAGGCGCCCGTCCGGTGCCGCGCTCATCCGCGCGGGCTGCGAGCCGAGGCCGAGCGCGTGGGAGCCGAGCTCGAGGGAGCCGATCAGCTCGCCGGTCACCCCGTCGTAGACGACGACGCGGCCCGGATCCGAGGCGACGGACACGTACAACCGGCCGCCCTGCGCGAGGACCGCGGTGGGGAGCGCGCCGTCGAACGTGTACTCGCGGATGCCCGTGAGGGTGGAGAACTCGAAGCGGTCACCGAGGGTGGCACTGCCGTCCAGGTCGAACTCGACCTCGCGGTTGTCGCTGCGGTAGCGCACGCCCACGACGGGCTCCTTGTTCTGCACGCCGCTGCGGCTGCCCTTCGCCCACCAATTGGTGCCGTCGTACTCGATGCTCCAGTCCTCGGTCGTCGTGAAGCCGGCGCGCAGCTCGATGTTCGAGAGCGTGGGGGCGTCGCCGCTGCCGTCAGCGTCGACGAACACCGGCTCGGAGGCCGTGGGCTCCGGCTCCACGGGGAAGCCGTCCTCGTCCAACGAGAGCACGTAGGGCACACGAAGGAGCTGCGCGAACGCGGTGTCGACCGCCCAGACCGTGACGGATCCGTCGGCGCCGGGCACCACCGCCACGTCGGAGAGCAGGCGGGCTTCTCCCGTGGTGATCGCGGCGCTGCGCAGGAAGGAGGCGGTCGCGTCGTCGGTGAGGAGCCGGCCCATCTTCAGATCGAGCGGCACGATGGTGCCGCTGCGGCTGTTCGCCACGAAGCCCGCCGGGACCTCCCACGGGCCGGCGTCCGCGGGGAGCACGGCGGCGGCGATCGGCCCGTCGAAGTGGATGGGGATCGCGTCCAGCGGCTCGGAGCAGCCGACGAGGCCGAGGAGCACGAGGAGGGCGGGACGACGGCCGGAGGGGCGAGCGTTCACTGGTTCACCAGCCAGGTCTTGACCTGGAGGAAGGTGGGGCTCGCCGGGTCGGTGTCGAGCAGCGCGATGGTCGAGGAGACACGCGCCCCGTTCACCTCACCCGCGTAGTTGGCCACCGCCGCGAACGTGCCGTCGGGCGAGATCCGGATGGCGTAGGGGTTCTCTCCCACCGCGTCGGTCTGCGCCACGAGGGTCGCGACGACCCCGACGCCAAGATCGTAGGCGGACACGCTGTTCCCGTTGAAGTTCGTCACGAGGAGGTGCCGCCCGTCCGGATGGAAGGCGAGCTGGGCGGGCCCGACGTTCGACTCGGTGGAGGCGCCCTCGTCCCGCTCGGCGGCGCGAGGCAGCGGCAGCATCGCGACGACCTGCTCGCGCACGATCTCCGCGTCGGCGTCGTCCACCACGGCGGAGAGATCGATCGCGTAGATGGCCTCGGGGGTGTCCGCGACGCCCCACAACCAGCCGCGCACAGGGTCGACGACGAGCGAGCGCATCCCCGACTGGCTGCCGGTGCTGGTCTCGACCAGGAGCACGCTCTCGACGTCGAGGTAGTTCAGATCCTGGAAGTCGCCGACGCTGTCGTCGCGGATGTCGACCACGTAGACATAGGGGACCAGCTTGCAGCCGACGTAGAGGAAGCCGCGATCCGGATCCTCCGCGATCGCCGAGCAGCCTCCGCCCGCGACCGACACGCCGTCGACCGTCAGATCGAGGCTCAAGGTCTCACCGACGCGGGCGGGCACCGAGGTGAACGACCATGTGTCGGCGTCGGACGGGAGGCGCAGATCGCGGTAGAGGCGGTCGGGTTCGCGCCCCACCGCGCGGCCGACGCGGCCCTGGGCGGGATCGCCGTCGAGGCCCCCTCCGTCGAGACCCGTGTACCAGACGGTCCAGCCGCCTACCGCGTCCGGCACGACGACCGGGCGGGTTACGCCGCCGATGCCGAAGCCGCCGAGCGCGGCCGCGAGGACCGGGCGCGCCGTTCCCTCGACGGTGGTGGCGCCCTCCCACTCGGCGTCATCGCCCGAACGTTCGGCATAGCCGAGCTGCCAGGAGGTACCCCCGTTGCCGGCGAACCACATGCGATCGACGTCGCCGTCCCGCACCACGTAGGGCGCGCTGACCCCCGTGTCGTTCCAATCGCCAGGAGCGCCCGCGTCGAACACCCACTCGTACTGGGTGCCGGGGATGCGCGTGAAGCTCACGCCGTCGGTCGACTCGGCGAGCCCGATGCGGTACCGCGAGCCGTCGAACGCCGTGTACCAGAGCCGCATCGTGCCGTCGTCCAGCACCTGCACGCTGCCGGGCTCCATCGCGACGGACTCCCAGTCCCCGGCGGCGGCGAGGACGGGCGAAGCGTCGGCCGTCCAGGTGAGGCCGTCCGCGCTGGTGGCTCGGCCGATGGTGGTCACGTCGTCCGCGAGGCCCGCGTAGTACATCACCCACTCGCCCCCGAACTCGGTCACCACGGCGCTCGACACGCCGTCCGCGTCGTGATCCCCGCCGGCGCCGGCCTCGAGGACCGGGCTGGCGTCGAGCACGAGGTTCGCTCCGAGCACCTCACCGGTGCCGATGGCGTCGAGCCCGGCGTCATCCGTGTAGGTGAGGTAGGCGCGATCGGCGTGAAGGCTGTCGAGCGTGATGCCGGTCGCGTCGACCTCGGCCGGATCGGCCACCTGGCCCACGGCGACACGTACGTCCCACCCTCCCGACGGGTTGGAGCCGGTGTCGCCCGGGGTCAGCGTGAGCCCGAGGGTGTCTCCCCCCTCGCTGGTGAGGACGAAGGCGTCCTCCGGGGCGGCCTGGATCGCGACGCCGCCCGCCACGATCGAGCCCTCGTCGAGGAGGAAGGGCGCGCCGAGCACCTCCCATGTCGTCCCGTCGAGGCTCACGGCCTCGGCGAGCGCGGCCCCGTCGAGGCCTGTCGTCGCGTAGTAGAGGTGGAACGCGCCGTTGATGTAGGCGACGGCGGGGGCCGTGGCGCCGCCCTCGGGCGCCCAGCTCCCGGCGACCGCGGTCCAGTCCGAGAGGTCATCGCTCGTGGCCTCGCCGATCGAGGCGCCGTCGAGCGTGTAGTACATCCGCCAGCGGTCCGCCTGGGCGTCCCAGAGGACGAACGGATCGGTCACCGACGCACCGTCGATCGCGAACACGGGATCCGCGTCCACCCGGACGAAGTTCTCGCCGTCCGCGCTGGTGGCGAGGCCGATGGCGTGATTCCCGCCGTCCCCGCCGTCGTAGAAGAGGTACCAGGAGGTAGAGCCGTTGACCACCATCGCCGGACCGCCGATCTCGGCGTCCCACCCGCTGTTCGACGGGGCGAGCAGGGGGCTGGACTCGAACTCCCACACCTCGTCCACGTACGGTGCGTTCGCCGCGCGGAGCAGGCCCTGGTCCTCGAAGACCATGCGCGAGAGGTACGAGCTGGAGGTGTACGGCTCGATGAAGAAGTGCGGATCGTTGACCGCGAGCACGACCCCCTCGGCTTCGGCGAGGTCGAGATCGGCGGGGACCGCGCTGCGATCCCACAAGGTGCCGCCGTTGCCGGTGACGCGGTACGCGCCGTCCGCCGAGGGCACCCAGAGGCGCAGCGAGCCCACGCTCCAGTCGAGCGACCAGGTGTGGGCAACAAGGTCGGGGGCGATGCCCTCGGGCACCTCGGCCGTCTCGAGCGTCACGAAGCCGGCGCGGCTCCCGCTCCCGTCCACGTCGACAAAGTCGCTGGGGTCGAGCCGGGTGGGGCCGCCGGGCGGGACGAGCGCCGCGGGGTCGGCGCCGAGGTCGACGATGGCGAGCGTGTGGGCGGTGCGGTTGATCACCCAGGCCAGATCTGTGGACGCGGCGTAGTAGACGGCCACGGGGTCGTAGCCGACGGGGAGCGTGGGACCGTCCGGCCCCAGGTCCGCGAAGCCGGGCGCGTCCGGATCCGCGACGTCGAGGAACCAGATGTTGTCGACCTCCTCGCGGGTGCGGCCATCCTCGGACAGGCGGTTGGCGACGACCAGGACGTCGTGAGGCTCGGCGTAGGCCATCGGGCCCGAGAACGAGGGCAGATCGAGCGCGCGGGCGGCGACACCCTCGCCCCCTTCGGCCGGCTGGATGAGGTTGCGCCCGGTGGTCCAGTCGACCGTGGAGAGGTCGAGGAACAGCGCGGAGCCCCCCGTGAAGTCCTTCCACGGGTTGGCGTTCGTCACGGCGAGCACGCGCCCACCGTCGAGGAAGACCAGATCGTTCGGCCCCGCGAGGCACGTGCCGATGCCGATCTGGCCGTATTCGTAGGTACCCGCGGGCGGCTCGGCGCACGCGCCGAGATCGGGCAGGGGGGCGTCCTTGACGCAGCCGGCAAGGAGGACGAGCGCGATGGCGATGCGGGAGATGTTCACGTGGCTCGTGGGCTGGAGAGATCCGAGCTGAATTGGGCGCGGGCCCGACTACAGGACGCCCAGCGCCGCGTGCGCCGCGGCGAGTCGCGCCACAGGTACCCTGAACGGAGAGCAGCTGACGTAGTCCAACCCGATCTTGTGGAAGAACGCGACACCCGTTGGGTCTCCGCCGTGCTCGCCACACACGCCCAGCTTGATGCGCGGCTTGGCCGAGCGTCCCCTCTCGGCGGCGAGCTTGACCATCTCGCCCACTCCCTCGACATCGAACACCGAGAGCGGCGAGTCCTTCAGGATCCCGCGCTGCAGGTACTCCGAGTAGAACTTGCCCATGTCGTCGCGCGAGAAGCCGTAGGTCATCTGCGTCAGATCGTTGGTGCCGAAGCTGAAGAAGTCCGCGAACTTGGAGATCTTGTCCGCCAGCACGCACGCGCGCGGCAGCTCGATCATCGTGCCGATCTGGTAGTCGATGCGCACGTTGTTCTCGGACAGCACCTGCTCGGCGGTCTCCTCGACCTGGCGGCGGCAGCGCTCGAGCTCGCTCGGCATGCTCACCAGCGGGATCATCACCTCGGGCAGCACGACCACGCCCTCCTTCACCACCAAGGCGGCGGCTTCGAAGATGGCGCGAACCTGGGTGTTGTAGATCTCGGGCGTCGTGATGCCGATGCGGCAGCCGCGGTGCCCCATCATCGGGTTGGACTCGTGGAGCTGCTTGAGGCGCTCGGTGAGCACGTCGGCGCGCACGCCGAGATCCTTGGCGACCGCGGAGATCTCCTCGGGACGGTTGGGGAGGAACTCGTGCAGCGGCGGGTCGAGCAGGCGGATGGTGACCGGCAGGCCGTTCATCGCGCGGAAGATCTCGACAAAATCGTTCCGTTGGATCGGAAGCACGAGGTTCAGGGCGCGTTGGCGCGACTTCTCGTCCTCCGCCAGGATCATCTGCCGCATCGCGCGCAGGGCGGTGGGCTCGAAGAACATGTGCTCGGTGCGGCACAGGCCGATGCCGGTGGCGCCGAGGTTGCGCGCGTTGGTCGCGTCGGCACCGGTGTCGGCGTTGGCGCGCACCTTGAGGCGGGCACGGGCGTCGGCCCAGCCGAGCAGCTCGCCCATGGCTCCCGAGTCGGTCGGGGGCGCGAGCGTCGGGATCTCGCCCTCGAAGACCTCGCCCGTGCCGCCGTCGATCGTGATCCAGTCGCCGCGGCGCACCACGGTGTCACCCGCGTAGAACAGCTGGCGCCCGTAGTCGACGAGGATGTCGGTGCAGCCGACGACGCAGGGCTTGCCCATGCCGCGCGCGACCACGGCCGCGTGGCTGGTCTGCCCGCCGCGGCTGGTCAGGATCCCCTTCGCCACGGTCATGCCCTGGATGTCCTCGGGGGAGGTCTCCAGCCGCACGAGCACGACGCTCTCGCCCTTCTCGACGAGCTCCTGCGCCTCTTCCGAGTGGAACACCACCTTGCCGGAAGCGGCGCCCGGCGAGGCGTCGAGGCCCTTCGCGATGACCTTCCGCTTGGCGTCCGGGTCGAGCACGGGCCGGAGCACCAGCTCCAGATCCGTGGCCTTGATGCGCTTGAGCGCCTCGTCTTCCGTGATCGCGCCTTCGTGCACGAGATCGACCACGATCTGCACGGCGGCGGCGGGGGTGCGCTTTCCGTTGCGGGTCTGCAACAGGTAGAGGCGGCCCTCCTCGATCGTGAACTCGATGTCCTGCATGTCGCGGAAGTGGGCCTCGAGCTTCGCCTGGAGGACGAACAGCTCGTCGTAGACCTTCGGCATCGCCTCCTGGAGGGTCTGGACGCCCTCGCCGACCGGCTGGCCGCCGGTGCGGTTGATCGGGCGCGGCGTGTGCGTGCCGGCCACGACGTCCTCTCCCTGGGCGTTGGGGAGCCACTCGCCGAAGAAGTCGTGCAGGCCGGTCTTCGGGTTGCGGGTGAACGCGACGCCGGTGGCGCTGGTGTCACCCATGTTGCCGAACACCATCGCCTGCACGTTCACGGCGGTGCCGCAATCGTCGGGGATCCCGTGCGTCTTGCGGTAGTAGCGGGCGCGCTGGCTGTTGAACGAGCGGAACACGGCCTCGACGGCGAGACGGAGCTGCTCCTGCGGGTCCTGCGGGAAGGGAGAGCCCGAGGACTCCGCCACCACCTGCTTCAGACGCGTCGTGAGGCCGCGCAGCTCGTCGTCGGTGAGCGCGGACATGTCGCGCTTGCCACGAACCTCGTCCGTCACCCGGGCGAAGCGGGTGTAGTGGATCCCCAGCACGACATCGCCGAACATCGTGATGAAGCGACGGTAGGAGTCGTACGCGAAGTGGGCGCCGCCGGTGCGCTCGGCCAGGCCCTCGACGGTGAGGTCGTTGAGGCCGAGGTTCAGCACGGTGTCCATCATGCCGGGCATCGACGCCGCGGCGCCGGAGCGCACGCTGAACAGCAGGGGGTTCGCCGGATCGCCGAAGCGCTTGCCCGAGCGCTGCTCGACCTGGGCGAGGGCGATGCGGGCCTCTTCCCAGAGGCCGTCGGGGTAGGTCTCGGCGTTCTGCATCCAGTGGTTGCAGGCGACGGTGGTGATGGTGAAGCCGGGGGGCACGGGGAGCCCGAGCCGGGTCATCTCGGCCAGGCCGGCGCCCTTGCCGCCGAGCAGGGCCTTCATGGAGCCGTCACCGTCCGCCTTGCCGTCGCCGAACACGTAGACCCAATTCATCGTCATTCCCCCGAGAGGCGCGTGAAGTCGGCGAGGCCGGAGAAGCGCTCGACGATGGAACGAAGCAGACCGAGGCGGCTGGCACGGGCGACCGGATCGTCACACATGACCATCACGTCGGCGAAGTAGCGATCGACGTGGGGCCGGAGCGCCGCGAGGCCCTCGAGGGCCGAGCCGACATCCCCGTCCTGCGGCATGTCCGCGAGGGCCTGGTGGAGCGCGATGCCCGCGGGGCCGCCGAGCTGATCCAGCACGTAGTCCGCGGAGTCGTGCTCCTTCACCAGCCCGGCGGCGCGCCGGAACGCGATGCGGATCGGGCCGAACTCTCCGGCCTTGACCAGCGCGGCGAGCGCGTGCACCCGGCGGGCGGCCCACGTCAGATCCACCGAGACGGGGCCCACGTGGTCCTTCCCGCGGGCGGCGAGCACGGCGTCGACGATGTCGACCGGCGCCTCGTCCATGAGGGAGGCGCGGAGGCGCGCGAGCACGAACTCGTACAGCTCGTCCCCTCCCCCGACACCGGCGGCGGCGAACAGCTCGCCCATCGGCCCGCGCCACCCCATCCCGAGCACGAGGGCGACGATCCCGACGGTCGCCCGGCGGAGGCCGATCTGGTCCGCGTTGCCCTTGGGCGCGAGGCCGGCCCCGAAGCCGCGGGCGAGCAGGGTGAGCCGCTCGGCCAGGGCGAGCGCGCGGCCCGCCCCGGAGGTGGGGAGGCTGTCGCCCGCGAAGCGAGGCAGGTAGTGCTCCTCGATCGCAAGCGCCACGCCGAACGAGGCGCCGTCGAGCAGGGCGAGGAGACGGCCCACGTGGCCCTGGAGCTCCGGAAACTCGCCCACCATCTGGGTCGTCAGGTCGCTCTTGCAGAGGAGGCCCGCCGCGCGCGCGGTGGCGGGATCGGCCCCGATCAGCTCGGCCACGCCGGCGGCGGCCTCTGCCAGCGCGCCCTGCCGCTCGGCCATCGAGCCGAGCCCGCGGATCCACATCATCCCCGCGAGCTTCTCGCCGTGCTCGGAGAGGGGCTTCTTGCGGTCCTCCGCGTAGAAGAACTTCGCGTCGTGGAAGCGCGCGGCCAGCACGCGGGTGTTTCCCGCCGCGATCAACGCGTCGTCACCGAAGGGGTTGTTCGTGACCACGAGGAACTCGTGGGTCAGCACGCCATCCCGGTAGAGCGGGAAGTAGCGCTGGTTCTTCTTCATCGACTCGACGAGGAGCCGCGGGGGGAGCTCGAGGAGGCTCTCGGAGAACCGGCCGACGATCGCGCGCGGCCACTCGACGAGCTGCACGACCTCGTCGACGAGCTCGGTGTCGAAGGTGTTGTCCGCGCCCCGCTCGGCCGCGAGGGTCTCGAGCTGGCGGACGAGGATGGCGCGGCGGATGCCGATGTCGGCGAGCACGTAGCGGTGCCGCAGCTCCTCGAGCCACACGTCCGCCGTGGTGACGGGAAACGTCTCGGGGGCGTAGAGCCAGTGGCCGCGGGAGTGGCTCCCGGTGAGCACACCCGCCACGGAGCTCTCGATCACGTCGCCCGCGTAGAGCGCGCACACCGTGTGGATCGGCCGCAGGAAGCGGGCGGGCCCCTCAGTCCACCGCATGGAGCGCTTGAAGGGGATGCCGAGCACCACCTCCTCCAGGCCCTTGGCGACCACCTCGCTGGTGGACTCCCCGCCTTCGATGCGCCGGATCGCGATGACCTTGCCCTTCGGGCCATCCACCTGGAGGAGCTGATCGACCGACACTCCGCGCGCCTTGGCGAAGGCCTCGGCCACCGGGCCCGGCGCGCCGTTCGGGAACGCGGAGGAGACCGGCGGCCCGGTCACGAGGCGCTCCACGGCGGGACGCGCGGCGCCCACCCCGTCGAGCACGACGGCGAGGCGACGGGGCGTGCCGAACGTGCGGACCCGCCCGGAGGGGATGGCGCCCAGGAGCCGGACGATGCCGGCGGACAAGGCCTCGAGCGCGGGCCCGACCGCGTGCGCGGGGAGCTCTTCGGTGCCGATCTCGATGAACAGCTCAGACACCTGCGTAGCTCCGGGCGACGAGGCAGGCGAGATCGCGCACCCGCTTGATGTATTGGGCGCGCTCGGCGACGCTGATGGCGCCGCGTGCCTGGAGGAGATTGAAGCTGTGGGAGCACTGCAGCACGTGATCGTAGGCGGGCAGGGGCAGGCCCAGCGCCACGAGGCGCGCGCACTCGGCGCGGCTGTGCTCGAAGCCCGCCAGCAGGCCCTCGACGTTGGCCTGCTCGAAGTTGTAGGCGGACTGCTCGACCTCGTTGCGGAGGAACACGTCCCCGTAGGAGACGCCGGACACCCACTCCAGGTCGTACACGTTGTCGACCTTCTGGAGGTACATCGCGAGGCGCTCGAGCCCGTAGGTGAGCTCGACCGAGATCGGATCGAGGTCGATGCCGCCCACCTGCTGGAAGTAGGTGAACTGGGTGACCTCCATCCCGTCGAGCCAGACCTCCCACCCGAGGCCCCAGGCTCCGAGCGTGGGAGACTCCCAATCATCCTCGACAAAACGGATGTCGTGGTCCGTGAGCTTGAGCCCGACCGCGGCGAGGCTGCCCAGGTACAGGTGCTGCACGTCGGGCGGGCTCGGCTTCATCACCGCCTGGAACTGGTGGTGCTGGTGCAGGCGGTTCGGATTCTCGCCATACCGCGCGTCGGCCGGGCGCCGCGAGGGCTGGACGTACGCGCCGCGCCAGGGGCGAGGGCCCACCGCCCGCAGGAACGTGGCGGGGTGGAACGTGCCGGCGCCCATGGCGCTGTCGTACGGCTGGAGAATTGCGCAGCCCTGGCGGCCCCAGTATTGCTGCAACGTCAGGATCAGGTCCTGGAAGGTCACGGGCGGAACCTCGACGGGGCGACCATCTACCGGAAACGCCCCCCCCTGTCAACCCCGCCGCGCCGATGCCTACTCGTTGAAAACCTTGCTGCTACGGTCATCGTGGAGGAGATAGAGGACCCAGGCCCCCACCGGAATACCGATGCCGCAACAGGGTGCGAGGCACGGGAGCATCCCGAGGATGGCGAGGCCGCGCACGAGCCCCTTGCTGCGGAGCGAGCGCAGGCGGAGGCCGCCGAAGATGTGGGACGCGCCGAAAAGGAACGTGCCGAACAGGCTCGCCAGGAGCCAGGGCTGCGACGTGACGCCGCGCACCCCGAGGGTGTAGACGTTGTACCCGGCAAAGGCCGTGGCCACGGCGAGGAACCCCATCGAGGCGAGGCCCGAGAGGATCAAGAGCATCCCCGCGCCGCGGAGGCGCTTGGCGTGCGCGATGTCCTCCGGAGACACCGTCACCAGCGCCTTGGTCGTGCGGTACTCGGGCTCGATGCCGAGCCCCGCCTCGATCTTGGTGACCGAGCTCTTGTCCGGAGCGCGCACCCACCACTTGTTCGCCGGCCCCTCGACCACGCTCCGGTTCGCGCGCCGGAGCGTCTCGAGCGCGGTGACGAGGGCGCGATCGCAGGTGGAGCCCCGGATCTCGGGGATGCCCGAGCGCTGTCCGTAGGTGACCTCGCCGCCCTTCGATCGCCACTCGGTGAAGGCCTCGTTGTGCGCGCGCAATTGGCCGAGAATATGGCCCGCCAGCGCGGCCACCGGCTCGGACTCGGGGAGGACGTGGTGGAACAGCGTCTCCGCGCAACGCACGGCCACCTCGGCGCCCCCGGTGCCGCGCACCACGGACACCTGGTAGGTGTACTCGTCCTCGGGCGAAGGGGACTCCCCCGCCTGCCCTCGGAACTCGAGGACAATGCCGCCCGCGCCCTGCTCCTGGATGAAATTTTCCAGGTTCAGGGCGCCGGTGGCCAACCACTCTCGGCCGCCCCGCGTGTGGTCCGGCAAGCCGGACTCCACGAACCCGCGGATCAGCCAAGCGTAGAGATCACTGCTCTCCGCGATGGCTGCGGCGGCCGGCAACGGACCTAGTCCTTGAAGATCGCGTTCAGGAACTCGAGGCCGTTCTCGTTCTCACCCACCGACTGGCCGCTCTGGAGCTTCTGGCCGATGAGGTACGCGTCGTAGGCGAACACGAGGTTCGCGATGACGACGAGAGGGGAGAGCAGGAAGAACGTGCAACCGGACAGGAACCACATGCCGATGAGCACGGCGCAGGCGATCATCGCCTTCTTCTTCTGGCCGGCGAGGTAGTAGCCGGCCGCGCCGAGGACGAAGAAATTCGCCGCGGCGAGGACGATGGGGTTGGCATCGGGCTTGGTGATCATCTGGCCCATGGGGGTCCTCCGGGGAGAGCGCTGGGATTGGAGAAGCGGATTCGAAGGGGAATGGACGTCGGCACGTCCGCGAGAGCGTGACCGGGTCGGAACCGACTGGTCTGCGCGTCGGCGCCGACCGTAGTTCAAAACACGCGACAGATCAACCGGCGATGCGTCTTTCTCGTCGCGATCGAGGCTCGAGGAGCCCCATCGTCATCAGAGCGCTTCCACCAGCGCGGGGTAGATCGGCACGAATCCATCCTCCGGCGCGACGAAGCGGAAGAGCTGGACCGGCTCGTCCCCCGCGGGGTCGACGTACCGCACGTCGACCACGATCGGGCCCGGTGGAACCCCGAAGATCACGAATCGGCCGGTGTCGCCCACCTGCGCCGCGTCAGCCACCGACACCCCCGCGTCGTCGAGGTAGCAGGCCGGATACTCGATCTCGCCCTCTCCGAAGGCGCGCACGGAGCCGGTCGCGACGAGCGGCAGGTCGGTGTAGGGGGTCCCCGGGATGTTTCCGCGCACTTCTCCCGCGACCACCGCCCCCGTCGCGTTCACCGTGGGGCAGGCGGCGAACTCCGCCCGCAGCGCCGCGAACCACGCGTCCGAGGCCACCCACGGGTATCCGTCCGGCGCCTCGAAGTCGTTGATGCCGGCGGTGCCCGAGAAGGCCGTGGGGACGTAGCCCTCGGCGGCCACCGTCACGAAGAAGGGCACGCCCGCGGGCACGCTCACGGAAAAGGCGCCCGCGTCGTCCGCGGTCTGGGAGTCGATCGAGGCGAGGGCATCGTCCACGATGTCGATGGTCGCGCCCGCCACGACGCCCCCGCCGCCGTACGGCGTGTCGCCCACGGTCCCGGACATGGTGACGGTCGTCGGGAGGGGATCGCAGGCCGAGAGGAGCAGCAGCATCGAGAGCGACTTCATCCGTGAACCATCCACCAGGCCATCACGAGGTCCCCTTCCGCGGCGGTCCAGGCCTCGCCCCCGCCGAAGCCGTCCATCAGCACGATCTCGCCGGGCGCGAGGTCGAACGCGAAGAACATGTCGAACGGCCCCGCTTCCGTACGCGTGAGCGTGCCGTCCTCCTCCAGCAGGTAACAGAGGGGCGCCGCGCCGTTCACCGTCACCGTGGCGCAGTCCCAATCGGTGCCGTCGAACGGGCGCCCCCACAGGTGGACCGCTCCGGCCGAGAGCGCGCCCGGCACGAGCCCCTTCGGAAGGTCGAGGCCCGCGAGCAGCGCGTCGACATCGACGACCTTGGTGGCGAACAGCGCTCCCGCGAACCACGTCCCGTTGGCGCCCGGCGTGTCGCCCGCCCACACGGTGGGGTAGGTCCCTTCCCCAAGGAGGCGCAGCGCGAACGGCACGTTCGGCGGCAACGTGGCGAGCCAGTAGCCGTCGTAGCCCTCGTAGGGCTGGTCCGCGGCGAGGGCCTCGCCTTCGGGCGCGGCGGCGGTGGGCACCGTGAACGTGAGCGTGCCGTCGGCGAAGACCGCTTCGTAGAGCAGGCTGTCGTACACCCAGCCGCCGTAGGTCACCTCGGCGGGGGCCTCCCGCAGGCCGCGCTCGGCCCCGCAGGCCGCGAGTAGGGAGAGGAGGAGAATCAAAGCGTCAGCATCTCGCCGTCAATGTAGCAGCGCGTCCAGCACCGCGTGTGACGAGAGCGCGCGGCCGAGGTGCGCGGCGATCGCTTCGTGGAGCACGTCGGAGGGGCCGGGTGGCAGCTCGACGTCGAGCAGATCGCGGAGCGGGGCGCGGCGGGCGGCCTCGAGCGCCGCGGCGTGCGCTGCGGTGATGTTCCGGAAGGTGCCCTCGGCGGGCGCGCAGCGGAGGTGCACCAGCCCACCGACCCCGGGGGCGAAGCGCATCTCCGCCTCCGGCGCGCCGCCACAGGCCACGCACCGGTCGAGCACGGGCGCCACGCCCGCGAAGGTGAGCGCCTTGGCCTCGAGGCCGGCCCGCAGCGCCGGCAATGGATCCGTGGCGGCGGCGTCGAGCACGAGGAGCGCCATCTCGAGGAGGCCGTAGAGGCGCGGCTCGGCGTGGCCCTCCCGCGCGAGCGCGCCGCACAGCTCGCACGCGTAGGCAGCCAGCGCGAGGCGCTCCAACGAGCTGCGGATGCCGACGCGAGCGTCCTCCACCTCGACCTCCACGAGGGCCTCCAGATCGCCGCGACCCGGGCGCGACCGGACCCGGGCCCGCGTCGCGAGGTCGAGCCCGGACCACTTGCTCCGCCCGGCGCGGGCGCCGCGCGCGAGGAAGGACACCCGCCCGTGATCCGGGGTCAAGACGCGCACGATCCGGTCGGACTCGCCGTAGTCCTGCCGACCGACGACGATGCACTCGCGCTCGACGGTGGGTCTGGGGGGGCCTCGCTCCATGCAGTCGCTCGTTCTCGCGGCCTTCACCCGGCGTTCGGGCGGAGGCAACCGGAGCGCGCGCGATGCATCGAGACTACACTCCGCCCATGTACCGCTCGAGCTTCCTGTTGCTGGCCGGCTGCGCGATCGAGAGCGGGCTCTCCCACAAGGGGGACGTCCCCGAGCCCGACACGGGGGACGCGCCGCCGGTGGTCGACACGGATGTCGTGGACACGGAGAACTGCGACGGGTTCGAGGCGCCGGGCGTCTCCGCGCCGACGCCGGACGCCGAGTGCATCGCCGAGCCGACGGTCGGCACCTTCTCGCCGATCGTGGAGTGGCTCTGGGACGTGAACCCCGTGGTCGCCGGGTACGAGCAGGTGATGTCCACGCCGGTGGTCGCGAACCTCACGGATGACGACGGGGACGGCGACATCGACGCGGAGGACATCCCCGACATCGCGTTCACGTCCTACCTCGCGGGCGCCTACAGCTCCCCGGGCACGCTCAACGTCATCTCGGGCGACGGCTCGGGCACCCACTACTCCATCGTCGGCGCGGGCGGCTACGGCGTGTACGGCGCCGGCGGAGTCGCGATCGGTGACCTCGAGGGGGACGGCTCTCCGGACATCTGCACGGCGAGCACGAGCGGGGGCGTGTTGTGCCTCGAGGCCGACGGCACCTTCAAGTGGAACGGCGGCACCGACGCCGACCCGTACGGATTTCCCTCCATCGCCGACTTCGAGGGAGACGGCCTCGCGGAGGTGGTGTGGGGGCGCCAGGTCATCAGCTCGGCGGGCGTGCTCCTCGGGACCGGTGGGTACGGCAGCGGCTCCAACGGCAACGCGCGCACCTCGTTCGCGGTCGACATGGACGATGACGGCGTGCTCGAGGTGGTGGCCGGCAACGCGGTCTACGAGATGGACGGGACCACGGTCTGGTACGACGGCGGCAGCGATGGCTGGCCCGCGGTGGGCGACTTCGACGGCGACGCGCTCCCCGAGGTCGTGCGCGTGGGCGGCGGGGTGGTCACCCTCTCCGACACGAACGGCGCGCTGATCTGGGCGGTGAGCGTGCCCGGCGGCGGCGGCGGGCCCCCCACCGTCGCGGACTTCGACGGCGACGGGCAGCCCGAGGTCGGCGTGGCCGGGCGCTCGTTGTACTCGGTGCTCGAAACCGACGGCAGCGTGCGCTGGTCGGCGGTGACGCAGGACGCATCGAGCTCGGTGACCGGCTCGTCGGTGTTCGACTTCGAGGGGGATGGCGCCGCCGAGGTCGTGTATGCCGACGAGCACGATCTCTGGATCTACGACGGCGCGACCGGCACCGTGCTCATGCAGGCCACCGACCACGCGTCGGGAACCCTGTTCGAGTACCCGGTCATCGCGGATGTCGACGGAGACGGCTCCACCGAGATCATCGTCGGCTCCAACGACATGTGGTGGACCGGCTGGAACGGCATCACCGTCATCGGAGACGCCGATGCCTCCTGGGCCCCGGCGAGGCCCATCTGGAACCAACACGCCTACCACATCACCAACGTCGAGGACGATGGGGGCATCCCCCCGATCCAATCGAACAATTGGGAGACGTGGAACAACTTCCGGGCCGGTGGCACCATCCTCGGCCCCTCCCACTGGCTCGCGGACCTCGCGCCGGGCGCGCCGGAGTGGTGCCTCTCCGACTGCACCTCCGATTACGACGACGGCACCGTGGTCCTGTACCTGCCCATCCGGAACGCGGGCCTGGTCGCGGGCGTGGACTTCGACGTGACGTTCACGCGCTCGGACGGCGTGGACGTGCGCGTCGAGACCGTGCCTTCCCTCGAATCGGGCGCGGGCATGCTGCTCGGCCCGCTCCGGTTCAACCGCGTCGAGTGGGGCGGCGGCGCGCTGGTGGCGACCGTCGACGCCGCCGGCCGGGTGGCCGAGTGCGACGAGGACGACAACGTCGCGGCGCTCGGCATGTGGCCCTGCGAGTAGGGATCCCATCGCGCTACATTCGCGCATGCAACTGGCCCTGGTGCTGCCGCCGCTGACGCAGCTCAACGCCCCCTACCCGGGCCCCGCCTACCTCGCGCGCGCGCTGCGCGATCACGGCATCGCGACGACCCAGCGTGACCTCGGCATCGAGTGGGTGCTGCGCCTGTACTCCAAGGCCGGTCTCGCCGAGGTCTTCGACTCCCTCGCCGACGCCGATGACCTCCCGGAGCCCGCCTGGCGCGCAATCGCCCTGCGGGAGGCCCACGAGGCCGCGATCGGCCCCGTCATCCGCTTCCTCCAGGGGAAGGACCGCACGCTCGCCCCGCGCCTCCTCGACACCCCGTTCCTGCCGCGCGGCCCCCGATCCGCCGCCGCGGACCTCGAGGGGTTCGGTCCCCTCGCGGTGGACGACGCGGCCCGTCACCTCGCCACGCTCTACCTCGCAGACCTGGCCGACCTGGTCACCTCCTGTGTCGACGAGGGATTTTCGCTCATCCGCTACCAACACCACCTCGCGGTCGGTCCCGCGTCGTTCGACGCATTGGCAACGCGCCTCGCACGCACGACCCTGCTCGACGGTTGGCTCGACGAGCTGGCGGACACCCTCGAGGCCGACGTGGTGGGCCTCTCCGTCCCCTTCCCCGGCAACCTCTACGGCGCCCTCCGCATCGGCCGCCGTCTGCGCGCCCGTGGCGTCCACGTCATCCTGGGTGGCGGCTACGTCAACACGGAGCTGCGGGACATGCAGGAGCCGCGGCTCTGGGACTACGTCGACACGCTCGCCTACGACGACGGCGAGGGGCCGCTCCTGGCGATCCTCGAACACCTCGAGGGCGGCACGGATCGTCGGCACCGGACACGTACGCGCGCCGGGTTGATTTGGGACGCTCCGGTTGTTGGGGCGGGGGGCTCCCCCCGCAACGCCCCCGGAGGCAGCGCGGACGTCACGCCCGCGACCAAGGCAGATATCCCCGCCGCGATCGCCGCGTTCTACGGTGACCTTCGCCTCGACCACTATCTCCAGTTGGTCGACAGCCTCAACCCCGCCCACCGCCTCTGGTCCGACGGGCGCTGGAACAAGATCACGCTCGCCCACGGTTGCTATTGGCGCAAGTGTTCCTTCTGCGACATCCAGCTCGACTACATCGCCCGCTATGTCCCCGCGCGCGCCGAGCGCCTCGCGGACGTGATGGACGAGCTGGTTCGTGACACCGGTCAGTCCGGCTTCCACTTCGTGGACGAAGCGGCGCCGCCCCGGGGCCTCCGCGATCTCGCGCTCGAGCTCTTGCAGCGGCGTTCGACGGTGACACTGTGGGGCAACATCCGCTTCGAGGCCGCGTTCACGCCCGACGTCTGTCGCCTCCTGGCCGCGGCGGGCCTCATCGCTGTCACCGGCGGGCTCGAGGTCGCGTCGGACCGGCTGCTCGCGCGCATGGAGAAGGGCGTCACCATCGAGCAGGTGGCGATCGCGGCGAGCGCCTTTCGACAGGCCGGCGTGATGGTGCACGCCTACCTGATGTACGGATTTCCCACCCAGACCGAAGAGGAGACGGTGGACTCGCTCGAGATCGTGCGCCAACTGTTTGCCGCCGATCTGTTGAGCTCGGCGTTCTGGCACCGCTTCGTGTTGACACGCCACTCCGGGATCGCGGTCGATCCCACCCGCTACGGTGTCACCATCCCCCCATTGTCCAAGCGCCTCTCCAAGCACCTCTTCGCCGCGAACGACATGCTCCACGTCGATGCCACGGGGGCCGATCCGGACAAGTACGACGCTGTGCTCCCCCGCGCGCTCAAGGCGTGGATGCGGGGTCGCGAGCTGGATCGCCCCGCGCACACCTGGTTCGACACACACCCGGGCGGAGGGAGCGTGGCGCCCACCCGCGAGCCCCCCGACCGCATCGCGAAGGCGCTCGCGGCCCCTGCTCCCGAGCCCGGCGAGCGGCTCCTCTGGCTCGGTGGCGAGGTGCTGGAGGACGACGGCGCCCTGCTCCTCCACACGCGGGACGACACCACCCGCGTCAAGGCCCGACGCGACGCGATGGCGTGGCTCGCCGAGGTGCTCGACGCCGCGACGCCCGGGCGCCCGCCCCTGCGTTGGACCGACGCCCGCGCGGCGTTCCCGGGGGACTGGGAGCGCTTCGCGCCCGCGTTCGCGAAGGTGCGGCGAGCGGGGTTGGTAGGGGTGTGAGCAGCGGAGCGGCCCATACCCCGCCAGCCTACTCCAGCAGCGTTCCCTCGCCGCTGACTTCGTAGCTCGACTCGATCGTGAAGCTCTCCCCGCGGGCATCCGCGTCGTCGTGCACCAGCACGAGATCGCTGGCGCCGTCGACCCGGAGCACGTATTCGGCGGTGGTGCCCGCGCAGCTGCCGAAGGCCCTCACGACCACCTGGTAGGTGCCCGCGACCGGCTCGGGGATCTGCGCCGAGGGGCAGAGGTAGCTCGGCGGCGGGAACGTGCAGGTGAAGTCGTCGTCCTCGTACGCGATGGTGCACCCGTCCGGCCCGTTGACCCAGAACACGGGATCGAACGTGGTGTCCGCCGCGACCGTGTCGACCGAGATGTCGAGGGCGGCGCCATCGGTGGTGAACTCCCACACGTCGAGGACGGTGGCCTCGCAGTCGACCGTCGAGGTGCCTTCCGTACCCGCGAAGCCGCTGCCGGTGTAACCGTAGTACTCCGCGGAGCAGTACTCGCGGTAGGTCGACTCTCCGTAGTAGTAGTAGCTGTCGGTTCCCGACACGTTCCACTCGATGTCGTTGCCCGTGCGGGAGAACGTGCCGTAGTAGCTGCCGTCGTAGGCGACCATGATCCAGTACGGGCTCGCGCCGGAGCCCGAGTACGAATAGCCGAGGAGGAACGCGTCGTCGTAGGTGTAGGTGCCGAAGTACCCGTAGTACTCGTACGCGTCCGCGTGCGCCATGATGAGGTCGTACGGGATCCCCTCGTTGATGAAGCTGTACTGGGGCAGGTAATCGCCACACCCCTCGGGGCTGTCATCGCGGGTGATGCTGGCGCTGATGTCGAACGCGAAGTCACAGTCCACGCAGTCGCCCGTGAAGGGAGTGCCGGTGAGCGACGCCTCGACGTCACAATCCACGCCCTCCTCCGACTCGGTGTACACCGTCACCTGGCCGCTGAACCCGCTGTAGTCGGCGTCGGCGTCCGTATCGGTGTCCGTATCGGTATCGGTGTCCGAGTCGGTGTCCGAGTCGGTGTCCGTGTCCGTGTCGGTGTCCGTGTCCGTGTCCGTGTCGGTGTCCGTGTCCGTGTCGGAGTCCGAATCCGCGTCCGTATCGGCGTCCGTGTCGGTGTCCGTATCCGCCGGGACGTCGGTGTCCGACGTGTCGTCCGCCGGCTCCTTCTCGGGCAGGCAGGCGAAGAGGGGAACGAAGAGCAGGGCGGCCGACAAGGGAAAAGGCTTGCGCATGAGGTACTCCGCCGGCCGCGTATCCGATTCGCGGCGCGACGGCTCCGCCGCCCGGGAGAACGATTGCCCCCGCGCTCTTCGTCGCCCCCACGCGACCTGCCCGGATACACTCCGCCCCAAACCCCGAGCGCAGCGGCGATCCCCCGGATGCCCCCCTGATGAACCCCCTGATCCGCGCGGCCTGGCTCGCCCTCATCCGCCTCTACTACCGGGAGATCACCGTCTCCGGCGCCCCGCCCGCGCCGGGGGCCGTCATCCTCGTGGCCAACCATCCGAACGGGCTCCTCGATCCGCTCGTGCTCTGCATCGGCGTGCAACGCCCGGTCGCGTTCCTCGCGAAGAGCACGCTGTTCTCCAATCCGATCGCCCGCCTGATCCTCCAGGCGTTCTCGGCCATCCCCATCTACCGCGCAAAAGAGGCCGACACCGCCCAGAACGACGAGACGTTCGTCCGCTGCCGGCGCCTGCTCGGAGAGCGAGGTTGGCTCGCGCTGTTCCCCGAGGGGATCAGCCACGACGAGCCCGAGCTCCAACCGCTCAAGACGGGCGCCGCGCGCATCGCCCTCCAGAGCCGGGCGCCGGGGCTGCGCGTGGTGCCGGTCGGCATGCTCTACGAGGACAAGGAGGTGTTCCGCACCCGCGTCGCCCTCACGTTCGGGACCCCCATCGAGGTGATTCCGCTCCCGCCCGGTGAGGACCCGAGCCCGGAGGCCGTCCGGGCGCTGACCGCGCGCATCGCCGAAGCGCTCTCCGCGGTGGTGCTCGAAGCCGAGAATCGCGAGGTGTGGCGGGGCCTGGTGGCCGTGGCCGCGTGGACCAGCCCCGATGGCGGGAGGGACATGGCGGCGCTCGACCACCGGGCGCGGACGCTGGCCGCCGCGTACCGATCGCTCGACGAGCGCGAACCCGAGCGCATCGTAGAGGTGGTCGACGCCACGCGCCACTTCGTCCGACTCCTCGACGAGGTGGGGGTCTCCGATCCGTTCGCGATCGAGGCCCGTCGCGCGGGCCACGCCCCCTCCCCGCTCCGCGCGATCGTGCCGCTGCTCGCGCTCGCGCCCGTCGCGCTCCTCGGCGCGATCCTGGCGTGGGCGCCCTATCGCCTCGTCAAGCCGCTCGCCCTGCGCCTCTCGGGGGGCCACGCGGACATCGTCGGCACCTTGAAGCTGATGCTCGGCATGGCGATCCTGACCGTCACCTGGATCGCCTGGGCAATCGCCGCCGCCCTGGCCTTCGGTCCGCTGGCGGGGGTGGGGATGCTGGTGGCGGGGCCGCTCTCCGGGTTCGTCGCGCTGCGATGGGGAGAGCGCTACGACCTGCGTCGGGAGGTCTTGCGCGCCCACTGGCTCAGCTTGACCCGAGAGCCCGTCGCGGGGGCCGTGGCCGAGCAGCGCCGCCTCCTCGCGGCGAAGGTGGAGGCCGCGTTGGCGGCGAACGCGGCCGCCGCAGGCCGCTGACGACGACGTGATCGTGCGGGGGATCTGACGCGGGAGGCGTTCTCGCCGCTCCATGGGGACGGCGCGAGACATTCCATACCGCCGTCGGACATCCGACCTCTCTATTGGACACTTTGGGAGGGTGGCACAGGCGCGAGC
The DNA here is from genome assembly GCA_030685065.1 of Pseudomonadota bacterium. Classification (GTDB taxonomy): domain Bacteria; phylum Myxococcota_A; class UBA796; order UBA796; family SXON01; genus CAJBVW01. The sequence continues at coordinate 60,897 of JAUXQH010000024.1, read as the reverse complement.
GTGCGTAGGGTCCAGGAGTGACAGGCAAGCTAATGCACACTCCGCTCGGCCTCCTCCTCGTCCTCCTGCTCGCCTCCGCCTGCAGGGGGCCCGGCGACGACGTGATCTACGGCACCTACGCGGGCTACCTGCGAGAAGCCGACCTCGATCGCGGGATCACCGTCGAGGAGGAGAACAGCTCCTTCGTGCTGGTGCTCGAAGCGGGAGACGGCGGTGTCGCGGGGCAAGCGACGCTGCGCGGGAAGACCCACGGCCCCCTCGGCACCTTCGACGGCAAGGAGGTCACCGAGATCCCGGACGTCCACATCTCCGGGGAGGACCTCTGGTGCACCTACGAGCGCGCGGGCTTCGGGCTCAGCGTGACGGGTGAATTCGGACGCGACTTCACGGAGCTCGACCTGGACGTTGAATTCGTGGGCGTGCTGTTCCTGGAGCTCCAGCTCGACCAGTAACGCCACCCAGACAATTCTTTGACGCGGTTCGGAATCGGGGAGCGCCACGTGGCGGAGCTCGAGGCATTTCGTCGCCGCCGCCCATGATAAAGCTCAATGTCATGAGTGACCGGACGCGACCGGACACCTCCAATACAGACCAACGCAAGAATGACAGCCCCGTCGAGACCGATAGAGCAAGTGTCCAACCCAGGACGAGCGGCAGCTCATCGGAGTCTCGAATGACGCGCATTTCCCATGGCTTTCCGCAGAGGGTCCACCCCCTCCTCCGCGGCGTCACGATCCTGGCGCTCTGCATCGGGGCTGGTTGTGCCGGCTCCGGCAACGACCCCTCCAAGCCGAACGATCCGACCGACACGGCATCCGCAGAGCGGCGTTTCCGTCGCGACGCCGACAAGGACGGGTACGCTCGGGCGCCGTGGGGCAGGGACTGTGATGACACGCGCGCAGCCGTGAATCCGGGCGCGAAGGAGACCTGCGCGACCACCTACGACGACAACTGCAACCTCAGCACCAACGAGCTGAACGCGACGGCGTGCACGACCTACTACGCGGACGCGGACGGGGACGGCTACGGGGACGCCGCTGACGACGCCTGCTACTGCACCGCCTCGGGCTCCTACGACACGCTCGACCGCACCGACTGCGACGATGCGAGCGCGGCCGTGAACCCAGGCGAGACCGAGATCTCCAGCGACGGGATCGACCAGGACTGCGACGGCGTGGACACCGGCGGCACGGACCCGGTCGATCCTGACCCGGTCGATCCGGACCCGGGCGGTACCGGCGACGCGCCCCTCTACGGCTTCTGGGGGCTCAACGGCTACACCTCCGCTTCAGGCTTCGCGGACGTGAGGGATCGGCTGGGCATGACGGTGTTCCAGGTGGCCTGCGACACGCCCAACTATTGCATCAACACGCTGCTCCCGATGGTGAAGGCCGCGGGCCTCAAGGTCACGTTCCGGATGACTCCGGACCACTCGGTCTACACCACGTCGGGACGCTTCGACATCGCGTTGTGGAAGGCCCAGCTCGCCGAGTGGGAAGGCTGGGACATCCAGCCCTTCATCGACGACGGGACGTTCGTCGGCCACATGCTGCTGGACGATATCCGGACCTTCTCGAGCCGCAATCCGACCGGCGACGAGCTCGACGAGATGGCGCGCTTCAGCAAGGAGATGTTCCCCGGGCTCATGACCTTCGTGCGCGAGCGCGCCAGCATGATTCCCGTGCCCTCCGGCGGGGAGTACCTGTACGTCGACGCGTGTGTCAACCAATACGAGACGCTGCACGGCGACGTTCGGACCTACGCCGCCGAGAACGAGTCCGAGGCGTTGGCGCTGAACCTCGGCGTGATCAACGGGCTGAACATCGCGGACGGTGGAGACGGTTCGAGCGGCCAGGCCGGGTGGCGGACGGGCTTCTTCGCGATGTCGGCGGAGGAGATCGTCGAGTACGGCGATGTCATGGCGACGGTGCCGAGCATGGGGATGTTCCTGAACTGGGAATACGACGGCAACGAAGCATGGTCCGATGGCACGATTGGTGACACCTACTTCAATCAGCCGGAATTCGAGACCGCGCTCTCGGACCTGGCCGCACTGGTCGGCAGCCACGAGCCCGTGACGCTGCTCAAGCCGTAGCCCACCGTGAGGCGGGCGCGATCGCACCCGCCATGACGACGCGCACCGCCGGCCCCGCCGTCGGTGCGCGTACGTCAGATCGGGCGGCCGACTCTACGGACACGCCCCCTGCCCCGGAGACGAGCCACCGCTGCACGTCGAGGACTGCCAGTTCGACTCCACGTCCCCGAGGGTCACGTCCACCCGCTCGGCGCTGATGGCGTTGCCGGGGTTCCGAGGGAAGGTGAAGGAATCCACCAGCGACGTCGCGTTGCTCTCGTACAAGTAGATCGGATCGTCGGTCGCGAGACCGGAGCACAGCGTGGCGTCGTCCGTGGTCAACAACAGCGTGCCCGACGGGATCGTCGCGTAATCCACGTCATAGTCGGCATCGAGGACGACGGCATAGGCTCCGGGGGCGAGGAGGGTGTCGGTGGGGTCGGCGAAGCCCTGCACGGTATCGGTGGCGTCGCCGTCGTAGAGCACCCATCCCCGGACGTCGATCTCGCTGGCGCCCGCGTTGTACAGCTCGACGAACTCGCCGGTGGACTCGGAGTCGGCGTTCGCCATCACCTCGGTGATGACGATGTCGTAGCTCGAGGTGTCCGCGGCGCCGGCGCTGGCGCCGATACAATTCTCACCGCCCGGCGAGGCGCCCAACGGGCAGGTGGACGCAGCCCAATTCGTGCTGCCGTCAAAGCCGCCGGACCAGGCCAGGCGTTCGACGCTGATCGCGTTCCCGGGGTTCTGTGGGTAGAGGAAGGCGTCGATGGTGGTGCTCCCGTCGGCCTCGTAGAGGGTGACCGGGTCGGTGACGGCCAGGCCGTTACCGAGCGTGGTGTCTCCCGTGGTCACCAGGACCACGGCCGCGTCGAGCACGAAGGTATCGGCGTACTCGGCGTCCACGATCAGCGCCCAGCCGCCCGGAGCCAGGCTGGTGGAGCCGCCGTCGAAGGACTGGAGCGTGTCGCTCGCGTCCCCGTCCGAGAGGACCAGACCGGCCAGGTCGATTGTGTCGGACCCCGCGTTGTACAGCTCGACGAACTCTTCGGCATCTTCATCGTCGGCGTTCGCAATCACCTCCGTAATCACGATGGGACCGCAGATCCCCCCCGCCGCGCCGTTGAGGCGGCCCGGGCTCCTTCCCTCGGTGCACGCCCTGCCAGCGCTGGCCCAGTTGGCCGAGGTGTCGCCACCGGCGTAGGCGATCTTTTCGATGCTCCTCCCGTCGCCCGGGTTCGTGGGGCTGGTGTAGCTGTCGATCAGCGTGCTGCCGTCCGTATCGTAGAGATAGATCGAGTCCGCGGTTGCGAGGCCGTTGCCGAGTTGGGCGCCCCCGCTGAGCAGCAGTACAGTGGTCGGCAGGACGTAGTCGTAGGCGTAGCCGGAGTCGAGGACGAGGGCGTGCGCGCCCGGGCCGAGCAAGGTCGAGCCGCCGCCGAAGCTCACCAGCTTGTCGGTAGAGTGGCCGTCGGAGATGACCAGCCCCGCGAGGTCGATTTCGCTGGAGCTCGGGTTGTAGACCTCGATGTACTCGCCGGTCGACTCGGACAGCGGGTTGGACATCACTTCGGTGATCACCAGGTCGTTCGTGTCGCCGCTCTCCGGGAAGCAGTGCGCGCCGCCGGGAGAGCTCCCCCGCGAGCACCCGCTGGCCCGCCAGTTCCCCGACGCATCACCGGTGCCGAGATCGACCATCTCCATCGAGGTGCCATCGCCGGGGTCGCTCGCGTAGCCGTAGGTCGCCACCACCGTGCTGCCGTCGGACTCGAAGAGTGTCACCTGGTCGGCGGTGGTCAGGCCGTTGCCGAGGGTCGTGTCACCCGTCGTGAGCAGGACGACACTGGCGTCGAGGGTGTACCCGCTCGAGTAGTCGGAGTCGAGGACAACCGCGTAGGCCCCTGCCGCCAGCGAGGTGCTCCCTGAACCGAAGGCCCGGAGGGTGTCGGTGCTGTCGCCGTCCGTGAGCACGAAGCCGTCGAGATCGACCGGCGAGGCGCCGGCGTTGTAGATCTCCACGAACTCGCCCGTGGACTCCGTGGCCGCGTTCGCCATCACCTCGGTGACCAACAGGCTGAACGAGGAGACGGCGTACTCGTCCATGCCGATGTCGTACCCGGCGCCCTGGGGACGACTTTCGCCGTCGGCGTCCGTGGACGCACCGTAGCTCGCGGCCGCCGCGTCGATACAAACGGAGGCGGACGACAGGCCGTAGTCCCCCTCGGCGTGGTCCGCGAAGCCGGGATCGGCCGACAGGTCGGTGGCGGAGCGGCTCGCGTCGTTGATGTAGTCGGTGACGTTCCCCCAGATCAGGTTGTTGCTCCACGTTCCATCGCAGCCCCAGCAGTTGAGCCCGTCGTCGTTGCTGACGATGATGTTGTTGGCAATCACCGGGTCGTCGATCCGGCCCATGGCGACGGCGCCGACGAGGTAGTGCGTGGTGGTGCCGAAGCCGTTGCCGACGAACGTGTTGTGGACGACCCGCCCGCCCGTGCCGAGCTCGGCGGCGAAACCCGCGGTCGGGTTGGCTTGGAGGAGGCTGTTGGACAGCTCGAAGTTGGATGTGCCCTGAGCGAACAACCCAACCCAATTGTCGTGCAAGTACACGCGGTTCACCACGACGTCAGCGCCATAGGCGATGTAGATGCCGTGATTGTAGTAGTGGGCGGACACATCCTCGATGACGGCGTTGCCCCCATCGACGTACACGCCCACGCCGCTGTACTTCCGGCCCTCGCGGGTGTAGACGCCGTCGTAGAAGCTCATGTCGGAGAGCGTTGCAGAGGTGAGCCCGGTGAACGTCGCGTTCCCGACCAGCCTCGTCTCCGCCTGGCCAGCACCGACAACGTTCACCCCCTCCTTCATGTCGAAGTTCTCCGTGTAGGTGCCGCTGGGCACGTTTACGGTGTCCCCCGACGACGCCGCGTCGATCGCCGCCTGGACGGTGGTGAACGCGGAGACGGAGATCAGCATCCTGTCTGGGTCGTCCCACTCGCCATCGGCCGCGGGCAGCACGTAGAGTTGGCGCCCGCTCGTCGGGTCTTCGGGGGGCACGCATCCCAGCGCGAGCAGCGCGAGGACTCCGAGTGGGCGGGAGGCTGACATTTCTGGTTCCGGCGAGGTTGAAGCGGTCGAGTCATAGCCAACGGATCAGCTGCCTGCCAGGACCGTCGGGGGCCGCCGCAAGGTCGGCTCGGACACATCTTCACGCGGGTCGCACCCTCCTGACCCGGGGGGACGTCCCCCGCAATCCGAGCCCGGGAGTTAGGAGCCCCTCCCTCCCCCGGAGCTCCGTGTCCCTCCCCGATCCCGCAGCGTTGGCCGGCGTCACCGGGGGCGTGCTCCTCGGGCGCCCTGCTGGCGGGGGGGCGGTGATCGCGGAGCCGGTGCACGGCGTCACCATCGACTCCCGCCACGTCCGCCCGGGAGAGGCCTTCTTCGCGCTCGGGGGCCGCCACGCGGACGGCCATCGCTTCGTGACCGAGGCGATGGCCGCCGGCGCCGCGGTGGCCATCGTCTCGCGCGGATGGGTGCCCACGGCCGGGGATCCCCTCCGAATCGAAGTGGACTCGCCGCTGACGGCGCTCCAGCGCCTCGCGGCCTGGCACCGGGCCCGCGCGATCGGGAGGGTCGTCGCGATCACGGGGAGCAACGGGAAGACCGTCGTGAAGGACGCGCTCACCGCGCTGCTCTCGGCCCGCTACCGCGTGGCATCCAGCCCCGGGAGCTGGAACAGCCAGATCGGCGTGCCGCTGGCCGTGCTCGCCGCGCCGCCCGGAACCCAGATCGGCGTGTTCGAGGCCGGGGTGTCCGAGCCGGGAGAGATGCCCGCCATCGCCGACCTCCTCCGGCCCGACTACGGCGTGCTCACCAACGTCGGCGTCGCGCACATCGCGCGCTTCGGCGGCCGCGATCGGATCGCCAGGGAGAAGCTACGCCTTTTCCACGCGGTGAGCGCGGACGGCTGGGTGCTCCTCCCGGACGATCCGGTGGTGGACCCCTCCCCGCTCGGATGCACGCTCCTGCGCCCCTCCGGCTGCTCCCCGCGCATCGTCCAGCGGAGCAACACACCCACCGGCACGCTGCTCACCCTCTCGTTCGAGGGGGAGCACATCCAGGTCCCGGTGCGGACCCGCAGCGCGCCCCTCCTCCACGACCTGCTCCTCGCGATGATCGCCGCCCATCGCCTCGGCGTCACCCCGAGCGAGATCGCGGCCGCCCTGCACGACTACTCGCTCGGCCCGACACGAATGGAGACCTGGCGCACCCCCGACGGCGTCACGATCGTCAACGACGCCGCCAGCGCCGATCCCCTCTCCGTGCAGGCGGCGCTCGAGACGGTCGCCTCCAGCCCCGAGGCCACCGGCCGGCGCATCTTCGTGTTCGGCGGCATGCGGGAGCTCGGCGCGCGCGACGCCCAGGACCACGCGCTGATCGGCCGCCTCGCGGCGCTGAAGGGGTTCACCCACCTGGTCCTGTTGCCTCACGCCGCCCTGCGGCACACCGCCGCCGCCTGGCGGGCGGTCTCCCCCGATGCGCCGGTGATCGAGGTCGCCAACGTCGGCGCCATCCGCGACGTGATCCGCCCGCTGGCCCAGGCGGGCGACACCATCCTCGTGAAGGGCCCGCGCAACGAGGGCCTCGCCGCCGCCGCGCGGGAGATCTGGGAGTCGATGTCGCCGCGGCGCCTGCTCGTCGATCTCGGGGCCATCCGCGAGAACATCGCGCGCTTCCGCGAGCTGTGCGGGCCACAGGTGGCGGTCCTCGCGATGCTCAAGGCGTGGGCCTACGGAACCGAGCTGGCCCGCGTGGCCTCCGCCCTCCAGGCGAGCGGGGTGGACTGGATCGGCGTGTCCGCGGCCGACGAGGGCGCGTTTGCCCGCCGCGCCGGCGTCCACCTCCCCATCCTGGTCACGCTCCTCGATCTGGAGGAGGTCGACAAGGTCGTGCGCTACCGGCTCACGCCCGTCGTGTATTCGTTGGCGCTCGCCCGCTCGCTGTCGGACGCGCTGCGGGCGATGGGAGCCTCCTGTGACGTGCACATCGAGATCGACTCGGGCATGGGCCGCCTCGGCGTGAGCCTCGCGGACGCGCTACCGGCGGCGCGCTTCGTCCGCGCGTCGGGCGTGTTGCGCCTCACCGGGCTGATGACCCACCTCTCCTCCGCGGACGATCCCGAGGCGGACGACTACACCCTCACCCAGCTCCACGGCTTCGACGAAGCCGTCGCCGCCATCCGCGCCGAGGGGGACGAGCCGCTCGTCATCCACGCCGCGGCCACCTCCGGCGCGGCGCGGTTCCCGTCCGCCCGGCACGACCTGGTGCGGCTCGGGCTCGGGTTGTACGGGATCTACCCTTCCCCCGCCGTCGCCGAGGCGGTCGAGCTGCAGCTGGCCGTCGCGTTCGTGAGCCGGCTCGCGCAGGTCGCCACCTACGCGCGTGGCCAGCGGGTCGGGTACAACGGCACCTTCACCGTCGAGACCGACGAGCTCCGGGTCGGCATCGTCGAGGCGGGGTACCACGACGGCGTGCCGTGGCGCCTCTCCAACCAGGGGGAGGTTCGGGTGAACGGGCGGGCGGCGCGCATCATCGGTCGCGTCTCGATGGACTCGATGGCGATCGATCTGTCGGGCGTCCCCGATGCGGGCGTGGGCGACGAGGTGCTGATCTTCGGCGCGCACGACGGCCAGGTGCTTCGGCCGGAGGGGGTCGCGCAGACGGCCGGCACGTCCCCGTACGAGCTGCTCGTCAAGGTGGAGAGCCGCCGGGTCCAGCGCGTGTTCGTCGGTGACTGAGCGCACCCCCGGGCAGCCCGTGGGCGAGCCCCAGAACCCCCTCCTCGTCGCCGTGCTCGCCACGATCGTCCTCGGCGTGGTGAAGCTCGCCGTCGCGATCGTCTCGGGCTCCACGGCGGTGCTCGCCTCCGCGACGGACTCCCTCACCGACGCGGCCGTGTCGGGCCTCAACCTGTGGACGATGCGGCAGGCCGCCATGCCCGCGGACGACGGCCATCCCTACGGCCACGGCAAGGCCGAGGCGCTCGCGAGCCTCGCCCAGGCGCTGGTGCTCGCGGGGCTGGTCGTCGGCATCGCCTACACCGCGGGCACGCACCTCCTCACGGCCGTCACCACCCCGATCAGCGCCGCCCCCGCCATCGCCGCGATGCTGTTCTCCATGGCGGGCTCGTTCGGCATCAGCACGTTCCTCTCCCGCGCCGCCACCCGAACCGGCTCGCTGGTGCTCCGCAGCGACGCGGTGCACTACCGGATGGACCTCTACACGGGCGCCGCCGTCCTGCTCGGCCTCGTGATCACCCTGGTCACCGGGGAGGCCCGCGCCGACGCCGTCGCGTCCCTGCTCGTGTGCGGCCTGATGGCGAAGGACGTGCTCGGGCTCCTTCGGGACGCGGTCGGCGAGCTGATGGATCGTCCCCTCCCCGACGAGGAGCGCGCCGTCGTGGAGGGAGTGCTCGACAGCTTCGCCGCGAGCATCGTCGGCTGGCACGATCTACGCACGCGCCGCGCGGGCCCGTCCCGCTTCGCCCAGGTGCACCTCGTCCTGCCCGCCGACATGCGGCTCATCGACGCGCACGCGCTCGCCCACGAGGTCGAACGCGCCGTGGCCGCGGCGCTGCCCGGGCTGCAGGTGCTCGTCCACGTGGACGCGGAGGGCGCGCCCGACGACGACTGATGACCGATGTATCACCGATGTATCACCGTGTATCAGCGATGTATCAGCCGCCCGCTGCCACCTCCCGCGGGTTAGATCGCCCGGATGTTCCTCCTCACGCTCCTCGCCTGTGGCCCGATCACCAAGCAGTCCGGCTACGCGGACGAGTTCAAGGTGCCCGCCAGCATCCAGGTCGGCACGCCGGGAGCCAACGGGCTGGTGTGGCAGGCCAAGGACACGTCGGGGCACTTCGAGGGGGTCGTGGTCGCGTCGTGGTGCCCGACGTGCCGGCAGCTCCTCGCCGCCCGCGCGGCCGATCCGAAGCTCGCCGCCGCGACGCCCAACCTCTACTTCCTCGCCGAGGAAGGGGAGCGCTACCTGAAGGGCGCGGTCGACCTCGAGCAGATGACCGCCGCGCAGGCGGCCGAGAGCCAGGCGGCCATGACCGCGAACGGCGCGGTGCTGGTCCACGCCGCTGCGCTCGCGGGCACCGGAGCCCAGGCGGTGCACATGGCGGACGTGCCGGCCAAGTGGTTCCCGTACTTCTTCACGTGCGACGAGGGGTCGTGCGAGGGCTATTCGGGGACGTGGTGAGCGGGCGGGAGCGCCGCCGTCACCCGACCGCCCTCAGAGCCTGAATCCCCTCCTCCAACGTCCCCTCTCCGGCGCGCCAGACGCCATAGCGCACGCGCACCCGGGCGAAGGGCCATGGGATCACGAACCGGTCCCACGTGCGTAGCCGCATCCCCCGCGCGGTCACGACGCCGTAGACCACCGGTACGCCGGCGAGCCGCGCGAGCGCCTCGGCGCCCGGCTTCACCGCCCCCCCGGGGCCCCGGGGACCATCCACGGCGAAGGCGGGGCTCTGCCCAGCGGCGATCGCGGAGGCGGCCGCGCGCAGCGCCTCGACGCCCCCCGACGAGGACGAGCCGCGCACCACCGCGTACCCGAGGGCGCCGAGCACCGCGGCGACCAGCCCGCCGTCCCGCGAGCGGCTCGCGAGGCCCACGAGGCCACGATGGCGGTGGAGCGCGACCATGGGGAGCAGATCGCCGTGCTGGAACGCGACGACGCAGGGGCCCTCGACCGGCCACGGCGGTTGCTCCACGCGCCAGGTGCGCGCGAGCGCGCGGACCAGGAGCGCGATCGAGGGGGCGAGCGACACGGGCGACACACGAGGGGTGTAGCGTGTCGCCTGCGCTTGCGCTAGTGGCGGGCGGTCGGGAGGTGGTCGCGTGCGCTCGTTCATTCTTGCCTCGTTGGCGGGGGCCCTCCTCGGCGCGGGCTGCTCCACGGTTCATGGGGTCCGCCCCATCGGAGAGGGCGCGGTCGTGATCGACGCGTCGCTCGGCGGCCCGATCACGGAGCTGTTCGGCGCACCGGTGCCGCTCCCGCTCACGACGGTCGGCGCCACCGTCGGCGTCAGCGACAAGACGAACGTGCACGCGGCGGTGCACCCCACGGGGCTCGCGCTCTTCGGCGTGTTCGCGGCGGATGTCGGCGTCTCGACGCAATTCCTCGCGCAGAAGGACGCGCGCCCGCGCCTCATGGGCGATCTCACGGTAATCGGCGCCGGCGGCGATCGCGATGTCGACGGCGCGGAGGGGGGCGTCCGGTTCTTCGCGCGGCCCACCGTCACCGCGTCCTGGGACTGGGGCAAGGACGCGCGGCACTCCCTCTACACCTCGCTCGGCGGCTTCATCCTGCCGTATCCGGGCCCGTACGCGCTCGGCACGGTGGCGGTCGGCAACCAATGGGGCCTCGGGAAGGCTGTACGCGTGACGACGCAGCTCGAGTGGATCGCGCCCTACGCGTCGAGCGCGGCGCTCACCCCGCACTACTACACCCCCGGCGATCTCGGGGCGATCTCCTTTCAGCTCGGGCTCGGCGTCCGGGCCAAGGCGGCCAGATGGCCCTCCTCCTGACCAGCCTCCTCCTCCCCGGCTGCATGTCGCTCGACAGCTTCTTCTTCAACGGCACCGCCGTCACCGAGTACACGCTCGCGTCGGACGTGATCCCGGCCGAGGCGCTCGAGGAGGTGAGCTTCTCCACCGACGACGACCTGACGCTCGCTGGCGTGTGGGCGCACCAGCCCGTCGCGAGCGCGCCGGTGCTCCTCTACTTTCACGGCAACGCCGACAACATCGACGCGTACATGGGTCAGCTCGGTGACTACTGGTCCTTCGGGTACGAGGTCTTCATCTTCGACTACCGCGGCTACGGAAAATCCGAGGGCTCGCCGACGTACGACGGCGTCCTCACGGACGGCTTCGCCGCGGTCGACTACGTCGAGGGCGCCACGGGCCTCTCCGTCGCGGACATCCCCTTCCTCGGCCTCTCGCTCGGCGGCTCCGTGGCCACGCGCGTCGCGTCGGTCGACGCCCCGAAAGTGCTCATCACCGAGGACATGTTCGCCAACGGCCAGAAGCTGATGAACGACGGCTCCGGGCTCGACCTCCCCGACGGCTGGCTGCTGGTGGACGAGTGGGACAACGCCGCGGCCGCCGCCGAGGTCACCTCCCCCTTCCTCGTCATCCACGGCGACTCGGACACGTACATCCAGCCCGAGAGCGCCGAGGAGATCTTCGAGGCGATCACCACCGATCCGAAGCGCCTGTGGCTGGTGCCGGGGGCGGATCACGCCGAGGCCGCCCAGACCGAGCCCGAGCTCTATCGGGACAACGTCGCCTGCTGGATCACCCAGTCCTGCACGGAGGAGTGATGCGCCCAGGCACGCGCGTCGCCGGGCGCTGGATCGTCGAGGCGGAGCTGCCCGCCGCCGGTGACCTCCGGCGCTTCCGCGTTCGCGACGGCACCGTGTCGGCTGAAGGCGGCATCGCCGAGGCCGTGGCCCCCGCCGGCCACGTCCTGTTGCGTCCTGGGGTGCGCGAGTCGTTCCTGCGCCTCGCGCTCGCCGACCGCCCCGCCGCGCTCCCGACGCTGGACACCGACGTGGTCGACGGGCTGCCCGTGCGCGTGCGGGCAGCAACCCGCGGCACGCTCGAAGGCGCGCGCCTCTCTCCGGCCGAGGCCGTCGCGCTCGCGGGGTGGCTGGCGCCCGCGATCCTCGCGGGGTCCGCCCCCGACGGGACCGGGGTGGGCGGGGGCGAGCTCGGAGACGACGACCTGGTGGTGGACGACGCCGGCGCCGTGCGCCTCGCCCCTTCCGGCGTGCCCCGCGCGGAGAGCGTCGCGCGGGTGCCGCATCACCGCGCGCCCGAGGGCGCCGCCACCCCCGAGGCCGACCTGTACGGCCTCGGCGTCACGTTGTACCGCGCGGTCACGGGGGCATGGCCCGCGCGGGCGGACGTCAGGCCGCCGTTGGCCTCGACCTTCGGGCACTCCGATGAGGCGGACGCGGTGTTGTCGGGCCTGCTCTCCCCCGAGCCGGCCGCGCGCCGGATCGCCGTCGCGGGGCTCCCCGAAGCCCCGGTGACCCTGCCCGAGGGGGCGATCGCCCCCGTTACGGCCACCCCCAGCGCGCCGTCGACCGCGCTCCGCGTCACGGCGGCGGCGCCCACCACGCTCACGACGGCGGGCGGGCCCATCCTCCCCTGGGCCGTGGTCGTGCCCCTCCGCGGCTTGTCCCCGAGCGCGGTCCGTGTCATCGCCTCGCGCGCGGCCGCCGATCCCGACGCCGTGCGCCGGGCTGCGGAGAAGGGCGCCACGTGGTGCATCGACACCGCCGAGACCGAGGCCGAGGCGAACCGCATCCTCCAACGGCTCGAAGCCGCGGGCGTGAAGGGCGGCCGGGTCGCCGTCACCAAGGCGCCGCGCGTCATTCAATACGGGCTGCTCGCCGTCGTGTCGGCGGTCATCGGGCTCGTCGCGGGGCCAGCGCTCCTCCTCCCCTTTGGCGGCATCGCCGCGGTCCTGCTCTACATGGCCGCGGTCAACCTGAAAGGCATGTTCGACGTCGCGGAGACGCGCCTGCACGTCCAGGACCGCGCGCGCGCCGCGCTCCCCGACACCGCCCCCGAGGCCCGGGTGCGCGCCCTTCGCCGTCGGGTGGCCGCCGCGGAGCTGCCCGAGATCATCCTGGCCGACCTTCGGAGCGAGGTGGCCCGGCTCGAGGAGCGCCTGGACATCCTGCGCGCCCACGAGGCCGAGCTCGCGACGGCCGGCGGGGACGCGGAGCTGCGCGCGCGCCAAGGCAAGGTGCGGGCCGAGCTCACCGAGGTGGAGTCGGACCTGGCCCGCTTCGAAGGCGCCCTGACGCTCGCGTTGACGGAGGAGCTGGCGTCGGCTCCCCCCGTGCGGGCGCTCCCCGTTTCGAGCGCGCCCCGCCCGATCGAGATCGAGCCCGAGGACGACACGGATGAGGGGCCGACACGGCCGCGGACGCCGACGAAGGTATGACTACTCCGCCCCGATCCCCACCAACACGAACACCCGCCCCCCGGCGTCGGCGCGCTCCACCACGATGCGCGTCGCGTCCAGGGGCACGGGGGAGCGCGGGACGGGCAGGAACGGCGGGGCGATCCAATCCTGCAGGGGTCTTTCCAGCAGCCACGCCTCCCGACGGCGCGTCACCGCGTAGTGGGTCGCCCCGCGGGCCTGCCACCAAGCGAACGCCGTGCCCGTCGTGAGCGCAGTTCGATAGGCGGGGCTCGCGGCGAGGCCGTCCGCGGCGAACACCGTCCGCTCGCCGAACCACGCGATCGCCCCCGGAAAATCCTCCGCCACGATGCGGGCGGCGGGCGGCGCTCGCACGGCGACCTCCCGCGCGAAGGACACCACCGTGGCGTGGAGCCCCGGCGCCGGGAGCCCCACGCCGCGCAGGAGCGACAGGAGGAGCAGCGCGGTCGGCAGCGCGGTGAGAACCCCGCCCCGCCCCAGCGCTCCCGCCACCAGAATCCACGTCACCGGGATGAAGTACCAGGGACCCACCAGATTGTTGAACAGGTACGAAGCGCCGATCCACGTCACTCCGCCGAGCGCTCCCAATGTGACATTCCGCGTGCCGGGAGCGGGAGAGCGCCGCGGGACCGCGAGCCCCACCGCGATCACGATCACGGCGGCCACCGCGGGCCCCGGCACATGCCGCCACACCACCGCTGGATCCAACCGGGAGAGCCGCTCCGTGACCGTCCCCAGCGCCTTGATGCTCGCCGAGGTCGACACCCACTCGCCCGCCACCCCCCGATTGAACCCGAGCGTGATCGCCACGCCGCAGAGCCCACCGATCAACGCCGAGGGCGCCCGCCGCCCCGCGCCGAGCAGCAGGGGGATCGCGTCCACCCGGGTGAGGCCCATCACGAACCCCACCAGGGCCGCGGGTCCGCGCCGCTCGACTCCCAACGCGGCGAGGGCCAACGCCCCCACGAGCGCGGTCTCCATCCCCAAGCCATAGGCGCTCGCGCCCCAGGCCCCGGCGGCCGCGGCGCCGACGCCGCTCCACCACGACGGCGCGCCGGCCCTTCGGGAGACCCGATCCAACAACAGAACGCTCACGACCGTCACCGCGCCGTGCAGCGCGAGCAAGCCGCGCAGGCCCAACTCGGGATCGTGGGTGGGCACCAACGCTGTCACCAGCGCCAACCACAGCGGATGGAACCCCGTCGTGGGCGACACCCCGTCGAACGTGAACCCCTCCCCCGCTGCCAGCCTCCGCGCCAGGACCAGGTAGAACAGCGCGTCGTCGGGCACCCGCCCCACGATCTGGTCGATCGGCGCGAGCAGGTTTCGGATCGTCACCGCGATCGTGGGCAGGGCGACGAGCGCGGCGCGGCCTGCCCTCCGCACGAGCGCGGCCCGCCCTACTTGCCGATCTTCCACCCGTCCTTGCTGTCGAAGTTGACGGTGTAGAGGTCTTTTACGACGCTGTCCGCGCCGACCATGCGGAAGGTGAGCTCCATGTCGTCTCCGACGAGCGCCACGTTCCACCACCCCTGGATCGGCATCGCGGACGCGTCGATCTCGGCGTCGAAGCCGGCCCAGCTCCCGTCCGCCTTGGCTTTTTCCTGCAGCGCCTCGGAGATGCCGCGTGGCTCGACCCACCGGCCGAACTCCTTCATCAGCGCGAGATCGAAGATGGGCTCGAGCTTCAGGTCTTCCTGGCCCACGCGCCCCCACCGCTTCACGGTGTCGGCCGGCGCGCCGCCGCCGCCCGCGACCACGTACATCTCGCCGAAGCGCCCGCCCGGCAGGTACACCTCGTTCGTGTGGGCGTGCCCGGAGAACACCGCCTTGAGCGCGCCGATCTTCGTCACGTCGTCGATCGCCGCGAGCAGCTCGCTCGGGGCGTTGCCCTCGTCCGGAGTGGCGCCCTTGGCCAGCGTCCAGCGCGGGTGGTGCATGAACACCAGGAGCCCGTCGTACTCGCCCTCGATCCCCTTCGGGATCCACGCCATCTGCTCTTCCCAGCGCGAGCCGAGCGTGTCCTTGCCGCTGTCGAGCACCATCAACCGCCACGTGGCCTTGCCCGCGGTGATGTCGAACGCGTACCAGCTCGCGACGCGATTGTACCCGATGTCCGCGCCCACGCCCGGAAACGCCGCGCCGAAGCCGGCGAGCCGATCGTCCCCCGCGCGGTCACTCGCGCCCGCCACCGGAACCGTGCGGACGCGCACGGTCCCTGTCTCCGGGAGCTCGCTACCCGAGAGCGCCAGCGACCAGTCGCGCGAAAACCCCTTCCACTCCGCGGTGCTGGAGGTGGCCACGAGGTTGCCGAGGAGCACGACGAAGGACACGTCCTCCTTCTGGATGGCCTCGGAGATGTCCTTGACCACGGCGGCCTCGGTGTCGGGCGTCGCGACGCGGCCACGCGCCTCTTCACCGGGGATGGCCGGGCGAACGTCACCCACCACCGCGAACTCCACGCGGCTCTGGCCGCCCTTCGTCTCGCCGTTGTCGGCGTACAGGTCTTGCGTGGGGATCGCGCTGACGTTCAGGCCGATGCAGCCGGTGAGCAGGAAAAGCACGTCGCCTCCGTGGCCGGGCAGCATAGCGCGAGTGGCGGCGGGAGGGCTGATCCGGACTGGCAACCGCGTGCTGACCGAGCGTGTAGCTGTACCTCGCCGAATCGATCTTCATGCTCCTTCGTTCGTTCACGGTTCGGCCGTCGATTCTTGCGGCGGGGGCGCTGCCGCCGCACCGCCCCCGCCAGGGGGGCCAGGCCCCCCTGGACCCGGTTTCAAGGCAGCCGCGCCAGGATACACACCGCGACGTCGCGCGCGTAGGGCGGGCGCATCACATCCCTGGCGTCACCGGCCAGCGGCACGAACTCAAGCCGCCCGAGGATCAGTTGGGTCCAGGCCTGGCGCGAGGCCTCGTCGAGCGGCGCGCCGGCCGTCAGGAACACCGTCGCGGCGCCGGCATATGGCTCCGGACGATAGCCGAGCGACATGAAGGCGATCGCCGCGGCAGGGCGCCGTAATGCTCGGGAAAACGGCCAGAGGTCTGCGAGCCCGCGATTCGAGGCATGCCACAGCAGTCGCACCAGCGCTTCGTCGATGGCCAACGTACTGCGGTCGCGCAGGTACGTGCGCACTGAGCGCGGCGTGGCCCGGCGCATCCACTTCCACATCCTCACGCAGCGCTGCCAGGTGGACGCGCCCTGGTGTGACGGAGCGACGCTCGCAGGCAGGCTCGGCGCGATGAGCAGCAGGGCATCGACGTCCTCGCCGTGCGCGAGCAACCGCCGGGCGACCTCGATCGCCACCCAGCTGCCGAAACAATACCCGGCGACCAGATACGGGCCTATCGGCTGCACGCGGCGGATCTCGTCGAAATAGCCGGCCGCCATGGCTTCGAGCTGCATTTCCGGTCGCTCGATGCCGTCGAGGCCCTTGGCCTGCAAGCCATAGAAGGGCCGCTCTGGAGCGAACTGCCGCGCGAGCTCGCGCAGGTTGAACACATGGCCCATGTGGGCGTGCACGCAGAACACGGGCCGCGCTGTCCCCTGCGGCTGCAGGGGCACAAGACTGCCTGCCGTGGTGACGCCATCGATGACGGCGGCCAGCGCCTGCACAGTGGAGGCATGTTGGAAGGCGCCCAGCGCAACTTCGGAACCGGTACGCCGGCCGAGCTCGATGCTCGCTTCCACGGCATGGAGCGAGTCGCCGCCGAGCTCGAAGAAATCGTCCGCCACGCTGACCGCGGGGACCCCGAGCGTCTGCGAAAACACCTCGGCAACGAGGCGCTGCGCCGGCGTCTGCGGCGCCGCGCCCGAGCGCCCTGCCTCCGTCGCGGCGGCGAACGCGTCGCGGTCAAGCTTGCCGTGCCGATCGAGCGGCCAGCGATCGAGGACGACGAATCGCGATGGCATGGCCTGCGGCGGCAGGGCCAACGCGCGCAAGGCATCGCGCAAGCGCGCAGCCGTCGGCGTTGCGCCGCCCTCGCCGACGACGTGCGCCACGAGGCGGAAATTACCGTCGCGGTCGTCGACGACGCTGGCGATGGCGTCCGCGACACCGTCGCACTGCGCCAGCGACTGCTCGATGGCACGCAGGTCGACCCACTCGCCGCGCAGCTTGACGAGCTGATCGATGCGGCCATGACACTCGAGGCGCCCGGCCGCGTCGATGCGCCCGAGGTCGCGCGTGTGGTATGCACGCACATCGCCGTCAATCACCCGAAAAGCTGCTGCGCTGAGGTCCGGGCGCCGCCAATAGCCGCGTGCGAGATAGCGGCTTGTCACTACCACCTCCCCGAGCGTGCCGGCGGGCACCGGGCGGCCCGATTCATCGACAACGTCGATGCGCATGTCCTGCGTCGCATGTCCGACGGGCACCGTCTGCCCGTCCAGCCCCGTGCCATGCTCGATCAGGTATTGCGCCGAAATGCCGGTTTCGGTGGCGCCCAGTCCGTTGGCGAGCACGCAGCGTGCATCGAAGTGCCGGTTGAAGGTCGCCACATCGATCGCACGTGCAAGATCGCCTTCGAGGCGCACGACGCGCAGCGACGGGAGCGCCACGCCGCAGGCCATGACGTGCCGGAACAGCGACGGCACCGAGTGGTAAATCGTCGGCCGTTGCGCGGCGAGCCAGCGGGCCAGCGCCGCCGGCCCCTCCGCGCGGACGTCGAACGGCAGCAAGGTGGCGCCGTTGAGCAGGGCGGTGAAGATGTTCGAAACGGCGCCGCTGAAACCGCACGATTGCAGCAGCGTGAGGCGGTCTTCGTGCGTGACCCGCAGGTTGTTCGTGTAGCGCGCGATGTTGTGCAGCACGTTGCGGTGATCGTCGACCACGCCCTTGGCGCTGCCGGTGGTACCCGAGGTGTAGTAGATGTAGGCCTGCGCATCGGGCGCCACCGTCTTCGCCAGCGCAGCGGTCGGAAACGACGACACATCGCCGGCGACGTCGAGGATCTGGCGCTGGTCGCCACCGAGCAGCCGCGCGAGCGACGCGTTGACCCGGTCGGTGAGCACGGTGCGGGGCGCGGCATCGTCCAGAATCTCGCTCAGCCGACGACGCGGCAAGGCAGGGTCGAGCGGCACATAGATCCTCCCGCTCTTGAGCACCCCGAGGATCGCCGCGATCTGCGCGATGCCTGGTTCCAGCAGGACGGCGATGCAGTCGCCGTCGCCGAGGGGGGGGCTGGCCTCGAGGGCGTGGGCGACCTGATTCGACGCGCGGTCGAGTGCGTCGTAGGTGACGCGCCCATCGGGGGTCACGATCGCCAAGCGGTCGCCGTGGCGCAGGACCTGTTGCGCGAAGCGTTGCGGGATCGACTGCTCGATTTCACCAATCTTGAATATGTCGCCGCAAAGCATAGCAATACCGTATCCAACCTCCCGTACCACGTCAAACGGTCAGGCGCCCGTTGACTCTCGCCCTCCCTCCCCACGTTGCCCCGCTGAAGTAGGAGCCTGTCGGGCATCGTGCCGGGCACGCGGCGTCGCGTGCGCGCGGCTACGGCTGGGTGGCCACGCAGGCGGAACCAGTTTCGATGATCGGGCCCTGTGACCGCGAGGCGGTCAACAAACCGGGATCATCAGCGACGCCCCCTGCGCCCCCCCAACCGTAGCGCGCTAAGGGTGCGCCACCCATGCGCGGCTTCTCCCTCGGTTGCTTCAGCATCTTCTTCTTCAGCTGCGCCAGCTGCTGTTGTCTGCGCATCCCGACGTTCGGCTTGTGGCCCGAGCTGGATGAGGCGGAGATCGAGGCCGAGGTCCGCGCCCACCCCTTGATGGTCGACCACCTGTGCGTCCCGGACGAGACCTGCGCGGTCGTCGAGGACGCGACCATCACCGTCTACCCCCTCGCCTGGGGCCCGATCTTCGGGGAGGTCACGGCGCTCGTGGAGGTCGAGGCGACGTGCCATCCCTCGACCGATCTGGCCGACCGCGCCGCGCCCGTCGTCTGCGCAGGCGTGCTCCTGGCCGCTTACGACACCGTCGAGGGCGGCCCCCCGGTGCTCCGTCACGTCACCGAAGACACCTTCTTCGGCAACGAGTCCTCGGGGCTCAGCTATGAGGAGTGGAGCGATTCACTGAACAGCGGCGGAAGCGACTGGGACTGACCGACCCAAGCCCCGATTCCTACCGCATCCTCTCCGCCAACCCCGTGTACCGCTCGTCCCCGCCACACCGACCGACTGCGGTGCGTAGCGCGCGGGGGCTCGCGACGAGGCACGCAAATCGGCGCGCCCGCGTGAGGGCTGTGTAGAGCAGGTTTCGGCGCAACATCACGAAGTGACTGTTGTGGAGCGCCACGATCACCGCCGGGTACTCGCTCCCCTGCGACTTGTGGATGCTGATCGCGTAGGCGAGCTCGACCGCGTCGATGCTGTCCCCAATCAGGGTCACCTCGCGGCCGTCGAAGTCGGCGGTCAAGGAGCCCGACTCGACGGCGAGCACGGTCCCGGTGTCCCCGTTGAAGATGTCGTTGTCGTAGTCGTTGCGCGTCTGGAGGACGCGATCCCCCACGCGGTAGGTGCGGTTGCCACGCACCATCGCCACGCCGTCGGGGTTGAGCGCGGCCTGGAGCCGCTCGTTGAGCGCGGTGGTGCCGAGGATGCCGCCGTGCATCGGCGTGAGCACCTGCACGTCCCGCTTCGGGTCGAACCCGAGGCGCGGCAGCCGCTCCTGGATGACCTGGAGGAGCAGGTTCTGGGCGTCGGTGGCGTCCTCCCGGGTGAGCACGAAGAAGTCGCGCACCTCGCCCTCCCCCCCCGACTCCACCGTGTCCTTCTCCCCGGACCGGGGCACCTCGCCGACGTTGATGCGGTGCGCGTTCCGGACGATCCCGCTGTCGCGCGCCTGCCGGTACACCTCGGTGAGGCGGGCCACCGGGAGCGCGCCGCTGTCGATGCAATCGCGTAGGACCTGCCCGGCGCCCACGCTCGGGAGCTGATCGACATCTCCCACGAGCACGAGCCGGCACTTGGGTGGCAGCGCGTCGAGCAGGGCGCCCATGAGCTTCAGGTCGAGCATGGAGGACTCGTCCACCAGCACGCCGTCCGCCTCGAGGGGCTTTGTCGCGTTGCGGGTGAACTCCATGTCGGTCATCGAGAATTCGAGGAGCCGGTGGAGGGTCTTCGCCTCCTGCCCGCTCGACTCGGAGAGCCGGCGCGCGGCCCGCCCGGTGGGCGCGGCGCAGAGCCACTTCTCCTCGCGCTGCCGGCCCGCCGCGAGCAACACCTTGAGGATGGTGGTCTTGCCCGTACCCGGGCCGCCCGTGATCACGGAGACGCCGCTCGCGAGGGAGAGCTCGACCGCGGCGCGCTGGGCCTCGTGCAGCTCGAGCTTGCAGGCCACCTCGGCGCGTGACACATCGACCGCGCGGGCCGGCGGCACGTTGGTGAGCCGATCGGTGAGCGACCGGGCGACGCGCGCCTCGAGCTGCTCGGTGCGCGGCTTGTAGATGGCGCGCTCGGCCTCCAGCGGCGCGCGGTGCCGCACGACCCGACCGAACCCCGCCATCCGGTCGAGCTCCACGCGGGTGGCCGCCTCCGGCACGTCCAGCTTGCCGAGGCGCTCGATCAGTACGCCCTCGGGGAGGTAGCAGCTGCCCTCCCCCTCGGCCTCCTCCAGGCAGAACTGCACGCCGGCCTGCACGCGGGAGGGGTCGTCCATCGCGATGCCGTTGGCGCGCGCGATCTGGTCGGCGGTGCGGAAGCCGACCCCCTTGATGTCGACGAGCCGGTAGGGCTGCCGCAGGACGACGTTGAGCGCGTCCTTGTCGAACTCCTCGGCGATGCGGCGGCACAGCACCGGCCCCATGCCGAAGCCGCGCAGGGTCACCTCGAGCTCGCGGCCCGTCACGTCCTTCGCCCAGCCGGCGATGATCTTCTCGCGGGTCTTGTCACCGACGCCCGGCACCTCCGAGAGGCGCTCCTGCTGGCTCTCGAGCACCTGGAGGGCGTCCAGCCCGAACGTCTCCACGATGCGACGCGCGATCTCGGGCCCCACGCCCTGGATCGCCGCGGCGAGGTAGCGCTCCAGGCCCCGCAGCGTGCGCGGCTCCTGGACCAGGCACTTCTCGATCTTGAACTGGCGGCCGAACCGGCCGTCGTTCACCCACTGGCCCTCGGCGACGAGGCGCTGGCCCTCGAACAGGTGCGCGAGCTGGCCCACGACGGTGACCTCGGCGCCGGTCTGCACCTTCACCTTCGCGACGGCGAAGCCACCGTCCGGCGACTTGAAGCTGAATCCGGCAACCTCGCCCTCGAGGCGATCGGCGTACATCCCGAGGGTCTATCCTTCGGAGGGCGCGGCCGAGCGATCAGGAACCGGAGAGGTACCCGGCCACCTCGGGCTCCTTGACCTTGAGCATGGCGAGCACCGCGGCGCCGATGGCGAGCGGGTTGAAGTTGAACACCCCCGCGATGAGGCCCACGATGCCGATGTAGCCGGCGGCCGAGCTCCGTTGGCCCTTCTGCATCGAGATGCCGACCACGATCTGGAACACGCCGACGCCCATCGGGATGACCCAGAACACGCCGACGCACAACATGAGCAGGGAGAGACAGAGGAGCCCGCCCACGAGCACGTTCATCACGCCCGAGAGGATCGTAAGGGCGCCAGCGTCAGTGTAGGACTTGGGTGCTTGCACGTGAGCCTCGATGAGTGGCGCGCAGACTCCCGCGTCCACGCCCGGGTGTCAAGGCGCGAACGGCCACCGGGAGCACGTCCACGACGGGTCTCCGGCGCTCCGAGGCCCTTCGATGTGCTTAAAACCCTTGTGGCAGGCCATGAATGGCGCCGATCTGGGTCAGACCGGACTCCGCGCCACCACGGCCAGTGGGACAAAGGGGGCGAGGCCGTCGTGAGCGTCACGGCGAATTCCGAGGGCGACTGAACGGGAGGGGGTGGCAACGCGGGGATCCCAAGGTCGGGCGTTCCGACTCCGACAATCCGGTGGGGGACGGCCGGGCGGCGATCGCGCCACGCCCCCGCAAGAAGTCGGCGAACAATGCTCGTTCCCGACAAGTGTGCCTGATTGGCGCGCCCGAGGACATACTCCCACGCAAGGAGGATGACGCCCCATGCAACCGATGGCATCCTATGTCGCGTCCATTCGCGGGCACCGCTACGACCTCGCCGTGTACACGGATCGAAGAGGCTTCTTCTTGCATGTCTACGACGGCCGCGCGCGCGATCTCGTAGAGCCCGTGCACCTCGACCCGGAGGTCTACGGCTTCGGCCCCGGCGGGGAAGCGTGGAGCCGCACGATCTGGAGAGCCTGGCTCAGGGACGGGGCCGAGCGCCTGCTCTACCGGGTGGGGCTGTTTCGGTTCGAGGGGCTGGTCGAGCTCGGCGTGCCCGTGGCGTAGTTCCGCCGAGCCCGAGCGCCGAGGGGGCTACCGCGCGTAGACCTCGTAGCGCTCCGGATGCAGGTGCTGGAGCGCACGGACCACGATCCGCTTGTTGAGGCGGGTCTCGAAGAGCTCCAGCATGGGGAACTCGTCGCCGTAGAGGAGGTCGGCCACGGAGGGGTGCACGTTCACGTACATCGTCTCCTTGCCGAGGGAGCGCGTGCCCTCGCGCTGGAGCTCGCGGAAGATCTCGTAGCAGATGGTCTGGCGGGAGCGCAGGCTGCCGCGACCGTCGCAGTACACGCAGGTCTCGGAGAGGTAGCGGACCACGTCCTCCTGGACGCGCTTGCGGGTCATCTGGACCAGGCCCAGCTCGGAGATCTTCAGCACGTTGGTGCGCGCGCGATCCTTCTTGAGCTCCTCGTCGAGCGCCCGGTACACCTTGTCCCGGTTCTGCTCCTTGTCCATGTCGATGAAGTCGATGATGATGATCCCGCCGATGTTCCGCAGGCGGAGCTGGTAGACGACCTCCTTCACCGCTTCCATGTTGACCTTGAGCGTCGTGTCCTCGAGGGACGCCTGGCCGACGTACTTGCCGGAGTTCACGTCCACGCTGACGAGGGCCTCGGTCTGGTCGATGACCAGGTAGCCGCCCGACTTGAGCCACACCTTGCGGCCGAGCGAGCGCTGGATCTCGGTCTCGACGCCGAACACGTCGAAGATCGGCTCGGCGCCCTTGTAGTTGTGCACCTTCTCCTTGAGGTCCGGGCTGAACTCGTCCATGAACGAGCAGACCTCCTCGTGGAGCTTCGTGTTGTCGACGACCATGCGCTCCACGTCATCGTGGAAGGCGTCCCGCACCATGCGCAGGACCAGGCCGTGGTCGATGTGGAGCGGGGCGGGTGCCCGGCGGTTCTTCGAGGCGCCCTGGATCTTGTCCCAGGTGGCGAGCAGGTAGGTCATGTCCTGCTTCAACGTCTGGTTCGTCTGGTTCGCGCAGATCGTGCGGACGATGAAGCCGGCGCCCTTGGGCCGGTTCTTGTCCACGAACTCGCGGAGGCGACGGCGATCCTTGTCGCGCTCGATGCGACGCGAGATGCCGACGTGATCGACCGTCGGCATGAACACCATGTAGCGGCCGGGCAGGGTGATGTGCGTCGTGACGCGCGCGCCCTTGGTTCCGATCGGGTCCTTCGCGACCTGGACGACGATCTCCTGCCCCTCGTTCAGCAGGTCCTGGATGGCGGGCTGGCCGGGCTTGGGGGCCTCGCGCGGGGGGCCCTCCTCCACCACGGTCATCTCCGGGTCGTCGACCTCGGCTTCTTCCTCGCCGTGCTTGTGGTCGAGGAGCTGCGGGAAGATGTCGCCCACGTAGAGAAAGGCCGCGCGCTCCAGACCAATGTCCACGAACGCCGCCTGCATGCCGGGGAGCACGCGCACGACCTTGCCGAGGTAGACATTTCCGACATAGCCGCGGTCCGTGCCGCGATCGACGTGCAGCTCGACGAGCTGCCCGTTCTCCATCAGCGCGACGCGGGTTTCCTTTCCAGTGGTGTTGACGAGGATTTCGGTGGGCAAGGCGGTCTCCTAAAGACCGCCGCGGACCTTTGCAATTGAATGCGGCGCGGAACCGTACGGGGAGCCAGCTCACGCCCCGCGCGGGCATGCTGCCCGGGGGATGAACGATATGACGTGGACGTTGTCCGTGTCGTGGCTGCTCCAGCGCTCTTCGGCTCGGGGCGCCCCGCCGCGCGGAGCGGCAGGTGGGGGAGGCGGCGGCCCAGAGATGGGTTGATGAACGGCGTAGACGAGAGGCGTAGAAACGATGTGAGAAGAAGCTGGCGTGAAGATCGGGAAGCGAAGCTGGATTCGAAGCTGAGATGCGAAGCTGGGATGCCCACCCAGGTTGAACCGAATCGGGCACCTACACCTCTCATGTCGCACGGACCAGCGTTCCGGTCAAGGGTCGGCCCCTTCCTCACGACGGATCCAGCCGCGCGCGCGGGCCACTTCGGCATGCGTACCGAGGAGAAGCACCACGTCTCCGGGCTCGACGCGCGTCTCTCCGGGCGGCTCCGTGTGCACGCGGGCCCCCCGCGAGAGCGCCACGATCGCCGCCTCGCTGTGCTCGCGCAAGCGGCTGGCCGCGATGGTCGTCCCCGCGAGCCGATCCCCGGCCCGCACGACGACCGGATCGAGCGCCACGTCGGGCATGGCGCCCATCTCTGCCGTCGGACATCTCCGTTCGGGAGAGCTCGACTCGGGAAAGTGCCCCTCCGGCCAGCCCCTTCGCTCCTCGCCGGGCCCCCGGCCCCGCCTCCGGACCACGCGCTCGACCACCTCCAGGACCGTCTCCCACTCCTCGCTGACGACCTCCACGCCGTGCGCCGCGAGATCGGCGTCGACCGGCCCCGCGCGGTGGACACGGGCGAGGACGCGAAGCTCGGGCCACCGTCGCTTCGCGAGGACCGCCGCGCGGCGGATCGCGTCGACGTCGGAGAGGAGGAGCACCAGCGTGGAGGCCCGCTCGGCGTGGGCGGCGCGCGCCAGCACCTCGATGTTCGACGCGTCGCCGAAGCGCACGTTCCGGCCTTCGTGCCGCTCCTGGCGTACCCGTTCCGGATCGATGTCGAGCGCGACGTGGGGGAGCCCCGCCGCCTCGAGCGCCCGGAGCAACGTGCGACCGCCCAGGCCGAGGCCGGCCACGATGATGTGGTCGCGGAGCGGCTCCGCGCGGGAGTCCCGGTCCCCCCTCGCCCCGAACACGCGATCGAGGAGCCCGGTGAGCGCGTGCGACTCGGCCACACGGGTCCCCACCACGAGGAGCAGCGGCGTGACCAACATCGTGAGCACGCTCGCGGCGAGGAACCGGGAGGCCTCCTGCGGCTCCGCGAGCCCCGCGCGCTGCCCCGCCTGGAGGAGGGCGAACGAGAACTCCCCGACCTGGGCGACCGCGAAGCCCGCGCGCAGCGCGACCCGGGCCGGAAAACGCAGGAGCAGCCCCACGAGCGAGGCGATCACGAGCTTCCCGACGAGCAGGGCCCCGAACCAGCCGAGCACCTCTCCCGGCGCCTCGCTGATCAACGTGGGGTCGAGCAACATCCCGATCGAGACGAAGAACAGGCTCGCGAACGCGTCACGGAAGGGCACCAGCTCGCTCTGGACCTGGTAGACGTACGGCGTGTCCGCCAGGATGACGCCGGCCAGGAAGCCACCGAGCGCGAGCGAGAGCCCGAGCTGGGCGGTGAGCAACGCCACCAGGAGCGAGAGCGCCACCACGGCGAGCAGGAACACCTCACGGCGTTGGGACGCGGCGAAGTGGCCGAGCAGCCAGGGGACTGCCCGGCGTGCGAGCAGGAGCGCCGCCAGGAGCACCGCGACCGCCCGGACCAGCACGAGCAGGAGCGCGCCCGTCTGGACCTCCTCCGCGGCGAGCATCGGGAGGGACATCATCATCGGCACGACGCAGAGGTCCTGGAACAGCAACATCCCGAGCACCAGCCGCCCATGCTGGGCGTCCACCTCCCCGCGCTCGTCCAGCGCGCGCAACACGATCGCCGTGCTCGACAGCGCCGCGAGGTAGCCCCAGAACAGCGCCTGCCGGAGCGGGACGTCGCGCAACGACAGCACGCACACGGTGACCAGGACCGTCACCCCCACCTGGAGCCCGCCCCCCAAAAGGAGCGCGCGCCCCATGCGGCGCAGCCGGGCGATCGACAGCTCGGTGCCGATGATGAAGAGCAGCACCATCACGCCGATCTCGGCGAGCCCCTGGATCCGGTGCGCCTCCGGGACGATCGCGAGGCCCAGCGGGCCGAGAACGGCGCCGGCGACCAGCAGGCCGACGACGGAAGGCAGTCCCACACGGCCGAACGCCGCGACGGTCGCCGCCGCGACGCCGAAGATGATCGCGAGGTCGACGAGGATCGCGGGGGACGGAGGCGGCACCCTGCTTCTTGTAGGGTCCGGGAGGGGTGACGGCGCGTGGTACCCTTCCGCCGTGCTCCTGCTCGCCGCATTTCCCCTGTCCCTGGCCGCCGCCCCGGTCGACCCGTTCACCGAGCCGGACGAGGCCGACCTCTACAAGCTCGACGAGCAGATCGTCACGGTCGCGGCGCGGTACGCGCAGACGGTGCAGGACGCCCCGGCGATCGTCACGGTGCTCACGGATCGGCAGATCCGCGAGCGGGGGTTCCGCACCCTCTCCGATGCCCTGCGCACGCTTCCCGGCGTGTACGTCACGACGACCAAGGAGTCCAGGAAGATCGCCTGGTTCCGCGGCGTGATCAGCGCGGACGACAACAAGATCCTCCTCCTGATCGACGGGGTGCCCTGGTACGACGGCGTGTACACGCACGCGTGGATCGACGAGTACCTGCCGCTCGAAAACGTGCGCCAGATCGAGATCATCAAGGGCCCCGGCTCGACCATCTACGGCACCAACGCCTTCTCCGGCGTGATCAACGTCGTGACCTACACGGCGAAGGAGCTCTCCGGCGGCTTCGTGCGCGTGCTCGGGGGCACCACCGCGCGGCGGGGGGTCTCCGCGGTGGTGGGACAACCCTTCGAGCTCGGCGCGGTCGAGGGCGGGGTCACCGCCTACGCGCGCTACTACGAGGCCGACGGGGACGGCCTCGACATCAGCCCGCGCGGGCGCACCAACGTGAGCGGGGACGACCCGAAGCGGGCCATCAACGCCGGGGTGAAGCTGACCCTGGGCGACTTCTCGCTGCGCTGGGACGGCGTGGACTATCGGCACACCTACTACACCAACGATCAGGACGACGCGTTCGATGTGTTGCTGATGGACGAGCAGGACTTCTGGCTCCAGTACCATGACCAACAAGCCGCGGCGTCCTATGCGCTCTCGCTCGGTCCACGCCTGACGATCACGCCGCGCGTTTCGTGGCGGCGTCACGACGATCCCGGCCAATATGCGTTCTTCGGCTCCCCCGTCACCACCGCCTCGACCGACGACGCCGGCGTGACCACCTACGCCACGGACTGGGACACCACCCTGGTCGAGACGTTCAAGCTCACGCAGGCCGCCACGTTCGGCGTCGACGTAGAGGCCCGGCCCATCCCCGCGCACGTGCTGGTCGGCGGCGTTGGGGGCGAGGCCCTGTTCGTCGATCGCATCGCCGACGTGTACTACGAGGACCTGTCGCACGAGGGCATCGAGGGCCGCTACGAGGCCGATCCCACCACGCTGTGGGGCCTCTGGGCCTACGCGCAGGACACGTGGACGGCGCTGCCGTTCCTCGAGATCACGGCGGGGGCGCGGCTCGACTACCACGGGACGTACGGGGCGTTCCCCTCCCCGCGCGCGGGCGTGCTGATCCTCCCCTCCGACGCGGTGGTCTGGAAGGTGTTGTACGGCCGCGCCTTCCGTGCCCCGACGGCCCGCGAGTGGCTGGTGCACGTGTCGTCGGATGAAGACGGGAAGAACGACTTCACCGCCGGCAACCCGAACCTCCTGCCCGAGTCGATCCACACGGTCGAGACCGAGCTCGCGGTGACGCCCTCGCGCGGCGTCAGCCTCAAGGTGACCGGGTTCTACTCCTCCATCGCCGACGAGATCAACAAGGTGACCGTCGCGACCCCCGGCCCGCTGGGGGACGACTACTACGACAACTCGGGCGGCGCCGACATCTTCGGCGGCGAGGCGCAGGCCACCGTGGCGGTGGGCGCCTTCGAGCTCGACGGCAGCTACAGCTACACCCGCGCAACCGACCGGGACACCGGCTTCCAGCAGTACGAGTTCCCCGAGCACATGGCCCATGCGCGGGTCGGCGCGCGGGTGTTGGACGCGATGCGCGCGTCGCTCATCCTCGATGTCATCGGGCCCCGCACGCGGACGGCGTGGAGCCCCGACGCCGGCGCCGTGGACGCGCCCGCGTATGCGCTGCTCGGAGCGGGCCTGGCGACGAACGCGCTCGGCGGCCGGGTTCGGGTCGACGTGGCCGCCTACAACCTGCTCGACACACAATACACGACCTGGTTGTACCGGGACGACGCGAACGAGATGTCGGGGGACGAGGCCAAGTATCCGGTCGACCCCGCAGGCGAGGGGCGCTCGATCCAGGTCGGGGTCGAGGTCGCGTTCTAGTCGCGCCCCCTCCGCAGACGGATAGCCTCGGGCGATGATGGCTCTCCAAGTGATCGCTCTGTGCCTGCTTCTGCACACCGGCGGCGCCCTGGCTGCCGCACCCGATGTATCAGCCGATGTATCAGCGAATGTATCAGCTGATGGTTCGCTGGATGTATCAGCCCGGTCGCTCTACGACCTGGGGCTGCCGGTCGCCTCCGAGGCTCAATTCATCGCGATCCTCGACCGCGGCGCCGCCGCCCCCGGGTACGGCGAGGCCCTCGGCCGCCTGGTCCGCATCGCCGCCCTGACCGACGACTGGAGCCTGCTGCGCGGCCGCATCCTCGATGTCCCGGAGAGCCACTGGCCCAAGCAGGAGAAGGCCTGGCTCGGGTGGCTGCGGGCACGCGCGCTCTTCGAGGGCATGGCCGACGGCGCGGACGCGGACGATCTCGCCGAAGCCCGTCGATTGCTCGCCGCGATCCCCCTCTCCTCCGATGCGGCGATCCGCGCCCGTTACCTCGCCGGCCTCATCCAGGGCCGCCTCGGGAAGCCACACCTCGCCCATCGCGCCTTCGTGGATGTGCTCCGCGCGGTCGGCCGTCACGACGGCCATCTGGTCCCGGAGCACCGGGCCGCCGAGCTTGACCGATCGCGCGAGCACGCGATCCTCGGGATCGCGCGCCTGTACGCGCACGCGGGCATGGACCTGGAGGCCGTCAAGATCCTCCGCTCGGTCCCCGGAACGTCGCCGCGGCGGGCGGACGCCCACTTGATCCTCGCGTGGATGCAGCCAGGGCTCCCGCGGCGGGCGCAGCGAACGGACGCGGAGGGCGCCGCCGCGGCGCGTCTCGAGGCCCTCCTCCAGGACGCCGCCGCGCGGGACGTGTGTGCGGATCGAGCCGCCTTCGTCCGGCAGCTCGAGTCCGCGGAGGCGACCTTCCGGCCGGTCCATGCCCAGGTCGGGACCCTGCTCGAGCGCTGGACGACGGAGGCCGGGCTGGACGACCCCGACTTCCAGCGCCTGGAGTGGATCTACCGGCGCTTCGCGGAGCCCGAGCTCTCCGGGGAGCGGCCCGTGGACCTGCCCGTGGAGCTGCGGACGGAGCTCGGCGTCGAGGTGGGGACGATTGGTCGCAAGCTCGCACGCATCGAGACGGAGCGGGGGCTCGTCGAGAAGCAGCGCGCCGGCTGGCGCCCCGGAGCCGCCGACGCTGCCGTGGCGTCGCTGGACGAGGAAGCCGCTCGCCTGGAGCGGCTCGGCGGGGCCGCCATCCTGGCGCGCGTCACGGCGGAGGACGAGCGGCTCCGCGCGCTGTTGGACGCAGGGAGACGGGCGGCCTCGTCGCTCGACGCGATCCCGTGCGCGGCCCCCGCCCCACCGCCGAGCACGATCGATTCGCGGCCCGGTTAGACCCACCCGATGTCCACCGAACCCCAGCTCCCGATCACGCAGGAGGGCCGGACCTGGGCCTACCTGTCCTACGCGTCCGTGTTCGTCGGCTTCCCGCTGTTCGTGGTCCCGTTCATCCAGCGGAACGACGCGTTCGCGCTCTACCACGCGAAGCAGGCGGCGGTCGCGTACCTGCTCTGGGTCGTGCTGCTGATGGTGTACTTCACCATCTCCATGGTCACGTGCGGGCTCGGGTTCTTCCTCTTTCCGATGGTGATGTTGCCGTACGTCCCCATGATCCACGGCTTCATCCTCGTCTCCAACGGCGAGCAGACGGAGCCCATCGGCGTGCTCGGCTTCGGGGACTCGCTGTTCGCGGGCGTGACGGTCGACAGCGCGAAGAGCGACAAGTAGCGGCTCGGAGCGGAGCGACGGCGCGTCAGCGCCCCCGGCTCTCTCTCAGCGGCCCTCGGTCTCGCGCACGACCTCGTCCGCGAAGTCGAGCATGATCTCGTCCACCGCGATGCCCATGCTGTCGAGCGTGTCCCGGTTGAGCACGACGCGCATCGAGCCCGGCGCGGGCGGCTCGATGGTGCCGGGGAGCTCGCCGCCCTCGAGGATGCGGCGGGCCAGGTCGCTCGCCTGCTGCCCGGCCACCTGGCGATCCGGGGCGACACAGAGGAGCGCGCCGGCTCGGACGAGGTTCTCGGTGCTCGCGAGCATCGGCACGCGGCGACGCATGGTGTCGTTTCTCAGCCAGCGGAAGACATCGGGCGTCATCACCACGGGATCCGGGAGGAGCCAGAGGGCGTCCACGTTTCCGGCCGTGCGTTGCCACGCGGCGCGTAGATCGCGCGCGTTGGTCACGCGCTGCACCGAGGTCTCGAAGCCGAGGCGGCGCGCCGACGCGAGCGCCTCGGTGACCTGGGGGGACTTGTTGCTGGTGGAGAGCAGGACGCCGAGCCGCTTGACGGCGGGCGCGAACAGCTGGAACTGGGAGAGCGTGGCCTCGGCCGGCACCTCCATCGAGACCCCCGTCACCTGGGTCCCGGAGATGCCGTACTTGCCCGGCTCGAGCACCAACGCATAGACGACGGGCACCTCGGGGAGCTCGTTGACGGCGATGTACGCGGCCTTGGCGCCGACGGCGAAGACGAGCGGGGGCAGGTCGGCCCGCAGCTGCTTGACGATGGAGTCGGCGCGCGCACGACTTCCGTCGATCTGGAACACGGTGGTGGAGCGCCCGATGGCGTCCTGGAACTGGGCGACGGGCGCCTCGTAGGCCTCGAGCGGGTCCGACACGAGGATGGCGATGTCGGCGCGGGCGAAGGCCTGGCCCAAGAGGAGGGACATCAGGAGCGTGAAGGGCAGCATTCCCCGAACAATAGCAGACGGGCTCCTCCGGAACGCCGTAAGGAACCTGGGAGGGCCGCCGTTGTCGAGCCGGCTGCCCCTCGGGCAAGGCCGACCCTATTCGCACCGGAGCGCGCGTGGAACGCTGGCACATGACCCTCCTCCTCGCCGCCGCGGCGACCCTCGGCGCCCTGGTCGCGCCCACCCTCGACGCGCGGTACCGGGCCATTCCCGTCGCGACGCCCCTCGACCCGGCGGCCGATCCGGAGCTGATCCCCGAGGCGGCCCTCGCCCGCGGCGGACAGCTCGCGCTCGACGTGCGGATGGATCGCGACACCGTGCTCCAGCACGGGGACAACCTCCGCTACGTCGTCGTGAGCGTCACCGCGCCCGACGTGGAGAGCGAGCGCGTGCCGGTGGACATCGCGGTCGTTGTCGACACGTCCGGCTCGATGGGGCGGGAGGGCAAGATCGAGGCCGCCCGCGCCGCCGCGGACGAGCTGGTCGACTCGCTCCGGGAGGGCGACCGTTTCGCGCTCGTGAGCTTCGACGACCGCGCCCGCGTGCTGGTCGAAGGCGCCCGCTTCGACGGAGACACCGCGCGCCTGCACGGCGTGATCGAGGGCCTCCGCGACGACGGCGGCACCAACCTGTGGGATGGCCTCGAGCTCGGCGAGGACCAGCTCTCGTCGACCCGGGCGTACAGCTCCGCGTACGCGCGGAAGGTGCTGCTCGTGTCGGACGGGCAGGCCAACGTGGGCGAGACCAGCCCCGAGGCGTTCGCGCGGCTCGCCCAGGGGTACGCGTCGGCAGGCGTGAGCGTTTCAGCCATCGGCCTGGGTCGAGACTTCAACGAGAACCTGCTCGAAGCCATGGCCGACGCCGGGGGCGGGTCGTACCGTTTCGTGGGGAACCCCGAGGAGCTGCCCACCGTGATCGCCGCCGAGCTCGAGCGGACGACGAAGACCCAGGCGCGGCGGGCGCTCGTGCGGCTGCACGCCGGTGTCGGTGTGCGGATCCGCGAGGTCTACGGCTGGACCTCCACCCTCGACACCGAGGCGGGGGGCGGAGCCGAGGTGTTCCTGGGCGACGTCAGCGCGGGCCAGACGCGAAAGATCGTGCTCGCCGTCGAGGTCCCCGCCCAAGCGCTCGGCGACCTGTCCGTCCTGCGCGCCGAGCTCTCGTGGGCTCCGGTCGACGACGGGGAGCGGCTCGGCGCCGACGCCAGCGTGGCCGCGCAGATCACCACCAGCCCCGCCGCGGTGAGCGCCTCGATCGACGAGGCCGCCACCGTCGCGGCGACCCGCGCCCGCGCCGGGGCCCTCACCCGCGCCTCGGCCGACGCCTGGCGCGACGGGGACGGCGCGAAGGCCAAGGCGATGATGCGCAGCGCGTCGAGCGTCATCGCCGAGACGCTGGCCGAGGTCGACGACCCCGGGCTCCGCGCCGACCGCGAGACCATGTCCACCATCGAGTCCCTCGGCTCTTCCGAAGGGGCGTCCTACGCGGCGAAAGCCGCAAGCGAGGCCGGCCGTGACCTCTCCCGATAGCAGCTCTTCCGAAGGGAGCGCCCCGATGACCCTGTGGTCTCGCTTCGAGCTCCCGCCCTCCGAGGGGCGGCGCCTGCTCCAGCGACAGGTGGCGTGGGCCTCCGCGCAGGCGCTCGCAGCGGGCGGGCTCGCGCTCGCCGGGCTGGAGTTCACGAACCCCACGCTCGCGCTCGCCATCGCGACCGGCGTGGGCGTCGTCGCGACGCGACCTTCCCGCATCTACCTGTTGCCGCTCGTGATGGTGTTCGTCGTCGCGGCCACGCTGCTCCTGGCCGGGCTCGGCTTTCCCGCGGCGGTGGCGGCCGGCGCGGCCGCGGGCGTGGCGGTGGGCGGGGGAGACGGCGTGGCGCGGGTCGAGAGCCTGCTCGCGGGCATCGCCGGCGCGGGTGTCGGGCTCTTCGCGGCCGATGGGCTGGGGCTCCTCGGGGGGTTCTCGGTCACCTCGTCGCTCTGGGCCGGGGCGGTCGTCGGCATCTGCACGGCGCAGGCGCTCCTTCCGGGCACGTTGCGGTGGTCGCTCCCGACGCGCATCCCCTCCCCCGGCCGCATCCAGGTCGCGCTCGCGGCGCCCTACCGCGCGGCCGCCATGCGCGCCTGGCAGCTCGACCAGTCGTTCGACGGGCAGGCCCCCGACCGCGCGACGCGCGCTGGGCTCTCCGAGGTGGCCGCCTGGGTGTATCGCCTCGCGCTCACCCTCCAGACCCTCGACTCGGACCTCGCCCGCATCGATCCGATCTCGGTCGGCGCGCGCCTGTTCGCCCTGCGGGAGGGCGGCCCCAACGAGGACGCCTTCATCCGCGAACGTCGCCAGGGGACGGCGGGCCACCTCGAGCGTCTCCTGGAGCACCGCGCGAGCCTGGCGCTCGAGCGCGCACGCACCGAGAGCCTCCAGGACTACGCCCTCGCCTATCTGGAAGAGGCGCGGGCCGGGCTGTCGCTGGCGCGCGTGCTCCCCGGGGACCACACGCCCGAGGCCCTCGGCGTGGTGCTCGGCAAGCTCCGCACCCACGCCGCCGAGAGCGGGGCGCGCCGCCAGACCGCGCGTGAGATCGACATGCGGTGAAGGGTCACGGGGCCTTCGGAAGCGGGGGCCCGCGCGGGGGGCCGTTCTTGGGTCCGTTCGGGGGGCCGCTCTTGGGTCCGTTCGGGGGGCCGCTCTTGGGGTCGCTGGGGGGGCCCGCCCGCCGCGCCGGCGCGTGGCCCTCGAGGAGCTCCAGGCCGACGAGCTCCAGCCCGTTCACACGGCCCTGCGTCGCGAAGCGCGCGGCCCGCTCCAGCCCGTCGCTGTCCCCCTTGGTCCAGGCCATCGAGCCGCCGCCCACGCCCGCGAGGAGCTCGTTCTGATCGGCCACGGCCGCGACCACGCCGACCGGCCAGCCCGAGAGGGCGGCCACCGCCGCGTCCCATCGGGTGCGATCGGCCGCGGCGATGCGCAGCGTGTCCTCGACCAACGCCGTGAGCCGGCGCGCCCGGCTCGCTTCGGCCGTGCTCCACGGCGCGGACACCGCGAGCACCGATCGGAACGTCCGCTCGGCGACCACCCGCAGCGCCGGGTCCTTCCGGAGCCAGTCCTCCACCCACGGGTCCCAGCCGACCACGGCGTCCACCCGACCCTCGACGAGGGCGGGGAAGAGGTCCTCCGTCGTGAGCTCGACGACGGTCGCGCCGAGCGACGTGCTCCAGGTCTGCCAGTCCATCGCGGGCGTGGAGCCCGGCGCGAGGCCGATGCGCCTGCCGGCGAGCCCCGCGAGCGTGTCGACCCCGCGCGCGACCACCGCGATCCGGCCGAGCGCCCCGGGCGTCGCCACCGCACGAACGTCGGTGCGTCGCTCCATCATCTGGATCGCGGGCACCTCGCACGTGAAGAAGGCATCGAGCGCGCCGTTCGCGACGTCCTCGCCCTGGGACTTCCCGCTGGCGTAGGCGGACACG
The DNA here is from genome assembly GCA_030685065.1 of Pseudomonadota bacterium. Classification (GTDB taxonomy): domain Bacteria; phylum Myxococcota_A; class UBA796; order UBA796; family SXON01; genus CAJBVW01. The sequence goes on along the minus strand of JAUXQH010000024.1, from coordinate 26,137 downwards.
ACGAGGTCGAGCCCATGCTTCGCCGCGAGCTCGGGCATGGCCTGGAGCACGGCGAGGACGTGCGCGTGGACGGGCGTGAGCGAGGAGATGCCGAGGCGCAGCGTCGGTTCGGTAGCGGCCGGGGGTGGCCCCGACATCTCGCCCCCGCGCGCGAACACCTGCTGCGCGACCTGCTCCGCGAGGCGCCGGTGGCCGGTCGCGCTCGGGTGGAACACGTGCCCCTCCTGGAACAGCCCCGACTCGCGGGTGCGACTCCAGCGGCTGTCGACCTCGACCAACGTGAACTCGCGCTCGGCGGCGAGCTTCGCAGCGGCGCTCCGGTAGCTGGGGTTGACGTAGCGGTCGACCAGCTCCGGCTCGGTGCGGTTGATCGGCATGTCGATCCAGGCGAACGCGGGCGCGAGGTCGTCCAGCGTGGCGAGGTTCGCCAGGAACTCGTCGAGGCTCACGCGCGGAACCAGCCCCGCGGACTCCGCGGCGGCGAGCTTTCCATACACCGGCTCGTCGCCACCCACGCGCTGCACGTATCGGTCGTTGGCGTGGCGGACGAGCGAGAGCAGCACCTCGCGCGAGAGCAGGAAGGTCTCGAAACCGAAGGCCACTCGGTTCGCGGCGCGGACGAAGCCTCCGGGCACGCGTTGGCGGTCGGAGAGGTACTCCGGCCCCGGATCGTTGTTGAAGCCGGCGATCACCAGGTCGGGCGCGTAGGCGAGGCCCGTCTCGCGGAGGTACTCGACCGCCTGGTAGGTGGTCCACCCGGGCGTGGCGCCGTTGAGCACGGTGACCGCCTTGTCCTCGAACCGCGGGACGAGCTCGCCGAGGACGCTCGACCACATCTCGTTCCCCTCGACCCCGTGCCCGAAGTTCGACGAGTCCCCCAGGACGAGCACCCGGAACTCCCCCAGCGCCTTGGTTCGGGGCGCTTCCGCGCCGGCGACCGTCGCAAAGCGCATCCCGTCGGCGTTGGTCGTGACCGTGCCCCCGCCCTTGAGGTTGGCGAAGCCGCGGAGGTTCGGGCGGACCACCCAGTGCAGGGTGGGGTGGGGCCGGAAGTAGGTGACCATGTCGACCGCGAGCCAGCCGCGCACGCCCAGCTCGGACACGCACGCGGCGAGGAGCAGCGCCGCCCATGGGACCCAATGGCGCGCTCCGCGATCCGCGGCCCGCGCGCGCGCGAGGGCCAGGACGAACACGTAGATGTCGAGCGCCACGCATGCGGCGAACGCGAACAGCACCATCGCGTTCTCGGGCGCGTAGGGCGACGCGGGATCGATCAGCGGGCCCTTTTTCCAGCCGGGCGCCACGGTCTGCCGGAAGACCCAGGCCACACCGACGAGCGCGAGGTTCATCGCCGCGAGCAGGAGCGCGGCGGGGAGCAGCCGGCGTGGGGTGACCCGGGACACTATCGGCCCAGCCGCTGTCTCGCGTAGGTGGCGGCCATCTTGCCGTACCACTTCGGCTGAAAGGACATGGTGGTCCGCACGCAGGTCTCGAACGTGCAGAAGCAGCCCGTGTCCTTCACGAACTTGCGGTGCGCGTCTGCGAGGCCGTTCTCCCACAACTTCATGAAGTCGTAGTCGTTGTCGCGGAGGTTTCCGAACGTCGTGTCGAGGACCTCGCACGGACGCACGCTCCCGGTCTCGCTCACGATCGCGGTGAGCGTCCCGGCCTGGCACCCGGTCATGACGGGGTTGCCCTGGTGGTGCTCCGCGATGATCTCCCGCTCGACCTGCACGCGTTGGGCGAGGAGCTGGCGGAACGTGGAGTCCCCCGCCTTCTTCAGCTCCGCGGCCTGCAACAGCTCGGTTGCCTTGCGATACTTGGCGATGTCGACCTGGCCCCAGTACTCGTCGTCGACGGTGGTACGGCGCACCAGGACCATGTCGAAGTGCGGGTTTCCGAGCTCGCGGGTCACGAAATCGTGGGTCTTCTCGAACCAGTCCTGGGTGCGTCGCGAGAAGGTGTAGTTGAACCGGATGCGCAGCCCCTCGTTCACGTCCTGGATGGGCTTGAGCGCCTCGTAGGTGCGCAGGAGGCGGTCGAATTGGCCCTTGCCACGCACCGCATCGTGATCCGCCCCCACACCGTCGATCGAGAGCTGGATCTCGAGGATGAGATCCTTCCGGGGCAGGAGCACCTTCTCCACGAGGCCCACGATGCGGTCGGTGTGGGTGCCCGCGGTCGGGATCGTGATCTGGCGGGCCTTCGAGGCATTCTCGTAGAAGAGGATGGCGATCTCCGGCAGATCCGCGCGGAGGAACGGCTCGCCCCCCGTGATGATGAGCTTGGGGAACGGCGGACACTTCGACGTGAACGTGTCGTACTCGGCCAAGGTCATCTCGTCCTTGACGTTTCCGTTGAGCAGCTCCTCCCGGTAGAAGCAGTGCCCGCAGTTGAGCCCGCACCTCGCCGTGACGAACACGGTGAGGAACAGGGGCTCATGCGTCAGGAGGCGGCTCTTCAGGCCGGCCTTCGCGTACCGGAACGCGTACTGGGCCAACGGCGGTTGGTGCGCGCTCACGAGCCCTCCAAACGCGCATGGTAGCAGAGGCGCAGATCCCAAACATGTACGCAAACCCCTCAATCGTGGAGAGAGGGATCGCGATCAGCGCTTCCGCTGCTCCCCGGGCGCGGAGCGTGAAGAGGGCGAAGCGACTGTTCGCCAGCACGAACAGGGCGGCAGGAAGGAGCATCGCGGGACGTGCCGGCGCCCAGGCCATCACCGGGAGGAGCGCGACGGAGAGCGCGGCCGCGGCGGTGTTGAGCGGGTAGCGGAGCGCGAGCACCGTGGTGGCCGGCCGTTCGCGGACCTGCCCCCAATGCGAGACGATCGAGTTGAAGTAGAACCACCCGATGTTGAAGCGGTGCTTCAGCAGCCCGGTGACCGACACCCGCTTGAGGTGCTCGCCCTGGGCGGACACGTCCAGCAGGATCGAGCCGGGGGGCAGGTGCCAGCGGGTCGCGACGTCATCGGCATACCGCGAGGTGTCCGCCTCCCAACCGCCCATCTTCACCAGCGCCGTGCGCCGAAGCACGCAAACAGACGTGAACGCGCTCGCGACGCGAAGCCCATGACACAGGTGTTGGTAATGGATCGACGTGTTGGCAAAAGCGCTCATCCATCCGGGGGTGGAGAGGTCGAGCGAGAGGATCCCGTTGGCGCCGGAGGCCTCGGGCTCGGCGGCGAGCACGGCCACCAGGCGCGTCAGCGCGTCGGGACGCACGACCACGTCCGCGTCGACGAAGGCCACCAGGGCGGCGTCGGAGGCGGCCGCGCCGGTGTTGCGCGCCGCGGACGCGCCCCGGCTCTGCGCGTGGGCGACCAGGCGAACGGGGAACCTCGCGGCGACGGCCGCCGAGGCGTCGTGCGAGCCATCATCCACCACCACGATCTCGGCCCCCGCGGGGAGCGCGCGGACGAGCGCGTCGAGGCAGCGTGGAAGCGTGTTCGCGCCATCGCGGACCGGGACGACGACAAGGAGGGAGCCCATCGGGTGCATGGTACTAGAGCGGCGGTGCTACGTTGCGGAGGTCACCCGGCCTCCCCTCCATGTCCCCTGGCTTGCTCCTGTCGCCGCTCACGCGGCTGCCTACCCTGCTGCTCGTCGCTTGCACCGCCAGCAGCGACGTCGACTCCGGTGCTCCCGAGGGGGAGCGCGACTGTGGCTCCGGCCTCTGGGGAGAGACCTTCTCGTCGCTCGAAGAGCTCGAGTGCGGGCTCGGCCCGGATGGCCCGGAGCTGTGTCACTGGACCCTCACCTTCGGCGAGGGCACCTACGAGTGGTCCTACTCGGACACGGGCGAGACCGGCACCGTCACCTGCGACGCGGAGAACAAGTTGACCGCCACGTCCAGCGGAGGAACGACCCACCCGGGGACGTTCCACCGCACGACGGGGCGCGTGACGTGGGACGGTGTGGTGTACGCGTCAACCAGCGACTGATGGACGGCCCCTGAGCCCTACGGGCCAAGCTCGCGCCGCACTTCCTCGGGGCGTTCGAGCAGCAGATCCAACATGTCCTCCTGCTGGCAGTCCTCCTGCTTGCGCGGATCGGCCTGGCAGGTCGGATCGATCAGGTCCGCGGTGACCGCCGCCCAACCGTGGAGGTCCTCCCCTTCCCACACCGCGAGCACCTCGCTGATCCGCTCCTCGAGCGCGGCCCGGCAGGACACATCGTTCTGGCACGCCACGGTGATGCGTGCCCTCACCCCGCCATACAGCAACCCACCTCCGTAGAAGGCGGAGTCCTGCCCCCACGGGACGATCGACCACCGATCCGCGACGGTCGCATGGTAGACGAGGAAGTTGTTCGTGTTGCGCGAGTATCCGTCCCAATTCGGAGACGCGAGATCGACCGCGAGGAACGACAACGTGGCATCCACGTCGAAGCGTGTCTGGAAGACATCCCAGAAATTGCCGGCGTCCAACGCGCCGACCAACGCTTGGAGATCGGTGTGGGACGCCGCCGGCTCCCCCTCCTGGAGGTCGAAATTCACCAGGCCGGCCCCCGTGAGGTCCGCGTAGATGAAGGTCGAATCGTACAGGTTGCCGTTGCCGTCGTCCGGATAGGCGCGGTCGAGAAAGTTCTCGTCCAGCGTCTCGACGATCGAGTAGAGGCCGTAGTTCTCGCCGTTGATGGTGAGGTGCGCGTACCCATGCCGGGGCGACGGAACGCCCATCCTCTCGTACATCCGGTAGGCGACGGCCTCCCGCATCTTCGTGCGGTCGTACTTCATCGCGTTCAGGGTGAGCCGCTCGTTGCCGAGGAACTTCGCGCCCGGCGTGAATGCCCCGAAGTTCAGCTTCAAGGACGGCTTGCCGTCGAGGTTCTCGAAGGTGCCGGCACCCTTGAGGCGCACGCCCGTCTCCGCCTCGTAGCCCGCGAACGCGAGCGTGGCGGGCACGTAGTCGCCCTCGTACACGAGCGCGTCGGCCGACGCGGGTGGGAGCGTCAGCTCGAGCTCGAAGACCTGATCGTCCGCGAACGGAAAGCCGGCGCCCGGCGCCGGCTGCTGCGGCTCGACGCTGGAGTCTCCCGGTGGCAGCTCGGGGTCGTCCTCCTTGTCGAAGGGATTCAATCGCTCCACGAATTCGCCGCAGCCGGCCAGCAACACGGACAGGATGATCATGGGTTCTCGAGCTCCATCTCCTAGGGTAGATAGAGCCCGGACGTGTCAGGGGCGGTCACGAGATGCGCGGCGTTCCGAGGGCCTCTCAGCACCCCTCGTCGAAGGAATATTCGCCGCATCCCTGCTCTTCCGCGGCGTCCGCACAGTCGTCCTCCGACTCCACGCCGTCGGGGTCCGAGTCGTCTTCGCAGTCGGTCAGCTCACAGGTGACACATTGTTCGGATGTGTCATCGTCCGTTCCGCTGCCATCGCCCACATCGACACCGCCGGGAGGCTTGGGTGGGGCGGGCGGGCCACAAGCGGCCAAAAGGAGCGCGCACAGGACCCAAGCGGTAGCCCAGGAGCGGGCCCTCAACCCTTCGCCTCGGCGCGCTGCTTGAACGCCGCGAGCGTGGCCGGGAGGTTCTGCTCGAGGAGGGTCTTCACGACGCTCCCCGGTACGAACATGCCGAGATCGATCTCGAGCGTGTAGGTCGCGCGGGTGCGCGTGCCGTCATCGAGCGGCTCGAGGTCCCACGCGCCGTTGTTCGACTTGAAGGCGCCCTCGACGAGCGCCCAGCGGAGGCGGGTGTCCCCTTCGCGCACGTGATCCAGCGTGTACTCGACGCGACGGATGATCCGCACGGCGTACCTCACCGTCCAGCGGGCCGGCTCGGCGCGCAGCACCGTGGCCTCCTCCATGTCGGGGAGGAACCGCGGATAGGCCGCGAAGTCGCAGATCACCCGCATCAGCGCCGCCGGGGGCACGTCGATGTCGATGCTGAGGCGGGCGACGGGCATGGGGGCCTACCTCCCGCGGCGGCGGCGGCGGCGGCGCGCGTTGGCGTCGACCGTGGGCGGCGGGGGCGCGCCCCCCTCGGGTACGGCGTCCTCCCCGAAGCGGGCGCGAACGAGGTTGAGCAGCGGGCGGTTGGTGCGCCGCTTGAGCCCCGGATCCGCGTTCAGGAGCCGCACGGCCTCCTGGCGGGTGCGCACCATGAGATCACGCTCGACGACGGGATCGGCCCAGGCGAAGTCGGGGGCGTCGGCCGCGCGATCCCCGAGCGCGGCCTCGATGCCGCGGTGGCGCAGATCGAGCTCGGCGATGCGGTACCCGTCGGTCTCCTGGAGCAGGAGGTCGATGTTGTGCCGCGCCTCGGGGCGCGGGTCGTCCCCGACGACGAGCAGGCACTTGCCGCGGCGCCAGCCGTTCCCGATGTGGCCACGCAGGCGATGCAGCCGCACAAGGTCGAACTGTTGGGCCTGCTCGACGATCATCACCGAAGCGTTCGGAACCACGGGGCCGTGCTCGACGTGGGTGGTGGCGAGCAGCACCTCGGTGCGGCGGTGCTGGAAGTCGTCGTAGGCGCGGAAGCGCTCCTCGCGCGACATGCCGCCGTTGAAGATGCCGACCCGGGCGCCGGGGAAGGTCTCCGTGGCGAGCACCTCGGAGAGCCGACGCGCCTCGGACGGCGAGAGCAGATCCTGGCCCCGGATCACGGGGAACACGATCATCACCTGGTGCCCGGCCTCGATGGCCTCGCGACCGCGGTTGTAGGCCTCGTCCCGATGCTCGGTGTCACACGCCGTGGTGTCCACCCCGCGCGACGTGCCGCTGTTGATCACGGTCATCGCGAGCTGGCCGTAGATGTTGAGCGTCAACGCGCTCGGCACGGGCGTGGGCGTGAACACGAGGAGGTCGGGGCGCTGCCCCTGCACCTCGAAGGGGGTGATGTCGGCCGCGCCGTAGGTGCCCTGCTCCTCGTACACGACGAGCCCGAGCTTTCGGAAGGTCGGCACGTCGCGCGCGAGCGCGTGCGTCGCGTAGATGATGAGGGCGTCGCCCTTCTTGATCTGGTCGGCCTGGGCGCGCGTGGGCGGCCCCGTGAGCAGCATCGGCTCGAAGCCGACCGACTTGAAGAAGGCGTCGGCGAACAGGTAGCGGTGCTCGGCCGCGAGCGCGTCCGGCGCGAGGAACAGCGCCTGGTGCTTGGCCTCGGCCACGAGCACCATCGCCGCCTGCACGACCGCGTGCTTGCCGACGCCGACATCTCCCTGGAGGAGGCGGGTCATCGGCTGGGGGCGGCGGAGATCACGCCGGATGTCGTCGAACGCGAGCTCCTGCTCGTCGGTGAACTGCCAGCCCGCCATGCCGTGCGCCTGCGCTACGAGCGTGTGGCTGACCGGATGCGGGAGGCCACGGTCCCGACGTTCCCGCGCGCGGAGGAGCGCGACGCCGAGCTGCACCTGGAGCAGCTCGTCGAACCCCAGCCGCGAACGCCCCTTTCGGCTCGCGTTGCTGGGAAAGTGCACGTCCCGGAGGGCGAGCGGGAGCGACAGCAAGCGGTAGCGCTCGATGACCTCGGGCGGGAGGTGATCCTGCAGGCTGTCCGCGTGCTTCCGCAACGCCGCGCGCATCGTCGCGCGGACGCGCACATCGTCGAGGCCGGGAATGCCGTAGCGGGGGAACCAATCTCCGCCGCGACCGTCGACGCCGAGGGGCTCGCCCTCGTACAGGACGGCCCGGGCGGGCGCGGCGCCCTCGACCCCGGCGCCCTGGTCGCCGTCGGCGTCGATCTCGAGCAGCCCCGCGAACCCCGCGTCGACACCGGCGCGGAGCACGGCGACCTCGGCCGGCACGGGCCCGAGCCAGCGGCAGCACACCTCTCCCTTGTCGTGGGCGAGGATGATCTCGTGGCGACGAACGCCTGGCGTGAACCGGGTGAGGCGCGCCTTGACCGTGCCCCGCACGACGACGACGCGCGAGGCTTCGGCGCCTTCGACGGGCGTTCCCGCGGAGGGCGAGAGCGGCGGCCAACGTTCGCCGGCGCGATCGGTCGCGATCGGGGGGCGGAGGAGGAGATCGGCGACCGTCGTGATGTCGGCGGCGGCCAGGAGGGCGAGCTCGGCTTCGTCCAGCACGCCGAGGGCCTCTACCGGCTCACCCGTGCCTTCGGGATGGCCGAGGGGGAACACGCGCGGCTCGGGGGGCGGGGGCTTCGGCGGCTCGGGCACCACCACGGGCGCCTCGACGACGATGGCCTCGCCGATCCGCTCGTCACCCTGGCGATTGGCGTCACCGCCGCGGCGCCCATCTCCCTGCTCGCGGTCGTCGGGACGACGGCGCGCGGGATCACGGCGTTCGCCGCGCTCGCGACGATCGGTGCGCTCGGGGCGGTCAGCGCGCTCGGGGCGCTCTCCGCGCGCGGGACGTTCGGCCCGCTCGGGCCGTTCCGAACGCTCGGCGCGCTCGGGCCGATCCGTACGCTCGGCGCGCTCGGGCCGAGCCGCACGCTCGGGCCGGTCCGCACGCTCGGCGCGATCCGCACGGGGCTCCCGGCGGGCTTCCGGCGCGCGGGCCTCGAGCTCGTCCGTCGGGCCGACGGGCAGCTCGTAGACGGGGAGCTCGTACGCGGGCGGGGGGGGAGGCTTGGGCGGGAGGTCCGCGAGGATCCCGGGAGGGAGCAGCACCGCGCGCGGGAACGGGGTCGGCAGCTCGATGGTGCCGAACCGCGCCCGGAGCGCCTCGATGTGCCCGACGAGGCGGGACGCGCGCGTGCGACGGGCCTCTTCGGGCTCGGCGTCGAAGCCGGTGATCTCGTCACGGATGGCCTGGAAGCCGATCGTGATGTCGCCCTCCGGCGACTCGGAGGGGAGCGATGCCCAACGGCCGAGGGTCGCCTCGACGTAGCGGGCGCGGGCAACGTTGCCATCGCGCGCGAGCCAGCCGGCGGTGCGACCCAGGACGGCGAGCGCCTCATGTACAGACGCAGCGGTCATCTTGGGGGGTAGTCCTTAGCGGTAGTGAACGGCGTTGATCACCACGGTGCGCGTGCCCTTGGGGGTCTCGAAGCGCACTTCGTCGCCGACGGAGCGGCCGATCAGCGCGCGCCCGATGGGGGAGGAGAAGGAGATCAGGCCCGCCTTCACGTCCATCTCTTCGGCGCCCACGAACTTGTAGGTGGTGGCCTCGCCGGTGTCGGTGTCCTCGAGCTCGACGGTGGTGCCGAAGATGACACGCTCCGACGGCTCGACCTTCGTGATGTCGATCACGTCGGCGAGGGAGAGGCGCGCCTCGATGTCGCGCATGCGACCGTCCAGATGGGCCTGGCGCTCTTTGGCGTCCTCGAACTCGGAGTTCTCGCTGATGTCACCGTGGGCGCGAGCTTCTTCGATGTCGCGCACCACCTGGGGGCGCAGGACTTCACGGACGTGCTTGAACTCTGCCAGGAGCTTCTGGTAGCCGACTGGCGTCATCGGAAGGCGTTGCATCCCGACAGACTAACTGCCTCCAGCGCCTGGGCCCACCCATGGGATCGACGCTGCCGGAAAGCAGGCGCAAACCTGCCCGCGGAGCCGATGACCGTCGAGCGCATCGTTGCGAGCACGCGAGCGGTGGAGCGCTGCGTCGACGACGATGAAAGCGTTCGGATCGACGAGCACGCAGCCCCCCGTACGCTCGGGCAACAAGGCGCGCGGAGCGGCGCAGAACGCCTCGACCAACGCCGCCAGATCGCCCTCGAGGGCGGTCAGGGCGGTCGAGAACGCGGACTCCAGGCCGGTGGACCCGGGCGTGGAGAGCTCGAACTCCAGGTCTTTCTCCTCGGGCGCGCGCGGAGAGTGGTCCGACGTGAGCAGCAGCGTACCGTCCCGCACGCCGGCGATCAGCGCCAGCCGGTCGGCCGGGCCGCGGAGCGGCGGGTGGAGGCGCAAGCGCGTGTCGTATGGGCGCAAGAGATGCTCGGTCTCGTCGAGGAGGAGGTTGCGAGCGGGGGTCGAGGCGGTGAGCGGCAACCCCTCGGCGCGGGCCGCGCGCACGGCCTCGACGCCTCTGGCCGTGCCGACGCGGGTGAGGTGGACCGTCGCGCCGGTCGTGCGCATGAGCGCCACGACGCGCGCGATGCCGATCTCCTCGGCGGCGGCGGGGTTGCCGCGCATCCCCAGCTCGGCGGCGACGCCGCTCTCGTGGATGACGCCGAGCACGTCGAGATCCGCGTCGGCAGCGCGGAGGAACACGCGCAACCCGAAGCCGCGCGCGTATTCGAGCACATTTCTCAACACGACGGTGTCCCGGATCGGGCGCCCCCCGTCCGAGATCGCGGCGGCACCGGCGGCGCCCATCAGGCCGATCTCGGCCAGCTCTTCGCCCCCGAGCCCGCGCGTGACGGCGCCGGCGGGCCACAAGCGCACCCCGCCCGGCCCGAAGCGCGGCGCGGCGGCGATGTGCTCAGGGGTGTCCACCACGGGGTCGACGAGGGGGTGTGTCACGAGGTCCCCGAAGCCGCCCGAGAGCGCCGCGGACGACAACGATCCGAGGTCCTCGCGCGCCGGAAACCCGGGGAAGCCGGGGTCACACCCGAGGTCGACGAGGCTCGGGATCAGGACCAATCCGCGGGCGTCGACCGTGCCGTCGTCCGCGCCCACCACGACATCGCGCGGGGCGTGCTCGCCGAAGACAGTGACCTCAAGGAGCCTGGGCATGATCGTCCGCATTGCCGAGCAGGAGGAAGAGGAGGGCCATCCGGACGGCGATGCCGTTCGTCACCTGGTCGAGGATCACGCTGTTGGGGCCGTCCGCCACGTCCGCGGCGATCTCGACGCCGCGGTTGATCGGGCCCGGATGCATCACCACCACGTCCGGGCGCGCGCGCTTGAGCCGGTCGAGATCCAGGCCGTAGAAGGCGGCGTATTCACGGGCGCTCGGCAGCACCGCGCGGCCGAGACGCTCGCGCTGGATGCGGAGCATCATGATCACGTCGGCTTCGGCCACCACGTCGTCCACCGTGTGGCGGATCTCGACCGGCAACGCGGCAAGATCGGAGCGACACATCGTCCCCGGCCCTGCGACGAGGACCTTGGCCCCCATCGTCGTGAGCCCGAAAATGTTGGAGCGCGCGACGCGCGAGTGCTGGACATCGCCCACGATCGCGACCTTTCGCCCTTCGAGCCCGCCGCCGTCGATCTCGGCGAAGCGGTCACGCATCGTCAGCATGTCGAGCAGGGCTTGCGACGGGTGCTCGTTGATGCCGTCCCCCGCGTTGAGCACGGTCCACGGGAAGTGGCGCGCGAGCAGGTGCGGGGCTCCGGCGCAGGCATGGCGCACCACGACGGCATCCGGAGACATCGCGTAGATGGTGCGCGCGGTGTCCATCAAGGTCTCGCCCTTGGTGGTCGACGACGTGCTCACCGAGAACCCGAGGGTATCGGCCGAGAGCCGCTTCGCCGCCAGATCGAACGAGGTGCGGGTGCGGGTCGAATTCTCGAAGAAGAGCGTGACCACGGTGCGCCCGCGGAGCGTCGGCACCTTCTTGACCTTGCGCCGCGAGATCTCGCGCATCTGCTCGGCGGTGTCGAGGATCTCCTCGATGTCCGCGCGCTCGACGCCCCGCAAGCCGAGCATGTCCTTGCGACGCTTCATCGAACCACCACCTCCTGAGCCTCCCAGTCGACAACGACCTTGTCATGCAGGGCGGTCGCGAATGTAACGCCCACGAAGTCGGGCGCGATGGGGACCTCCCGGTGGCCGCGATCGACCAACACGGCGAGGCGGATGAAGGAAGGCCGGCCGAAGTCCCACACCTCGCCCATCGCTGCCCGCACGGTGCGGCCGGTGAACAACACGTCGTCCACCAACACGATGCCGCAGCCGCTCACCTCGAAGGGGAGATCGGTGTCGCCGAGGACCGGCTTCTCGAGGCCCGTGTACAGGTCGTCCCGGTAGAGCGTGATGTCGACGTCGCCGCGGAGGGGGCGGCGGCCGGTGCGCGCGAACACGTGGTCCGCGATGCGATCCGCGAGCGGCACGCCGCCGGCGCGAATGCCGACCAATGCCCACCGGGGCACGTCCTTCATCGCGGTCGCGACGCTCTCGGACAGCGCATCGGCGGCGGCGGCGAGGCCCGCCGAGTCGAGCAACTGAATCATTTGAGGAGGCGGCCGTCGGTGGAAGCCGACTGGACCACCGAGAAGCTCAGCCGCCGCGCCTCTTCCACGAGGGGGATGTAGACATCGACCGTCCACGCGCAGTCCACCACCTTGATGCCGCCGGCCTCGATGTAGAAGCGGCACGCGTCGGGCGTCAGGTAGTCGGGGATCTCCCGGAACTTGAGCTGTTCGGCGAGCTCGCTCCTTCCGCGGGTCTCGTCGTACGCGGCCCAGGAGAGCACGGCGCTCCCGGCCACGTCCTGCATCTTGAAGTAATCGACCCAGTAGGGGCCGAACAACCATGCCCAGCCTGCGGCGGCCAGGGCGGCGACAATCAAAACCATCGTGAGGACGCGCATGGGACGGGATGGTAACGCAAGCGGGCGCCGAACGGATCGCGGAAACGGCGACGCCCCGCGTTCAGGCTACCCAGGGTCGATTGCGCTGCGCACCGCCGCTGCTTCGCGCTGGCAGAAGTCGCGGAGCGCGGCGACGAGCCGCGGATCGGTGAGCCAGTGGATCGAGCTGGTGAGGCGCGGGGTGAAGCCGCGCGCGCGCTTGTGCTCCCCGCCGTGGCCGGGCTCGAAGACGGACACCCCGTTCGCGATGCACCAATCCACGGCCGCGTAGATGGCCACCTCGAAGTGCAGGAACGGCACCTCGGCCTGGCCAGCTCCGGGCAGCGCGCCCCAGTGCCGGCCATAGAGGCGGGCCCCCTTCCGGACGTTCAGCGTGCCCGCGATGGGCCGCGCGCCATCCGAGGTGCCGTCATAGGCGAGCACCGTGTGGAGGCGATGGCCCCACCGCTGGAACAGGAGCTCGAAGAAGCGCTCGTCGAGGTACCCCTCCGCGCCGGTGTGGCGCAGGTGCGTGTCACGGTACAAGCGCCACATCCACGGACCCAGGGCCGGATCCGGGTTTTCGCTCGCGACGATCCGGAGCCCGGTGACAGACTTGCGCTCCTTGCGTATGGCGGTGCGTCGCTTGGTAGGCAGCGTGGCAAGAAAATCCTCGAAGGTCCGGAAGCCTTGGTTTTCCCAGTGGTACTGCCATTGGAGCCGCAGCATGCCGCCCCTCGATTCGAGCCACTCGGACTCGCCCGCGGTGGGAAACAGGACGTGCAGGCCGCCGGCCTGCTGCCCGAGCGAGCGCAGCCCGGCGAGGAGCGCGGCGCGCACGGAGGCGTCCTCTCCCGGGGCCACCAGGAGCCTCTCGCCCGTGACGGGCGTGAACGGGGCGCCGACGATGAGCTTCGGGTAATACGGGATCCCGCTGCGCTTCGCGAAGGCGGCCCACTGCCAGTCGTACACGAACTCGCCGTACGAGTGGCCCTTCATGTAGGCCGGCGCGGCGCCCACGAGCTTCCCCCCGCGCCAGACCGTCACCGGGCAGGGCACCCACCCGGTCCCCTCCCCTACGCTCCCGGCGTCCTCCAGCGTGGCGAGGAAGACGTGCTCGAGAAAGGGGCTCCCCTCCCCCACGAGTGCGTCCCAGTCGGCCTCGCGGAGCCTCGACACCCCGTCGAGGACCTTGACCTCGAGCTTCGCCTGGTCGCTCACGGGGCCTCCGCGGAGGGGGCGGAAGGCGGGGTCGCGGAGAGCGTCACGAGCTGCCGGATCACCCCCTCCACCTCCGAGACATGCGCGGGCGCGGTGACGACGCTCGCGAGGCGGCGGAAGGCCACGAGCGCGCCGGCTACATCCCCCTTTCGATTGGCCAGGAGGAGCCCGAGCTGCTTGAGCGCCTCGGGGTGGTCGGGGTGGCGACGGAGGGCGGCGCGCGCGGCGCGCTCCGCGGCAGGCACGTTCTCGGCGTCGGCGTAGAGCACGGCGAGGTTCACCCACTTCTCCGCGGCGAGGGCCGCGGGGCTGTCCGCGGCTTCCGCGTTGAGCGGGGCCATGGGCCCCTTGCAGCCGGCGAGGCCCGCCTGGATGCGCCCGAGGAGCTCGCGCGGCGAGCCCGGCCGGCAGAAGACGAGCGGGGCCACGAACCCGACGCTCCGCCGCCCGTAGAGGTGGGGCGCCGCCTCGAGCCGGTGGTCGCGCACCCAGCGGCCGAGCGGCGCGGCGGGGTAGACCCGGCCCCCGGCGGCGTAGGCAAGGCCGAGCCCGCCGGGAAGCGCGGCGTCGTACATTCGCGCGGTAGCGATGGCGTTGTCGACGGTCGTGTCGGTCTCCAGGGGGTGCGCGCCGAGCAGGATCGAGCCGCCGAGCACGGCGTGGCCGCGGCGGACGTAGGTGTCGAGGAGCCGATCGAGGCTCGCCCGGTTCGCGGGGCCGGCGCCGGCGCGGAGGAGCGCGTCGTCGAGGTGTCCGAGCTCCCACGAGAGCGTCGCGGGATCGACGCCGACGGCCACGAAGGCGTCGAGCAGGGCGTCGTCTACCGGCGCGGGCTGCAGGAAGCCGGTCACCTCCACGTCGAGCTTCGCCGCCGCGAGCGCACGGAGCACCGCCGTGGCATGTCGGGCGTCCGGCACGTTGAGCTCGGAGGCGGCGAGCCACACCCGCCGCACCCCCGCGCGACGGAGCAGCGTGACCTCGTGCACGATCTCGTCGACCGGGCGAGGGCGCACGCGCCACCCGAGGAAGCTCGCCTCGACGCAGAAGTGGCAGCGGCGATCGCAGCCCGCCGAGAACGCCACCGGCACGCGGCCGCCGCGGGCGCGCGCGAGGGCGAGCCACTCCGGCTGCCGGGGAGTGGGACCAGGGACCGGGCGCCACGCGTCGGCATCGCCACGGGTGCGGTCGGGGACGGCGAGCGCGCCGAGGGTCGCGACGCGCGGATCGCTCGGAAGGGCGGCGGGGAACGGCGTGCCCTGCGCAAGGGCGCGCCCCAGGCGCCACACCAGGTCGTCCGCGGGGCCGAGGATCGCGTGCGGAACGCGCAGGTAGCGCATCACCCCCTCGGGCATGGTCGCGAGGGCGGCGCCGCCGAGGAGGATGGGGATGTTCCGCGCCTGCACGCGCCGGACGAGGCGTCGGATCGCCGGGAGGTAGAAAGTCGTGTCGAGATCGCCCGCTCCCTCGGCGGAGCGGACGACCAGCGCGTCATCGACGTTGCGGACGGAGAACCCCACCAGATCGGGGCGAAACGTGTCGAGCGCAGCGTCGAGCGCCTGCGCCGGCTTCCACTGGAGCCACGGCGAGACGACCTGCGCCTCGCACCCCGCGACCCGGAACGCGTGCGCGATGCGCTCGGCGCCGTACGGAGCCACGGGCGTGGCGGTGACGGCGGGGTTGGCGTACACGATGAGGACGCGGGGCGGCACGGCGTTCCGGGAAGAGGCGGGAACGTAGCCCGAATGGGTCACCGGCCGAGGATCCCCTCCAGCCCCCGTGCGTACGCTTCGGGGGCCTCCCACATGCACAGGTGCCCGCCCGGCACCCACGTGATCGTGGCCCCGGTCCCCCGCGCCACCGCGCGCGCGACCCACGGCGGGTACCACCGATCGTCTCGCCCCCACACGAGCGAAACCGGCACCCGGGCGGCCGCCGCTCGCGCAAGGCCGGGGGGCGGGCGCATCTCCCTCGCCATCGCGCGCATCCGCGCCGAGACGTCGGGGACGGGCGGGAACGCGGCGAGCACATCGTCGGCACGCGCGGGCGCCACACCGCCGGTGAGGAAGCGCCGGCCACCATACCGGTCATAGAAATAGAGGTGGAGGGGCGCGCGGGCCGTGAGCCGGACGGGGGCCCAGTACGCGCCGAGGGCCGTGCCCGTCAGGACGAGGCGCCTCACACGCACGCGGAGCGCCGCCATCGCCGCGATGACCCCGCCCAGGTCGTGGCCGATCAGCACGGTGTCCGCGTCGAGGAGCGGGAGGACCTCGGCGACGAAGCTGTCGAGCGACCAATCCGGGCGGTCATTCGGGGTGGCGAGACCGAGCAGCGCGGGGGCCTCGATCGCCAGGGGCAGGCGCCCCCACAACGCCGGGGAGGTCGGGACCCCATGGAGGGCGACGATGCGGATCGTCACGTGGCTCCGGGCGTTGCGGGGGGACCCCGCCCCAAGAACCCCCCCGCCCCACGAACCGCCGCCGTCACATCCACGCGCCGCCGTTCATGTCGAGGGTCTGCCCGGTCACGCCCGTCGCGTCGGGAGAGAGCAGCCACGCGATCATGCCTGCGACGTGCGCGGGCTGCCCCATTCGGCCGAGCGGCACCGCGCGCATCGCGATGTCATGCGCCTTCTGGCGGGTGACACCCATGGCGGCCGCCATCCCGTCGAGGCCCTCCCAGGCCATCTCGGTGTCGACCCAACCCGGGCAGATCGCGTTGACCTGCACGTTCTGTCCGGCGAGCTCGAGCGCGAAGGCGCGCACCATGCCGAGCAGCGCCGCCTTCGACGTGCAATAGCCGGTGTATCCGGGGACGCCGAAGCGAGCGAGCACGGACGAGATCACGACGAAGTGCCGGGTATCCGGCCCGTCGGCGAGGCGAGCTTCGGCGGCGCGGAGCGTGTTGTAGGTCCCGTAGACGTTGGTCTGCAGGATGGCGTCGAAGCGGTCCGTGGGGCCGGCGGGATCGCTCGGGACGCGGTTGGGTCCGCCGATCCCGCTCGCGGCGACGATGGCGTGGATGGGCCCGAAGGCCGTCACCGCCCGGTCGAACGCGGTGTCGACCGAGGCCTTGTCCGTGATGTCGCAGGCGAACGCGGCGCCCTGGCCCCCGGCGGAGCGGAGCTCTGCGGCGGCCTCCTCGAGCCGGTCGAGGCGCCGCGCCAGCAGCGACACGCGAGCGCCCTCCGAAGCGAGGCGGTTGGCGATCTCGCGGCCGATGCCGCTGGACGCGCCGGTTACGACGACATGGCGGCCGATGAAACGGGACATCGTGGGCTCCAATCTGGTGAGCGGGTGGGTCAGAGGCTCATCAACCCCGCGGCGATACCCAGGTAGATCGTGACCCCCACGCCGTCCATCGCGGTGGTGACGAAAGGTCCGGTGGCGATCGCGGGATCGACGCCGAACCGTCGCAGCGTCACCGGGACGAGCATCCCCATCATCGCGGCGGCGGTGGTGTTGCACGCGATGGCGATGCCGACGGCCAGCGCCGTGTGGAAGTCCGCATAGCGGACCATGCAGTAGGCGCTGATCAGGGTGGAGAACACCACCCCGAGCAGGAGGCCGGTGATCGCCTCTCCCACGAGCCGGGTGCCGACGCCGCTGTCCAGCCGCCCCAGGGCGATGTTGCGCACCGTGAGCGTCGCGCTCTGGATGCCGACGTTGCCCGACATGCCGGTGAGCATGGGGATGAAGCCGGCGAGGATGAGATCGGCCGAGAGGACGCCGCTGAATTGGTGGATGATCTCGGAGATGATCACCCCGCCGAGCAGGGTGAGGAGCAGCCACGGGAGGCGACGGCTCGCATTGGCGAGGCGGTTGCCCGCGGCGCTGTCCGCCGGCTCCTCGCCGACGCCGGCCATGAGCAACATGTCCTCGGCGGCCTCCTCCCGGATGACGTCGATCACGTCGTCGACCGTGACGATGCCGAGCAGGCGCCGCTGATCGTCTACGACCGGCACGGCGAGCAGATCGTAGCGGCCGGCGATGCGCGCCACCTCTTCCTGGTCGGTGTGCGCGTCCACCGCGATCACGTCGGTCGTCATGATGTCGGCGAGGCGGGTGGACGGCGGGTGCGTCAGGAGGTTGCGCAGCGAGGTGACGCCGACGAGCTGGCCGGACTCGCTCTCGACGTACACGTAGTAGACCAGCTCGTGATCCGAGGCCTCCTGCACGGCCGCGATGGCGTCGCGACAGGTGAAGGCTTCGGAGAGGCGGAACGCGAGCGGCGACATGATTCCGCCGGCGCTGTCGGGCGGATATCCCAGCAGCTCTTCCATCTGTTCGCGTTCTTCGCCGTGGAGGAGCGCCAGGACGGCCTCGCGCTTGTCCTCGGGGAGCAGCTCGATCAGATCGGTCTGGTCGTCCGCCTCCATCTCGCTGAAGAGCCGTACGAGGCGCTCGACCGGGAGATCGGCGGTCAACGCACGGAAGTCCTGGTCCCCCACGCGAACGAGCAGATCGGCGGCCGTCGCGTCGGAGCGCACCTGCCCGAACACCATCCGCTGCTCGTTGCGCGCGAGGTGGCCCATCGCGGCGGCGAGATCCTCCGCGCGGGTGGTCGCTACGACCTTGGCGAGCGCCTGGATGGCGCCGCGCCGTGCGAGGCGGCGGATGGCATCCACCCGCTTGTTGAGGAGAGACTCGGCCATGTGCTCATCTCCCGCGGTCGTCGATGAACACGAGTCGGCGCGGGCGCGACTGGGCGCCGAGGGGCTTGAGGGTGCGGCCGTTGTAGATAACGCCCACGCCGTTCAGGCGCGCGAGGTCGAGCTCGAGGCGGTCGTGCGCCTCGAAGCGCTGCTGTTGGCCCGCGGCCAGCGCCCCCTTGAACACCTCGCGCCCATCGGCCACGATCGTGGCGCGCAGCGGCTCGCCGGTGGTGAGCAACACCACCTGGTCGGGCGCGATCCCCACCTGCGGCTCCTCCGCGTCCATCGCCGTGCGGCCGACGAGCAGCGCGAGCCCCAACGTCAGGGCGACCGCCACGCCGAGCGCCACGAGGCGCGGCCGCGACGGGATGATGGGCGCGGTCTGCGTGGGGAGCGTCTGCTCGGTTTCGGGCTCGGCCACGGGGAGGGGCGCGTCGGGCAGGGAGAGGAAGCGCCGGTATTGGCGCGTGTACCCGAGGGCGAACGGGCCCTTCCCGAAGATCGCCAGATCGTCGCGCTCGAGGGCTTCGAGGTAGCGCAGCGGGATCCGCGCGCGCTGCGCGGCGTCCTCGATGGACAGCCCCATCCGCCCACGGGCCTCGCGGAGGTCCCGCCCGGAGGACATCAGCGCCCCAGGCTTGAAGGAACCAGGGTTGAAGGAGCCAGGGTTGAAGGAGCCAGGGCGGAAGGAGCCAGGCTCGAGGGGCCCCGCGTGGGAGGAGCCCGCAGGGAAGACGGCAGCGTGTCGAGGCACGCCCGTGCCTCATCGGCGAAGGGCGTGCCGGGCGCGGTGATGACGACATCCTCCAGCGCCGCGCGGCCTTCATCCGCCAGGCCCACCTGCACCTGCAGGCACCCGGTGCGCAGGCGAGAGCCGAGCGAATCGGCGGGACAGAGCTCCGAGACCTGCCGGTACGCCTCGAGCGCCGCGAGGGCGTCCGTCCGCGCCTCCTGCACCAACCCGAGATGGAACCAGGCCTCACACATCGTGGGGGCCCGACGCGTGGCCTCGCGGGCGTACGGAAGCGCCTCGTCGGCGCGGCCCGCCTGAACGAGGGCGTACGCGAGGTTGCTGTGGATCATCGCCGGGGTGCGGTAATCGAGGTCCTGGAGGGCGAGCTCGAAGGCGAGGATGGCCTCGTCCAGACGACCGGTCTTGAGGAGGAGGGTGCCGTGGTTGTTGAGCACCTCGGCCTCGCCGGGCGCGACGCGGCGCGCGCGACGGAACGCCTCGTCCGCCAGATCGAGCTCCCCCTTCGCGATGTAGGCGATGGCGAGCGCGTTCTGGGGGCGCCAGGCGCGCGGATCGAGCTTCGCGGCGTCTCGCAGGGTCGTGATCGCCCCTTCGGTGTTGCCTTCCCGATAATAGGCGGCGCCGAGATCGACCTTGGCCGCCGAACGCGCGATTCGAGTCGGCGAGACGCAGCCGGCGACCAGCGCGAGCATGCCAATGACGAGGAGAGCGCGCATGGAAACCCCGGAGCCGGTCAGGCCGGCATGTACTTCCCGATCAGCGGAGCGAGAGCGCGCCGGGTCTCGGTGGAGACCGCCGAGGCGGGCGTGAGGATGCTGGTCGCCAACGCGCTCGACTGGGGGCCGGGCCCCTCGTGCGCGAGGATCTTCGGCACCGTGGCGGCGACGATGCGCCGGGCAAGGGCGGCGTTGGCGTGGAGGACGGCCACCACGGTGTCCACCGTCACGTCGTCGTGGTGGGGATGCCAACAGTCATAGTCGGTGGCCATAGCGAGCGTGGCATAGGAGATCTCGGCCTCCCGCGCCAGCTTGGCTTCGGGCAGGTTCGTCATTCCGATGACGGAGGCACCCCAGGACCGGTACAGGTTGGACTCGGCGCGCGTGGAGAAGGCCGGGCCCTCCATGCACACGTAGGTCCCACCGTCGTGGTGGACGGCGCCGGCCTCCTTCGCGGAGGCGAGCAGGAAGCGCCGCAGGGTCGGGCACACGGGGTCGCCGAAGGCGACATGAGCCACGATGCCATTCTCGAAAAACGTGTTCTTGCGGAGGCGCGTGCGGTCGATGAACTGGTCGATGATCACGACCTCGCCGGGGGCGATGTTCTCCCGGAGCGACCCGACGGCGCTCACCGAGATGATCCACTCGACGCCCGCGGTCTTCATGGCGAAGATGTTGGCCCGGTAGTTGACCTCGGTCGGATTGAAGGTGTGATCCCGGCCGTGGCGGGGAAGGAACACCAGCTCGGCATCGCCCAGGCGCCCGTGAATCAGGGCGTCCGAGGGGTCACCGAAGGGCGTCGACACGCGCTCCTCCCGCACCTCCTCGAGGCCATCCATCCGGTACAGGCCACTGCCGCCGATCACCCCGATGCGCATCCGATCGCTCCGTCGCCGCGCGGTCCTATCACGCGGTTCCGGGAAAACCAATCCGTCGCGCTGCGCGAGTCCGCCTTGCCGAGCTGGCCGCACGCGGCGCTGATGTCGATCCCCCGCGTGTGCCGCACGGAGCACTGCACGCCGCGCTCCACGAGGAAGGTCTGGAAATCGTAGACCCGCTGGTCGGACGGGCGCTTGATGTCGCGCGACGGGTTTTCGTTGTATGGGATGAGATTGACCTTCGTCTTCATTCCGCCGAGCAGCAGGAAGAGCCGCGCGGCGTCCTCCATCGCGTCGTTGAAGTCGGCCATCATCACGTATTCGAAGGTGATGCGCTTGTGGTGCATGATCGGGAGCGTGCGGCACGCCTCGAGGAGCTCCGCCATGGAGTGCTTGCGCGTGATCGGCATCACGGCGAGGCGCTGCTCCTCCGTGGTCGCGTTGAGGCTCACCGCCAGGTTGACCGGGAGCAGCTCGGTGAGCTTCTGCATCGCCGGCACCAGCCCCACCGTGGACACGGTGACCCTCCGGTGGGAAAATCCCAGCGCGTCCGCCGAGAGGTAGGTGCGGAGCGCGGCCACGAGGTTGTCGAAGTTGTGGAGGGGCTCGCCCATGCCCATCATCACGATGTTGGTGATGCGGGTGCCCGGCGCGAGGCCGGCCCTGATCTGCAGGGGCTGATTCGCGATCTCGGAGGGGCGCAGGTGGCGCTTCAGCCCGAGGTCACCCGTGAGGCAGAAGGTGCAGGCCATCGCACAGCCGACCTGGGAGGACACGCAGAGCGTGAGACGATCCCCGTCGGGGATCAGCACGGACTCGATGGCGTAGCCGTCATCCGTCCGCCACAGGAACTTGGTCGTGCCATCCGCGCTTTCGAGCACGCCGTCACATGCCAGGACGGGGATGTAGAACCGCTCGTCCATCGCGGCGCGAACGGACGTGAGGATGTTCTTCATCTCCGCAAAGGTGGTGGCCCCGCGCTGCCACACCCACTTGTACGCCTGGAGCGCGCGGAACTTTTCGGAGCCGAGGCCGGCGATCTCGGACTCGATCTCGTCGAGGGTGAGGCTCTTGAAGTCGAGGCGCCCGTCGGCGCGAGGGTAGCGGGGCATGGCTCGAGCGGCCTAACCCGATGACCGCCCACGGCGATGATTTGCAGGGTCGACCGCTCGAACGGACCGGATGGGGTACCTTTGGCGCCCCCGAGGACGAGCTCATGCTGATGATCTACGGAGCCACCGGCTACACCGGCGAGCTGATTGTCGCGGAGGCGCAAGCGCGCGGCCTCGAGCCGATCCTCGCGGGGCGCGATCCGCAGAAGGTCGCCGCGCTCGGCGCGCGAACCGGGTTCGTGACGCGGGCCTTCCCGGCCGACGCACCCGACCTGGCGGATGTCACCGTGCTCCTGAACTGCGCGGGGCCCTTCTCCCGCACGGCGGGCCCCCTGGTGGACGCGTGCCTGCGCGAGGTCGCCCATTACCTCGATATCACCGGAGAGATCGGGGTCTTCGAGGCGCTCGCGCGACGGGACGCCGAGGCGAAGGCGGCGGGCGTTCTGCTCCTCCCGGGTGTGGGCTTCGACGTGGTCCCGACCGACTGCCTGGCCCTCCACCTGAAGCAGCGGCTCCCAACCGCCACGCGCCTGAGGCTCGCGATCAGCTCGAGCGGCGGCGGCTGGTCCCGCGGGACCGCGACCACCGCGACCGAGCACCTCGGTGCGGGCGGGGCGATCCGCCAGGGAGGCCGAATCGTGAGCGTCCCGAACGCGCACAAGACGCTCGACGTCGACTTCGGCCGCGGCCCGCGCCCGGCGGCGAGCATCCCGTGGGGAGACGTGGCGACCGCGTGGCACACCACGCAGATCCCCGACATCGAGGTGTACGCGGCGATGCCTCCCCTGGCGATCGCCGCGCTCAAGATGGGCAACTGGATGGGGCCCGTGCTGCGGACGAAGTTGGTGAAGCGGATCGTCCAGTCCCGCATCGACGCGGCGCCGGCCGGGCCCTCTGTGGAGCAGCGGACGACGGGCAGATCCTACATCTGGGGGGATGTGTGCGACCCCGCGGGGCTGCGTGCGGAAGCCCGTCTCACGACCCCCGAGGCCTATGCGCTCACCGCGCGCACGGCCGTCGAGGCGGCGCGGCGCATGCTCGAGAGCCGGGCGCTCGGGGGCGTTGGCCGTACCGGCTTCGGAACCCCCGCGGGGGTGTTCGGCGCGGACTTCATCCTCGGGTTCGACGGGGTGGTCCGCGAGGACGTGGCGTAGGGGCGTCCGGTCGTGGTGCAGCGGCTCGGGGCGCGAGCGCGAGCGCGCTGCGGCCGACGGGGCGACGGAGCGACGGAGCGACGGAGCGACGGAATCCAAAACCGAAATAGCCCTCTTCAGAGTTACCTGAAGAGGGCTATTTGTTGTAAGGCGGCCGGCAGTTACCTACTCTCCCACAGCGTTGCCGCTGCAGTACCATCGGCGCAAGAAGGCTTGACTTCCGTGTTCGGAATGGGAACGGGTATGACCCTTCCGCTATCGCCACCGGCCAGACTGTCGGATCCCCGCTGCGCCAAGGCACTGCTGGGGGTCCATATTTGAATGCAAGGTAATGGTGGTAGACGTTCGAATTGGATTCCGAGGGTCAAGTCAAACGGGCAATTAGTACAGGTCGGCTCGCGCCTTGCAGCGCCTACACCCCCTGCCTATCAACCAGGTAGTCTTCCTGGGCCCTTCGGGGAGAACTGATCTTGAGGGGGGCTTCCCACTTAGATGCTTTCAGCGGTTATCCCGTCCGCACGTAGCTACCCGGCAGTGCCGCTGGCGCGACAACCGGAACACCAGAGGTGCGTCCATCCCGGTCCTCTCGTACTAAGGACAGCT
This sequence comes from Pseudomonadota bacterium, assembly GCA_030685065.1. Lineage (GTDB taxonomy): Bacteria > Myxococcota_A > UBA796 > UBA796 > SXON01 > CAJBVW01. Next base: position 2,677 of record JAUXQH010000024.1, on the reverse strand, counting down.
CCTCTCAATTCTCCTACGCCCACAGCAGATAGGGACCAAACTGTCTCACGACGTTTTGAACCCAGCTCGCGTACCGCTTTAATTGGCGAACAGCCAAACCCTTGGGACCTGCTCCAGCCCCAGGATGCGATGAGCCGACATCGAGGTGCCAAACCACGCCGTCGATGTGAACTCTTG
>JAUXQH010000009.1 GCA_030685065.1 Pseudomonadota bacterium | reverse complement strand
TACCGTCCAGGCGACGCCGAGGGTCTTCACGCTTGCCATCAGAATGCTCCCTTATGAGGCCCGAAGTTGAGCCTGCTTGCGGAAGCTACCATGCTCCTTCGGTTCCGTGGGCGAGTCGCTTTGATGAATCGGGTGAGCGCGCGGGGGCGTCGAGCACGATGCGTCGTGAGTTCTTCAGTGATAACGCCGAACGGGCCGATGCGCGGTGCTGTCCGCGAAGTCTGAATATTGTATCATGGAGTACATATAATGGACCGAATGTCGGCGTGACGCAGGCTTGCTTGCAAACCCCGGACGGACCCCATTTCTCGGCCGGATGGCCGTTGGCCCGACCATCGGCACGCGGAACCCGACGCCACACGGCGGCGGCGGTTCGCAGGGCGTAGGCGGCTCGCAGGGCGTAGGCGGCGGGTGTCGGGTCGGCCCAGGGCGTGCGGGCGCGGTCGGTCGACAGTGCATCGAGCGTGTCGCGAAGCCAGCGGTCGGGGTCGATGGGGCGGTCACGGGCGGTGGCACGGGCGTGCTCCATGCGCCGGGCTCCTCTCATCCGGGAGAGGGCGCGAAGCTGGGCTGCCATCCGTGGCCGGCGAGCAAGGCATCCTTGTAGGTGGGCTTCCAGAGGTTCGGAGACGAGGGCGCTGGGTCGCCGTCGCAGTCCTGCGGGAACCAGATGCCCTCGCCCTCGGTGGCGAGGCGGTCGTTCTCAGCGACCAACAGGGAACGAAGGCCGGCTGAGCCGCCCCCGCTGGCCGGGGAGGCACCAGCGTTGGCCGGGGCACGCTGGCAGCCACGGGCTCTGGCTCCGGAGGCGACGAACAACTCGGGTGGAGGCACGCGCGCTGCGGGACGAGAGGCTCACCGGCCCGGTGCAGGGGACCGTGGGGATCGTGAGCGGCGGGCGTTGATCTGTGGTGTCCCCCCGCGGACCGCACGAAGGTTGACGCGGGAACCGTTGCGCGGGCGCGTCGTTGGGGAACAGGGCCGACAGGCTTCCGCGGCGGCGGTACACCCGCGTTCTACGCTATGATCTCGAAATGCCAGCCGCACCCGTGGACTCTTCCCTTCTGTACGCGCTGGCGATGGCGCGCTTGATCGCGCCCGCGATCCGATGGCGAGTGGAAGGCGAGGTCGTCACCGACCGCGCCGGGATCCGCATCCAGACGCTTGAGGAGACAGCCGCCACCTACGCGTCGCCCGGCGTCCCGCGGTACGGGCTTTTGGGGGAGAGTACACGCATCAAACGCGGGGTGCTTGACGACTCGTCCGCGTTCAACTACACCTGCGGGAGTATTCAGGAGTCCTATTGCGACCGCTCGTCAATTTTGCTCGCGTACTCTCGGCCTTGGCTCTGGCGACCGTTTTCGCGGGTCAGGCCCGCGCCGACGAGACGCTCCTTCGCCGCACCCCGGGGTCCTGGTTCTATGGCCCCACCGTGGTGTTCACGCCCGGGAGCACAAGCACGCCCGTGTTTTACCCGCTGAGCGAGCCGGTGCTGATCAGCGGGATCACCAAGGCCCGATTTTCCTACATGATGACGCGTGACTACGGAGATTGCAAACTCCGTGCGGCGGTACGGTTCTCTAACGACGGCACAGTCTTCTCTGCCGACGGGCAGCCTTTGGCCACCTATTCTGACTCGGAAGGGGAGCTGATCTTCAACTCCGCGTACGCGGACCTCCTGGCCGTTGCCGGGACCACGAGCGGCGCGTGGGTCCAGTTCGGCGTGCAGGTGGTGAACCGCACCGGCAGCACCATTGGGCACTGCTTCGCAACCGTTCGCGTGGAACCGCTCAAGAGCTGATGGGTGGCCGCCTCGGGAGGACGGTTCGGCATGGTGTTCGTCTCAGCACGTCGCTCGTGGGCAGTCAGGCGTAGTCGCAGGTCTCCCTCGATCGGTGAACCGCCCGGGCGGGCGTCATGAGCCGCTCCGGCTCGTCACAGCCTGCTTCACGTCAGCGTCCGAGAGCGAGTGCGCGTGGTCGCGGCGCGATACTGGCGCTCGCCGCCGCGCTTGCGCTAACCGCGCTCGACGCCAAGGGAGGTCCCGTCGAGGATCAAGGCGCTGAGGCTCGCCGGCTGCGCGCCGCGCTTTCCAATGACTCCGAGTCGCTTTGCGATGGGGACAACCTGATCTTCATCGGCGACGTTGTTCCCGATGCTGTGGCGAACGTCGACCGCGTCATTCCCATACACACGCTCGTAGGCACCGCGCCGCCCAACGGGTTCATCTTCGGCACGCCCGCGGACGCCGGGAGCATCAGCGGCGAGATGGTGCGCGGCCACACGCTCCTTTTCGTGAGCGTGCCGAGCCCGAAGGGGCAGGGTGCGCCTCGGGCAGCGGCCGTGTACGACGTCTCGCCCAGCATCGCGCGTCGGCTCCCGCCTGCGGCGGTTCTTCGCGCTGCGCTGACTGGGGCGTGCGCGGCTGGGCTCACCGCGGGGCGATTCGGGTCCTTCCTTCAGAGGCTCGAGATCCCCCGCATCGACCGCCGCCGCGGGAAGGCGCCGTCGGTATCACCGGACCAATGTGCGACGGATCTCCAGGGGGAGTGGGAGGTGCTCGTACCAGAGAGGAACGACGCGGATCCCTACCACAAGTACTGCGAGGTGGCGGACTCGGCGGTGATCGGCAGAGTCACGGAGAGGACGAGCTTCGAAAGCGTAAAGCCCGGTGGAGGAAGGGCGTTGCGGACGCGGGCCGAAGTCGTGACGGACACGACGGTTCGGGGAGCACCGCAGCAGGGATGGACGGTTGAGTTCGCAGGTGGTGAGGTCGACGGGGTGTGGAGTCGCCCCTCGCACGCGGCGAACCTCGTGCTCGGAGAGCGGTACCTCTTGTTTCTACGGTCGTCCCCGACGGGCATTGCCACGGTGGTGGGCGGGGAGAACGGCGCTTGGCCGCTCCCGGAGGGGACCTCGATCGAAGACGCCGCAATCGCGGCCCTCGTCGGAGCCCTGTGTGGGTAGGCGCCAACGGGAGTTCTTGCTCGCCTTCGTGACGACGATGCTCGCGGGATGCAACGATCCTCCCTGCGACGTCGGTTGCGGCGTATTCCCACCCAACCCGCAGACGGTGGCTTGCGGAGCGTTTGCGAGTAAAGACGAACCACCCTGTTATTGTTTTCATCCCTGGAACTATACCTGCGACAATTCGTCCGGCGTAAGCTTGGCGTTCACCCTCAATCGATCGACCGTCTTGGCGATGGAAGGAGGTCCAGGAAGAGACGAGCACATCTGGGTTCCGGGTATCGAAGCGGCCCTCGATTCCTGGGACGATGTGTCGGCCGCGACCCTCTTCCTGTCGAGCGATGACACGAGTGACGTCGGCGCGCACGACGGGGTGAACGTAATTTATCTGACCGATGACCCCACCGCCTGTGGTGACGACGAGGCCATCGGCGCCTGCGCGGACCCTTGGGGTGAGGCTGACGGTGCCGAGGTCACTGATTGCGACATCGCGTTTATTGATACGCTGTGCGATGACTCTGCCACCTGTCTTAACTTTGACGAAGATCGCATCGATTTGATCACTATGCACGAAGTCGGGCACTGCCTGGGCTTCGCGCACAACACTATTCCAACGTCAATCATGCAAGGCAGCGAGACACTCATCGGCGGTCTCACGGAACTTGGCGAGTCGGACGCGCTGGCGGCCGCGTACCTCTATGACGCGCCCTGACTGGCGGGGAAGGCTTCACGCCAGACGCCAGTGTCTGGCGGCCAAGCCGTCACGCCGGGGTTGAGAGGATTTGGCCTGCCCAACAATATCCGTCCTCCGCTCCGTACCCGAAGATCACCACCCCCAGTGGATCGAGCGCGTCATTGAATTCGAGCCAGAACCTTTCGGGCGCAGTGGTGAAGGCGTCGGGATGCGTCCTCGCGCAGGCATCGGCCCAGCCGGGATCGACTGTGGCGTCGAATGCGTAGCCTGCGGGCTGGCCATTCTCATCATTGTATAAGTTCATATCCGAGAAGCTGGTGCTCTGCGCCGTCAGGATCAGGCTCAAGCTGTTGGTCGTGATTGCCCCGGCGCCGATGGTCAGAGAGACGACTACGGGAAGGTACTCGGCTATGGCCTCGCCGCCACAAATCGAACCATCGGGACGGCGATACTGCCAAACATACCCGGCCCCTTCCGGCTCGATCTGGACCGACACGGGGTCCGTCGCCGCTCCGCTCGGACCCTCGCCCTCCCACCTGATCTCGGTGGGGGCGTACCCAGCGAGCGCCGCCACGAGGTCCTCGTGTTCGAAGGGAAGATTCGCCCCCTCGATGGGCTCTTTCTGAGCCGTACACGGCTCTGCGCAGGCCCCAATCGTGTTCCAGAGGAGGAGTGCCATGAGCTACCGATAGCCGATCCAGCGAGCTTCGGTCAAGCGGTACGACTCGCCGCGCCCCCGCGCGCCGGAGGCCCGCGCGAACGTTGACTGCGCCAGCCTGTTGGCGGGGCTCAATCCCGCCGCAATTCGGCGAGCAAGCGCACATGCGATCGTCGTGGGTGGCGAGCAACGGGGACTCGCTGAGGGAGGCCGATGGCCCCGGCCTTGCCCTAAGTGGCCCTCGCGGGGCGGCCCAGCGATGGAGGCGTGTGGCGGACCACACCCCTCCGTCTCTGGGTCATCGGGGATGTAAAGCCACTCGTCGTCGAGCTCGTCGAGACGCCGCGCTCGGGCGGAGCGACGTGTGCCGCAGCGCCGGTCGTGCCGGCGCGCCACAAGCCGAGCAGCAGCGGCCCCTCGCGAATCAGCCCTCTTCTGACGAGAGCGGCGACGTCGCTGGGCTGCCCGCGAGCGCCTGCCACTAAGCGAAGGTGACCCCGGCTCCAGCCCCCGACGGGCAGAGCTTCGCCCCGGGGCCGGACGCGCGCTGAAGGCAACGGCACTGAGCGCCCAGGGACACCCGCGGACGCCTTCGCCCACAGCGTCAGCAAGGCACCGGACCGAGCCGATCGGCCGCCCAGCGCAGACCGACCGAGAGGCGCGCCGACAGGACGCTGCCGCTCAGCAGGGCCCACCGGAGGAGAGGTTTCCCCAGGTAGAGGCTGAAGGCCGTCAGCGCGTTCACGAGGAGGCCGCCGATCAGGGTGGCCAGGAGGGGATCAAGGGGGAAGGGCATCACTCTCTCCGAGGACGCCCCGTGCTACCGAGCGTCCCTCGGTTCTACACAGCGACTCGGCTGAGTCCGGGAAAATACTTCATTCTACTGTCCCGCCGCCTTCTTGCACGTGTACTCGGTCGTGCAGGTCGGCGAGAACGACACCGGGATCTCCTGCTCGATCTCCGTGCAGACGAGCACCGCAAGCCGCGGGTCCGGGTTGATGAAGTCGAACGCGCCTTCGAAGCCGGTCACGTCCTGGACCTCGAACCCGTGGCCCCGGCTGCCGTCGGCGGGCTCGTCGAGCTCGTGAAGGCCACGCGGATCGCCTTCCTCGTGGTCCCCGTACGGGTAGAGCCACCCCTTCCCCTTCACCGAGACCTTGATCTCGCGGATCCCGCGCTCGCCGACGGCCCAGACACACGGATGTCCGTAGAGCTCGTCCGGTTGCCCGTTCTCGACGCTCTGGGGGAGATCGATGTCCGGATAGGGAACTTTCGTGTAGCCGGCCCAGGCCGTGCCGACGGTCGCCATGAGCCAGAGCGCAATTCGTCCCACGTCCACCCCCCCGCACGTAGCGTAGGCCCCCGCTCGGTTCCGTCACCACACGGGCGCCCTCGCCTCGATCGAGCGGCCTGGGGACGTGCAGGCGGGCAAGCGCGCCTGAGCCGCCGGGACGGCCCGACGTGAGAAGGGGTGCGACCGGTCGCCGGCAGTGCGCCTTCCTGTCACGACGGATGCGACACAAACAGTCGCGCTTGTCTTGCGACGGCCTTCACTCGGAGGCCGGGTCCAGGCCGGCCCGGTCGGTGAAACCGAGATCCGGTCGGTTTACGCAAACTCCTCCGCCTCCACCCCAGGCTCTTCAAGAAATGGGCAAGCTCATGTCGGACGCAGCTTCGGCGCGGCCTCGCTCCCTACGGCGGCGCGTACTTCGGCCACCGAAGCCACCGCGCGTCCGCGGCATAGTCGGTGAACAGCGGGTGATCGTCGAGTCCGGCCCGGATGCGACACTCCGCGAGCCAGCTGGCGTAGTGGCCCGGGTAGGCCCGAAGGAAGGGCGTGGCGTGGTCGACCAGCCACGCGGCGAGCTCGGGCACGACGGGCGGGCCGATGACGACGCGGCTCGACTTGTCCCGCTCCCGCCGAATCGTCGCGAAGTGGAGCGGCACGCCGACCGCGCGGGCCAGCGCGTAGGGCTCGGGCGACAGGAGCGCCTCGCGCCCGAGGAAGGGCACCCGCACGTAGGTGGGCCACGCGCGGTCGTCGAAGGCCGCCGCGACGACGTGCCCGCGGGCAAGCCACCCGGCGAGCGCCGCCGCGTCGGGCTCCCAGCGGATCGGCAGGCGGGCGTCGTCCTCCGCGCGGCGGCGCGCCAGGCGGCTGTTGATGCGCGTGGGCCGAACCGCCCCGAACCCGCCGAGGGTCGCCGGCGGGAGCCCGCGCGCCGAGAACACGACCAGCCCCGGCGACCGTCGCGCGAGCGCCGCGAGGAGGAGGTCGACATTGCCACCGTGCGGGTAGAGCACCAACCCGGGCGCCCCGGGCACCCCCGGCGCGCCCTCCACCCGCGCGACCGCATCGAGCTCCTCTCCGCGCATCCGCGGGAGCACGAGCCGCTCCATGCGTGCCTGGAGCGCGAGGTCCTGGGCCTCCCGCACGATGGCCGTGGCGGTGCGGACGTTGGCCCCGAAGCAGCGGCGCGCCTCGTCCCGGAGCAGGAGCGCGCGCCCGGGCGTGAGGCGCTGCTCGAAGCGCCAGCCGATCCCGGCGAGGAAGCGCAGGATCTCGGGCTCCTCAGGCGAGAGGGCGCCTCGGAGGGTCTCCTCCAGGGCCCATCGCATCAGGTCGAACGGCCATTGGGCCGCCGGGGGACGGACACGGATCACGGCGCGCACCCTACCGGCGCGGGATAAGCCGGCCCCCGCCGGGGCACGAGGACAAGATGTACGACGCGATGAAGGCAGGGGTCGAAGAGCAGCTCGCGGGCATCCGCGAGGCCGGCACGTGGAAGCGGGAGCGCGTCATCGTCTCCCCGCAGGACGCCACGATCCGCGTCGCGTCTCCCAAGGCGCCGGGCGTCCAGGAAGTGCTCAACTTCTGCGCCAACAACTACCTCGGCCTCGCCGACCACCCGGTGCTGCTCGAGGCCGCCAAGCGCGCGCTCGACACCCACGGCCTCGGCCTCGCGTCGGTCCGGTTCATCTGCGGCACGCAGGACCTCCACAAGCAGCTCGAGGGCGCGATCAGCGCGTTCCTCGGCACCGACGACACGATCCTGTACAGCTCCTGCTTCGACGCGAACGGCGGCCTGTTCGAGACGCTGCTGGGCGAGAACGACGCGATCGTCTCCGACGAGCTCAACCACGCCTCCATCATCGACGGCGTGCGCCTCGCGAAGGCCAAGCGCTTCCGCTACAAGCACCTCGACCTCGCCGACCTCGACCTCCAGCTCCAGGCCGCGACCGACGCGGGCGCGCGCATCAAGCTCGTCGCGACAGACGGCGTGTTCTCCATGGACGGGGACATCGCACCGCTCGGCCAGATCTGCGACATCGCCGAGAAGCACGGCGCCGCCGTCATGGTCGATGACTCGCACGCCACCGGTTTTGTCGGCAAGACCGGGCGCGGGTCCATCGAGCACTGCGGGGTGATGGGCCGGGTCGACGTGATCACGTCCACCCTCGGCAAGGCCCTCGGCGGCGCGTCCGGCGGGTTCACGAGCGGCCGCAAGGAGATCATCGAGCTTCTCCGCCAGCGTTCGCGGCCGTACCTCTTCTCGAACACGCTCCCGCCGCCCCTCGTCGCGGCCTCGATCGCGGCGATCGATCTCCTGTCGGCGTCCACCGAGCGTCGTGACCGCCTCGAGGTCAACACCGCCCGGTTCCGCGCCGCGATGACCGCCGCGGGCTTCAACATCCGGCCGGGCGTGCACGCCATCGTCCCCATCCACCTGGGGGACGCGCGGCTCGCCACCGAGATGGCCGACCGCCTGCTCGAGCGCGGCATCTACGTGATCGGCTTCAGCTTTCCGGTGGTCCCCCGCGGGCAGGCGCGCATCCGCGTGCAGCTCTCGGCGGCGCACACGCCCGAGCAGGTCGATGCCGCGATCGCCGCGTTCATCGCGGTGGGTCGGGAGCTCGGCGTGATCGGGGCGGCGGCGTAGAGCAACATCCGGGCGCGCCCCCCGCGAGGCGCGGGGGTCGGGCTCCTCCGGGCTCGGCGCGAAGCGCCTCGGTTGGCGCTCCCCGGGCTGCGCCCGGGCGCGCCGAACCGCGGCCCCGCTCCCGCGGGCCCGCGCCCGCCGTCCCCCTCGCGCCCCCCTCGGTGCGCTGAGGTCCACCGCATCGGGCCCGACCGGCCCCGCGAGGATTCAACGGATGGCGATCGAGCCCACACGGATTCTCCTCCACGACAATGGGGAAGACGTGGAGACCCTGTGGGGCATCCCGGTCGAGAGTCCGCCTGGGCGGACCTTCGTCCGGCTGGACAATGTGCCCTTCCTGCATGCCAAGCCGACCTTTGACGAGGTCGTCGAGGTCGCCGAGGACGAAGCGCATCCCGGCTTTCTCGCGTGTACGGCTCCCGCTTCCGATTGGTGCACCCCGTTTGAGCGGGTCGAGGCGATAGCACCGTCGCGGTGACGCTCACGACGCTCCCCGCGCGCCTGGCCCGGAAGGGCGGGCGGGAGCCGCCCGGTCCGGCCCGGTCAGCCCGGCTGACGGGCCGAACTCGCCGGATGAGCGCGCATCCCCGGAGTTCAGCCCGCTGGACGGGCCGAACTCACGGGATGAGAGCGCATCCCCCGAGTTCGG
>JAUXQH010000006.1 GCA_030685065.1 Pseudomonadota bacterium | reverse complement strand
GGGGCTGGCCCCCCGCCCCACGAGCACCCGGGGCAACGGTTGCGTCGCCTCCACGAGCCCACGGTGGACGCGCAACACGTCGTTTGCGCCCTCGAAGATGCGCGTGACGCGGCTGTCCCGGAGGAGGAGCGCGATGCCGGTCTCCTCGATGTAGCCGGGGCCGCCGTGGAGCTGGAGCGCGCGGTCGACGATCTCCCACGTCGCCTCGGTGGCGAACACCTTGGCCGAGCCCGAGAGCACGGCGAGCGCCGTCGGGTCCCGTTGCGCGCTCGCATGGCGTACGAGCGCGGTCATGGCGTATTCGTGGGCCTGCATCGAGGCGAGCTGGGCGCGGACCACGTCCATCGACGCGAGCGCCTTGCCGAACTGCCTTCGCGTCACGACGTGCGCGACCGTCGCGTCGAGGGCGGCGCGCACGGTGCCCCGGCAGCCCGCCGCCATCACGGCGCGGCCCCAGGCGAGCACGTGCGCGAGGTGCCCCATGCCCTCGCCCGGCGTGCCGAGGATGCGGTCCATCCCCACGACCACGCCGTCGAGGTGCAGGCTGGTCGTGGAGGAGCCGCGCAGCCCGAGCTTGTGCTCCTCCGCGCCGGTCACGAGCCCGTCCTCGCGCGCCAGGAGGACGAGGCTGTGCCCTCGCCGCCGTCCGCCCAGGTCCGGGGTGGCCGCGGTGATCGTGAACACGTCCGCGATGCCGCCGTTCGTGACGAAGATCTTCTCGCCGTCGAGCCGCAGGCGGCCCGCGTCCTCGACGCCCCGGGTCCGGATGGCACCCAGATCGCTGCCGGCGCCGGACTCGGTCGTGGCGAACGCGGCGATGCTCGCGCCCACCGCGAGGGCGGGGAGCCACGCGTCCTTCAGGGCGTCGGTGCCGAACGCCACGAGCCCGCGCGTGCCGAGGCCGAGGTGGAGGCCGACGCAGGTTGCGATGGCGCGGTCGTGCCGGGCGAGGCCGGCGACCACCTCGCCGACGGCGCCGAGGGAGAGCTCGTAGCCGCCGTGCGACTCGGGGATGGAGAGGCCGAAGAGGCCCATCTCCGCGAGGCCGTCGAGCACCGCGCGGTCCACGTGGGCGCGGGCGTCGATGCCGCGGGCGTCCACGTGGCGGGCGCAGAAGGCGTTCACGCTGCGGAGGAGGGCGCCGACGATGGCGTCTTCGGCGCCGCGCGCGTCGTCGTAGGGGGGCGGGGCCGAGGCCGTCGTGATGGCGTCAAGCACGGGCGATGTGCCGCTCGGCCAGGGCCACGACCTCGCACACCCGCTCGATGCCCATCGTCTCCTCGAGGTCGACGTCGATGCCGAACTCGTCGGAGAGCATGCCGAGCAGCTCCATCGAGGCGACGGAGTCGAAGCCGAGGTCGGCGCCCAGGCGATCGTCCGGGCCGATCTCGGCGGCGGGGGTGGTGCAGAGCTGGGCGAGGAGCGCGCGGACGCGATCAGAGGTCAGGTTGGGATTCATGCGGGCTCCGGGGCGGGGGGAGGAGGCGCTGGCGACGCGCCCAGCGATCGAAGGTGTCCAGGGTGTCGGCGAGCGGCGTCCACCGGGCGCCGAGGCGCGTCACGGCGAGGCGGGTGTCGAGAGGGCCGCCGTGGAGCACCAGGTCGACCAGCTCGCGCGGGAGCGGGGCCCGGGTGCCCGTGGCCTCGGCGTAGGTCTCCGCGGCGTCCGCCCAGGCGAGGGCGGCCTTCGCCGGGAGCGGCGCGGAGGGCGGCGGCGCGCCGTAGCGGAGCGCGAGCGCGCAGAGGAGCGCGTGCAGATCGATGTCGTGGCCGGAGAGGAGCACGCGGCGGGGCGGCTCGGGCATCGTCGCGAGCCGTGCGATGGCCGCCCCCACGTCGCGCACGTCGACGAGGGACACCAGGCCGTCGGGGTGGAGCGGGTCGGCCCCGCGCGCCATGGCGAGCAGGAGCGCGCAGGTGCCGATGCGGCGGTCCTCCGCGCCGAGGCACGCGGAGGGGCAGGCGATGACCGTCTCGAACCGGCGCTCCCGGGCGACGACCGCCTCCATCTCCCACTTCAGATCGTGGTAGACGCCGAAGCCGGGCGGCTCCGCGAACACGTGGGACTCGTCGCTCGGCGCTCCGTCGGAGGAGCGCGCCACGGTCGCGGTGCTGGAGACGTAGACGAGCCGCGCCACCCCCGCGGTCGCGACGGCGTCGAGCAGGGCGCGCGTCTGGCGGAGGCCGCGCGCCAGCGTGCCGGCGCGGTCGAGCGAGTGCGCCGGGTAGTGCCCAGCGGCGTGGACCACGACGTCGAAGCCGGCGAGGTGCTCCGCGAGCGTGGGGACGTCGAGGTCGATCCGCACCACGGTGGCCTCGCGGCTCCGGAGGGCGATGCGGGGCGCGGGGCTCCGCTGGGCGCACAGGGGCTCGACGCCGAGGGCGCGCAGCGCATCCACCACGTGGACACCGATGAACCCGCTCGCGCCGAGGACCAGGATTCGCACGGCTCTCCTCCAAGGCCGCGAACCGTAGGCCGTCGCGGCCCGCCCGGGCATCGGACGATCGTCCGATGGACAGGAGCGCTCGCCGTGCTCCTACGCGATCTCCCCGAGCGAGAGCGCGCGGGCCACCGCCTGGGAGCGCGAGCGCACGTCGAGCTTGCGCATCAGGTGCTCCATGTGTGAGCGCACGGTCGCGGGGGACACGGAGAGCCGCTCGGCGACGCGCGCGTTCGTGAGGCCTCGCGCGACGAGCACGAGCACGGCGCGCTCCCGGGGCGTGAGGATGCCGGAGCCCTCGATCCCCTCGGCCTCCCGGAGCGCGATCACCCGGGTCGTGCCCACCGAGGAGCACACCAGCTCGACCCGCTCGCCGCGCACCTGGACGGCGCCGTGGAAGCGCTGCTCTCCAGCGGTCGGCCCCGCGCCGAGGCAGGGCGCGCACACGGAGCGACCGCGCTCCCCGAGGGCGTCGACGAGCGCGCGGCAGTTGCGCCCGGCCGCCGCCTCACCGAGCAGGGCGCGCGCGGACGGGTTGACGTGGGTGACCAGGCCGTCGGCGTCCGTCACGAGGAGGGGGAACGGGATCGGGTCGGGCATGAATCGATGCTGAAGCACGAGCCGTGCCAGCCCCCGCGGCCCGCCTGGGCGCGATCACCCCGTCCGCGGCCTGCAGCTCAGGAACGCGCCGTGACGCTTGAGCTCGTCCAGCCTGCAGGACCACACCAGCTGGCCCTCGTGGACGGTCATGTCGGGGCAGCCGTCGCACATGTTGGCCTCGCCGTCCGCCATGTGGTCGATGGGCTGGATGAAGGCGATGGACTGGAAGTGCAGCGGACGCGCGAGCTGCCGCGGGGCGCGGATCATCGCCTTGATCCAGTCCTTCGCGGCGGCCCGGACGCCGGCGTCGACGGGGGCGAACCCCGCGAGCATGGCTTTCCCCTGGGAGAGGAGCGCCGGGTGGGAATACGCGAGGTAGCGGCCGGCGAACAGGTGATGCCCGGTCTGGATCACCTCCATGAAGCGCTTGCCGACATACCCGTGGATGCGATCCGGCGTCCCGACGCGGCCGACGAGCGTCCACTTGAAGCTCGTGGGGTCCTTCGTGCCGCCGAGGTAGGCGGAGGCGTCGAAGTGGGGCTCGGTCTGCTGGATGAGAGCGACGAGCTCGGGGGTGGTCATCGGCGCCGGGTTCTTGTCCTGGTCTTGGTAGACGACCTCGTCCGGCTGGACCTCCTTCGCGCCCGCCCAATACTCGAACTCGGCGCTTCGGGAGGTGCGGAACAGGATGAACACCATCGCGTGCACGATGTCGATGTGCTCCTGGGCCCAGCGCACCATGGCGGGAACGTGGTGCGCGTTGCTCGGGTACACGGTCATGTTGAACGCGCAGGTCAGGCCGCCCTCGGCCTCGACCATGCGCGCGAATTCGAGCCGAAGCTCGCAGAGCTCGAGCTCGTCCTTCTTCTTCCAACCCGGCCGCCCCTGCCCGGAGTCGATGTGGAAGGTGACACCGTGGAGCCCTGCTTCCTTGAGCGCGTGCAGCACGTCCGGCGTCATCGCGTGGCCGTTGGTGTTGACCACCGGCTTGAGACGGTATTCGTCGCGGATGATGCGCACGATGTCCACGATCTCGGGGTGGGTCAGCGGATCGCCGCCGGCGATGGACACGGAGTCCATCTTTCGTTTCGCGGTGAACACGTCCAGATCCGCGCGGACCTGGGTCAGCGTCTTGTGACTGTCGTGCTCGTTCGTCGAGTAGCAACCCTCGCAGTAGATGTTGCACTTCTTCGTGGGCTCGAGCCAGGCGAGCACGTTGTCGTTGAGCGTCCAGGGGAGGCGATAATACTGACTTGGATCCAACGGTGACCTCGGGCGGCCCAGGTAGGCCGCTCGCCCGGCGCCGGGTATCCGTCGGACGGGGGACCCCCGGAGCTTTGGGGCTCGGGATCCCGGGGACTCGGGCTGGGCCCTACTCGATCTGCCCGAGGGCGAGCGCGCGCGCGACCGCCTGGGAGCGGGTGCGGACCCCGAGCTTGTCCCGGATGTGCTCGACGTGGGTACGCACGGTGGCCTCGGTGATGCCGAGTCGGCGCGCGATGCGGTGGCTGGTGAGCCCGACCGCGACGAGCTCCAGCACCTCCTTCTCGCGCGGGGAGAGCTGCGGGGTGCCGGGCGCGGCGGTCGCGGGCCACATGGTGATGACCCGACCCTCCCCCAGCGCGGAGCACACGAGCCGGTAGCCACCCCGCCGGATCGTCACGAGGCCACGGTCGTGCTGCGCGCCCGCCTGGAGGTCTTGCGCGCAGGAGGCCGAACAGATGCGCTGCCCCTCCCCGTCCTCGGCGCGGACCAGCTCCCTGCAGGTGGGCGCTCTCCCCAGGAGCTCGCTCGCGTGCGCGTTGGCGTGCTGGACGGAGCCGTCCGCGCTCGTGAGCAGGAGCAGGACGGGCCGCCGTCGCGGCATCACGAGCCGTGCCCGGGGGCGGTGGCCGCGAGGCGCGCCAGCGCTGCCACCAACACCTCGCGGCCCTCGCGGCCCTCGGCGCGCGCGACGACGTGGCCCTGCGCGTCCACGAGCGTGATGACCGAGGTGTGGGCGTAGCCGCCCTCGGGGAGCGGGCGATAGCGTACGCCGAGCGCTGCCGCGACAAGACGGACGTCGTTCGCGGGGACGGCGCCGAGGGTCCACCTCGCGTCGAGCCCGTGCTTCTCCACGACGGTGCGCATGGCCGCCGGATCGTCGTTCGCGGGATCCATCGACACGAGGACCACGCGCACGCCTGCGAGGAGCTCGGCGGGGAGCTCGGCCTCGATGGACTGGATCTCCGTGATCAGCATCGGGCAGGCCATCGGGCAGGACGTGTAGAACATCGAGAGCAGGACGGGGTGGCCGCGCTGGGCGTCGAGCGGCACGGTGCGGCCTGCCTGATCGACCAGATCGAGATCGAGAGCGTAGACGGAGCCCTGCTGCGTCGCGACATCGGCCTCGACGACGACGGGGGTGGCGGCCTCCTGGAGCGCGGGCGCCACGGGCGCGGGCGCCACGGGCGCGGGGGCCTCGGGCGCGCAGGCGAGGAGGAGCAGGAAGGGGAGGGCGAGGGCGAGCCGATTCATGGGGCGCTCCATGCACAGCGGAAGCCGAGCGTACGGACGGTGGCGCGGGCCTCGAGCGAGGAGCGGAGCGCCACGCGCATGAAGCTCGCGTAGTCCCCCGCGTTGGTGGCGTTCGCGGCCCCCGCGCCGCAGAAGCGGAGGTCGTCGCCGGAGTTGTCGTCGCGGGCGTCGACCGACATGAGGCTCGCGTTGAAGTCCTCGACCCACTCCCACACCACCCCGTGCAGGTCACGCGCGCCCCACCGGTTGGGCGGGCGGCCCCCGACGGGGGGGAGGCGCTTGGGGGTCGGCTCTCCGTACCAGCCGAGGAGCTGTTGGATGAACGCCGGGTCCTGGCGGGCATCCCAGCTGGTCTCCGACGCGGCCGCCGCGAGCTCCCACTCGGCCTCGGTCGGCAACCGCCCGCCCGACGCGGCGCAGTAGGCGCGGGCCGCGAACCAGGAAACGCGGGTGACCGGCCCCGACGCATCGACGCTGGCCCCCGGCGCGTCCGCGGCCGCCCAATCCCCGAGGTAGCCCTCGTCCGCGAAGAGCGGATCCACGCGGTCGCGCCGCCACGCGGGAGAATTCGCCACGAAGAGGGCGAAGTCGGAGTTGGTGACAGGCGTCGTGGCGAGGAGGAAACGTGCCACGTAAATCTTCTCCTCGGCCGGCGTGGGGGCGTAGGTCGGCCGATAAACGCCCGGCCCCACGGCCACCCGTGGCGCCTCCACGAGCGACCCCGCCGCGAGCTGGCCAGCTGCGAGCTGCCCAGCTGCGAGCGCCCACCCCACGAAGGCGAGCCCGATCATCAGTGCGCCGCGCCCGGAGGCCGCGGGGTGGAGGCGCGCACCTTGGCGACCTCGGCGTGGGTGACCCGCCCCCCGTCATTCCCCCAGCTGTTGAGGGCGAAGGTGAGGATGTTGGCGACCTCGTCGTCGTTGAGCTGGCTCATCGGCGGCATGACGGAGGTGTAGTCCTTCCCGTTGACCGTCACCGGGCCGGAGAGGCCGTTGATGACGATGCCGATGGCGCGCTCCTTGTCGGCCAGGAGGAAGTCCGAGCCGGCGAGCGGCGGGAACACACCCTCGATGCCGGCCCCGGAAGACTGGTGGCACGCGGAGCAGGTGCCCGCGAACAGCGCCCCGCCGGCCTGCACCTGGGCCTCCTTCGACAGCGTGCCGGCGGCCGAGGCCGTTGTGGCGTCGGCGATCATCGCGCCCGTGCCCGTCTGCGCCTTGTCCGCGAGGTAGGCCTCGCTGACCTCCTTGCCCGAATACAGCGCCACGTTCTCCTCGCCCTCGACCTTGAGCAGCCCGAGCGCGCCCTTGTTGAACGCGCGGAAGATCGAGTGGTCGACCAGGACGTAGGTGCCCGGCACGTCCACCACGAACTCGACGATCGCGGCGCCGCCGGCGGGGATGAGCGTGGTCTGGACGTTCTCCTGGAAGCGGGTGCCGCCCTCGGTGTAGACCTTGTCGAAGATCTCGCCGATGACGTGGAAGCTCGACACGAGGTTGGGCCCGCCGTTTCCGATGTACAGGCGCACGGTCTCGCCGGTCTTGGCGGTGAGCGCCTTGTCACCCACCAGGGCGCCTTCGGAGCCGTTGAAGAGGACGTAGGTGGCGTTCTCCTCGATGGCCTTCTGCATGTCGAAGGGCTGGAGGCCCTTCTCGCGGTACTTCCCGACGGTGTAGAAGTCGCCCTGCATGACGTAGTATTCGCGATCGACCGGGGGGAGGCCGCCAGGGGGCTCCACGAGGATGAGCCCGTACATGCCGTTGGCGATGTGCATCCCGACCGGGGCCGTGGCGCAGTGGTAGACGTAGAGCCCCGCGTTGAGCGCCTTGAAGCTGAACTGGGAGCTCTGGCCGGGCGCGGTGAACGAGGACGCCGCGCCGCCGCCGGGCCCGGTGACCGCGTGGAGATCGATGTTGTGCGGCATCTTGTTGTCGGGGTGGTTGTTCAGGTGGAACTCCACGCTGTCACCCTGGCGCACCCGGATGAAGCTCCCCGGCACGTCCCCGCCGAAGGTCCAGAACACGTAGTCGACGCCCTCGGAGATCGGCTTGACCACCTCCTTCACCTCGAGGTTGACCACGAGCTTCGCCGGCTCCGTGCGCGTGATCGGCGGCGGCACGAACGGGGCCTGCGCGAGCACCGCCTGGATGGCCTCCCCCGCGGCGGTGAGCGAGGCGGCCTCGGTCGACCGGATGGCCGGGAGCCCGTTGACGTTGACGGCGGCGACCGGCGCGCCCGGGGGCGCGGCGCCCTCCCCCGCGGGGGGCTGACAGGCCACGAGGGCGAGGGCGAGGGGGAGGAAGCAGGGGATGCGCATGAGAGCTCCGGTTGGGTCGGCACTTTCGCGGAATGCAATGGACGTGCCAGCCCTTCTACCGGAGAGCGGGGGCTGTGCCGCGTCTACATCTGTGTCTTTTGCACCAGTCCCGGCGCCAATTCACACGATCGGTGGCGGGATGACCTTCATCCGTACGACCCGGATCGAGGTCGCGGAGCGGAGTAGGGTGTCGGTCCATTCGGCGCCGGCGTAGCGGTAGCGGATCTGGACGCCGCGCACGGCGCCGCCCGCGAGGAGCTCCTGGGCTTCACGAAGGGACACGGTTCCCTCCGCGGCGTTCGCGGTCGCCGCGCCCTTGATGCGCACCTCCAGGCCTTCGGCGTGTCGCTCGAGGTCGTCGAACAGCGCGGCGAAGGTGGGCGGGTCGAGCTCGGCGGTGTGGAGGTCGGGGAGATCCAAGGGGGCCTCTTCAGGGGATCTTCAGGGGATCTTCAGGGGATCGGCGGAGGTTCCTCGGGGATCGGCACGGCCTCGGCGTCCTCGAGCCACATGATCCGACCCGCGGGGAGGGTAGTCGATGCGCGGGCCTCCCGCTCGGCGCGGAAGCGCGCGGCACGGGCCGCGATCTCCGGGGGGATCACGGGGGGTGGGATCACCGGCCGCCCGCTCTCGGGCCGTTCGGGGGCAGCGCGCTCGGGGGCAGCGCGCTCGGGCGCCGCAGGACCGGCGAATGCCCAGGTGAACAGCTCGCGGCGCGACTTCACCGCGCCACGCCGGGGCGCTGGTCGGTGGCGGCGGAGGCGGCATGGCACTGCTCGCAGCTGGCGCGCGACGGATGCGTGGAGCGCAGGGCGTCTCGGCCGTTTACGCCGTGGCAGCTGTCACACTGTTCGCGCATCCAGGTGCGGTGGGGGATCTGCGGCGGGGCGACGCTCCACGCGCGCGGGCCCGCGGTCGGCGAGGCCACGCCGACGAAGGTGTTGCCCACCACGCGCGGATCGGGGGGGAGGTCCGCGCCGCCCGGCATGGGCGCCTCCTGCACCACGTGGCATTGGGTGCAGCTCGCGTAGCTCGTGTGGCTCATCGGCGTGGCGAGGAGCCCGCGGAGCCGGAGGCCGTCCTCATGGCACGCGAGGCACTCGGGCGCGGCGTCCTGGCGCACGGCGTGGGGGATGCGTGGCGGCGCGCCGTCATAGGCCCGGCGCGACGCGCGGGCGGCGAGGTCGGCCGCCTTGGAAGTGCCGTCGAGGGACACCGGATCGAGCACGCCGGGCCCGAGGTCGGCGAGCGCGTCCAGATCCGCCACCCAGCCGGAGCCCGAGCCTTGGGGCGCGGCGCGGAGCTCGGCGTAGGACCGCGCCGGGGCGAGGCCTTCGGCACCGGCGGCCGCGCCCGTGCGCTCGCGATGCGCCTCGGTGGCCGCGTCAGGGTCCTCCCCGCGCGTGCCGCTCACGAAACCGATGAGCGCCACGCCGAAGACGACGGCCAGGAACACCCGCAGGGGGCCGGTGGTCTCCATGGCTACCTGCCCGACGGGGTCGACGGCACGCGTCGCACCCGAACCGCGCACTTCTTGTAGTCCGGCTGCTTGGAGAACGGATCGAACGCCTCGAGCGTCACGTTGTTGATGAGGAGGCGCTCGTCGAAGAACGGCACGAACAGGCTCCCGACGGGCGGAGTGCCGCGCCCGTCGATCCACACGGGGATCCGCAGCTCGCCGCGTCGGGACTCGACGATCACGGTCTCTCCGTTGGCGACGCCGAGCCGCGCCGCGTCCGCGCGGTTCATCTCGACGTACGACTGGGGCATGGCCCGCTGGAGCGGCGGGATGCGGCCGGTGAGCGTTCCGCTGTGCCAATGCTCGAGCACGCGGCCCGTACACAACCAGAACGGATACTCGGCGTCGGGCGACTCCGGCGGCGGCTCGTAGGGGTTGAACCAGATCTGCGCCCGGCCGTCCTCGGTGGTGGAGTGGTAGAAGTCGAAGTCCTTGCCCTTCGCCACGAACGTGTCGTCGAACGCCGCGAAGCGCCAGCGAGTCTCCTTCCACGTGCCATCCGCCGCCTCGATGACCGGCCAGCGCAGGCCCCGCGTCTTCACGTACTCCTGGTACGGCGCGAGGTTCTTGTGCTTCATGGTGGAGAACTGGCGGTATTCCTCGAACAGCCGCTCGTCGACGTTGATGTCGTAGTAGTGCTGCCACTCCCAAATCGGCACGGCCGCGTCCGCCGTTTTTCCAGCGGGGTCCGTCATGCGGAACAGGAAGCGGCCGTCCTTGTCCTTCATCCCGACGCCACGGGTGTACAGCGCGTGCGCGACGGCCACGATCTGCCAGCAATCGTCGCGCGCCTGGCCCGGCGGCTCCACCTGCTTGAACCACTGTTGGGTGCGGCGCTCGGAGTTGCCGAACATGCCGTTCTTCTCCACCCACATCGCGGAGGGGAGGACCAGATCGGCGATGCGCGTGGTGGCCGTCGGGTACACGTCCGACACGACGAGGAACTTGTCCGGGTCCTTGCGGCTCGGGTCGACCAGGGCGTGGAGGTTGGGGAGGGTCTGCGCGGGGTTGGTGACCTGCACCCAGATGGTGTTGATGTCCCCGCCGTCCTTCTTGGGGGTCGAGAAGCGCTTCCACATCTCCACCGCGTGGTGGCCCGGCTTGTCCAGGATCCGCCCGTCGGGCAGGTTCCAGATCTTCTCCGCGAGCTTGCGGTGCTTCTCCTTGGTCACGACGCCGCCGCCCGGGAGCGCGTGGCTCGAGGTGCCGACCTCGCGCACCGTGCCGCACGCCGAGGGCTGGCCGGTGAGGCTCGTCGGGGCATCCCCGGGGCGCCCGAAGTGCCCCGAGAGCAGGTGGATCCCGTGCACGAGGCAATTGATCGCCGTGCCGCGGGTGTGTTGGTTCATCCCCATGCACCAGAGGCTGGTGATGCGCTTGGTGCGATCTCCGAACAGCGCGGCGAGCATGCGGATGTCCTTGGCGGGGACGCCCGAGATCTTCTCCACGTGCTCGGGGGTGTACTCGGCCATCGCGGCGGTGTACTCCTCGAGGGTCATCGCCTGGCCGTTCAGCTCCTTTTCCAGCGGCTTGCGGAACGCGCAGTGCTTCGCGACGAATTCCTTGTCCCAGGTGCCGCTCGCCAGCAGCAGGTGCGCGATGCCGTTCGCGATGGCGAGATCGGTCTGGGGCTTGAACTGGAGGAAGTGCTGGGCGTGGGCCGTGGAGCGCGTGCGCCGCGTGCCGATGTCGATGAGGGTCACGGTCTCGCCGCGCGCCCGGCGGTCGACGATGCGGGAAAATAGCACCGGGTGCATCTCGGCGGGATTGTTGCCCCACAGGATGACCACGTCGGCCACGTCGAGGTCGTCGAAGCATCCGGCGGGCTCGTCCACGCCGTACGTCGCGAGAAAGCCGGTGACCGCGCTCGCCATGCACAGGCGCGCGTTGGGATCGATCTGGTTGCTGCCGAGCCCGCCCTTCGTGAACTTGTTGGCGGCGTAGCCCTCCGGGATGGTCCACTGCCCGCTCCCGTACATGGCGAACCCCGTCGGGTCCGCCGCGATGCGGTCGGTGAGGATGCCGAGGGCGCGCTCCCAGGAGATGGGCACCTGCTCGCCTCCCACGCGCAACAGCGGCGTGGTCAGCCGATCCGCGCCGTAGAGCGCGAGGCCGACGTGGTAGCCCTTCACGCACAACAGGCCCTTGTTCACCTCCGCGGCGGTGTCACCGGCGATGGCGACCACGCGGCCCTTCTCCACGCCCACCTGGACGTGGCAGCCGGTCCCGCAGAAGCGGCAGGGCGCCTTCTCCCAGGTGACCCCGGCCCCCGACCGATCGCGCAGATCCGGGGTGGGAGGCTGCGGGGTGGCGGCGACCGCGAGCCCCCCGGTCCCGGCGGCGGCGGCCGAGGCGGCGGCGAGCGCGGTGAGCTTCAGGAATTCGCGGCGGTCGGTGTTCACGTGGACACCTCCTCGGACGGTGAGGGACCGGCCGGGGCGCCGGTCAGGTCGGAGAAGTCGGCGAAGGCGAGGTCGAACCCCATCACGCCCGGGATCGCGAGCAGCGCGTCGATCACGGCCTCGTCCTCTCGCTTCGTCGCGATCTCGATGACGATGGGGAGGCGCGGGCCGACGGGGATCCCCAGGGCGACGACGCCGGACACCGCGGCGATGGCCGCGTGGACGTCCGGGACGACGTGGGCGGGGAGCGGAGCGAGGGTGACGACGGCGCCGAGGATGGGCATCACGCGGCTCCGGCAGTGGTGGTGGGGGAGGAGGTCGCGGCTCGCACGTGCACGCGCCCGGTGAAGACCGCGACGGCGAGCTTGAGGCCCACGGTGAACACCAACAGCCCGAAGGCCCAGATCCCCAGTGTCACCTTCCACTCCACGATGTTGGGGAGGTACTCCACCAGCTCGTGGAGCGTGCTCGGTACGAACGCCGGCACGATGAGGCCGATGCCCTTCTCGATCCAGATCCCGGCGAGCGAGAGGAGGCACGCGAGGTCGACGCGCCAGAGCTGGGTGCGGGTGGAGGAGGAGAGGAACAACCCGGCCGCCGTCACGTTCATGGCGATCGCGCTCCAGATCCACGGCACCAACGCATCGTGGCCGTGCAAGCCGAAGTAGAGGTAGCGCGCGGAGGCGGTGTGGCTCCCGCCGGTGTAGAGCTCGGTGAACACCTCGGCCCCGACGAGGAACAGGTTGAGCAGCACGGTGACCCGCAGCACGCTCACCAGCGTCGCGATCGGGCCGTCACCCACCGAGAAGTCGGTGAGGCGGCGCACCACCTGCAGCGCCAGCACGATGAACGCCGGGCCGGTCACGAAGGCCGACGCGATGAACCGGGGCGCGAGGATCGCGGAGTTCCAGAACGGCCGCCCGCCCAGGCCGCTGTAGAGGAACGCGGTCACCGTGTGGATGGAGACCGCCCAGATGATCGAGAGGAACACGAAGGGCACGTACCAACGCGGATCGGGGCTTTTTCCGAGGTAGCGCGTGTAGAGCAGGTACCCGACGACGTGCAGGTTGAGGGCGAGGTAGCCCGCCAACACCACCACGTCCCAGGTGAGCATCGACACCGGCCAATTGAAGCGACCGACGATCGGCATGATGTGCCAGAAGCGATCGATGCGGCCGAGGTCCACGTTTACGAACGCGAGCGCCACCACGATGGCGGACACCGCGAGGATCTCCCCCACGATCACGACGTCGTGCATGTCGTGGTCCTTGTAGAGGTACGCGGGGATGACCATCATCACCGCCCCCGCCGCGAGCCCGACCGCGAAGGTGAAGTTGCCGATGTACATGCCCCACGACACGTGGTCCGAGAGCGCGGTGATCGCGAGCCCGTCGACGGTCTGGCGCGCGAACGCGTGGACCCCCACCAGCCAGATCGCGGTCAGCGCGGTCATCCACGTGTAGAAGGCAAAGTTGCCGTCGGTCGCGACGCCCAGCGCCTTCCACAGGAACCGGGGGTAGGACCGGATGGGATCGGGGTTGGTCGCGGGGAGGGGGGTCACGGGTGTCACGGGTGTCACTCGTCGAAGAAGTAGAAGAAGCGGGGGCGCGTGCCGACGTCCTCCTTGAGGACGAAGACCCGCTTGTTCTCGAGCACCCACCGGATCTCGGAGTTGGGATCGTTCATGTCACCGAACACGCGCGCGCCGGTGGGGCAGGCCTCCAGGCAGGCGGGGAGCCGGCCGTTCCGGGTGCGGTGCAGGCAGAACGTACACTTCTCCATCACCCCCTGCGGTCGGATCCGGTTGGAGAGGTAGGCCTGGTCGGGGTTGATCTCCTCGGCCGGGATCTCGGGCTTCTCCCAATTGAAGCGCCGCGCGTGGTACGGGCACGCGGCTTCGCAGTACCGGCAGCCGATGCACCAGTTGTAGTCCACGACGACGATGCCGTCGGCCTCCTTCCAGGTCGCCTCCACCGGGCAGACCTTGACGCACGGCGCGTTGTCACATTGGTGACATTGCACGGGCATGTAGAAGTGGTCGGCGTCGGGCACCGCGTGGGTGAATTCGACGCTTCCGTTCTCCATGTCGAGGCTGCCCTTCTTCATCTCCAACACGCGGATGTAGGAGTTGTTGGTCGCCCGGTCGTGGTTGTTCTCGACGTGGCAGGCCTCGGCGCACTTCCGGCATCCGATGCAGATCGAGAGGTTGAGCGCGTAGCCGAACGACACCCCCTCCGTGGGGCGCGGGTCGGAGATGGTGACGTTCACCCCGTGCTCGGCGAAGGTCTCGTCCTCGAGGCGACGGAGCACCTGCTCCATCTCGTCGCGGTCGAGCTCCTTGTAGTGCTTCTGGAGGAAGCCCTCCATCGTCAGATCGTCGGTCCACTCGGTGAGCGGGGCCAGCGCACGCGCGAACGCGGCGGTGCCGAGCGTGGCGCCGCCGACCTTCAGAGCGCTGCGTCGGGTCAGGTCGTCCATGTCACTCGGCCTCGAGCGGGCGGCGGTCGTGGGGCGGGAACACGGGAAGCACGGCGGCGTAGGCGGGCGCGTGGGGCGCGTGGCAATCCGCGCAGTGGTTCTTCGTGCGCGGGCCGCGGCGGGTGTCCCAGTAGCCGTTCATCCCGCCGTGCGAGCCGTGGGTGTAGTCGCGGTATTGGGGACCGTGGCACTGGGCGCACAGCTCGATCGTGTCCGCGAGCGGCACGAGCGTGCCGTCCGCGAGGTGGAGCGCGGTGCGGTCGGCAGCATGGCAGCTGTCACACACGATCGGGCCGTGGGCGAGCTTCACCCCGGTGTGAAACGGGGCGCCCTCCCGCGCCGCCCAGGAGCTCTCCGGATCGGGGCCGTGGCAGGTCGCGCACGCGACGCCGATGGGGGTGCCGTTGGCGTCGGTGAGCGGGGTGTCCACGACGCCGAGGGTGGTCGGCGCGTGGATCGTGGTGGCGTGCCGCGGTCCGTCGGGCACCGGGGGGCCGAACGCGCGCGAGGGATCGGCGAAGCCGGTGTCGCACGCGAGGAGGAGGAGGAGAGCGTTCATCGCACCCTGGCCCAAGCAAGAAGCGATCCGTCGATCGACGGAGGGGACGCGACTCAGAAGTTGATGGCCGCCTCGGTCTTGATCTCCCAGGCGGGGTCGAGGTGGTCCGCGGTGCCGTTGATCAGGAGCCCGGCGGCTTCTCCGGGCTGGAACCAGCCGAAGAGCACCTTTCCGACCACCCCGCCCTCGCGCAGGGTCAGGATCGCGTTGGCGTCCAGCTCCCAGCCCAGGTCCCGCGCGCTGGTGTCGGTGGGGGTGCCCGTCGCGTCGAACCCGCGCACGGGCTGCGTGGCCTGGAGCCAGGTGAACGAGCTCTCCAGGCGCAGCACCTTGTGCGGGACCACGCCCACCCGCCCCTGGATCGCCGTGGTGTTCTCGAGCTCCCGGTAGCCGCGCGTCACCGGCGAGCCGAGGCCCTGCGGCGAGATGCCCTCCACGTCCGGCATCACCGAGTCCTCCCACACGTTGGTGAGCGACCAGTGGCCCATCGTCGAGAGCTTGTTGACGTTCCCCGCGCCGGAGGTGGGATCCTCGTCCCCGGAGCCCAGACCGAAGAGCGCCCCCACGTCGGCGCCGATCGGGAGCGGAAGGGTCTGCGTGGCGTCCGCGAGGAGGTTCCAGCCGAACAGCGAGCCGTCGTTTCGGTCGAGCGCGCCGGCCTTTCCTTCGCCGCCGGAATGGTCGGCGTTGTCGATGGCGTCCTCCCCGAACAGCACGTCGGCCTCGGCCTTCCACGCAAGACCCATGTCGAGCTTCCCGTTTCCGGCGAGCCCGACGGTGGTGAGGGTGGTGACCTGCGGGGTGAAGCGCGGGCGGCTGTAGCCGAGCCCCTGCGGGAGCCACGCCCAATCCTCGGCGATGGTGTCGGCGTAGTACAGTCCGAACAACTCCGCGTTCACGATGGGCGAGGTGTAGGTCGCCTTGGCGCCGAACACGTTTGCGTCCGAATTGTCGTCGAGGTCCGACATCAGCGTGGCGCCGGGGAGCTGGTAGGCGTTCTTGCCCTCGGACACCTTCGCCCAGAAGGCCTCCGCGCCGACCGGGCCCTTCGGCCGGAGAAGCACGGTCACGCCGTCGTAGTCTTCGTCGAGCACGAGCTTGTTCCCGACGCTGTAGGACTGGCGCCCGCCACGAACCTCGAGCGGACCAAAAGCCGCCCAGCCGTAGGCCAGATCGAAGTGGATGCCGTAGGCGGTCTCCTTGTCCTGGAACAGGCCGTCGTCATTGTAGACGCGCGTCGTCGAGGTCCCCGCGTCATCCGTCGTGACCGCGTAGCCGTTCGTGGGGCTGTTGTCGACGCCCCACCAGCCCTGCGCCGCGTCGAGGCGGGCCACCACGCCGTAGCGTTCGCGGCCGAGCCCGACCTTGATGCGGAGGTTCTGGACGGTGTAGGCGGCGTCGTCGAGCGGGTGCTCGGCGCCGAGGAGGAAGTTGTGCTGCTGGAGGTTCCACAGCGAGTATTGGCCCGAGATGTCCACCAGGAGAAGGGGCTTCGGCGGCGCGGCGGGCGGGGTGGGGGAGCTCGGATCGGCGGCGAGGGCGAGCGCGAACAGATGCGTCAACATGGGTCCTCCGGGACCACTCCCCAGCAGAGCAACGGACGTGCCAGGCGTCGAGTACGGGCTCCCGATCGATCTCGCGCCCGGGTGTGTCAGCAGGCGCGGCCCGGTGGGCCATTTTGCACATCCGCCCGGCGGCGGACCGCCCCTCGCTACCCCTCGTCCGGGGTGAGGACCGCGGAGAAGTGACGCAGAAAAGGCGGCTCGCGCACGATGCGATAGCCCCGGATCCCGGACGCTCGGGCCCGAACGCGCTCCGCCACCTCGACGACGTAGTCGATGTGCGCCTGGGTGTAGACGCGGCGCGGCATGGCGAGGCGAACGAGCTGAAGCCGCGCTGCGGGGAACATCAGGCTGCCGATCTCCACGCCGCGAACGCCGCCCTCGAGGTACAGCGCGGCCGCGAGGGCCTGCCCGGGAAAGCGCTCTGCCGGGATGTGCGGGAGGAGGCGCCCCGCGTCGAGGAACACGGCGTGGCCCCCGGGGGGCTGGACAACGGGCACGCCCACCGCCTCGAGGCCCTCCGCGAAGTAGGCGACGCTGCGGGCCCGGTACCGCAGGTAGTCGGGCTCCAGGGCCTCTTCGAGCCCTACCGCCACACACTCGAGGTCCCGCCCGGCGAGGCCCCCGTAGGTGGGGAAGCCCTCGCCGAGGATCAGCTCGTTCCGGAACAGCTCGGCCCAGTCCTCCCGGCGCGTGGCGAGCACCCCGCCGATGTGCGCGAGGCCGTCCTTCTTCGCGGAGAGGGTGAACCCGTCCGCGAGGTCGAACATCCGGCGGGCGATCTCGGGGAGCGCCACGTCGGCGAAGCCGGGCTCGCGGGCGTGGATGAACCAGGCGTTCTCGGCGAAGCGCGCCGCGTCGAGGAAGAACGGCACCCCCGCTCGCTTGCACCGTGCGCTCACGGCCTCGATGTTGGCCATGCTGACGGGCTGCCCGCCGGCGGCGTTGTTCGTGAGCGTGAGCATCGCGAGCGTGACGCCCTCGGCGAGGGCGCGGTCGAGGCGCGCGAGGTCCATGTCGCCCTTGAACGGCGAGGCGTCGGCCGGGTTTGCGGCGGCCGCGACCGGCAGGTCGACCGCAATCGCGCCCACCTGCTCGATGTTCGCGCGGGTCGTGTCGAAGTGCGTGTTGTTCACCACCACGCTGCCCGGCGGCAGGATCGTCCGCGCCATGATGCGCTCGGCCGCGCGGCCCTGGTGCACGGGGAAGATGAAGGGATGCCCGGTGAGCCGCTTGACGACCTCAAAGAACCGGAGGAACGAGCGACTTCCCGCGTAGCTCTCGTCGCCGTTCATGAGCGCCGCCCACTGCGCCCCGCTCATGGCGCCCGTGCCTGAGTCGGTGAGGAGGTCGATGGTGACGTGCTCCGCGAGCAGGCGGAACAGGTTGTGGCCGGCGCCCTCGAGCGCGGCGGCGCGTGCCTCGCGCGTCAGGATCGGGATGGCCTCGACCGCCTTGATGCGGAACGGCTCGATGATGGTCCGGAAGTCGTCGCTCATGTCGCCTCCACTTCGAGCCCGTCGCCCGCCTCGAGCAGGCGCGTCCCCGGCGGGGCCGCCGCGAGCGCCACGGAGAGGGGGCGCACCGGGAGGCCGAGCGTGCGCCGGATCGAGCCCGTGAGGTCGGCGATGACGCGCACGCGGGCGTCGAAGGCCCCGATCATCGCGCCCGTGGCGGCCTCGTCGTCGTAGTCGGTCCCGGCCACGACCAGATCGAGGTGGCCGGCCCACCCCGCGAGCGCGGCGAGGTCGTGCGGGCGGAGGAAGCGATGGAGCGCCTGGGAGATCAGCGCGACGCGGCAGCCCTCGCGCTCGATCGTCAGGGCCAGGGGCGGGGTTTCGGGGCGGCCGAGGGTGAACACGACCCGGCCGATCGCGCGCGGAGGGGCGCGCACCGCCGACCACACCTTTCGCAGGGCCTCCGGAGCGGTGGCGTAGGGGATGGGGGTGAACGGGCGCGCGCGGAGGAGGAAGCCGTGGAATGACGTAGGCCAACCCTCGCCGATCACGGTGCCCGCGCGCCCGAGCCAGCCGAGCACGCGCGGGGCGGCGGCGAGGGCTCCCTTCCCGGCGAGGGCCCCGGCGACCCGCTCGCGCTCGGTCCAGGTGACCACCAGCGGCGTGTCGACCGCCGTGGGCGCATCGACGGCGAGGGTCCCGCCGCCCATGCGGAGGCGGAGGCCGCTCTGGCCGAGGTGTTGGAGGCCAAGATCGATCATGGGCGCTCCCGCGCCGGCGCCCGCCAGGCGGGGCCCGGGGTCCTGGCGGTCTCCGAGAAGCGGGCCTCCCGCGCGACGTTGGCGACGGCGCTCGACTCGGCGAACCCGCCGTCGGCGGAGAGCTCGCCCTTGCCGCAATTCACGCTGACGCCGGAGTCGAAGTTGTCCAGGTCACAGGCGGTGATAAAACCGATGAGCAGGAAGCGCGTCGGCACCTGCCCGAGGTTCATCCCCGTCGCGAAGAGCTTCTCCAGCCGGAGCAGGTCTCCCCCCATCTTCAACGCGGCCGGCCGCAAGCCCTGGCGAATCACGGCGGCGCCGAAGCCCGCGCGGGCGAGGGTCGGGTGCGCCTTGCGACGCGAGGCATAGCGCTGGGCCGCGTTGGCCATCTTGCGGAGGTCGACCACGTCCGAGATCGGCGTGAACCCGCCGAGGCCGTCGCGGGCCACGAGGTAGTGCTGGACGTACAAGCACTTCTTCACCCGGAACGCCGACAACATGGCGAAATAGACCATGTTGAAGTCGTGCACGTCGCGGCGCCGGATCTCCGGCACCTGCGCGCAGAGCTCGTCGATCAGCGCGTCCGGCATGAGCGTCTGGCCGGCGAGGGTGCCGGTCTCCGGGTCCGCCGATTGGCGGGCGCTCCCCATGCTGCGGAGCCCGAGGAAGAACACCTCCCGGATGTGCGCGTTGTCGGGCTGGAGGGCGAAGCGGAAGGTCTCGCCCACCTGCGCCTCGTTGAGCCCGCCCGCGATCACGACGATGAGGCTCGTGGCGATGCCGAGGGTGCGCAGGTTCGCGAGCGCGGCGAGCCGCGCCTTGAGGAGCGGGCGGCCCCGGAGCACGGTGTTCGCCGCGTCGTCGAGGCCGTCGAACTGCAGGAACACCTCGTCCACGCCGGCCTCGGCGAGCCGCCGCGCGTAGGCGAGGTCCGCCAGCTTGATGCCGTTCGTGTGCAAGGCGGCGATGTTTCCGCTCGCCTTCACGCGGCGCACCCAGTCCTCGAGGTCGGGGCGCAGCGTGGGCTCCGCCGCCATTAGATCGATCTTGATGCCGCGGCGCTCGGAGAGGAGCGTCTCGAGGCCCGACAGGTCGAGGTCGGGGGTGTCCTCGGTGTTCGCCTTGGCCAGGCAGATCGGGCAGGCGAGGTTGCACTTCTCGGTCATGCGCACGATGAAGTCGCGCTGCGGATAGGCCTCGTCGTTCACGGAGAAGTAGAACCGATCGAGCTCGGTCCAGAGGTCGGGGTGGCGGCTCAGGAGCTGGGTGCTCGGCCCGTGCGTGGGGCAGCGCTTCTCGAGCAGCGCGGCGCCGTCGCGCACGATCACCGCCGCGGGCACGTCCGCGTGGCAGGTGGGGCAGGCGCCGCGGGTCTCGCGGATGGTGCGGCCGGCGTGGGCGGCTGGCGCGCGGGCGGGGGCCTCCACGTGCCGGCGTCGGGGGGGGGCCGGCGCGGGCGGGGCCGGCGCGGGCGGGGTGGTGATGGAGACCAGGACGGGGCGGGGCGCGGGCTCCGGTTCGTCGTCGTCGTCGTCGTCACGCGTCGGTGACGGCGGGCGCAATGCCGCCTCCCGGGAGAGCGCCAACGCCGCGGGGAAGAGCGCTTCGTCCTCCGTGCGCGCGTGCTCGGAGAGGTCGTCGAGGAGCGCCATCAGGGACTCCTCCTCGGGCCCCGCGAGCGAGGCCACCCCGCGAAGCTCGTCCTCCAGCATCCGGATGCCGTTGTGCTCCGCGCCCATCTGCGCGATCGGCCCGTCGACCCCGCACCCCGCGTTCGGCCCCCCCTCGGCCAGCGCGATGATCATGGGGAAGAGGATTCGCTCCTCCTTCATCATGTGCTCGTCCATCACCTGCTTGAGCCGCATGAACGGGGCTCGCAGCTGCGTGGGGCTCGCGCGGAAGGCGACCGCGAGGCGGGGCAGCTCCCGGTGCAGGAGCGCGTGGTGCGTGTCGAGGATCGAGCGGGCGAGCGCGGCGGTGTCCATGCCGCGCGTGGGTTGCAAGGGGCGTGCCGGTCCTCGGCCGGGAGCTGGCGGCGCCATGGCTACAGCAGCCCCGCCGCGACCGCGTGCGCGACCGCCTGGGAGCGGCTGCGCACCTTCAGCTTGCGGCGCACGTTCTCCATGTGGGAGCGCACGGTCGTGTGCTGGACCCCGATCCGCTCGGCCACCGCCACGTCGGTGAGGCCGCGGGCCACCCACTGGAGGATCTCGCGCTCTCGGGGCGAGAGGGGTGTCGTCTCCCGGGCGGCCACCCGCTGCGGCTGGACGACGATCACGAACTGGCCGCCCATCGCCGAGCGCGCGGCGTGACCGACCACCCCGTTCGTGGTCACGCTCCCGACGTCCTGGTAGTCGCCGCTGTCGTCCGGCGGCACGCAGTCGACGTGGAGCAGCGCGCAGCAGTTCTGGCCGACGCAGACGCCCAGGAGCGAGCGCGCCGGAGGGTTGGCGTGGAGGACGCGGCCGTGCGCGTCGGTCAGCATCACGAGGGCAGGGAGCATCGGGTTCACCTCAGGGAGTGTCCTCGTGCAGCATCCGTGCCAACGCTCCCGCGGCGGCACCGGCGGGCGACGGAGGGCCATCCGACACAGGCAGTGGGCGCCGACGCGCGGGTCGTTCGGCGCCGAGGCGCCGCCTGCCGCCCATCGAGGGCCTCCTCCCCCTGGCATGCTCCGTGCTCTGGCTTGATCGCATGCTCGATCCCGTCTCCCCGTCGGCCCGCGCGTCGGCTCCCGCCGACCGATGGCGCCCGCTGACCGGGGGCACCGCCGTGTGGCTGTTCATGGGGGTCGAGGTCGTCTGCTTCGGCCTGTTCCTGCTCGGCCACGCCGGGTCCTGGCGCGGCCAGGAGGCCGTCTATGCGGAGGCCCAGGGGCTCCTGCACGTCGACTCCGGCGTGCGTGGCACCGTGCTCCTCCTCCTGGGGAGCGGCCTGGCCTACCAGGCGGTCCTGACGAACGCAGCCGGCCGCCCTCGCGCCACGGCCGGATGGCTCTCGGCCAGCGCCGTCGCCGGCCTCGCCTTCAGCGTGAACAAGCTCCTGGAGTACGCGAGCCCCGAGCTCGCCCACGTCACCTTGTCCACCAACGGCTTCTGGTTCTCCTACCTCTTCATCACCGGCCTGCACCTGCTGCACGTCCTCGGGGGCGTCGGCATCCTGGTCTACCTCGCCGTGCAAGCCGCGCGCGGCGTCTACGGAAGAGACAACGCCCTGAACATCGAATCCGGCGCGGCCTACTTCCACCTCGTGGACGTGACCTGGATCCTCGTGTTCCCCATCCTCTACCTGATGCACCCATGAACCGAACGCTGCTCTCCGTCCTCGCGCTCGTCGTCCTCCTCGGACTCACCGGCGGCATGTGGGCCCTGGCCGACGGGCAGGGATCCACCTCCGCGGCGGGCGGGCTCGCCGCCGTAGCCGCCCTCAAGATCGTCGTCATCGGCGCTGTGTTCCTCGAGCTCGACCACGCCTGGCCCGGCTGGGCCGTGCTCGGCGCCGCGATCGTCGGCGTGGTGCTCGGCGGGGCGGTGCTCCTGATGGGGTAGGGCCCGCCCGCGCGCCCCGTGCGCTCACCCCGGCCCGCTCACCCCCGCCGCGCCACCACCGGCCCGCTCACCCCCGCCGCGCCACCACCGGCCCGAAGCGCACCAGCCACACCCCGAACGCCGCGACGAGCAACGCCGCGCTGGCCACGTACAGGGCGGTGCCGCCCCCGGCCCAGCCCACCCACACGCGCAGGGCGGCCGCGAGCTGGGCGAGGACCATCACGACCGCACCGGCGCGGCCGAGCACGACGGGGAGGTTGCTGTGGCCGCGCACCACGCGCATCGAGATCCCGAACAGGAGGGTGCCGATGCCGCCCACGAGCAGGGCGTGGGTGCCGACGGTCGCCGGCGCGCCGAGGAGGTCGGCGAACCAGGCGAGCGCCATCCACCCGAGGCCGACGTGGATCACGGCGATCATCGGCGTGCGCGCCGCCGGCCACGGCCGCCAGCCCCACCATTGGCGGAGGAGCACCACGAGGAGCCCCGCGGCGAACCACGCGGCGTGGGCCGGAAACAGCGCCTTGGCCCAGAGCAGCGCCGCGAGCGGCCCGAGGAACCAGGGCGTACGCCGGCCGGTGTAGGCGTCACCCCCGGTGGCGCCCGGAGTGGCGCCCGCGTTGGCGACGGCGCGCGCCGAGAAGAACGGGAGCACGCGGTCGAGCACCGCGAGCGCGACCAGCACCACGAACGGCCCGACGCCGAAGCTGATCCCGCGCACGCCGGTGCCGGCGAGGAGGGGTATCGGCTCGAGCGCGTGCAGCACCACTCCCACCACGGCGGCGGCGAGCGCCAGCGGGATGGCGGCGGTGGTGTCGTCCCAGCGCCGCTTCAGCGAGGCGCGCGCGACCGGCAGCACCCAGCCGAGCGTCGCGACCCAGGGCAGCGCGACCAGGACCGCGCGCAGCTCGGGAGGGAGCACGGAGCGCCCCAGGAGCAGCGCGGCGACGGACAGCAGCTGCGCCGCCAGGAGCCCCCACAACAGCGTCGCGGTCGGCATCGCGGCGTCGTTCTGGCGGGGGTAGGCGGTGAGGAGGAAGCCGAAGATGCCGGACCCGAAGACCCCCCACACCATGAAGCCGGCGTGGTCGGAGGGGAGGAGCCCGAGCGGGATGCCGGCGAGCTGGACGCCCCAGGCGACGAGGCCGACGACGGCGAGCGCCGCGGCCGTCGGGAAGAACAGTCGCCACGCCTCGAGCGGCTTGGCGCTCACGAGACCACCCCGCCCACCGCGAGGACCGTCGCGCCGACCGCCCACGCGGCCTCGCCGAGCCCGATGCGACGGGCATCCCTCGGCGCGGTCGCCGGCCGGGTGGCGGCTACCCGGACGACGTAGAGGGCGGGGAGCAGGGCGAGGAGAGGGTGCCCGGCGGCCACCGCGACGGCGGCGAGGAGCGCCGCGAGGGCGCCGATCGCGCGCGGACCCGCGGCCCATGGCGTGCGGCCCGGAAGGACCCGGGCCAGCTGGCCGCGCACCCACCAGAGGCCGATCACTTCCCACGTGGCGATGCAGAGCGCGATCAGCACCGCGGTGGTCGGCGACACGCCGCCTGCCACGGTGAGGCCCGCGCCCGTCGCCGCGAACCCGCCGATGGCCGCGAGCTCGAACAGCGTGATGGCGGGGACCCTCCGGCCGGTGGCGCCGTCCGCGATCGCGAGGGCGATGCCGCCACACGCGACGAGGGCGGCGAGGGTCAGGATCCACACCCCGGGAGCGGGGACGAGCGCCAGCACGGCGATGCCGGCGAGGCAGCCGCCCACGGTCGCCCAGCCGGCCTCGATCCAGGCGCTCTTTCGCGCCGCGTTGCCCGCGCCGAAGAAGGCCAGTACCGCCGACGCGCCGAGCCCCGTGGCGAGGGTGGGGGAGAGCAGCGCCGCGCCGAGGAGCGGGGCGCCCGCCCAGCACCAGAGGCCGTGCTCGCGGGGAAACAGCGCCCGGAGCTGCACCGGATCGCGCGACGGGGGCCCCGTCATCGGGTGCGGCTCGCGGGCGGATTGCGGCGCTCGACGAGCTCCCGCGCGATGTCGACGCGGTCCTCGGCGGACAGGCGCACACAGAGCGGAAACAGCTCCTCCTCCTCACGGGCGATGTGCGGGAGGAGCAGGCTCGAGAGGAAGCTCACCGCGACGCGGAAGGTCGTGTGGGGCACCCGCCCCTCCTCCGCGAGGGTGCCGAGCAGCGGCAGCAGCGTCGCGAGGCACGCGTCGATCTGCCGGTGGTCGCGCTCCAGTTCGTCGAGCAACGGCCCACACTCCGGCGCGACGATTCGGAGCCGCGGGGCGAGCGAAAGATCCTCGTCGTCCGCGTGGAGCGGTAGGCCCTCGGAGAAGTACCGGCGGGCCTGGGCGGCGGCGGAGGGCACCCGTGGGTCCGCGAGGTCCGGCAGCGAGGCGATGCGGTGGAGGCCCGCGGTGAACAGGCGGATGCGCTCGTGGCAGGCGCGGAACGCGGCGACGGGATCGGCGGGGGGCCGGGAGATGGGCGGGGCCAGGCGGGACATGGGCATCGGTTGCTCCAAGGGAATCGGGACGAGTGCACGTTCCGTGCCGCGCGCCCCGTGCCCGCGACGGGCCAGCACACGGTGGTGTGCACGGGGCGGCGAGATAGCTCGTCGGGATGCGTCTATTCCTCGCCGTCGTCTCCCTCGCCATCCTCGCGTGCGCGTGCCCGTCGGCGCCGCAGGCCCCGGAGGTGCCGCCGATCCCGGAGGTGCCGCCCAGCCCGGAGGTGGCGCCGACCGGGCCCGTCGGCACCACGGATCCCGTGGACCGCGCCGTGGCCGAGTGGATCGAGCGCGAGGTGGCCGCGGCCGAAGCCTTCGGCGAAGCCGTCGAGATCGACGCCGGCGCGCGCGCCATCGCCATCCGCGCGTTCCTCGCCGCGCACCCCGACGTGGCCGCGTGGGAAACCCCCGTGCAGAGCGTGCTCGAGTCGGGCTCCGCGCTCACCCTCGAGGAGGCCTGGAAGGTGCACCAGGAGGACAAAAAGCCCCTGCCGCCCGTCACGATCGAGGTCTCCGGCGCGCCCTACCGCGCGTTGATCATCGTCGGCTCCCACTACGTGCGGTCGGAGGACTGGGGCTTCTTCGTGAACGATGTCGACGTGGCGCTCACGGCACAGGGCGTCGTCACCGGGAGCGTGCACGAGGGGCACTACGCGGTGCACCTGGTGCGTGACGGCGCGACGGTCGGGACGGTGGACACCACGCCGTACCTTTTCGGCGTGGTCGGCTACCTGTTCGTCATGGAGGGGAAGGAGCCGCTGTTCCACCCCCACGACATGCCGGACGCCGTGCTGTCCGACGCGTCGGCGTACTTCGGGGTGACGGCGGTGCGGAAGGAGGAGGAGTGATCCGCGGAGGGGGACCGCGCCCTCCTCCACACGTCACCTCCCGGTGAGCCGCCCGTACACCGTCGTGAGCACCTCGGGGAGGCGCCGCGGATCGGGGAGGATGTGCCACGCGCCGGGGCCGAGCATCGGCGGAAGATGGTCGCCGGCCACCGCGTCGACCGCGAGGGCGTGCGTGATGACGCCCCGGGCCTCGCCCTCGCGGAGCGCCTGCCGTACGTCGGCCACGCCGTAGCGGCCCTCGTAGCGGTCGTAGTCGGTGGGTTTTCCGTCGGAGACGAGGAGGAGCAGGTGCCGGTCGGCGTCGGCCTTGCCGAGCTCGGCGACCGCGTGGCGGAGCGCGGGGCCGATGCGCGTGTAGCCCTGGGGACGCAGCGCGCCGAGCCGGGCCTTGCCGACCTCCCAGGGGTCGTTCCAGTCACGCACGGTGAACACGCGGCAGCGGTTGCGCGTGTGGGACGCGAAGGCGAGCACCTGGAGCGGATCGCCGAAGCGGTGCGCCACCTCGCCCAACACGAGCACGGCCTCCCGTGCGACATCCAACACCCGTCGATCGGCCACCCACGCGTCCGTGGAGAGGGACACGTCGAGGAGCACGGT
Source organism: Pseudomonadota bacterium (assembly GCA_030685065.1). Lineage (GTDB taxonomy): Bacteria > Myxococcota_A > UBA796 > UBA796 > SXON01 > CAJBVW01. The sequence continues at coordinate 2,894 of JAUXQH010000006.1, read as the reverse complement.
GGTGGCGAAGCTCCGCTTGCGCCGCAGCTTCCGTAGGTACACGCGATCCGACGGTCCGTGGCCGGCGCGCCGGTTGGCGAGGTCGTCCACGAGCGCGTCGAGATCGAGCTCCTCGCCGTCCCGCTGCGCGCGCTCGGGGGAGCGCCGGGTGCGGTGGATCACGAGGCGGCGGTACAGATCCTCCACGAGCGCCCGGTGTCGGGGGAGCGCCTCCGCCGCCCACGCGGGCTCGCCCGGGCCCATCGGCGTCGGGTACACCGTGCACCAGCCCGGCTTGTACCGGCCGGCGCCGCGATCCCATTCGTCGTAGGGGATCCCGCGTTCGTGCGGGAGGATGTCGGCCACGTCCGGCACGTCCGCGTCGAGCCCGATCTCGGCCTTGTAGAGAGACCGCGCCCGCTCGCCACCACGGATCACGTGCTTCAGGTCCACCTCGTCGAGCGCCTCGAGGTGATCGTCCAGCTCGTCGGCACCGTCCATGCGCTGGATCTGGCCGTTGTGCTCGTCGAGCGTCTCCATCTTCTCGAACGTGTGGGTGAGGACCTTCTCCCGCGCCTTGGCCTCGTCGACGAGGGTGCGCTCGACCTCGTCGGAGGGCTTCGCCTTGCGCTCGGTGCCGGTGGAGGGCGCCGACGCCGTCTCGTCGGGAGTGGCGCCGAGGGCGCCGGCCCCGCCGACGGCGCGCACCAGCTCTCCCCACATCCGCAGCGGGGGGCCGGGATCGCCGGGGGGCGGAGCGGGGGGAGCCCACGGGACGGTCAGATCGAGGGCCGCGCCGTACACGTCCGCCCATGCGGGCGAGATCGCGCGCGCGCCTCCCCCGCGGGCGCGCTCGAGGGCCGCGGTGCGGGCGTGGAGCGCCGCGAACATGGGCAGCTCGGCCACGAGCACGTCGGTGGCGCGCCGCGCCGCGTCGAGGCTGGCGATGGCGCGCGGGCCCGCGCCCGTCGGCACGCCGCCCTCCTCGGGGGGGAGCGCGTCGAGGCCGAGCCGTCGGATCGTCGCGCCCACCGCCACGCGCAGGATCAGCGCGTCCCGGTTCTCCTCGGCGGAGCCGCCCAGGTCGAGGGCCGCGGGCAGCAGCAGATCGTTGGCGCGCACCCCACCATCCAGGCGCGCGGGGGCCAGCCGCACGGTCTCCTGCGCGAGGGCGCGCGCGAGCACGGTGAGCGCGGCGAGCTCGTCGGCGAGGACGGCGGCTTCTGCTCGCGGCGGCGGGTTCGGGTCCGGACGCACCCGCTTCCAGAGGGAGAGCAGGACGCCGAACACGCGCCCCTCCCAATCGAAGTCGAGGCTCGGCGGCTTCTCCAGCCAGCTCATGACGAGCGCGCCATCAGAACACCAGCGCCACGAGGTCGGCGAGCCCCTTGGCCACGTCGCGATCGTCCGTGAGGGGCTCGACCACGGCCGCCTGGCACGCGAGGCGCGGCGGCACCCCCGCCGCGATGAGGCGCGCGGCGTCGACGAGGAGCCGCGTCGACGGCACCTCGGAGAGGCCGAGCTCGCGGAGGCACCGCATCTTGCCCGCGAGGGCCACGAGGCGCTTCGCCGTGCCGGCGTCGATCGCCGTCTCCCCCATGACCACCTCGACCTCGACCTCGGCCGAGGGGTAGTCGAAGTGCATCGCGACGAAGCGCTGGCGGGTGGAGGGCTTGAGCTCCTTGAGCCCGCGCTGGTAGCCGGGGTTGAAGCTCACCACCAGCCCGAACCCCGGCGCGGCGTCGATCACCTCGTCGTGGCGCTCGACGAACAGCCGGCGGCGGTGGTCCGTGAGCGGGTGGAGGACCACGATCACGTCGGGCCGGGCCTCCGCGACCTCGTCCAGGTACAGGATGGCCCCCTCGCGCACCGCGCGGGTGACCGGCCCGTCCTGCCACACCGTCTCGTCGCCGCGCACGAGATAGCGGCCCAACAGGTCGACCGCCGAGGTCTCGTCGTGGCACGAAACGGTCACCAGCGGGCGACCGAGACGGGCGGCCATGTGCTCGACGAGCCGGCTCTTTCCGCAGCCGGTGGGCCCCTTCAGGAGCAGCGGGAGGTTGCTCCGATACGCCTGCTCGAACAACGTGCACTCGTGACCCACCGGCCGATACCAGGGGAGGTCGGCCGGGACGACGAGCTCCGGCGCCGCGGTCACTTCGCCGCCACCGGATCGCCCGTGGGCGCCGAGTTGTTGGACAGGAGCATCTCGTCCGTGGGGAGCCCGTGGGCGATGAAGTTCCAGATGTACAGGCTGATGCCGACGGTGAAGAGCGACGCCGCGAGCACGAGCCCGAGGAAGTGGATCTGGATCGCCTCCTGCGCGGCGAGGAAATCCATCCCCATCCGCCGCTCGAGGTACACCTGCGAGATGCCGGCCACCGCGAACGCGCCGGTCATCGCGATCATGCCGACGTTCGAGGTCCAGAACGCCCACTCGGCGGTCCAGTGCTTGTAGAGCTTGCGGCCGGTCATCTGCGGCAGCGCGTAGGAGATGATGCCGAGGTTGAGCATCGCGTACGCGCCCCAGAACGCGAGGTGGCCGTGCATGGCGGTCACGAGCGTGCCGTGCGTCCAGATGTTGACCTGCGGGAGCGTGTGGGCGAAGCCCAGGAAGCCCGCGCCGACACACGACACGATGCCGCAGCCCACGGTCCAGAGCATCGCCACCCGGTTGTCGGGGGTCTTGCCGCCCTTTCGCGACATCGCCACCGTGAAGAGCGCCATGCCGAGGAAGGCGAGGGGCTCGAGGGCGCTGAAGATGCCACCCAACGCAAGCCAGTACTCGGGCGCGCCGATCCAATAGTAGTGGTGGCCGGTGCCGAGGATGCCGGAGATGAACGTGAGGCCGACGATGATGTAGAGCCACTTCTCGATCACCTCGCGGTCGACGCCCGTGAGCTTGATCAGGAGGA
>JAUXQH010000002.1 GCA_030685065.1 Pseudomonadota bacterium | reverse complement strand
GCGATGTCCGAGGTGCCGTCTGGCTCCACATCGATGACGGCGAGGTCCGCTCGCCCGTCGCCGTCGATGTCCTCGCCAGAAAACACCGGGGACGCCGACACGAAGCCCGGCCCCCACGCAACACCGTCATCGCCCATCGTCGAGGGTACACCGTCCCCGGAGAGGGGGCCGTAACGCACCTCCACGACGCCGCCTTCGGTCGTCTGCACGGTGACCAGGTCGGCCCATCCATCGCCGTTTACATCGCCGCCGTTCACCACGCCGGCACCCGAGTACCCGCCGTGGATCACGCGATGCCAGACCCCCTCCAGGCCTTCGCCGAACGGGGCGTCGATCGGCCCCCCGGCGTACACGAGGATGTCGCGCTCCGTTTCCGTCGAGCGGATGCGCACCACGTCATCCAATCCGTCACCGCTCAGGTCACCCACCAGCCCGACGTTAACCACGTAGTACGTTGAATCGACCAGCAGGGCCCCGGCCGCCCCAGAAGGGATGCTCTCGCCGCATTGGCCCGCGCCCAGCGGATCTCCGTCGCAGTCCTGGTCGACCGTGTCACAGTATTCGATTGCGCCGGGGTACACGTACGCATTCGTGTCGTCACAGTCATCCCCGCCCGCGTCGGTCGCCTGGTGCCCGTCCGCGTCCTCGTCGTCGGACACGTCGGTATCGGTATCGGTGTCCGTGTCCGAATCGGTGTCGGTGTCGGTGTCCGCATCGGTGTCGGTGTCCTTACCCGACCCGGTGTCCGGGGTGTCGTGCGGGCCCGCGCATCCGGCCAGGAGCAACGCCAGCAGCGCGGCTACCACGCCTGGCCCCATGTCGAGATCCCGCACGCTCCGCTCCGGGTGGTCCCCACTCTTGGGCCGCGTCGTAACCGTTGTCAACGGGCGACTCGGAATTTACTGCCCCGCTCCGATGTTCCCCCCTACTTGTACCCCTTCGCCTCGATCCCCAGCGCCTTCATCCGCGAGTACAACGTGCGCCGCGTCATCCCGGCCGCGGTCGCCGTGTTCTGCAGGTGGCCGCCGTTGCGCGCCAGGAGCTTGTGCAGGTAGGTGCGCTCGAGCTGGGTCGTCATCCGCGCGGTGAGCGTCGCGAGCGGAAGGGTCTCGTCCACGAACAGGGCGCCGCCTGTGTCCTCGGGAGGCACGGCCCCTACGAGCGCGCCGGTGAACGCCTCCGGGAGCCCCTGGGGCCCGAGCGGCGCGCCGCGGCACTCAATGACCCAGCGCTCGCACATCGCCCGGAGCTGGCGCACGTTTCCGGGCCAGGGGTAGCGGGCCAGCAGCGCCATCGCCTCGGCGGTGACCTCGGGCGCGGGGAGATCGTATTCACCGGCGGCGTTGTTCAGGAAGTGGCGGACCAGCAGCGGAAGGTCCTCGACGCGCTGGCGCAGCGGCGGCACGGCGATGGGGAAGACGTTGAGCCGGTAGTAGAGATCCTCGCGGAAGCGCCCGTCCGACACCGCGCCGTCCAGATCGGCGTCAGTGGCGGCGATCACGCGCACGTTCGCCCGCTTCAGCGCCGTGCCGCCGACGAGGCGGAAGCGCTGCTCCTCGAGCACCCGGAGGAGCTGGACCTGCACCGGGAGCGAGGCCTCGCCGAGCTCGTCGAGGAACAAGGTGCCGCCCTCGGCGAGCTCGAAGGCGCCGGGCTCGTCGCTCTTCGCGTGGCCGAACAGCTCGATTGACAGCTCGGCTTCGGTCAGGGCGCCGCAGTTCACGCCGACGAGGCGCTTTCCCCGGCGCCGACTCCGCTCGTGGATGCCGCGCGCGACCAGCTCCGTGCCGGTGCCGGGCTCGCCACGGACCAGGACGGTGGCATCGGTCTGCGCGACCGCGCGGATCGCGTCGAACACGCGGGTCATCTTCGGGCCGCGCGTGAGCTGCTGCGTGAAGCCGGACCGCTCCGCGACCGTGGCTTCCGGCGCGCCCTCCGACGGGCCCTCGGACGCATTGCCGGGCGCGCGCAGGGCGGACAAGGCACGGTCCACCGCGGCGCGCAGCGTCTCGGCGAGCGCTTCGGGGAGCGCATCGGCCCCCAGGTAGTCCGCGGCGCCCGCGCGCAACGCGGCCACGGCCCCCTGCACGGTCGGGGCCTCGGTCAGCACGATGATGGGCGTCCCGGGGCGCTGGGCGCGCAGCGCCTCGACGAGCCGCAGCCCGGGCAGGTCCGGAAGGTCGAGCGACGCCACGATCACGTCGGGCTCCCCGCCGTCGAGGAGCGCGAGCCCCTCGCGCGCCGTCGCGGACACGAGCACCTCCCGCCCCGGTGCGACGAGCGCCCGCGCCGCGCTCCGCGCCCTCGCCGGAGCCGCGCTGTCGAGCAGCAAGACCACCTCGCGCTGGCGCGGCGCGACCCCCTGTATCGTCCCCATCCGAGTCCCCCCCAGAGTCACCGTGACGCCACCCCGCTCGTCGACATCGGGCACGGTCGAACGCGTCGGGGCTCACCAAAGAGCACGGCGTGAGCTCGGGCGCAAGGGGAATGCGCGCCACGTCGTCGAGGCCCTGCCGCCACGAGCCCGGTGGCATCGTGGCGATCGGGTGACGTCGGGAGGCGCCCCGCTTGACGGGTAAAGGCTCGATCTCGGGGCCTTCGCGCCGCGCCCCCCGCTCGTTCGGTCGCCCATGAATTCTTGACTCCCCCCTGAGCGCGATCTCGGCGATACTCCGACGCTCGGAGGCCTTGCCATGCTCCCCGTCCTCACGCTCGCCGTCTTCGCCGCCCTCTCTCCCCACGCCCGGGCCGACGTCGTCGAGGTGTGGTCCTACGAGGACTTCGCGGACGACGACTGGATCGGCGGTACCGATGGTTGGATCAACGGCTACGAGGACGATCCGTGGTTCGGCTACGTCGGCTCGACCGGCACCCACTGGGCCATGGCCTACACCGACCGGAACACGGGAGACGCCGGCGGCGGCTGGGGAGACGGCGGCGCGCTCGACAACTTCCTCGTCCACGAAGCCGTGGACGTTTCGGACGGCCGCTTCGACACCATCTTCTACACGGGGGACGACGACTCCTTCGGCGTCGTCTTCGGCCAGCGGAACGCGGGCAATTACTATCTGTTCCTGTTCTGTGGCCAGGCCGGCGGAGGGGGCAGCTGCCCCCTCGAGCTCGGCACGCGCGGCGGGAGCGGCTCGGCCCTCGTGCTGATCACCCCCGGGGGCGCCACCGTGCTCGCCGAGACCCCGAACGGCTACACGCTCGAGCGTGACGGCTCGTACGGCGAGCTCTCCGTCAGCATCAACGACGGCGTGGTCTCGGCCACCTATGAAGACGGCGGCGTCGCGCTCTCCGTCGAGGACTCCACGATCACCGAGACCAACGCCGTGGGCTTCTGGTCCTACGACTCGGGCTACGAGGACAACAGCCTCCAGGGCTTCAGCTACCCGGTGCTCTACGCCCATGACGACGATGGCGACGGCGTCATCGACGATGAGGACGACTGCGAGTTCGCGGCGGGCTCGCCCGACGCCGATGGGGATGGTTGCACCGACACCGAGCCGGGCGACACCGATACGGACACCGATACCGACACGGACACCGACACCGACTCGGACACCGATACGGACACCGACACCGATACGGACTCCGACACGGACGCGGACACCGACGCGGACACCGGCGCGGACAACCCGGGGCGTGATCCGATCGGCGAGATCGGCGCGGTGGGCTCGTGCGGCTGCGCGGCCGGCTCCGACGTGGCTCCGGTCTCGGCGTTGGGGCTCCTGCCGATGCTGCTCGCGGCGGTCGGCGCTCGTCGTCGCCGCCGCGGCTAGGCGCGCGGGTTAGAAGGCGGCGATGCGCTGGCGGACGCTCCCCATCATCGCGTTCGACACGGAGACCACCGGGCTCAACCCGGAGGACGGCCATCGCGTCATCGAGTTCGCGGGCGTCGAGATGCATCTCGGGCCCGACGGGACCGTCGACAAGGTGATCCCGCATCACTTCATGTTCAAGCCCACGACCGCCACGGGCGAGGTCATGCCGATCCCGCGCGAGGCGTCGGACGTGAGCGGCATCAAGGACGAGGACGTGGCGCACGCCCCCTTGTTCAAGGAGCACGCGCAGGCCATCCATCGGCTGTTGTCCCGCGCCATCACCGTGGCGCACAACTACCCGTTCGATCAGCGCTTCCTCACCGCCGAGTTCGATCGCTGCGGGCTCAAGTGGTGCGCCCCTCCCGCCGAGATCGACACGGTCGACCTCTCCCGGCGGTTCTTCCCCGAGGCCAAGAGCCACAAGCTGGGCGAGCTGTCCGCGCGCCTCGAGGTCGCCCTGATCGGCGCCCACCGCGCCACGAACGACGCCGAGGCCTGCGGGCGCTGCTTCGGCCTGCTCGCCAAGCGGCACGACGCTCCGGACGACCTGGCGGGGCTCATCGAGTGGGCGGACGCGGTGGGCGAGCCCCCGAAGGGGGACGTGCTGGTGCGCTCGGCGGACGGCACGGTGGTGTTCAAGGGCGGCGAGCTCGACGGCCGCGCGATTGAGCAGCACCCCGACTACCTCGCGTGGATGTTGATCGCGCGGCGCCAGGAGGCGGCCCCCGGGGCCGACCACGGCAAGTGGGGCCTCACCTACCCGGCCGACGTGCGCAGCTGGATCGCCCGGTGGCTCCGCGTGCGCGGCTCCGGTCGCGCCGCCCAGGGCATGAAGGGGTTCGGCCCGAACGACTGGGGCATCGACGCGCCGCTGGGCGCCGCGTGAGCCGCCCCTCCCGGATGGCGCTGGGCCTCGGACTCCTCCTCTTGGCGCTCCCGCTCGTGGTGCGCGCGGGGGCGTCCTCCGATCGCGAGCTCATCGGGCAGCTCGATCGCGAGGTCATCGCGCTCAAGCAGAAGGTCCGCTACCTCGAGGAGCGCCTCGCGGGCTCCCCCCCGGGGGGGGAGGCCGGGAGCATCTACCCGGAGCTCGTACAGATCTTCTCCGGAGGGCCGGTCAAGGTCGAGCGCGCGGCCGGGGCGACGCAGGTGTCCCTGCCGGGCGACATGCTGTTCTCCAGCGGCAGCGTGGGGCTCAGGGAGGAGTCCTCGTTCGCGCTGGACCTGCTCGCGACCGCGCTCAAGCTCCACATGGATCTGAACGTGCTCGTGGTCGGCCACACCGACGCGGACGCGCCGTCCGGCCCCTTCAAGAAGCTGTACGCCTCCAACTGGGAGCTCTCGTACGCCCGCGCGCTCGCCGTGACCCGCGCGCTGGTCGAGGAGCACGGCGTGCCCTACACGCGGTTCACGGTGGCCGGCCGCGCCGACCTCGACCCCCTCACGGGGAACGACACGCCCGAGGGCCGCGCCACGAATCGGCGGGTGGTTGCCCACCTCACCCCCGGAAGATCGCGCTGATTCGGGGTGGCTGGGACGGCGGAGATCCCGACAGGGACAGCACGATCGGCGGCGTCACCGAGGAGGGCGGGACGGTGAACACGAGCGGGCGCCGACTCCCTCCGCGCGCGGAGGCCCCACGCTGACTCCGGATACGTTAGAAGCCCGCCTACGTTCGACGAGGTCCGGTCGGATGGTCCCTTGGTCGTGGAGGTACTCCTGAGCCGTCCCCCGTCGACGCCTTCTGCCCGCCGAGTCGTGGAGTCGTATGACGCCGCGTTCCGTGCCGGTCTTACCGTGCCTGCCGATGCGGCGGACGATCCCGCCGCGCTCGCCGCGGCCGCCGTGACGCTTCCCGAGCCAGCCGCCGAGCTCCTCGAGACCCTCCTGTTCGTGGCGTTGCCGGGCGAGCCCGTGCCCGAGCGCTTCCGGCCGGCCGTCGAGCGCGTGGGGGAGCCGCTCTGGCGCGCTGCCCTGCTGCTCCCGCGGCAGTCCCACGCGGGGGGCGGGGACATCCATCCGCTCCGCTACGCCGGGTCCTGCCGGCTCAACCCCGCGCTCAAGGGCTACGTCGCGCCCGGTTGGGTCCTCACCGTGCCCGAGGCCACCGCGGCCTTCCCCCCGTCGGACGCCCGCTGGGACGCCGTGGTCGTGGCGGCGCTCCTGGGCGAGCAGCCCGGCCAGCTCACGCAGGACGGCACGCTCCGCAAGGACGTCGAGCGTCGCATCTACTCCCTGCTCGGGGGGGATCCCGCGCGCTGGGCGTTGGCCCTCCAGATCGCGCGCCTCGTGAGCCTCGTCCGCCCCGCGGAGAGCCGCCTGCGCGGCTTCCCCGAGGCGATCCCCCGCCCCCTGGGGGATCCCACCGCGCTCTTCGCCGATCCGCTCGCCTCGACCGCGGCCTCCATCCTGTTGCGTCAGCTCGGCAGCGAGTGGCTCGACCTGGGCGCCTTCCTCGAGCGCTTGCGCACCCGCTGCCGCGAGATCCTGTGCTCCCCGACGGACGGCCGCTACGCCGATCGCTCCGCGGTCGTGTACGACGATGAGGGCTGGGCCCAGGTCGAGGCCACCATCTTCCGGGAGGTCGCCGACACCCTGCACCGCGCGGGCGTGGTCGACGCGAGCCGCACCGGCACCGAGATCACCCTCTTGCGGCGCCCCGGCCCGCGCCCGAGCTTTCAGCCCGGGTTCGTGCTCCTGCCGGACGGCAACCTGCTCGTGCACTCGGGCGAGCTCTCGTCCACCGAGTACGGCCGCCTCGCGCGGCTCGCCCCGTATGTCGACGGCGAGCGCATGCACCGCCACCGGCTCACGCGGGAGGGCGTGGCCGCCGATCTCGCGGCCGGGCACCGGGACACCCTCGAGTTCCTCGCCAGCCACTCCCGCACCGGCATGCCGCCCAACATCGTGGACACGATCCGCGAGTGGCAGCGCTCCGCCACGCGCATCACGGTGTTGACCGGCGTGGACGTCGAGGAGGACGAGCAGGGGCGGCTCACCATCGCCGCGCCGGACGCTCCGGGCCGCCAGATCGACTACACCAAGCCGCCGCGGGCGCGGTTCCTCTACCGCAAGGGCCGCATCAGCATCCCCGACGGCTGGGATGCCCTCGGCGTCCGCGCCATCGTGGAGCGCATCGCGCGCTTCGTCGGCCGCGAGGGGGACGAGCGCATCTACATCCCCGAGCGCCGCGATCACGCGGACGTGCCGGCGCTCCTCGCGCGGCTCGAGGCCTTCTACGGCGGCGAGCTCCCCGGCGAGATCGAGGCGCTCGTCGTGTCCGGCAACGCGCTCGCCCCCGTGCGCTCCGAGCGTGTCTGGCTCGTGCACCTGCCGCCGGAGATCGCCTCCGCGCTGCGCCGTGACTGGATCGCCGGTCCGATCCTACGCCGCGCCGTGACCCCCGAGGAGGTCGTCGTGGACGCCTCGGAGCTCGGAAAGCTGAGGGACCGGCTCAAGGAGCTCGGCATCCCCTGGGAAGAGCCGGCGGCGTAGGGCCGGATCGGGAGCCCACGGCGAGCCCGGGCAGGGGGGCCGCCGCGGGGCACCTCGGCGATCGTCGGGGGCTGCGTCGGCGTCCGGCGGGCCTGGCATTCACACCCGCCTGCCGACGAGGGCGGCCGTCGGCGGGGCACCTGCGCGACAGGGGGTGGCTGCACGGCCGCGGAGCGGCCGTCGGCGGGGTACCTGCGCGACAGGGGGTGGCTCGACGGCCGCCACGCGGCCAAGATCGGGGTACCTGCGCGACAGGGGGTGGCTCGACGGCCGCCACGCGGCCAAGATCGGGGCACCTGCGCGACAGGGGGTGGCTCGACGGCCGCCACGCGGCCAAGGTCGGGGCACCTGCGCGACAGGGGGTGCCTGGACGGCCGCGGAGCGGCGGCCGCCCCGCACGGCGACCGCACCGCCACCACACAGCGCCTCCGTGCGCGAGGCACCTGGAGGGCGGCCGCGCCTCGCGGCCGGTCCGGCGCGTCCTCGCGCCGACCGAGGCGCTTCGCGCCGAGCCCGGAAGGCGCCGACCCCGAGCGTCCTCGCTCGGGGACGCGCCCGCCCCCCGAGAAACCCGGAGCTACTGCGCGACCGGCACCGCGCCTTCGACCGCCACGCCGCCGATCACCACGCCGTCGACCGGCACCACGCCGTCGGCCGGCACCGCCGCCGCCTCGGCCACCGCGCGCTCCGCCGCCTCCACTCGCTCGATGGCCGCCGCTGCCGCGAGCGGCGCGAGCTTGTCGAGGCCGCGTTGGAAGTCGGCGCCCAGCATGGCGTCCATGTCTGTGAACAGGCCGAAGGCCTTGGCCACGAAGTTGCTCTGGCTCACGAACCCCCAGGTCACCTTGGTCTCGGCACCCACGGGGACCATCGTGAGGGTCACGACGGCCCTGCTCTCGAAAGGCTCCATGAAGTGGAGGTCCTCGACCACCTTCTGGTCCTGGACCGACTCGCGGATGTCCATGCGGCCCTTGCCGACCTGGTCGTTCCCCTCCCACGCATACCAGGCGCCGACGCCCGCCTTGTTGTCGGAGAAGGTCTCCTTCTGGCTCGGATCCAGCTCGCGCCAGGGGTTCCACTTCTGCCACTGGGCGTAGTCGTTGGCGAAGGGAAACACGTCGGCGGGCGTGGCGGCCACGGTCACGCTGCGCTCGACCTTCAGCTCGTCGGGCTGCATGGACACGACTCCGACAAGACCGACGATTGCGACGGTCACGACACCCAACACGATGGAAAGGACTTTCTTCATGGGCACTCCAGGCTCGCGGTATCGCACAGCCTCGGCCCACCCGCAATCTCCGTCGTCCCGCGCGGGTCCCGCCGGGCTCCGTTTGCCGATAGACTGCGGCGCATGATCCGCTTCACCGTCAATGACCAGGACGTGTCCGTCGCGAGCCACCCGATGGCCCGCCTGCTCGACGTGCTCCGCGAGGACGCCCGGCTCACCGGCACCAAGGAGGGCTGCGGCGAGGGCGAATGCGGCGCCTGCACCGTGCTGATCGACGGCGTGGCCGTCAACAGCTGCCTCGTGCCCGTCATCCAGGCCGAGGGCTGCCGCATCACCACGGTCGAGGGCCTCGCGACCGACGGCCGGCTCCACCCCGTGCAGGAGGCCTTCCTGCGGTTCGGCGGCGCGCAGTGCGGCATCTGCACCCCCGGCTTCCTCGTCACGGCAAAGGCGCTGCTCGACAAGAACCCGCACCCCACGCGCGCGGAGGCGCGAGAGGCGCTCGCGGGCAACCTGTGCCGGTGCACCGGCTATCAGAAGATCATCGACGCGGTCACGGACGCGTTGGCCGGCGCCACGAACACGGACACCGCGCCCGCCGCCCCGTCCGGAGGGCCCCCCGCATGCTGACCTGCCCGGCGCCCGTCACCCGCGTCCACACGCTCCGGGAGGCGCTCGTGCAGCGCGCCTCCCATCCGCATGCCACCGTGCTCGCCGGCGGCACGGACCTGATGGTGTACATCGAGCTCGGGTCGGTCCAGCCCACCGCGATCCTCGATCTGTGGGGCTGCACCGAGCTCCGCGGCATCTCGGGGGACGGCCGCACCCTCGGCGCGCTCACGACGTGGTCCGACGTGGTCGGCCACCCCGCGCTCCCCGCGGCCCTCCGTGACTGCGCCCGGACCGTCGGCGCGCCCCAGATCCAGAACCGCGGCACGCTCGGCGGGAACATCGTGAACGCCTCGCCCGCCGGCGATTCGCTCCCCTTGTGGCTCGCGATGGACGCGAAGTTCGAGCTCGCCTCGGTGCGCGGGGTGCGGGAGGTGCCCGCGAGCGAGTTCTGGTTGGGCTACCGGAAAACCGCGCTCGCGGCGGATGAGCTGCTCACCCGCATCCACCTGCATCCGCACGCTGGGGACCGCCTGCACTACCGCAAGGTGGGCACGCGGCTCGCGCAGGCGATCTCCAAGGTGGTGCTCGGGGGGCGGCTGCGCGTGGTGGACGGGGTGGTGACCGAGGCGCGCGTGGCCCTCGGATCGGTCGCGCCGACGCCGATCCGCGCGCACCACGTCGAGGCCGCCCTCCTCGGCAAGCCGATCGATCCCGCCGCCGCCGCCGCCGTCGCCGCGGACATCGCCCCCATCGACGACATCCGGTCGACCGCCGCATATCGCCGAAGGGTGGCCGCGAACGTGATCCGCGCGTGGCTCGAGACCGAGGCGCGCACGCCTTCGTGAAGCCCGTCCCCGTAGCGGGGAACGGGGTGTAAGGGCGAGGACAAGATCCGTGGCGAGACCCCTTGGTACCCTCGGCGTCCGAGGTACCCATGCTCTCGTCCCTGCTCGCGCTCCTGGTCCCGTCCGCTCTTGCCGTCTCCTGGCCGTCCGCCGCGGACTGGGAGGTGGTGGAGCAGGACGGCGCTCCGATGGAGGACGTCTGCGGCGACGTGTCCGGCAGCGACTGGTGGGACGTGGTCGGGGACGCCTCGGACCCGGTCGCCTACGTCCACGATGACGGCACCTACCTGTGGTTCCGCCTCCGCCTCGCCGATGACCCCTACTCCAGCCGCGGCAGCAGCCCCCACCAGTGGCGAAGCTTCGGGTGGGGCGTCATGTTCGAGACCGACTTCGACACGACGAACGAGAAGTACGACTACATCCTCTACGTCGACGGCAACAGCGACGAGGTCGGCTTCTGGGAGAACACGGCCGGGAGCACGCCCTTCACGACCGATGCCCCCGAGCTCGAGCTCTACACGTACACGGCCCCCCTCGCCGCTTCGGCCGACGCGAGCGCCGGGAACGCGGGCTACGAGGCGGCCGGCTCCGACGTCTGCGGCGGGACCACCTCGTCGGTCGACGTGTATGTCGACTGGTACATGCCCTGGACCGACTTCACCGCGGCCACCGGGCTCACCAGCCTCGACGACGTGGCGGTCGCCTTCGGCACCTCCGCGTCCACCCACACGTTCAGCAAGGACGTGGGCGGGTGCGTGGGCACCGCGTGCACGTGGACCGACGTCTTCAGCGACAACGACTCCGACGACGACGGGCTCTCCAACTCCGACGAGATCGGCGTCTACGGCACCGATCCGTTCGACGCGGACACCGATGACGACGGCCTGGGCGACGGCGCGGAGGTGCTCACCCACGACACGGACCCCCTGGACGCCGACACCGACAACGACGCGCTCTCAGACTACGACGAGGTGATCGTCGAGGGGACCGATCCGCTCGTGGGCGACACCGATGGCGACGGTCTGCTCGACGGCGCGGAGGTCAACACCTACGACACCGACCCGCTGGACACGGACTCCGACGGCGACGCCCTCTCCGACGGCGCCGAGGTCCTGACCCACGGCACCGACCCGAACGACGCCGACACCGACGGCGACGCCCTCTCCGACGGCGCCGAAGTCATCACGCACGGCACCGATCCCACGGACGCCGACACCGATGGCGACGGCCTCGGGGACGGCGCCGAGGTCGACACCTACGACACCGATCCGCTCGACACGGACACCGACGACGGCGGCGTGGCGGACGGCGTGGAGGTGCTCGCGAACGGCACCGACCCGCTCGATCCGGCGGACGACATCCCCACGGTCGTCTTGGACACCGACAGCGACGGCCTCACCGACCTCGAGGAGACGGCGGTCTACGGGACCGATCCGACGGACTCCGACACGGACGACGACGGCCTGCTCGATGGCGAGGAGGTGTTCACCTACGGCACCGACCCGCTCGACGACGACACGGACGGCGACGGCCTCGGGGACGGCACCGAGGTGAACACCACGTCGACCGACCCGAACGTGGGCGACACCGATGGCGACGGCCTCGGGGACGGCGCGGAGGTGAACACCTGGTCGACCGACCCGAACCGCCCGGACACGGACGCCGACGGCCTCTCCGACGGCGACGAGGTGAACACCTACGGCACCACGCCCACGGACGCGGACACCGACGACGGCGGCGTGGACGACGGCGTGGAGGTGCTCGCAAACGGCACGGACCCGCTCGATCCGAGCGACGACCTCCCGAGCACTACCACCGATACCGACGGCGACGGCCTCACCGACATCGAGGAAACCTCGGTCTACGGCACCGATCCGGACGTCGCGGACACGGACGGTGACGGCCTCGGCGACGGCGGGGAGGTCCGCACCTACGGCACCGATCCGCTCGACACCGACACCGACGACGACGGTCTGCTCGATGGCGAAGAGGTCCTCACGCACGGCACCGATCCCAACCTCGCGGACACCGATGCCGACGGCCTCACGGACGGCGCCGAGGTCGCCACGCACGGCACCGATCCGACCGACACCGACACCGACAGCGACGGGCTCTCCGATGGCGCCGAGGTGAACAGCCACGGCACCGATCCGCTCGACACGGACACCGACGACGGCGGCGTGCCGGACGGGGTCGAGGTGCTCGTGTCCGACACCGACCCGCTCGATCCGACGGACGACGTGACCTCTCCCGTGGACACCGACTCAGACGGCCTCACCGACGCCGAAGAGATCGTGTACGGCAGCGATCCGCTCGACGCGGACACCGATGACGACGGCCTGTCCGACGGCGACGAGGTGATCTCCATCGGCACGGACCCGACCGACGCCGACACGGATGACGATGGCCTCTCCGACGGCGGGGAGATCGCGATCGGCACGGACCCGACCGACGCCGACACGGACGACGACGGCCTCTCCGACGGCGAGGAGATCGACATCGGCACCGACCCCACGCTGGGTGACACCGACTCCGACGGCCTGACCGACGGCGAAGAGGTCGACAGCTTCGGGACCGACCCGCTCGACGCGGACACCGATGACGACGGGCTGGAGGACGGCGACGAGGTCGGCACCTACGGCACCGATCCGACGGATGCGGACACGGATGACGACGGCCTCTCCGACGGCGGCGAGGTCGCTATCGGCACGGACCCGACCGACGCGGACACCGACGGCGGCGGCGTGGACGACGGCACCGAGGTGACCGACGGGACCGACCCGCTCGATCCCGCCGACGATGTGACCGTACCGGTCGACACGGACGGGGACGGGCTGACGGACGAAGACGAGGCCGTCTACGGCACCGACCCGAGCGACGTGGACACGGACGACGACGGCCTGCTCGACGGGCGCGAGGTGATGGACACGGCGACCGACCCGCTCGACGCCGACAGCGACGACGACGGCCTCTCCGACGGAGAGGAGGTGGATGAACACGGCACCGACCCGAACGCGGCCGACACCGACGGCGGCGGGGCGTGGGATGGCGTCGAGGTGCTCGTGGACGGCACGGACCCGCTCGATCCGAGCGACGATGTGACCCCCGTGGCCGACAGCGACGCCGATGGGCTGAACGACAGCGAGGAGGAGGTGCTCGGCACCGATCCGTTCGACAGCGACACGGACGACGACGGGCTCACCGACGGCGACGAGGTGCTGACCTACGGCACCGATCCGAACGACGCCGACACGGACGACGGCTCGGTGGGCGACGGCACGGAAGTCGCGGACGGCACCGATCCGCTCGACCCCACCGACGACATCCCGGGCGGGCCGGACACGGGCGATACGGGGGACACGGGCGGCACCGACACGGGCGACACCGGGGACACGGGCGACACCGACACGGGCGACACCGACACCGGGGACACCGACACGGGCGACACCGACACGGCGGACACCGACACGGCGGACACCGACACCGGAGACACCGACATCGTGGACACGGACACCGACGAGGACGACGCTCCCGCCTTCACCTACGAGGGCGGCGGCGGCTGCGGCTGCGCCACGCCGGGCGGCGGCGCTCCGGTGGGCGGCGCGATGGCGGCGGTGCTCCTCGGCGCCACGCTCGTGCGGCGTCGGCGCGCGTAGCCAGAACGCCCGAGCGCGTTCGGGGTAGTGCGGCGGTCGGGGCGCGGGAGGGGATAGGGGGCCGACGTGAACACCACCCCCTTCGACACCCTCGCCGTCCCGCCCCCCCTCCTCCAGGTCGTCGGGGAGCTCGGCTACACCGCGATGACGCCGATCCAGGCCGCGAGCCTGCCGGTCCTCTTCGCCGGAGGGGACCTGGTGGGCCAGTCCCGCACGGGCAGCGGCAAGACCGTCGCCTTCGGGCTGCCGCTGCTCGCGCAGATCGATCTGTCGCTGCGGCGGCCGCAGGCGCTCGTGGTGTGCCCCACCCGCGAGCTCTCCACGCAGGTGGCGCTGGCGCTCCGCACGCTCGGGCGGCGGCTGCCGGGGCTGCGGATCCTGGTCGCGTCCGGCGGCCAGCCCGGCGGGCCCCAGCGCCGCGCGTTGGAGGAGGGCGTGCACCTGATCGTCGGTACGCCGGGCCGGCTGGTCGACCACCTGGACCGCGACACCATCGACGTGCGCGGCATCGGCTACGTCGTGCTCGACGAGGCCGACCGCATGCTCGACATGGGGTTTCAGGAGGACATGGAGCGCATCCTCTCCACCCTCCCCACCGACCGGCAGACCCTGTTCTTCTCGGCCACCTTCCCCCGCTCGATCGCCGACATGAGCCTGCGGTGGCAGCGCACCCCCGCGCACGTCACCATCCCCGACGAGCCCGAGGCCGTGCCCGACATCGAGCAGCGCGCGTACACGGTGGAGCCCGAGGGAAAGACCGAGCTGCTCAGGTCGGTGTTGCGCCAGCATCCGGATGCGTCCGCCATCGTGTTCTGCAACTTCAAGGCGACGGCGCACGCGCTCGCCGCCGAGCTGACGCGGGACGGCTTCTCCACCGGGGCCCTGCACGGGGACCTCGATCAGCGTGACCGCGACCACGTCATGGCGCGGCTCCGCAACAAGAGCACGCGCGTGCTCGTCGCGACGGACGTGGCCGCGCGCGGCCTGGACATCGACGGGCTCGATCTGATCGTCAACTACGAGCTCCCCTCGCAGGCCGAGGTGTACGTGCACCGCATCGGGCGGACCGGGCGCGCGGGCAAGCGGGGCCTCGCGATCTCGTTCGCCACGCCCAAGGAGGGGTCGAAGCTGGCCCGCATCGAGGGCTTCACCGGGCTCGGCATCGAGCGCGCGTCCGCCGACGATCTCGTGGCCACTCCCGCGCCGGCCGCGGTGGAAGCGACGATGGAGACCCTCGTCATCAGCGGGGGGCGGAAGGACAAGCTCCGCGCGGGCGACATCCTCGGGGCGCTCACGGGAGAGGCCGGTCTGCAGGCGTCCGACATCGGCAAGATCGAGATCCACGACCGCTTCGCCTACGTGGCGGTGGCGCAGTCGGTGGCCCGCGAGGCGCTCCAGCAGCTGACGGACGGGCGGATCAAGGGGCGGAAGTTCCGGGTGGAGCGCGCGCGGTGAAGATCCTCTGGCTCATCGTCCTCGTCGTGCTCGTGGTCCTGTCCCTGGTCCGCTTGCGCCCGCGCATCGTGGTCCAGATCGCGGGCGGGCGCGCCGAGGTCGTGCGGGGCTCGCTCCCGGGCGGGCTCCTCGGAGATCTCCTCGCCGTCGCGGAGCTCTCCCCCGGTGCCGCCGGCCGCGTCGAGATCCGCGGCAAGGGCACCTCCCTGTCCATCCGCACCACCGGCCTCGACGACGCCGTGGCGCAGCGCGCCCGCAACGTCGTGTACCTGCGCCGCAAGGACGTCTGAGGGCCTACGCCCCGCCCCACTCCGCCGCCTTGCCGTCCCTCCCGAGCTCCGGGTCGACCCGCACCGCCACCGCCCGCCCGAGGATGGCCTCGAACCCCGCCCCGATCGCCGCCGTGTCGAGCCGTTCGCCCTCGACCGGCCGCAGGCGGAGCACCAGCGCCCTCTCCCCGGAGGCATCGGCCTCCTCGCGGAAGGCGAACGCCGCGAACACGTGCGGGTGCAGGGCCCGCGCAAGGTCGACGGGGGTGATGACGGCGCCGTCCCGGGCGCGCCACGACACCGGGCGGCGCGCTTGGAGATCGCGGAGGTGCTCCCCGTCCTTTCGCGCGTGGTCGCCCGTGGCGTAGCGGAGGAGCGGCAGGTATGGGTTGCGCCCGCCGCTCACGACGATCTCGCCGAGCTCGCCGTCGGGGAGGGGGCGGCCGTCCGGCCCGACGATCTCGACGAACAGGTCGGGGCAGAGGAGCCGCAGGCCGCCGGGCGCGGTCGCGGCGATCGGGCCGATCTCGGTGGTCGAGTACACGTCGAGCACGGGGCAGCCGTACCGCGCCGAGAGCGCGTCCACGAGGCCCCGCCCCAGGTGCGCCGCCCCGGACAGGAGCGCCCGCGGACGAAGCGGGATGTCCCAGGCGAGCAGCTCTGCGAACGACACGGGATCCCCGGTGACGAGCTGGGGCGCGAGGTCGGCCAGGAATCGTCGCGCGCGCGCCGGCGCCCACTCGGCGGGCTGGAGGTTTACCTTCACGAGCCCGCCGTTCCCCCAGTAGGACAGGATCGCCGGGAAGGTCCACGTCCGGACCTGCGCGCACACGTGGGCCACCAGGACCGTGGGCCCCGGCTCGAGGTGCACGTCGTTGCGCCGGAGCGCCTCCTCGATCAGGAGGTGGTTCATCGCCGTGGTGCGGGCATGGGACGGGATCGAGAGCGGGCTGCCGGTCGTGCCCGAGGTCTCGTAGTGGAAGAGGCGGCCGAGGTCCGCGTCGAGCGGCACCAGCTCCGCCAGATCGAACGCGATGTTCTCTCGACGCTGGAGCGGGATGTCCGCCCATGCCCTGCCCTCCGGCGCCCTGGTTCGAACCCACGGCACGGTCTCGCGCCAGCGCGCCAAGGGTAGCTCCGAAGCGTCGGCGAGCACGGGCCCGAGGGTGTTCCGAAAGGCGGCGATGGCCGGGAGGTCTTCGGGGTGGAGGCGATCGCCGAGGGTGTGGCTCCAGGGCGGCGCGTCGGCATGCTCGCGCAGCCGGAGCAGGAGGGCCGCACCCGCGGCGTCGGCGAGCGGGGTCAAGCGGGCCACGGCCTCCGGGACCAGCATCGGGCGCCCTCCAGCCGGCACCGTAGCATTCGGCCGGCACGCGGACCTCGGGCCACACGACGAGAGCGGGCCCCACCGGGATACGGAGGCTCCGTGCCGGAGCACCCGTGGCGATCCTGACCGATTTCTTCGCCGCCACCCGCGCCGAAGTCGACAGCTTCGACTTCGCGGAGATGCCGCAGGAGTACTTCCCGACCCTCCAGGCGAAGGGCCTCGACCCGGTGAAGATGGCCACCCTCCACACGCTGCTCGTCGGCGCGGACATTCACGACGTCGAGTCCGTGGTCGCGCGCATTCCCGAGCCCATCCACGAGGAGGACGGTGGAGATCTCGTGGTGTTCGCCCTCCCCGAGGCGATCGTGCGCGGCCTCGCCGACCTCGACGACAACGGCACCGCGCGGCTCGCGGAGCGCTGGGTGGCGACGGAGGAGTTCAAGATGGACGGGTGGACCCGCGCCGACATCGACCCGGTGCTCAACGAGCTGCGGACCTTCATGGAGGAGGCCCTCCGCGCCGAGCGGGACGTGTTCTTGTGGGTGTGCGTCTGACCGACGCGGCGTGATCAGAGCGCGCACCCCGGCACGTCCAGCGTGGTCCCGCGCAGCAGGTTCGAGGCCTGGGCGTACTCGCGCTCCCAGTAGCAGAGCTCGTTGGCCCAGCGCAGGTAGCCGTACTGATACAGCGTCGGGTTCTCCCCGGGGACCGTGAGCCGCCCGCCCACGTCGTCGTGGAGCGTCGCGTGTCGGCGGGTCACGACGGTTCGCGCGGCGTCGAGGGTAGCCGCGGCCTCGTCGAGCAGGGTGTCGGCCCGGGTGGCGTCGGCGGCGGCCGCGTAGAGGGTGGCGATGTAGCGGGCGCGGAGCGTCGTGACCGCGAGGCCGTCGGCGACCTCCAGGCTCCACCGATCGTCCCCCGTGGGCGGCGCGACGGCCGCCAGATCGTCGGCCATCGCGGTCAACGACGCGACGATTGCGGCGCTCGTTTCGGGGGGCATGTCGCGTACGTCGTCGAACTCAGGGCGGGGCGGCTGGGCGACGACGCCGATGCGCTCTCCCAGATCGATGAAGTCGTCCCGGCCGGCGAGGTAGGGCGCCATGCGGCCCTCGATGAGGTGCGCGTGCTCCACCTCCGCGAGGGCGACGGTCACGTCCGCCAGGGAGGGATCCACCGGTGCGAACATCTCCGCGTACACGTCGCGCCAGTCGGCGGGGGTGTCCCACGACATGCGGAGCGCGGCCCAGTCGTTCTGCCAGTAGCCCCACTCCCAGCCCGACGAGAACAACACGTGGTCCTCGAGCGTGGGGAAGGCCGCGAGGTCCTCCCAGCGCGAGCGGACGTACAGCGGCAGGTACGTCGGCACCGAGATGTCGAACGCCACCCAGTACGCGGTCTCGGGGAAGTACCCCACCGACTCTTCGGCCGCGAGCTTCTCTTCGAGGAACGCCCGATGTTCGTCGAAGGTGTCGTGCCCGTACGCGCCCCCGGCGTCCTCCACGAGGTTGTAGTACATCACGCTGTGCACCCACGGCACGATGCTCGGGTCCGCGTATTGGACGAGGAAGTAGTAGATCATCTCCTCGCCCTCCCAGCTGACGCGCAGGTCTTCCTGCGCGCCGACGTGGATGGTCGCGGTCATCTCGATGGTGGGGTCCGCCACGCGCACCACGTCGCGCGCGAGGTTCGTGGCCGCGATGAAGTCGACCGGCTCCACCCCGGAGAACTCCCCGAAGGAGAGGTTGAACACGTCCCACTCGGCACCGCCGACCAGCCCCGCCACGCGCTCCTCCATCGTGGCGCGCATGTTCGCCTGGTCGTCCGCGTCGTCCACCAGATCGAAGGCCTTCTGGAGGTTGCTCGCGCCGAACAGCTGGATGCCGAGGCCCACGGTCAGCCCCTGCTCGTGCGCGTGGTCGACGAGGGGCCGGGTGTCGGCCTGCCAGGCGGCGAGCCGCGAGGGGGACTCGGTGATGTCCTCGAGCGCGACCCACTGGAGGTGGTTGGCGCGGTTGCGGACAGCCCAGTCGGTGATGGCGGCCGCGCGCTCGGGCGACTCGCCGGTCCAGAACGCGTAGAGGCCGTCGATGGGGTGGAGCGTGTGGAGGTGCAGGCCGCGGCGCGCCACGTCGGGCGCCTGGTCCACGCCGAAGGAGGTCCGATCGGGCGCCCAGGATTCTCCCTCGGCGGGACTCGCGGGCATGAACGTGTCCGTGGGGTGGAAGAACCGCCAGCCGAAGGCCTCGAGCATCGCGCTCACGCCGTAGCGGATCCCCAGCGGTGCACCGCCCGTGACGGTGTAGACGCCGTCGGCCTCGTCCAGACGGAAGCACTCCCCGCACGCGGCCGGATCGATGGTCACCGCGATGGCCACGGCGGAGCGCGCGCGCGCGGCCTCGTCGAGCGGATCGCCCTCCTCCACCACGACGACGCGGTCATCGCCGATGGTCGAGAGGAACACCGAGAGGCCGGCGCCTTCGGGGGCGTAGACGGTGACCTCGCCGACATCGGGCGGGGTGCAGGCGAAGAGGGCGAGGAGCGTCATGCCAGGAGGATAGCGGAAACCTCGCGGCGCGGTCGACGGCGAAGCAGCGCCACCGCGACAAGGCCGAGCCATGCCGGCGCGGGGCCCGATGCACAGCCGCCGAGACAGCCCGGCGCGGCGGGGGGCTCGGCGGCGGTGTCCGCCGAGTCGGATGTATCCGCCGATGTATCGGCCGATGTATCGGCCGATGTATCGACCGATGTATCGACCGATGTGTCGACCGATGTATCGGCCGATGTATCAGTCGATGTGTCAGCCGTGTCCACCGGTGTGTCGCCGGTGTCCACGCTGCCCGTATCGGTCGGGACGGCCGGCCAGCCGTAGACGCGTACGCTCCCCGCCGCCGCTCCCGGCACGCCCACCAGCAGCTCGCGCGCTCCGTCCCCGTCCACGTCGGCCGCGCCGACCGCGGAGCCGAAGCGCTCGGCTCCGCGGTCGGCGCCCATCCCGGCGAACGTGACACACACCGTGAGCCGGTCCCCGCACACCGATACCTCGCCCGCCCCCGCCGCCGCTCCGGGCGCGCCGATGGCGATGTCGTCGGCGAGGTCTCCGTCGAGGTCGCCCAGGTTCACGAGCGATCGGCCGAAGTGGTCGGCGGCCTCTCTCCCCAGGAGCGTGACGGTGGGCGCCGAGGCGAGCCCGCCCGGCGAACCCGGGTAAACGTAGACGGCGCCCGGCTCGCGCGTCTCCCCCTCGTCCGAGGCGCCGATGACCAGGTCGTCGAAGCCGTCCCCGTCGACGTCCGCGAGGGTGATTCCGGTGCCCCAGTCGACGTGGGCGGTGCCGCCCGAGAGCCAATCGGCCCAGGTCGAGAGGCCCGTCGCCTCGCCGCGGAAGAGCCACATGACGCCGTACAGATCGGTCATGCCGGCGACCAGGTCGTCGTACCCGTCCCCGTCGATGTCGCCGTTGCCCGCCACGGTGTCGCCGAAGTCATCCTCCGCGTCGGCGTGGTCGTACGGCTTCTCCACCCAGTGCTCCTCGCGGACGCCTCCAGGGCCCCCGAACAGCACCACCACCGCTTCGTCGCGGGGGGAGCACGCCCCCGGCGCGCGGAAGAAGGCCTCGCCGAGGCCGTCGCCGTCGAGGTCTCCCGCGGAGCCCACGATCCCGCCCACGCTGCCGCGACAATCCCCCACGGCGTACGCCGGGATCGCATCGAGCCCGGACGCGGACCCGAGGTGGACCCAGGCGGACGCGTCGGTGCCGCCCTGCGAGGGGGCTCCGACGCCCACATCGTCGAAGCCGTCCCCGTCCAGGTCCCCGACGCCCGCGGCGCGTCCGTACTCCGCTTCGGCGACCGGGCCGGACAGCAGCAGCGCGGGGGTGGTCACGAGGCCGCTCGGCGACCCGCGGTAGAGGAACACGCCGCCCGCATCCGGCGCGCCGTCGTCGTTCCAGGGCGCGTACACGAGCACGTCCTCGTAGCCGTCCCCGTCGACATCGCCCGCGCCCGCCACGTCGGCCCCGAACCCGCCGTCGTACACCCCGCCCGGGAGCTGCACGGCGAGCGCGAGGTCGGGCCCGGAGGCGCCCCCCGGCACCCAGGCACCCGGGCCTTGGTCGCCGGTCGCGTACACCAGGTCGCCGTAGCCGTCCGCGTCGAGGTCACCGACCACGCTCGCCACGCCGAGGCCCGCTCCGGCCGCGCCTGGATACACGGCCGCCTCCGTGGGCGCGGCCCCGTCGGACCCGATCAGCACGAGCGCGCCGCCGCCCGCCCCGGCCGAGGCGTCCGCTGGCGCGCCCGCCGGCACCTCCTGCGCGCCGTCGCCGTCCAGATCCCCCGCGCGGCCGAGCGCCCGGCCGAGCTCCCTCGGGCCGACGAGCGTGACCCCCACCGAGCCGAACCCGAGCGTGTTCTCGTAGAGCGTGACCTTTCCGCCGGGCTCGTCGGGCGCGGGGGCGCCGCCGAGCACGTCCACGTCGCCATCGCCGTCGATGTCCCCCAGCGCGACGGCCATGCCGAGGCCATCTCCCGCGACCTCGTAGGGCATCCGCCAGGTCGCGCTCGTGGCCACCCCCGTCGCGTCGCCCTTGTACACGTAGACCGCCCCCGCCCGCGAGTCCGAGCCGCCGGCCTGGGGGGCCCCCACGACGACATCATCGTACCCGTCACCGTCGACGTCGGCCCCTGAGGCCACGGCCCAGCCGTGGTAGTAGAACGACGCGCCGCCCAGGAGCGTGACGTCCGGCGCGCCCCCGAGCCCGGCCGCGCCGCCGAGGTGGACGAACACCGCGCCGCACGTGTCGCCGCAGGTACGGTCGGACGCGCTGCCGACGACGAGGTCCGCGTAGGCGTCGGCGTTCACGTCTCCCGCGGCGACCGAGAGCCCCTGCGACGCGAGGCCGGACAACACGAGCGTCGGAGCCGCGCCGAGCCCTACCGCGGACCCCGCGTAGACCCAGACTTCCCCCCCGAACCCGACGGCGACCTCGTCGTAGCCATCCCCGTCCGTGTCGCCGATACCGACGGCGACGACCGCGTCGGCCGCGTTGCCGATCGGACCCGCGAGCACCGTGGCGATCGTGGAGGGGCCGGAGGCGGCCCCGCCGTACACGTGGACCGCCTCCTCGCAGCCGTCACAGTCGGGCGCACCCGCGGTGACGATGATCACGTCGAGGAGGCCGTCGCCGTCGATGTCGGCGGCCGCGACGGCGCGCCCGCGGCCCGCGAGGTTCGAGGGCTCCGCGCCGGAAACCTCGGCGAGGAGCGCGAGCGAGGCGAGGCTCGGGGCCGCCGAGGCGGAGGCGGCGAGCAAGAGGAGCGTCATCGGAACCGTCATCGGACACCCTGCGGCGCGTCCAGACTACCGTCCATCGCTCGCTACGGCGCGACCCCGATCGCCCCCGGCAGCGCGTCGAGCCCCTCTCCCAAGGACAGGACGCCGAGGTCGGCCACCCCCTCCGCGCTCATCCGGAGCTGCCGCACGCCACCCACCTCGCTGCCGAACACGAGCCCGTCGAGCTCGCCCCGCGTGATCGCGACGGTCGTGCTGGGAAGCTGGACGCGGGAGGCCGTCACGGCGCTGGTGCTCCCCGTCTCCGCGTCGAGGACGAAGTAGGCGTCACCGTAGCCGCTGGCCACGAGCACCCGCGCGCTCCCGTCGGGAAAGGGGACGAGCGACATCGGATCCTCGATGGCGACCGAGGCCTCGACCGTGAGGGTGTCCCCGAGGCGGACGCGGGCGATACGTGTCGGCACCCCAGAAAACTCGCTGTTGTCCGCGACGAGCACCCAGTCTCCCACGAGGGCGGCGTCGGTCACCACCGCGTCGTCGTCCCCGAACGCATCGGCGCCGTCGACGAAGGTGCTCTCCACGAACGGGTCGCCGCCTCCCCAGGAGAGCCGCGCCAGGTCGTCCCCGGCGGCCGAGCCCGGCACGTCGAGCCCGACGAGCAGCGCGCCCCCGTCGAGCCAGAGCAGGTCCGCCGGGAGCTTCGCCTCGAGCACGCGGGTGGGCCCGGAGAGCTCACCGGTGACACAGTCGATGTCGACGCGATACACGCCGCCGCCGTTGTTGACCCAGTTTCCGTCGATGATCCAGGCGGCCTCGCCCGAGGGATCCATCACGATGCGGCCGGCGTAGAAGCCTCCGTCGTAGGCCGAGTGGACCACCGTGCCGTTCGCCACGTCGTACACGACGACCGCGCCCCGCTCTGTCGCGGCGAGGGCGAGCGTTCCATCCGGGGTGAACACCACCTCCCCGGCGGAGGCGCGTCCCATCGTCACGCGCGTGCCCGGGTCCGTGAGCACGCCCTGCGTCGAGAGGGCCAGCACCGCCCAGACGTCCGACCGCTCGGCATCGGCGGTGTAGGGCAGGGACACGAGCACGGCGCGCTCGCGATCCGCGGCGGCGGGGGTGGCCCGGCACCCCTCGGCGGGAACCGATGTGTCATCGGTATCAGATGTGTCGTCTGTATCGGATGTGTCGTCTGTGTCGTCTGTGTCGGATGTGTCGCCCGGCTTGCCGGTGCGATCCGTGGAGGTGTCCGGGTCGGGCGTGCAGGCGAGGGCGAGGAGGAGCAGCATCCGGGCGAGCTAACGCGGGCGGGCGAGCGTGACGCGCGCGTGCGTTCAGGCCTTCACGAGCACCCCCCAATCCACGAGCCGCTGCACCACCGCCCCGTCGACCGTGGCCCCCTCCGCGTCGAGCTCGGCGCGCACCAGCTCGACCGGACGGCCGTCGAAGCGGGCCAGGAACGGCAGGAGCTTGCTGGGTACCTCGATGGGGTCGTACCCACGATGCGTCACGATCGCCGTGGTCTCCGCCCCGATCTCCACGCTGCCCAGGCGGGCGAGCTGGAGCCGCGCGGGGGTCTCCGCCCAGACCAGCGCCTGCCAGGCCTGGAGCACCAGCTGCGCGTGCGCCTCGCCTTCCGGTCCGGCGATCCGCCGGACCTCGCTCCAGTTCATGCGCTCCACCCGCGCGGCGGTCGCGACGTAGAGCTCCCGCTCCCGCTCCGCCCAACCGCCCCAGATCGCGCGTCGTGCGGCGGGGCTCTGGCGGCCGTCGAGCGCCGGGCCATCGGCGGGTTGGGGGGCGTCGAGGAGGTGTCGGAGCGCCGGCCCCTCGAGGCCCAGGGCGAGCACCGCGTCGTAAGACAGGGACCGCTCCAGCACCCCGAGCAGCCCGCCGAGGGCTTCCCAGAACGCCAGTCCCACCGCGCCGCGATCGTTGCGGCAGTGCCACGTCGCGCAGACGCCCTCGCGGTGCCGCCAGATCCCGCACCGCCCGTCCGCGAGGAAGTGCGGGCACCGCAACGAGCGGGTGCGCCCGAACGCCGTGTCCGAGCGGACCACCCCGTGGCGATACAAAAGGTCCCACGCGGGCGGCCGGGCCAGCCCGAGCGGAGTCACCCCGACGCCCGCGAGGATGCGCCCCTCGACCGTGGCGCGGCCGGGCGCGTTGTCGGGATCCTCGTCCGCGAGCACGGCGCCCACGAGGAAGTTGGGCAGGCGCGGCACGTAGGTGCAGCACTTGGTGGTGGGGTCGAACTGGCCGGGGCCCATCGGCTCGCCGGCGGGCGGGGCCATGGCGCAATTCGAGCAGGTTGCGCGGGTCTCTTTGGGGATGTGGCCGCCGAGGAGGGCGTCCATCCAGCGGGCGTAGAGCGGGGGGAGGGCGGGGTCCGACATGGGGACTACCTACGCACCGCCGCCCCAGGTAAAAGCCGGTTGTATCAGCCTCCGATCACCTCCCAGGTCATGCGCCCCAGCATCAGCAGCACCACGCCGAGGAACAGCCGCCGTACGAACGGCGCGCCGTTGGCCAGGGCCAGGCGGCTCCCCACCTGCGAGCCCGCGATGTTGCAGACCGCCATGGGCAGCGCGAGCGCCCACCAGATGTGGCCCGCCACCCCGAACGCCAGGATGGCGGCGAGGTTGGTCGCGACATTGACGACCTTCGACGACGCGGAGGCGCCGAGGAAGTCGAGGCCGAGCAGGCCGATGAAGCCGAAGAGCAGGAAGGTGCCGGTGCCGGGTCCGAAGAAGCCGTCGTAGGCGCCGAGCACGGCTCCCATCACGATGGCGGCCGGCCACGAGGCGGGGTGGGGATCGCGCGCGAGGGCGCCGAAGTCCTTCCGGAGGAACGTGAACACCGCCACCCCGGCGAACAGGACGACCACCACGGGGCGCATCCACTCCTTCGGGAGGTGCGTGGCCAGGCGGGCGCCGCCAAAGCTCCCCGCGAACGCCGCGATGGCGGCCGGGCCCACGGTGGTCCACGGGATCGGCACCCGGTTTCGCGCGTACCGGAGGAGCGCGGCCGCAGTCCCGGAGATGCTCGCCACCTTGTTGGTGCCGAGGAGCGCGGGCACGGCGGCGTCCGGGAACAGCACGAACAGGGCCGGGAGCTGGATGAGGCCGCCGCCGCCCGCGACCGCGTCGACCAGGCCGGCCAGGAACGCCGCGGCGCAGGCGAGCCCGGCCAGGTACGGCGGCAGCGCTTCGGTCATGCAGTCTCCGTCGCCGCCCCCGTAGTGCGTCGCGCGTCGCGTCGCCTCCACCCGGGTCCGCCGCGGGCGAAGGAGGGAGGCCGAAGGGGCGATCTACGAGCGATAGAATCGACGCTACCCGCCACGGTCGCGGGGGGAGGCCCCGCGGCGTGCGTCCCCTCACGATCGAGGAAGCACGGGCATTGTTGGGTGTGGCACGCGCGATGCAATGCTGGAGGGCGAGGTCCACATGCTCCCTCTCCTCCTCGCCTCGCTCGCTTCCGCCGCCACCGTCCACGACCTGTCGCACTACCATGAGCTGCCCGAGGGCACCGTCGCGTGGACCGCCGGGGCGCTGGTCAACGTTCGCGCCAGCCTCGCGCCGGACGCGCCCGTGATCCGCCGGCTGGCCGCGGGCACGCGGGTGAGGGTCGTCGAGCAGCTCGACGACCGGGTCGAGGTGACGATCGGCGCCACCCGCGGAGTCGTGGCGCGCGAGCTCCTCTCGACCATGGGGCGCATCGCCGATCTCGACGCGGACGGGGTGGAGGAGCGCATCGTGGTGGCCAAGGAGGCGAACGGCCAGAGCGTGACCTGGCTGCGCGAGGGAACCCAGGTCGAGCGGCTGACGATCGTGCCCTGGGAGGACCCGTACCTGGGCGAGTGGTCCATCGTGTCCGCCGAGCAGGCGGGGGTGCCGCTCCTGCGGGTGGCGCTCGGGCAGGACAGCTGCGGGTCGTACCCGACATCGTGGCTGTCCTACCAGGACGGCAATCTGCGCGAGGCGATCGGCATCGTGGAGTGGGCGGACGGCGGCTACGGGTCGAGCGCCGAGGTCCGCTTCGAGGCGCCGGGCATGGTCGTCTTGCACGAGGAGGAGCGCGGCGAGGACGGCGAGGTGGTGGCCCAGACCGACCGCACCTGCGCGCTGCTCGAGGGCACGTTCTCCTGCAGCTGAACGGGTGGCGTCGCCCACGACCCCGGGCGATGGAAGATTACACTCGGCGTACCACCTCGGCTATAGGTTCAGTCGAGCCAGCCTTCGAACAAACCTCGAGCATACCGTGGGGTCGACCGTGTCGCTGCTCTGGATGCTGATTGTGGGGTGCGAATCAGGTCCGGACACGGGGGATGTGAGCGGTGATGCCGTGCGGGGGGTGGAGTCGGCCGGAGACGCCCCCCGGCCGCGCTTCCTCGGGGCTCAGCCCCACCCCGAGGCCGCGCTGAAGCCGTACGAGGACGGCGCGCCGGGGCCCGACGAGGACCCGGCGCTCTCGGAGTTCCTGTGGGAAGAAGGGAGCATTCACGACTTTCGCCTCACTCTCTCGCCGTCGGACATGGCGCTGCTCGAGGCCGACCCCGGGACCGACGTCGCGGGCACGCTCGCCTACCGCGACCACAGCTGGAGCGTCGGCGTGCGGCTCAAGGGCAACCGCACGCTCCGCACCTTCGCCGAGAAGCCATCCCTCAAGATCGACGTACACGAGTGGCGGCCAAACCAGCGTTTCTTCGGCCTGAGACGCCTGACGTTGAACAACATGGTCCAGGACAAGTCGATGGTGAAGGAGCACATTTCCTATCATCTGTACCGGACCCTGGGCGTGCCCGCACCGCGCCACGGCTATGTGCGCCTCACCATCAACGCACGGACCTACGGGCTGTACGGATTGGTCCAGAGCATGGACCAACAGTTCATCGACCGTCATTGGAACAAGGACGACGAGGGAAACCTGTACGAGGGCGGCTACGGCGCCGATCTCCATCACGGACACGGGGCGTTCGCGCTGCAGGAAGCGGGGGTGCCCGAGGCGCCCGCCGACATCGAGGCCCTCATCGACGCGCTGGAGGAGAGCACGCCCGACACGCTGCTGGCGGTGCTCGAGGACCGCTTCGACCTGGACACGCTGCTCACCGCCCTGGCGATCGACCTGGTCTCGGGCAATTGGGACGCCTACGCGCGCGCGGCCAACAACTACCTGCTCTACCACGCGCCCGAGGCCGACCGTTGGCACTTCATCCCCTGGGGGCAGGACCAGGCCTTCACCGATGTCAACGTGCCGCTCGACGCGGGTTGGCAGGGGGAGCTCCTCGAACGGTGCGGCGACACGCCCGCGTGCCGGGCGCGCCTCTACGCGCGGGTCGAGGACGTGCTCGCCGCGTGGATGCAGGCCGATCTGCTCGGGTACGCCGAGCGAACCACCGAGGCGCTCGCGGCGGACTGCCAGGGCGACGTGCGCGCGGAGATCCCGTGCAGCACGGGCGACGTGCTCGAGTTCCTCGCGACGCGGCCGGGAAAGGTGCGGGAGGAGCTCGACGCGCCGTAGGCACGCCCTCAGCTCGCGAGATGATCGATCTTGGTCTGCACCGTGCCGCCCTCCGACACGCGCAAGAGCAACATCGGCGCTTGGATCAGCCAACCGGGCCGCCACAAGCACCGCCCGAAGGTGGCGACCTGCGCGTCGCGCCGCGCGATGGCGGCGGGGTGCTGGTCGGCCGGGAGCTGCGCGAGCCGCTCGGCAAACGCCCAGGCCTCGCCCCGCGCCCGGGCCATGGAGAAGTTGGCGATGACATCCTCGGTGCTGCCGATGGCGTGGTCGAGGGTGCCGAGGAGGGGCCAGATCGCCTCGAGGTCGGACTTCACGGACTCGAGGAGAGAGCCCAGGATCGCGTTGATCTGATTGAAGTCCTTCTCGAAGGACGGCAGCGCCTGACCGGGTGCGGCCTGGACGGCGGCGACGCCGAGGTCGAGGTTGATGTGCGCGTTCATGCCCAGGAGCAGGTGTTGCAGCACGATGGGTGACCAGGTGTTCGCCGCCTTGAACGACACCTTCCACGCGTCGGTGGTCTCCCGGCCCCCCTCGCGATCGGCGCACGCGTCGAGGTACCGGTTGGCGAAGATCACGTCCATCCGCTCCATGCGCTCGTTGTCCTCGAACTCGCGCTGGGCGATGCCGACCTGGATGCGGCGGGTGACCCTGCGGTAGAGCGCGGGAAAATACCCGAGGGGAGATCGGGCCGCGCGGGCGACGGCGACCTGTCGGTCGAGCTCGAGGAGCACGCCGTCGATGGTCGTGGGACGCACGGGAGGCTCCGGGTGGCCGCCCGCCTATCCTGTGGCGAACGGGCTTCGCCTCGCGCACGGGGCCCGTGGCGTCCGAATGCGCAGGTTATTGACGTGCGCGCCCAACGCTGGGCGGGAGGCCCCGTGGTGTACATCCTGCTCGCTTGTGCCATGCCGGAGGACACCGGGGCGGGGCTCGACACGGGCGCGGACCCCACGTTCTACCCCCCCGATGCCCCGGGGCCGTTCATCGCCGGCACGGAAGAGGCCAGCTTCGTCGGGGCCTCCACCGTGGCGGATCCAGAGGGCCTGGCCTACACCGTACAAGTGTGGTTCCCTGCGTCCGAGGCGGACACGGATCCGTATCGCTACGACGACCTGCTCGAGGGCGCCGCGCGCGAGGACGGGGTGCCGGATTGTTCGGCTCCGCGGCCGGTGCTCGTGTTCTCTCACGGCAACGGCGGGGTTCGCTACCAGTCCATCTTCCTGACCGAGCACCTCGCCACGCACGGCTGGGTGGTCGTCGCGCCGGATCACCCCGGCAACACCCTCTTCGACGACAGCAGCTCGCGCGGCGAGCTGACCCTGCGCCGCCCGGTGGACGCGGTGGCGGCCTATGACTGGCTGGTCGACGTGGCCGCGGCGCCCGGTGGCCTGTTGGAGGGGTGTGTGGATCCGGACGCCGGATACGCCATCGCGGGGCACTCCTTCGGCGGCTACACCACGCTCGTGGTCGCGGGCGCCACGCTCGACGCGGCGGCCTCGGCCGAGTGGTGCGCGACCCCTTCGGACGAGTGGCTCTGCGACGACTTCGCGGGCGCCATGGCCGAGGCCGGCGAGACCCTGCTCCACCTTGGCGATCCGCGGGTCTGGGCCGCCGTTCCGATGGCGCCGGCCGGCTACGAGGTGCTGGTGGGCGGGCTCGCGGACATCGCGGTGCCGATGATGGTGATGGGCGGCAGCCTCGACACGATCACGACGATGGAGGGCCAGGTCACCCCGATCTATTCCGACCTCGCGGTGGCGCCGCGGTTCCTCGGCGAGGTCGAGGGCGCCGGCCACTTCACCTTCTCGGACGCCTGCACGATCCTGCCGACGTACGACGAGTGCTCGCCGCCCTTCCTCTCGGCCACCGTGGCGCACCCCATCATCGCCACCGCCACCACCGCGTTCCTGCAGTGGGTGAGGGGAGAGGAGCAGGCGGAGGCCTGGCTCCCCGACCCGGCGGAGGCGCGGTGGCGATGGACGGAGCAGCGATGAGGGAGATCGTGGGGGCGTTCGACGCGGACGTGGCGCCGGACGTGCGGGCACTGACCGATGCATCCGAGCCGTTGCCCGCGGGGGCGGTGTTCTGGCCTACGCCGGGTAACGAGCCTGTGCCGTCTCTCCTGCCCTCGCTCGCCGGGTGACTCCCCGGCGCGCCGACCTTTCGTGACTGTCGGTGCTTAGTAGCTTGCAATGCCGGTTATTCCGTGATTTTGCTCGCCGCGCCTCCCCGTCGGGCGCCCCCCCGCTGCTCCCCGCTCCCGCGCAGCCCGCGCCCCCACGATCCACGGCGGGCGTGGCTGCGCGCGCCGGGGGCGCCGACCGCGGCATGATGCAGAAGGGTGAGGAAATCGACGTCTGGATCGTCGACGCTCCGCTCGGCGCGGGGGGGATGGGCTCGGTCTACCGGTGCCACAACCGCAACGCCGCCCGGATCCTGGCGGCGGTGAAGGTGCTCGACCCGAGTCTCCGGTGCTCCGAGACCGCGAAGGCGCGGTTCGTCCGCGAGGCGGAGATCCTGTTCTCGCTCGACCACCCGGGCATCGTGAAGGTGCGGAACATCCGGATGGACGGGCCCACGCCCTACCTCGAGATGGAGTTCGTCGACGGGATGGACCTCGAGCGTCGGCTGCACGCCGGCCCCATCGAGCCCGACGGCGCGCTGCCGCTCCTGCGCCAGGTGGCCGAGGCGCTGGCCTACCTGCACGCGCGCGGCGTTCGGCACCGGGACATCAAGCCCGCCAACCTGATCCTCCAAGCCGACGGCATCGTGAAGATCGTCGACTTTGGCATCGCGACGGAGTCGGACGGGCTCAACCTCACGACCGTGGGCCAGGCCTGCGGATCGATCGCGTACGTCCCGCCCGAGTGGCTCGCGCCCGCCACGCTGGACCCGATGCGCTGGGACGTGTACTCCACCGGCGTCGTGTTCTGGGAGCTGCTCCTGGGGCGCCAGGCCTACCCGATGCACGCGGGGAGCTTCCAGCAGCAGATGGTCCGCGTCCTCAGCGAGAAGGCGCAGACCGAGTTCCTCGACCTGCCGGCGGACCAGCCCGAGGGCCTCCGCTCGCTCATCCGCGACATGACGCTCCGAGACCCGGCGCGGCGCCTCACCGCCGCCGAGGTCGTTCAGCGCCTTGCCCTCGTCTCCCCGCCGAACGCGCCCACGCTGCCCGCCGGCAGCCTCGCGCCGCCGTTTCCCGGGCACCGCTCCCGGAGGACCCTCGTTCCGTACGACCCGCTCGCGAACACCGTCCCCTGGTTCCCCGAGAGCCGCACGTGGAACGCGCCCGAGCGCCTCGGCGGCCCCGCGGGCGTATCGGATGGCGTGGAGCCGCTCCGCGCGCGCGCGCCCCACGTGCCCCGGTGGCGCTCCTCCCTCCTCCGCGCCCAGGGCCCCTTCGGCGACGATCCGAGCTTCGCCATCGGGAGCTCGCGCACGGTCCAGTGGCTCGAGGTGCGCTGGGAGCGCCCCGAGTGTTTCGCGGAGTGGTGCGCCGCCCAGCTCGTCAACTACACGCTGATGCTCCCCTCGACCGACGTTGACCTCCCCAGCAGCGGGCGCCTGCGCGTACTGCTCTCTCACGGAACGCTCAACCTCGATTGCTCCGCGACGGTGCAGGTCGCGACGCCGAAGGGGGTCGCCTATCGCCTGGAGCTCGACGCGCTGCAGATCCACCAGCTCCGCCGCTGGCCTGAGGGCTGCCCGTAGGAGCTCGGGCGGTCACCGGTGCCCCGGGAGCTCCCCCGCGAGCCGCGCCCGCGACCATGTCCACCACTTGAGCTGCTCCGGGTCGGGGTCGGGCGTGCTCGCCGCGTAGACCGCGCACCGAAAGGAGTCGAGCACACACGGGTCCTGACCGCCGCCCGAGATCGCCTCGAGGCGGCGATACATCTCCATGGGGTCGGCGCCCACGAGGTCCGCCGGGGCGCGGAAGCCGAGGCTCCACAGGTCCTGCGCGAGGCTCGGGCCAATCGAGGGGAGGGTGCGGAGCGCGGCGAGGGCGGCGCGATGCTCGGGGCCGATGGGGGGCATCCCCCGCCCCTATCTTGACACTGAACGCCTGTCCACGAGGCCGAGCGCCGAGCGAGCGGATAGGCGGCCCCCATGTTGCTCACCCTCTTGTTCGCCTGCTCGCCCGCCGCCCCCCTGGCGCCTGCCCCCGCCCCTCCCGTTGCCGCCGCTCCCGCTCCCGCCGCCGCGCCCTCCGCGCCGGCCGAGTGGCATGTCGCGCTGGGGGAGGCGTTCACCGTCACGGACATCGTGCCGATCGACCAATTGGTCGCCAACCCGACGGCGTGGGACGGCAAGGACGTGGTGGCCGAGGGCGTGGTCAAGGAGGTCTGCCAGAAGAAAGGGTGCTGGCACACCATCGCCACCGCCGACCCCGCGGTGAACGTGATGGTGAAGGACAAGGACTACAAGATCTTCCTCCCGAAGGACGCGGGCGGGAAGAAGGTCCACATCAAGGGCACCTTCGGGGTGGTCGAGCTTCCGGAGGAGGAGGCGCGCCACTACGCCGAGGACGCGGGGCGGGACCCCTCCGCGATCGTCGGCCCGCAGAAGACCTTCGCGATCGACGTGGCGGGGGTCAAGTTCGTGGAGGGGTAGTCGTACCCGTCGCGAGGAGGCGGGGGCCGCCGCGCCACGCCGGGTCGATTGCCCGCTCCGGGGTCGGCGTCCGTCGGGTTTGAGCTTCGGCATTGGGCGATTGGGCGGCGAGGATGCCACGGGTTGCGACGGCGCGCGCGCCGTTTTTTGCGTTCGTCGAGGAC
>JAUXQH010000174.1 GCA_030685065.1 Pseudomonadota bacterium | reverse complement strand
AACTTCATGGCGGCCAACCTGACCGGCCAGATGCGCAACATCGCCGAGGTGACCACCGCGGTCGCCACCGGGGACCTCTCCCGCAAGATCACGGTCGATGTCAAAGGCGAATTCCTCGAGCTGAAGAACACCATCAACACCATGGTGGACCAGCTGAATTCGTTCGCCTCCGAGGTCACCCGCGTGGCGCGCGAGGTCGGCACTGAGGGCAAGCTCGGCGGGCAGGCCCAGGTGAAGGGGGTCGCCGGCACCTGGAAGGATCTGACCGACAACGTCAACTTCTGGGCCGCCAATCTGACCGGCCAGATGCGCAACATCGCCGAGGTGACGACCGCCGTCGCGAACGGGGACCTGTCGCGCAAAATCACGATCGACGTACAGGGGGAATTCCTCGAGCTGAAGAACACCACCAACACGATGGTGGATCAGCTCAACTCGTTCGCCTCCGAGGTCACCCGCGTGGCCCGCGAGGTCGGTACGGAGGGCAAGCTCGGCGGGCAGGCCCAGGTCAAGGGGGTGGCCGGCACCTGGAAGGATCTCACCGACAACGTGAATTCCATGGCGGCCAACCTCACGTCCCAGGTCCGCGGCATCGCGCTGGTGGTGACGTCGGTCGCGAACGGTGACCTCCGCCGCAAGCTCACGGGTGATGCCAAGGGCGAGATCGCGGAGCTGTCCGACACCATCAACGCGATGATCGACACGCTCGCGGTCCTGGCCGTCCAGGTCACGACGGTTGCGCGCGAGGTCGGCATCGACGGCAAGCTCGGTGGCCAGGCGAACGTGCCGGGCGCAGCAGGGCTCTGGCGCGACCTGACCGACAACGTGAACGGGCTCGCGGCCAACCTCTCCACCCAGGTCCGCGCCATCGCCGAAGTCGCGACCGCCGTCACCAAGGGTGACCTGACCCGGATGATCACCGTCGAGGCCCGCGGCGAGGTCGAGTCGTTGAAGGACAACCTCAACGAGATGATCCTCAACCTGAAGGAGACCACGCAGAAGAACACCGAGCAGGACTGGCTCAAGACGAACCTCGCCAAGTTCACCCGGATGCTCCAGGGCGAGCGGGACCTCAACACGGTCGCGAGCATGCTGCTCTCGGAGCTCGCGCCGGTCGTCTCGGCGCAGCACGGCGTGTTCTACATCTCCGACACCAGTCACGACGAACAGGCGTACCAGCTGCTCGCCACCTACGCCTACACCCGGCGCAAGCAGCTCTCCAACCGCTTCCTCCCGGGCGAGGGCCTGGTCGGCCAGTGTGCCCTCGAGAAGGAGCGAATCCTCATCACCGAGGTCCCGCGAGACTACGTCCGGGTGACCTCGGGCCTCGGCTCCGCGGTGCCGGCCAACCTCATCGTGTTGCCGGTCATCTTCGAAGGAAAGGTGATGGCGGTCGTCGAGCTCGCCTCGTTCAACAAGTTCAGTGACATCCACCAGACGTTCCTCGACCAGCTCACCGAGGGCCTGGGCGTCGTGCTCAACACGCTCGCCGCGAACATGCGTACGGAGGAGCTGCTCAAGCAGTCGCAGACGCTCACCCAGGAGCTCCAGTCCCAGCAGGGCGAGCTCAAGCAGACCAACGAGCAGCTCGAGCAGCAGGCGGGCACGCTCCGGAAGTCCGAGGAGATGCTCCGCGCACAACAGGAAGAGCTGCAACAGACGAACGAGCAGCTCGAGGAGAAGGCCCTCATGCTCTCCGAGCAGAAGGCCGAGGTCGAGCTCAAGAACAAGGAGGTCGAGCTCGCGCGGAACCACCTCGAAGAGAAGGCCGAGCAGCTCGCGCTCACGTCGAAGTACAAGTCCGAGTTCCTGGCGAACATGTCCCATGAGCTGCGTACGCCGCTGAACAGCCTGCTCATCCTCGCCAAGCTCCTGGGCGACAACAACGAGGCCAACCTCTCCGCCCGTCAAATCGAGTTCGCGCGCTCCATCCACGGCGCGGGCACCGACTTGCTCACCCTCATCAACGACATCCTCGACCTGGCGAAGATCGAGTCCGGGACCATGTCGCTCGACGTGTCGGAGCTCTTGTTCGCCGACCTGCGGGACTACGTGGACCGTACGTTCCGTCACGTCGCGATGCAGAAGCGGCTCACCTTCGAGATGGACTTCGACGGCGGCCTGCCCGACGCCCTGCAAACGGACGCGAAGCGGCTCCAGCAGGTGCTCAAGAACCTGCTCTCGAACGCATTCAAGTTCACCGAAACCGGAAAGGTCGTGCTCCGTGTGCGCATGGCGACCTCGGGCTGGAGGCCCAACAACGTGCACCTCAACACGGCGCGCCGCGTGTTCGCCTTCTCGGTCTCGGACACCGGCATCGGCATCCGCTCCGACAAGCTGCAGCTCATCTTCGAGGCCTTCCAGCAGGCCGACATGACGACCAGCCGCCGCTACGGGGGCACTGGCCTCGGCCTGTCGATCAGCCGCGAGATCGCGGGCCTGCTTCACGGGGAGATCACCGTGGAATCCACGGTCGACGAGGGCAGCGAGCTCACTCTCTACGTGCCCGAGGACCCGACGTGCACCCCCGAAGACGAGCTCCCGGGCCCGTCCTCCGCGCCCTCGGAGTCCGCGCCTGTCGCGGCCGCACCCGGAGCCAAGCGCGCCCGGAAGGCAGACGGCGCCGAGAGCCCCCGCCCGACGCGCTCGTCCCCCGCGGCGCACCTCGACTCCCTCGCGCCGCAGTCCACCATCGCGGACGACCGCGCGGGCCTCGCGCCGACGGACCGCGTGCTGCTGATCGGGGAGGCCGACAACACCCTGGCGGCGCTCTCCATCCAACGGGGACGCGTGGCCGGCTTCAAGGTGCTCCGCGCCGCGCGGGGCGACGCCACCCTCGCGCTCGCCCGACGCCTCCGACCCACCGCGATCCTCCTCAGTCTCCCGCTTCCGGACATCGACGGCTGGAACGTGCTCGATCGGCTCAAGCACGACCCCCTCACCCGCCACATCCCGGTGCAGCTCGTGGCGGACGGAGACCACGCGGTGCGTGCGGCCAAGGTCGGCGCCTTCGCGTTCCTGCAAGGGCCGGTCACCGAGGCCAACCTCGACACCTCCCTCGCCGCGCTCGCCGCCTACGTAGAGCGCCCGGTCAAGCGGCTGCTCATCGTCGAGGACGACGACCTGCAACGAGCGGCCCTCGGTGAGCTCATCGGCAACGGAGACGTGAAGTCCACCGCCGTCGCCTCCGGGGAGGAAGCGATGGCCGCGCTCCGGGAGGCCACCTTCGACTGCATGGTCCTGGATCTCGGGCTGGGGGACATCAACGGTGTCGAGCTGCTCGCCCGGATGAAGGCCGAGCTCGATGTCCGGAACCTGCCGGTCGTGATCTACACCGGCCGGGATCTGAGCCCCGGGCAGCAGAAGGAGCTGCGCGAGGTCACCACGTCGATCATCGTGAAGGACGCGCAGTCGGCGGAGCAATTGCTTGCCGAAACCTCCCTCCTCCTGCACCGCGCCCCGAGCAGCCTCCCCGCGCCGCAGCAGGCCATCGTCGAGCGGAAGAACCGGGTCGACGCCGTGCTCGCCGGCCGAAAGGTGCTCGTCGCGGACGACGACGCCCGAAACCTCTACGCGCTCACCAGCGTGTTGGAGCACCAGGAGATGAACGTCATCCACGCGACCAACGGGCGGGAGGCGATCGAGATGCTCCAACAACATCCCGACGTCGAGATCGTGCTCATGGACGTGATGATGCCGGAGATGGACGGCTACGAGGCCATGCGGCGCATCCGCGCGAACCCCGCCTGGGCCCAGCTGCCGATGGTCGCGCTCACCGCGAAGGCGATGAAGGGCGACCGCGAGGCCTGCATCGAGGTCGGCGCGTCGGACTACATGCCGAAGCCGGTGGACACCGAGCAGCTCCTGTCGCTCCTCCGGGTGTGGCTGTATCGGTGAGGGCGGCCGCGGCAGCGCGGCGGCCTTAGCCCCCCGACAACGCCTTCCGCGCGGCTGCGCGCACCGACTCGATCGTCTTGTCGCCGATGAACGGCACCTCGGCGAGCATCGCCACGTCGCTGAAGGGGCGCTTCTCCAGGATGATCGCGACCTGGCGGGGCGCGATGCCCGCCCCCAGCAGCTCGCTGTGCGACGCGGTGTTCACGAAGCGGGCCGCCGCCGTCGCCTCGGGGCCGGTGAACCGGACGTTGTCCGCGACGACGCCGGACAGGGCGGGAGCCGCCTCGGACGGAGACTCGGCGGGGGCCTTCGCCGCCTTGTTGCTCGCCAGCCGCTCGAGCCGCACGTCGGCGGTGGCCTGCTCCCCGGAGAGGTCGACCTCTACGCGCGCCTCGGCATACCCCTTCCGGCGGACCACGAACGTGCGCGCGCTCGGCCCGGGGCCCACGTCGAGCCGGCGCGCGAGGGGGGTCGAGCCGAGCACGAGGCCATCGAGCGCCACGTCGGCACCGGCGGGCTCGCTCGACAGCAGGAGCCACACCTCTCGCGTCGCCGGGACGATCTCCATGTCGCCCGGCGGGACAGCGGCGAAGATCACGTCGGCGTCGGCCGGGTCGAGGACGGGCTCGGCCGGCGGCTCGGGGACCGGCGTCGCGGCGACGGGTGGGGAGCCGTGGGTGCGCCACAATACGGCGCCGCCGATGGCCGCCGCCAGCACCACCGCCACCAGGGCCGCCAGGAGCCCGCCCACGAGGAGGCCGCGCCCCGGGCCCGGCGTGAGCGGCGTATCGGCGACATGCGGCGCGAGGGTGGCCTCGAGCGGCGCGGGGCCCGGCGCTGGGACCGCGGCGTCGGTCAGCGACGCCTGCGCGGCGAGGAGCGCGTCGAGCAGCGCGTCGGCGTCCGGCCAACGATCGCCGGGGCGCTTCTGCAGGCAGCGGAGGGTGATCGCCTCGAGGACGGGCGGCACGGCCACTTGGGGGGCGCGTGTCCCCATCGGCGGCACCGCGTCATGCACGTGGGCCGCGACCGCCGCCGCGGACCCGCGCACGTCGAACGGCAGCACCCCGGTCAACGCGCGGTACAGCATCACCCCGACGGCGTACAGGTCGGCGCGGGCGTCCGCGACGCGGCCGGTGGCCTGTTCGGGGGAGACGTACTGCGGCGTGCCGAGGAACGAACCGACCTGGGTGATGTCGGGCGCGCTGTCGGTGACCGGCCCGCCGCCCGGGAGGGGGTCGGCGACGATGCCCTTGACCAACCCGAAGTCGAGCACCTTCGCGACGAGACGCCGATCCTCTCCGGGAGAGATCATGACGTTGGCGGGCTTCATGTCGCGGTGTACCAGCCCCGCGCGGTGGGCCTGGCGCAAGCCGCGTACGATCTGGCAGAACAGCTCGGTGACGTCGAGCGGGTGGAGCGGCCCGCGCCGCATCACCTCCGCGAGGTTCTCCCCCGCGAGCAGCTCCATGACGATGAAGCAGCGCCCGTCCGGGAGGGAGCCGAAATCATGCACGGTCACGACGTTCGGATGCTGCAGCGCGCCGGCGAGCGACGCCTCGCGGAGAAAGCGCTCCGCGAAGTCCCGCGCGGCCCGCGGATCCTGGGCGAACGCATGCATGAGCTTGAGCGCGACGGGCCTTCCCAGCGCCTCCTGGACGGCCCGGTAGACCCGCCCGGTGCCGCCCTCGGCGATCATCGCCTCGATGCGATACCGCCCGTCGAGCAACGTACCGACCAACGGATCGGACGCGCGCGGCCCGGCCTGCTCGGGAACGCGCGCCGCGGGGACGCCTTCCGCGGGGACGTGCTTCAAGCGTGTGACCGTCATGCGTGCGCAGGGTAGCCAGTGGCCGCGGGGCGCGCCCTGGCAATTGTCGCGCATTGGAGCAAGGCGACTGTCCAGACCGAGACTGAATCGCCATCAATCCTATTGCGCACAATCGATTTTCGGGTGATAGGGGCGCCGTGAACAGCGCCCAGCATCTCGACGCGCAGCTCTGCTTCGCCCTGTACGCGGCGTCGCGCGCGATGATCCAATCCTACCAGCCGCTCCTGGCCCCGCTCGGCCTGACCTACCCGCAATACCTCGCCCTGC
Organism: Pseudomonadota bacterium; assembly: GCA_030685065.1. Lineage (GTDB taxonomy): Bacteria > Myxococcota_A > UBA796 > UBA796 > SXON01 > CAJBVW01. Next base: position 30,878 of record JAUXQH010000174.1, on the reverse strand, counting down.
TCGTGTTGTGGGAGGAGGACGGCGCTTCGGTGAAGCGCCTCGGCGAGCGGCTCCTGCTCGACTCCGGCACGCTCACGCCGGTGCTCAAGCGCCTGGAGGCCGCCGGGCTGCTGTCGCGCGTGCGCGACCGGGCGGACGAGCGCGTGGTCCGTATCCACCTCACCGGTGCAGGACGTGCCCTCGAGGCCGCCGCCTCCCACATCCCCGCGGCGCTCTCGAGCCGCGCCCAGCTCCCCTCCCCCGCCCTGGCCGCCCTCCGCGGCACGCTCCATCAGCTCACCAACACGCTCCGCTCGGAGCAGGAGAGTCCGACATGAACCCCCTCTACACCGCCACCGCCAGCGCCAAGGGTGGCCGCGAGGGCCACGTCAAGACCGACGACAGCGTGATCGACCTCGACATCGCGATGCCCAAGGCCCTCGGCGGCAGCGGCAATCCGGGCACGAACCCCGAGCAGCTGTTCGCGGCGGGCTACGCCGCTTGTTTCGGGAGCGCGCTCGGGCTCGTCGCGCGGATGCAGCGCGTCCAGGTCGGCGTGGTCGAGATCACCGCGCACGTCACGATCGGCAAGGACGAGGGCGGCTTCGGCCTCGCCGTCGAGCTCGTCGGGCACTTTCCCGACCTGGCGCCCGAGCGCGCCGAGGCGCTGATGGAGGCCGCGCACAAGGTGTGCCCCTACTCCCGCGCGACGCGTGGCAACCTCGATGTCACGCTGACCGTCGCCCCCGCCGTCCAGTCCGCGTAGGGGCTCGCGGTGCATGAGCTTCGCCCCGCCACGGCGGGCGCGATCTCTCATACACCTCCCTTACACCCTCTCGCGGCGAGCCAACGCGGGGCATTATATCGAGCCGTGCCAAGCCGACTATCGCTACTTCTCCTGCTCCCCGCGTGCGCGCCTCCCACGGGCCCCCTCCCCGCGGTGACCGGCCTCACGCCCGACCTCGCGTGTGACGCGGGCGCTTCCGTGACCATCATCGTGTCCGGGTCCGGCTTCGCGCCGGTGCCCGCGCGCGTGCTCGGCGCGCCGGTGCTCACGATGCCGACGCTCACGTTGTCGCGTGCCGGCGGGCTCGACGGGCCGGAGGACGGCCAGATCGTCGACCCGGTGCGCCTCACCACCGAGGACGGCTCGCTCCGTTGGATCGACCAGGCCACCCTCGCGTTCGACGCGTCTCCGGCCCTCGGCCTGGTTCCCGGCACATGGGACGCCGCGGTGCAGAACCCCGACGGACAGATCGCGCATCGCGACGCCGCCTTCCTCTGGGCCGGCCCGCCGGAGCTGAGCGACCTCGCGCCGGCGAGCGTCTGCGTCGAGGCCGGCATCGTCCCGCTGACCATCACCGGCGCGGGCTTCCTCACCATCGACGGGGCCTCTCCCACCCTCACGCTCGGCGAGGGAGCGCCGATCGCCACGGTCGCGTCCGGGTGCGTGCCCCTCGCGGGCAGCCACGATGGCACGGTGTGCACCACCCTGACCGCCCAGATCGACGTGACGACACTCGCGCTGGGCGACGTGGCCATCACCCTCCAGAACCCGGCTCCGGCCGCGTGTTTCGCGCTCGCGCCCGCCACGATCGCCGTCGAGCTCCCCCCGACGATCACCCTCGTCGAGCCCGCGATCACCTGCGCGGCGGGGGGCAGCGTCCGGATCACGGGCGAGCGCCTCCCGGAGGACCCGGTGGTGACCGTGGGCGGCGTCCCGGCCGCCTCCGTCACGGTCGTCGATCCGAACACCCTCGACATCGTGCTCGGCGCGGACACACCGGAAGGGCAGGTCGACATCGTGGTGAGCGGCGCCGAGGGCTGCGACGCCACCGCCACGCTCGATCTCATCGGCAGCCCGGACGTGTTCTTCGTCGACCCGCCCACCGTCTACGACGGCCTGTCCGTGCAGGTCACCGCGTGGCTCGCGGACACGACCTCCGCGGTCAGCGAGGTGTGGATCGCCGACGACACGGGGGCGCTCACGCCGCTCGCCTTCACCTGGGATGCCGCCGACCCCGATCGGGTCCGTGCCGTCGTGCCCGCCGGCCTGCCCGCCGGCGTCTACTCCTTCGGCATCGCGGAGGTCGATGGCTGCGCCGCCGAGCTCGAGGGCGCGCTCACCGTGACGGACACCCTCACCGTCGCCGTCGAGGCCCTGGATCCGCCCTTCGCCTGGGCCTACGACAGCACGCCCGTCTCGGTCCTGGCGACCTCCCCCGCGCCGAGCGGGCAAGTGGGGTTCGTGCCGACCCCTCGGATCTACGTGACGCCCACGGCCGGCGGAACCACCGCCGCCGCGGTCACCGGGGTGGACTTCCGGAGCGAGTCGGTCCTCACCGCGCGCGTGCCCGCCGGCCTCGCGCCCGGCCTCTACGACGTGCTGGTGGTCAATCCGGACGCCACCGTCGGGCTCCTGCCGGCGGGCCTCACCGTCACCGAGGAGCCCCTGCCCGTCGTGACCTCGGTGAGCCCGCCCAGCCTCCCCAACTCCGACCCGGGCGCCGTCGTGATCACCGGGCGCTCCTTTCGAGACCCGACCGTGAGCCTCACGTGCCGCGAGGACGGCGTGGAGACCACCGTCCTCACCACCCTCGTGGCCGCCACCGGGACCCGCATCGACGTGATGGCGCCCGCGAACGACTTCAACGAGGCCATCTGCCTGGTGACCGTCACCAACAGTGACGGCACCTCCGCACGGTACGCGGGCCTCTCCATCCGGAACCCGGCGGAGAACCTCTTTCCGTGGGCCGTCGGCACCGACATGGTGGAGCCGCGGCGCGCCCCGTCGTCGGTGGCGGGCCGGACCAGCGCGGTCGCCCGTTGGGTGTACGCGATGGGCGGGGACAGCGGCGAGAGCGCGTCCGCGCTCCGCTCCATCGAGCGCGCCCCGGTGGGGGTCTACGGGGATCTCGGCGCGTGGGAATTGCTCCCGAGCGCGCTCCCGGCCCCCATCACGCTCGCGGCCGCCGCGATCGTCGGCGAGTTCGTCTACATCGTCGGCGGTCACGATGGCGTGGGCCCGCTCGCGACCACCTGGCGCGCCCATGTGCTCGATCCCGAGGTGATCCCCGAGCTGGACGACGTCTCCATCGACGACAGCGGCGCCCTCGGCGGCGGCGACTGGACGTGGCGCGTGGCGGCCCTCTACGCCGCCGCGGATCCGACCAACCCGGGCGGCGAGTCCCTCCCGAGCGATCCGTTCGTGCTCAGCCTGCCGGGCACCGCCGACCTCTCCGTGACCCTCGGCTGGACGCCGGTCGACGGCGCGGTCGGCTACCGCGTGTACCGCAGCGCGGCGGCCGACACCGACGGGGACCTCGGCTGGGTGGGGGACACCGTGACCCCGAGCTTCCGGGACGACGGCCTCGCGGTCGACCCCACGCGGACGCCGCTCCCCGAGGGCGCGCTGGGCGAGTGGGCGGCCCTGCCGGTGTTGCTCGAGTCGCGCGAATCCCCCTGCGTGGCCATCGCGCCCGACCCCACCCCCGACCCCGAGATCGTCTACCTCTACGCCGCGGGCGGTCGGGGCGCGGACGGCGCGGCGCTCGACACCGTCGAGGTCCTCGACGTGACGATCGTCCGCCCCGGCGAACACCTCGCCGGCGACTGGGCGGACGCCGGGGTGGCCCTCTCCGAGCCCCGCTGGGCGTGCGGCGCATGGACCGTCGACTCGAGCCGGCACTCCGTCGTCGCCGCGGGAGAGACCTGGCTGTATTTCGGCGGCGGGGAGGCCCGGTCGCGCACCGTCGGCACGGTCGACTCGGGCCTGGTCGGCGCGGGGGGCGCGTTGGTGGCCTGGGGAGAGATCGACTCGATGAGCCCGGCGCGGTCGGGCTTCGCCGTGGCGTCCGCGAGCGATTTTCTCTATGGGTTCGGTGGGTCGAACGGCTCGCCGAGCACGAGCGGCGTCTCCGCGGAGCTCGGGATCCAGCCCCTCCCGGAGGTGCAGAATTGGAACAGCCTCGGCACGTCTCTCGCCGTGCCGCGCTGGCTGCCCGGGTACGCCCAGGAGTCCTCCGTCATCTTCGTGATCGGCGGGCAGACCGAGGACGAGGACGCCTCGAGGAGCACCGATGTCACGAATTGGTAGCCGGACCTGGCGTGTGCTCGCGCTCGCGCTGATCGCCTCCGGCGCGGCCCGGGCGGACGACGAAGAGGGGCTGCCCGAGCCGCTCTCGGAGGCGGCGTCGGCACCCGTGGCCACGGCCGCCCCGATCCGGACGCCTCGCCTCTACGTCGGCGCGAGCATCGGCGAGGGGTTCGCGTTCGCCGGGCTCGGCGCCTCGCTGTCACCGGGGATCGAGGCCGGGGCGATCCTCGGCGCGCGCGGTCGCCTCCAGCCGTTCCTCGGGATTCAATACGCCGGGTTCCACACCACCCGGACCGCCTCCGATCCCGCCTTTCCGGAGGGCTATCGGTGGGAGCTCGCCCTGAGCACGCTGACCGTGGCGCCTGGCCTCCGGGTGCGGATCCTGCCCTGGCAGGAGCGCCTCTCGCCCGAGCTCTCCGCGGGCCCCGTGTTCGCCCTCAGTGAGGCCGTCGTGTCCGGCGAAGCCCTCGGGGCCGCCTTCCCGGAGACGCGACAGACCCGCGCGGCCGGCGGCGGGTTCGTCTCGGGCGGGATCGTGGGCCGCCTCGGCCCGGGTCAGCTCGAGGGGCACGTCACCCTGAGCGCCCTCTGGCTCGACGGGGACCTCACCGGGCCCGTGCTCCTTCCCACCGTGACCCCGGCGATCGGGTATCGAGTGTCACGGTGATACTCCTCGCGCTCCTCACGCTCCAAGGCTGCTCGGACACCGGGCTCAAGGCTCTCGAAAAGGACGCCGCCGACGCGTGGCCGGCCATCGTCGTGAGCCCTTCGCGGCTCGACTTCTGGAGCGTCGGGCCCGGTGAGGCCGTCACCCTGCCCTTCACGGTGACCAGCGTGGGTGAAACCGCCCTCCGGGTCACCTCCATCGGCCTCGATGGCACCGGCTCGTTCACCCTCGTCGACGGCGCGGAGGGCTTCGATCTTCTGCCCGGCGAGTTCCGGGAGATCGGCGTGGTGTTCGCCCCGATGGCGCCCGGGGAGCAGTCCGCTGTCGCGACGATCGCCTCGGACGACGCGGAGCACCCGTCCGTGACCGTCGATCTCGTGGGGGATGGCCACGTGCCGAGCCTCGTGATCACGCCCGACCCCTGGGCGTTCGGTTCGCTCCCCCTCGGCTGCGGGGACAGCGTGACGCTGACCCTCCAGAACGTCGGCGCTGTCGATCTCACCGTCGAGGATCTGGCGTACGCGGGCCCCGGATTCTCCTTCGTCCCCGACAGCGCCCCCCCGCTGACGCTCGCTCCGTACGCATACACCACGGGCGTCGTCACGTTCTCCCCGTCCGCCGCCGGGATGGGCGAGGGCGTACTCTCCGTCACCTCCGACGACCCCCGCGGGGTCCTCACCGCGACCCAATCGGGCGAGGGGCTCGGCGGGGGGACCGGACTCGACCACTTCCTGACCGAGGCCGATCCCCCGGTGGACGTGCTCTTCGCGATCGATCGCTCCACGTCGATGACCGACGACGCCGCCGGCCTCGCCGCCGCGTTCTCCACGTTCATCGACCGCATGGGCACGGTCACCACGGGCTGGCACATCGGCGTGGTCACGACCGACGGCGGGTGCCTGAACGGCGGCGTGCTCGACTCGAGCACCGCGGACATCGCCACCGCTTTTGGGGCCGCGGTGTCCTTCGGCGCCGATCTGGACATCGTCTACGACGAGGCCCTGTTCCGCCTCGTCGACGCCGCGCTCGACGAGACAGGGAGCGGCGACTGCAACGCGGGGTTCCTCCGCGAGGATGCGCTCCTGCACGTGATCGTGGTGTCGGACGAGCCGGAGCGCTCGCCGGAGTACGCGAGCGCCTGGACCTGGGATTGGTACCTGCCCCGCTTCGAGTCCCACGTCACCCGTCCGTCGCTGCTCGTGGTGTCGGGCATCGTCGATCTGGACGGATGCAGTGAGGGCGCAGACGGATATGCCGAGGCCATCGCGGCCACCGGGGGAGAAGCGCTCTCCATCTGCGCCGGTGACTGGGGCGATCGCCTCGCCGCGCTCGCCGCGGCCTCGCTCGCCTACACCTGGTCCTTCCCGCTCTCGGCAGACCCCGTGGCCGCGAGCATCGTCGTGACGGTCGACGGCGTGGCGCTGGCGGGCGGCTGGTCCTATGACGCGTCCTCGAACGTCGTCGTGGTCGACACCCTGGCCCCCGGTGCCGCGGTAGACGTGGCGTACGATCTCGCGTCGGCGTGCCCGTAGGGGCCGCGGGCCATCCCAGCGGCATCTCCCCCCGCTCGGGTCAGGCGGGCTCGGGCACCCGTTGGAAGTCCCGGCACTCGGACGGGCTCGTGTTCCGCAGCAGATCGCGTGCGTGAAGCACGTCCTTGTTCGTGCCGCTGGCGACCACCAGGAATTTTCCCGCCTTGAGCTGGGACTCGTACTGGACGATCGAGTTCCTCGGGATGCCGAGGCTCACGAGCCCGGCGCCCAGCGCGCTGACGCCGCCAGCTACCGCCGCTCCCTCGAGGCCCGCCATGATCCAATGGGCCAGGGGACCGAGCACGAAAAGGTGCCCGACTCCCGGAACGAGCAGGAACGCGGAGCCGAACAGGAGCCCGGCCATCCCGCCCCACCACGCGCCGAGCCGGCCCCAGAACTTCATCCGCTCCCCGGCGTTGTAGTAGCCGATGACGTGATCTTCGGTGTGGTAGTCCTTCCCGACGAGGGAGAGCTGGTTCATCGGGAAGCCCTCCCGCTGGAGCTGCTTCACCGCGTTCTCGGCCGCGAGGTGAGTGTCGAACAGCGCGACGACTGCGGCGTCCCGCGAGATGTTCTCGGGCTCCTGGATTGCCATGCTTGATGCCCCCTTGGTGTGCCACCGGAACGTAGGCACGGGGCCCCGAGGTCACCTGGCGAGCAGGCCCTGCCCCCCGCGAGGAGGGGGCCTCACTCCGGACGTCCGGCAGAGGTAGAATTCCTTTCGACACCGGGCCCGCCCGGGGTCCAAGGAGGCGAAGAGTTCGAATGCCTGCAACCGAGGCCGAGATCCGGGAGCTGTACGAGCGCTATGCCCATGTCCTGCACTACCGCGCGCGCTCCATCCTCGGCACCGACGAGGACGCCGCCGACGCCGTCCAGGAGACCTTTGCCCGGGTTCTGCGCAGCTGGGACCAGTTTCAACAACAGTCCTCGCCGTTGACCTGGATGTACCAGATCTCCACCAACTACTGCCTCAACCGCCTGCGGGACCGGAAGGGGCACGCGAAGAAGCACGTCGACCGCCGGGAGGCCATCGTGGGGGAAGGATACGCGCCCGCCCCCGAGGGGGACGGCCTGGACGCCGACACGGTTCGGGCCCTGCTCGAAGGCGCGGACGACGAGACGCGGCGCATCGTGCTCCACCTCTACTTCGACGACATGACGAGGGAAGAGACCGCGGTGCACGTAGGCATCTCGGTCCCGACGCTCAGGAAACGCGTCGACGCCTTCTTCAAGCGTGCGCGCCGCACGCTGGGGGTCGCCCTCCCGGCGGCGCTGGCGCTGTGGCTCCTCGCTGCGCTGCTCGATCGGGGGCTCGCATGAGCGACCCTCGCGGAACCAGGCTGAACGGCGGCACCCGCCCCTCTCGCCTCGCGCTCGCACGCCACGCGACCGGCGAGACCTCGGCGCCACATGTATCAGATGTATCAGATGTATCAGATGTATCAAACGCATCAGATGTATCAGGTGTATCAGCCTGGCTCGCCGGCCTCGAAGCCGAGCGCGGCCGGGTGGAGCCCTTCGACTTCGAGGCGATCCGCGCCCGGTCGGAGCGGTTGGAGGATCCCCCCGCGCGGCCCGCCACGGTGGCCGCTCCGTGGTGGCGGCGGGTACTCTACGCGGTGCCCCTGCTGGTGGTGGCCACCGCGCTTTTCCTCATCGTGCCGAAGGGCACCGCTCTTCTGGAGCGTGGCAACCGCATGAAGGGCGAAGCCGACCTCGGCTTCTACCTGCTCCGCGACGACCAGGTCTATCCGGGCGATCCCGACGCCGTGTTTCACGAGGGAGACCGCCTGCAGTTCACCTACCGGGCGGCCGAGGATCGGCTCGTGCTGCTCTCCATCGACGGGCTGGGACACCTCACCCTGTACTACCCGGAGGCGGGCGAGGCGGGCGTCCCCATCACCCCGGGGGATCGCCACGTGCTCGACAGCTCCATCCTGCTGGACGACGCCCCCGGGCCCGAGGTGTTCCTGGGCTTCTTCGGCGGCGAGTGGGGAGCGTCCCGCGCGCGGGAGACAGCCGAGCGCGTGTATGACGAGGGCGGCGCCGCCGCGCTCGAAGCGTTCGCGGACGGAGATCCCTCCGTGTCGGCCCTGCTCCTGGAGAAGGAGTGAGCGTGTTCCTCTCGTCCCTGCTCCTGCTCGCCCCCCGCGCGAGCGCCGAGGTGCAGCGCTGGGCCGTGATCGTCGGCAACAACGACGGATTCGCCAACAGCCGCCCGCTCTACTTCGCCGAGCAGGACGCCAAGAAGGTGCGCTCGGTCCTCACCGCCCTGGGCGATGTGGCCGAGGGGGACGTGCGCATGCTGCTCGGGCGGAACCGCAGCGAGCTGCTCACCACGCTCGGCGCGCTCCGCACCCCCATCTCCGAGGCGAAGGCGCGCGGCGATCAGACGGTGCTGTACTTCTACTACTCGGGCCACGGCGACGCCGACCAGCTTCAGCTCGGCCGGACGTGGCTGACGTACGACGAGCTCGAGGAGCTGTTGGAGCGGAGCGGCGCCGACGTGCGCGTGGCCCTGGTGGACGCCTGCCAGAGCGGCGCGCTCACGCGCATGAAGGGCGGCACGATCGCGCCGCCGTTCGTGGTGGACCTCTCCGAGCGGCTCGACACCGCGGGCTCGTACATCATCACGTCGTCGACCGGCGATGAGGCGAGCCAGGAGAGCGACGAGATCGGGGGGTCCTACTTCACGCACTTTCTGGCGAGCGCGCTCACCGGCGCCGGGGACGCGGACGGCGATGGCCGGGTGACGCTGAGTGAAACGTATCAACACGTGTTTCACGAGACGTTGTATCGGACCGCCGGCACCCGGGGCGGCCCCCAACATCCGACCTACGGTTCCAAGCTGTCCGGCACCGGGGACCTGGTCCTCACCGAGCTCGACCGCACGGGCGCCTTCCTCGTCTTCTCGGCGGAGAACCCTGGCTCGTTCGCGGTGTTCGACGTGGAGCGCCGGATGTTCCTGGCCGAGGTGGACGTGGGGGGCGTCGGCGCGGCGTCCGTGGACCGTCAGCTCGCGCTCCGGCCCGGCCACTACCTCGTGCAGCGCCGGTATCCGACACATCTCGCGGTGGCCGATGTATCACTCGCTCGCGGCAGCAGCGTCCGCCTCGGCGCGCCGGCGTTCCGCGCGCTCGAGTACGAGGACGACGTGGCCAAGGGCTCCGTCCAGAAGCTGATCCGCGCGGGCAACCTGCCCCGCGTGTCCGTGCGGACCGTGCTCGGGGCGCGCGCCTTCACGGACGAGGCGGTGGAGGCCCAGTATTTTCCGCGGACCCTCGCGGCCGGCGCCGAGTCGCGCTTCAACTGGCGGGACGGCAAGTGGGCCTCCGTCGATGTCGTCGCGGGGACCGGGTTCGGGCAGCTCACCCTCGCGGAGCTCCCGTACGGGGTGCCCGTGCGGCTCGACGTGGTCGGGGTGGGCCTGGGCGGCGGATACGCCACGCGCGAGGCGCCCTTCCGCATCGGGGCCGGCATCCACCTGCAGGGCATCTACCTGAACCGCAGCTTCCTCGCGAGCGACACGGACGCCCAGGAGCTCTTCACCATCGCGCCGGGCCTCGTGGCCTGGACCGGCTGGTACCCGCGCCGGTTCGAGCTGGAGCTCGCCCTCCGCACCCACTACCTCCCGTACGTCGTCGACGGGCGCGACCTCGGCATGAGCTACAACGAGCTCCTGCTGGCGATCGGCTACCGGTTCTAGATGCGCACCTCGCCTCCCCCGCACGCCCTCCCCTCCCCGTCCCTGGCGGCCCCGATGCGCACCCTCCCCCTGGCCCTGCTCCTCGGTTGTGGCGACATCTCCAACGCCTTCCTGCTGGAGGACGCCGAGTTCCTCGACTCGCTCCCCTCCGAGGCCCGCCACACGGTGCTCCTCGAACCCGTGCTGCTCGACCCCTCCGCGGATTCGGGAGAGGCGGACTGGCTGGAGCGCGCGCCGCGGCTCCTCGCGGTGTCCCACGACGTCTCGACCGGCGTCAACACCCCCCTCCTCGAGCTGCTCGCGACCATCGACTACGTCCGCACCGTGCTCCCGTCGGGCCGCACGCCGGACGGGCGGCGGTGGGGGCCCTACGACTGGCTCGGGGACGTGCAGATCGAGCTCCAGAGCAACCGCACGGGCCAGGGGCGGTTCGACTGGTCGCTCGACGCGCTGACGCCCAGCACCCGGCTCTCCTACGTGACGGGCACGCACTACGCGGGGCCCTCGGTGGCGGCGGGTGATGGCCAATTCACCTGGATCTTCGACGAGCTCGCGGCGCTCGTGGGGGATCCGGCGCGCGGCACCCTCACGGTGGACTACGACAACCGCGTCGGCATCGATCTGCTGGTCGACATCGCCGGGGTGACCGCCGGCATCGAGCCCCCCTTGACCGCGCAGTACGCCTACCAGCTGATCGCGGGCGAAGGGGACTTCCAATACCAGACCTCCGCCGATCTGAACGACGACGGCGTGGCGGAGGACTACGCCATCCGCACGCGGTGGAATGTCGGTGTCGGGGGCCGCTCGGACGCGACGGTGACCGGCGGGTTCCTCGGCACCACGGTGGAGCGGTGGAGCCAGTGTTGGGACGGCGGCGTGAACCTCGTGTACGAGGCCGACGATCTCGGCTGGTTCGAAGCCTCCGGAGAGGAGAGCGCGTGTGAGTACCCGACGTTCCTGGTGGTGGACCGGATCTGAAAGGGCTGCAACAGGAGCCCATTCTGGGCTACCGTACGGCCCCCTCGAGCCCCTGATGCGCCTGCTTCCCTTCTCCGCGGCGGCCTCCCTCGCCCTGATCCTCGCCTGCGCCGGGCCCTCCACCGGAGACACCGACGAGAAGCCCGGGATCTTCGAGGATCAGGACATCGACGACGACGGCTACACCTACGACGACGACTGCAACGACAACGTGGCCAGCATCAACCCGGGCGCCACCGAGGTGTGCGATCCGAGCGACGTCGACGAGGACTGCAACGGCCTCTCCGACAGCGCGGATCCGGGGCTGTCGGGCGGGACGACCGTGTACCACGACGGGGACGGCGATGGGTACGGGGCGGAGCCGGTCAACGCGTGCGAGGTGAGCGCCGGGTACGTCGCCCTCGACGGCGACTGTGACGACGCGGACCCCACGGTCAACCCGGCGAACGTCTGGTACGCCGACGCCGACGGCGACGGCTACGGCGCGGCCGGCGACACCCGCGCTTCCTGCGAGCAGCCCGACGGCTATGTCCTCGACACCAGCGACTGCGACGACGCCGACGCCACGCTGAACCCCGACACCCCCTGGTACGCGGACGCCGACGGGGACGGCTTCGGAGACGCCGGCGAGGTCCAGAACGCCTGCGCCCAGCCCGCCGCGCACGTGGCGGACGACACCGACTGCGACGACGCGGACGCGGGTGTGCGCCCCGACGGGGCCGAGGTGTGCGACAGCGCCAACGTCGACGAGGACTGTGACGGGGCGGCGGACGACGACGACCCCTCCGTGTCGACGGCGGGAATGGCGCCCTGGTACGCCGACGCCGACGCCGACACCTACGGCGATCCCGGCGCGGCGACGCTCGCGTGCGACCTCCCCGCCGGCCTCACCGCGGACTCCGCGGACTGCGACGACGCGGACCCCACCATCAGCCCCGCCGCCGCCGAGGTGTGCGACGCGGCGGACACCGACGAGGACTGTGACGGCGCCGTGGACGACGCCGATCCCTCGGCCTCCGGGCGGTCGACTGTCTACGAGGACGCCGACGGGGATGGGTACGGCTCCACGACGAGGGGGCTCCTGTGCGACCGGGCCGCCGGCTGGTCCACCCTCTCCACCGACTGCGACGACGGCGCCGCGGGGACGTGGCCGGGCGCGCCGGAGACCTGGTACGACGGCATCGACGCCGACTGCGCGGGCGATGACGACGACGACCAGGACGCCGATGGCCTGCCGCTCGCGGACGACTGCGACGACACCGACGCCGCCACGGGCGGCCCGGTCGGCGAGACGCTCGACGGGCTGGACAACGACTGCGACGGCCTGCTCGACGAGATGTCCATCCTCACCGCCACCGCCGCCGTGATGTACGGCCCGACCGCGTCGCTCGGCCTCGGCGCCCGGGACGGGCTCTCCCTCGGCGGCGACCTCACCGGAGACGGCTCGGACGACCTCGTGGTGGCCAGCCGATCGGTGGGCAGCGGGTACGCCTGGGTCGTGAGCGGTCCGACCGCCAGCGCCGCGTCGGGCTCCGTCGTGAACTACGACACCGCCGCGCTCACCGGGGGGGCGAGCACCTACCCGATCGGCCGCGTGGCCGGGCCCGCGCATGACCTGACGGGGGACGGCGTGGGCGACCTGCTGATCACCGGGACCTCCAGCTCCACCTCGTCGCCGATCCCCGGCTACGCCTACCTCCTCGCGGGGGGGAGCGGCCTGACCGGCTCGGTCGCGGTCGCGAGCACCTACCGGGCCCGGTTCGAGGGAGACACCGACGACGACGCGCTGCGCTGGGCGATCGCGGGGGACATCGACGGGGACGGCACGGACGACGTGGTGACCGGCTGCCCCAACGACAACTACGCCTACTCCTTCTCGTCCGCGCTCGACTACTACACGGGCAACATCGCGGTGTTCCAGCGCATCTTCTCGAGCTCGTACGATCTCGACGACGCTGACGAACAGATCCACGGAGACGACGACAATGACTACCTCGGATGGTCGCTCGCCGTCGGAGATCTCGACGGGGACGGATACGACGACGTGGTCGCCGGCGCCTACGGCGACGACACGGTGGCGAGCAACGCCGGCGCGATCTACGTGTTTCCCGGGAACGCGACCCTCTCGTGGTCGTTGCGCGCCGATGACGCCGCTACCGCCACGTTCCAGGGCGTGTCCGCGTCGCAGTACCTCGGCGCGGACGCGCTCGCGGCGCCCGGAGACCTCGACGCCGACGGCGCGCTCGACCTCGCGTTCACCGCCGCGACGGTAGGGACGGCCTACGTGTTCTTCGACGGCCCCAGCCTCTCCGGCACGTCGAGCGTGTCCGCGGCGGACGTGACCGTGACCGGCACCCCCAGCTCCTTCGCGACCTCGGTGGCGTACACGTCCGACCTCGACGACGACGGGGCCGACGACCTCGTCCTCGGCGCGAGCGGAGACGACACCACGGCCACCGACGCGGGCGCTGCGTACGTGTTCTCGCTCACCGGGGCGAGCGGCGGCCTCACCGCGACGAACGCCATCGCCAGCTTCTACGGGGCGCTGGCCGGCGACACGCTCGGCAGCGGGCTCGCGAGCGGCGGCGATGCCGACGGGGACGGCGTCGAGGACCTCCTGGTCGGGGCCTCGGGCTCCGACGGCGTCGCGAGCGGCGGGGGTGCGGTGTACGTGCTGTTCGGCTGGTGAGCTCGCCCCGGGGCGGAGCGGCGGCCACCCCATACGCTACACTTTCGCCATGGAAGTGTTCGGCCACGCCTTGAGCGGCATCGCGCTCGCCCAGGTGGTCCGTCCCGACGGGGAGGCCGGAAAGTGGTTCTGGCCGGTCACCGGCGCCGCGTTCGCGCTCGCCCCCGACATCGACGCGGTCACCTGGCTCGTCGGCGGACCCGAGCTCTTCAACGCCCACCACCAGTACTACACCCACAACCTGCTGGTCTTCGCGACGGTGCCCCCGCTCGCCGCCCTCGGGGCGCGTCGGTTCGCCCCGGCCGGCACCCCCACGCCACGCGTCGTGGCGCTCGTCTGGGGGGCCTGGGCACTCCACCTGCTCGGGGACACGATCGCGTACCGGCCCGTCAAGCTCTTCTGGCCCTTCTCGGGTGGGGGCGTGGCCCTCCAGCTCCTCCAGCGGGACTTCTCGCTCGGCATCCCGGCGATCCTGCTCGTCGGCACGGGCCTGTCGTTCGTCGACACGCTGGTGCCTTGGCGACGGGGCATCGCCGCCGCCACGCTCGCGGCGGTGGTCGCCTACCTCGGCCTGGGCCCGGGGTGGTGACCCCGGCCTCGCCTCCCTCTCAACGAACCCCCGCCGGCCCCTCCGACAGATCGTACAAGAGGCGCGACCCGTCGCGCGCGACCGGCATCCCCGCGCGCTCGGCAAGCCAGCCGTCGATGCGGGGGCGGCCGAGCGGGGGCAGGCCCTCGAGATCGACGAGGAGGTAGCGCCAGCCGGCGGCGTACGCGGCCCGGAGCGGCTCGCCCCCTTCCTGGACCAACCCGGAGTGCGAAGATTTCTTATCCTCGCCCCTTCCTCTCGCCCGACGTGGCAGACCAGCATCGCCTGGAGCACCTCGGCGCGGCGCAGGATCGCGTCGTAGGTCACGCCCAGGTCGAAGTCATTCGAGGGGAGGCGGATCGGGGCGATCGGTTTTGGCACGTTCCCCGTTATTCCTCCGCATCTCGCGGCCGGCACCTCGCCGGCCGCCATCTCGCCGGGTGGGCGTCGCCCCCGCGACCTCGCGTGCTACCCTCCCGGTACCATGCGCTCGACCTTCACCTTCCTCCTCCTTTTCAACCACCTCAACGACTGCGCCGGCCGTGACCGCACGGATTCCGATGGAGACGGCAGAGACACCGAGCACGACTGCAACGATAGCGACCCGACGATTGGCGCCAAGAGGCCGTTGTATGATGATGCGGACGGCGATGGGTATGGCTCGCCGGTCCGCAGCATCTTCGCCCAAAACCTCGGCGACCGCTGCTCTGCTCCCGCGGGCTTCGTATTCAACGCGGAAGACTGCAACGACAGGGACGCCGCCTTTCACCCGGGCGCGGACGAGACGGATTGCGCCGACACCGCCGACTACAATTGTGACGACTCGGTGGGCGGTACGGATGGCGACGCCGACGGCTTCGGCTCCTGCGAGGACTGCGACGACGCCGATGCGAGCGTGAATCCCGACGCGGTCGAAGTCTGCAACGAGCAGGATGATGATTGCGATGGAGACATCGACGTGGGCGCCACCGATGCTTCCATCTGGCATGAGGACGCCGATGGGGACGGCTTCGGCAGCTCCTCGAGCGCCAAGGAGGCCTGCGCGCAGCCGGATCAGTACGTGGCCGATGACACGGATTGCCAGGACGCCTCGGCGGCCATCCATCCCGGCGCGGAAGAGACGTGCAACAACCTCGATGACGACTGTGATGGCGACATCGACGGAGACGCAACGGACGCCACTGCCTGGTACCCCGATGCCGACGGCGACGGCTGGGGCGCCTCAGGGGCGACCCAAGCGGCTTGTACCCAGCCGGACGGCTACTCCCTCTACGGGGATGATTGCGACGACACCCACGCGCGCTACTATCCCGGCGCCGACGAGTCCGACTGCGCCGACACCCACGATTACAACTGCGATGGATCGACCGGGGGCGGCGACCTAGACGCGGATGGCTACGCCGCGTGCGACGATTGTGACGACGGGGACGCGGGCATCAACCCCGACGCGACCGAGCTTTGCAACGGCGCGGATGATGACTGCGACGGCACCGTTGACGAGCCGGACGCCCTCGACGCTTCGACGTGGTACGCGGACGCGGACACTGACGGCTACGGAGGCGCCACCGCCGCCGTCGCGTGCTCCCGCCCCTCCGGCCACCTCTCCGCGTTCACCGACTGTGACGACGCCGACAGCAGCATCCACCCCGACGGCGTCGAGGTCTGTGACGCATCCGATACGGACGAGGATTGTGACGGAGAGTCCGAGGAGGACGGCGCGAAAGACGCGGCGACCTGGTACGAGGACGCCGACGGGGACGGATTTGGATCGTCCGTTGCGGTGACCGCTTGTTCGGAGCCCGCGGGCTACGTCACGGCCGCGGACGACTGCGACGACACCGACGCCGCCTACAACCCAGCGGCGCTCGAGCCCGACTGCGCCGATCCCAACGACTACAATTGCGACGGCTACACCGGCTACGCCGACCTCGACGCGGACGGCTGGGCTGCGTGCGACGAGTGTGACGACGGGAACGCGAGCATCAACCCCGACGCGACCGAGCTTTGCAACGGGGCGGATGACGACTGCGACGGGGATGCCGACGGGGGCGCGGTGGATTCGCTGGAGTGGTACGAGGATGGGGATGGGGACGGGTTCGGGTCCTCGTTGGTAGTTTCGGCGTGTAGCGCTCCGGTTGGGTTTGTGGCGGTCGACGGGGATTGTGACGATGGCACGGGCGCCGTGAACCCGGTTGCGGTCGAGCGTTGCGACTTGGGTGACACCGACGAGAACTGCGATGGCCTCGCGGACGATGCTACGGCCACCGGGGGAGAGTCGTGGTACGTCGACGGCGATGCGGACGGGTTCGGGGCGGGGGTCGCTTCGCTCGCGTGCGATGCGCCAGTGGGGAGCGCGGCCTCTTCGGATGATTGCAACGATGCTTCGGCTTCGGCCCATCCCGGCGCCCCGGAGCTCGTGAACAACGGCGGCGACGAGGACTGTGACGGCTTCGACGCCTGCTACCTCGACAGCGACCGCGATGGGTACGGGACGACGACGGTCATCGACAGCGACGATCTGGATTGCGCCGACGCGGGGGAGAGCGGGGTGGTCACGGACTGTGATGACGCTTCGGCCTCCGACTACCCAGGTGCTGCCGAGGTCTGTGACGACGGCATCGATCAGGACTGCGATCTGCTCGACGACGTGTGCCCCGGAACCGTCACCACGCTCGACGGCATCGACTTCATCCGGGTGGCCGCCAGCACGTTCGACATGGGGTGTACGCCGGGCCAGTCGAGCTGCGCTGACGACGAGACGCTGCACACCGTGACGCTCACGCAGGACTACTACGTGAGCGAGACAGAGGTGACCCAGGCGCAGTTCGAGGAAACGATGGGATACAACCCGTCGTACTTCACGGGCTGCGGGGTTGACTGCCCGGTGGAGGGTGTGAGCTGGTACGAGTCCGCCGCGTATGCGAACGCGCTGTCGAGCGCCGCGGGGCTCACGTCCTGCTATACCTGCACCGGCAGCGGCGCGTCCGTTTCCTGCTCGCCGGCGATGGATCCCTACGCGTGTGACGGCTACCGGCTCCTTACGGAGGCGGAGTGGGAGGGCGCGGCGCGGTGCGGGGAGGATCTGTTGTACGCGGGCTCGGTGACCGTCGGGGATGTGGCCTGGTACATTTCCAACGCAGGCAGTACGACGCATGCCGTCGCGGGCCTGGATCCCAACTCCTGCGGCTTGTACGACATGAGCGGCAATGTGTGGGAGTGGACGCAGGACTGGTACGGGGCTCTCTCCCCGAGCGCCGCGACGGATCCGGTTGGTGCGGCCTCGAGCTCCTACTGTGTCCTTCGCGGTGGCAGTGGGTTCAACGCCGCGTCGCACGCGCGGGTCGCCGCTCGGGTCATCGGCTCCCCCAACTACGTCGGCAACAACATCGGCTTCCGCCTGGCGAGGTCGATCCCTTGACGCGTGAACCCTCGATCCCTTGGCTGCCTTAGGCGTTTGCCTCGCGTCCCCCTCCTCGTCTCCCGGCCCTCTCAACGAACCCCCGCCGGCCCCTCCGACAGATCGTACAAGAGGCGCGATCCGTCGCGAGCCACCGGCATCCCCGCCCGCTCCGCGAGCCAGCCGTCGATGCGCGGGCGCCCGAGCGGGGGCAGGCCCTCGAGATCGACGAGGAGGTAGCGCCAGCCGGCGGCGTACGCGGCCCGGAGCGGCTCGTCCCCTTCCTGGACCAACCCGGAGCGGGAAGACCACAGCAGGTGCGCCGCCTGGATGTCCACCGGCACCGCCGTGAGCGCGGTGAGCGCCCCGATGAGCGCGGCGGCAGCGGGGTCCTCGCCGCGGGGCTCCATGCGTTGGCCGGTCGCGGCCGCCTCCCAGAACGCCGACGCGGTGGGGCGCTGGCCCTGGAGGTAGGGCCACTGCGGCGCCGGGAACAGGAGCAGGCGGTCGCTCGGGAGGGCCGCCAGCGCCCGACGAACCGGGTCGGGCGGGACCGTCGCGACCGGCGCGATGAGCCGGGGGTTCTCGAGCGGGGCGCCGACGCCGACCAGCACCACACACGCCGCCACCCGCGCCGCGAGCGGGAGGCGTGACACACCGGAGAGCGCCGCGATGCCGAGGCCACCGAGGGCCGGGAGGATCGCCGCCCAGGCGAGGACACCGCCGCCGGGGATGGCGGCGATCTGGTCGGCGGAGAGGAGGATCCGGAGCCCGGCGACCAGGGCGGGGTCCCGCTCGACCTCTCCCGGCACGGCAGGCCATCCGAAGGCGAGCGTGAGGGCGCCCCAGAAGAGGAGGCCGCCGGCCGCCGCGATGCGCACGGCCCGGTTTCCCGGGGCCCCGATCAGGAGCAGCGCGAGCAGCCCGAACAGCGCGGCCGCGCCGCCGTGGAGGCGCTGGAGAGGGATGAGC
The DNA here is from genome assembly GCA_030685065.1 of Pseudomonadota bacterium. Taxonomy (GTDB): domain Bacteria; phylum Myxococcota_A; class UBA796; order UBA796; family SXON01; genus CAJBVW01. The sequence goes on along the minus strand of JAUXQH010000174.1, from coordinate 12,270 downwards.
AGCCCGCCGATCCACGGCTGCTCTTCGCTCGAAGCGACGGGCGGCGCGTCGGGGGGCGGGCTCCCGCCGGCCATCGGCTCGGGGGCGGCGCCCTCCTGCGGTGCCACGGGCGGGTAGAGCTCGGGGGCGCCGGCGGGGTCCGGGCCCCCGGCACCTTCCACCGGATCTTCCACCGGATCCAGGGGGCCTACGCCGCCCACGCCGAAGAGGGGGTCCAGGGGGTCCAGGGGGTCCAGGGGGCCCGGGCCCCCTGGCGGGGCGTTGCGGGGCAGCGCCCCGCCCCAAGAACCGGATGCGCCATCACGCCCGGTTCCCGGCGTCGGAGGGGGGCCGCGAAACAGGTTTCCCCGCACGAGCGGGCTCACCTCGCCCGGGATCCACAGGCCGGTGCGGGTGAGCTCCGCCGCGGCGATCAACGCGGTTTGTTCACCCGGCGGCAGGGGAAAGGCGGACCCGGAGGCGGTGACGTACGCGGGCGAGGTGGCCGACACGGCCTGGGAGGCCACGGTGCGCCGCACGGCGCCCGGCAGCGTGGACGCCGGCAGGAGCAAGGCGAGCGCGGGCACCACCGCGAGGAGCCAGGCGGGACGCCGTCCGAACAGCCCCGCGATGCCGAGAACCACGGCGCCCGGCGCGGACCAGAGGCCGCCGATCAGCGCGAGGCGCGGGTGCGCGAGGCCCAACGCGATCGCGCCCACGGCCAGCGCGGCGAGCTCGCCCGCGGGGATCGCGCGCAGCACGACAGGAGAGGTCTGGGCGGCGAGGCCCGCGCACAACGCGCCCCAGAGCGGGGCGGACGGGAGCACCCGGCGCGCGAGGCGCCACGGCCCGTAGCCCGCGAGCCACACGCCGAGCGTCACGACGATCCCCAGGGCAAAGGCGGGATCGACGGGGAGGACGGCCTGGAGCCCCGCGCCCAGCGGAGAGACGGGCCACCACACCTCGCCGCCCACCACGTCGGCCACACCGGGCGCGGCGCCGCCGGTGAGCCAACGCCGCACCAGGGCGCCGGCGAAGAGCTGACCGTAGAGGCCCTCTCCTTCGAGCCCGGGCGCGCGGAAGGGTCCGAGCGGGCCCGTGAACATCCACGCCGGCACCACCGCCATCAGCGCCGCGGCCGCGAGCTCGATCCCCACGACGCGGCCGAGGACGCCGGGCTCGACGCCCAACGCCCGTGCCAGACGGCCGCGTAGACGGTCCGCTATTCCCCCTGGTTGTCGGCCGTGCAAGGCCCGCCCCCACAGAAATGCGTCACGGTGCCCTCGGCCCCCTCGGCGAAGAACGCGAGGGTCTGCAGCTTGGTGCCCTCCCAGAGCCGCGGCGTACCGTGCGCCCCGGTGACCTCGGAGGGTCGGTTGGTGTCCGCCGGAGCGCCACGCAACGAATCGAATTGGGTGAACGCCGGCCCCACCGCCGGGAGCGCGACGGCGCCCAGATCGTAGGGGGTGGTCACGCCGGGCGAGCCGAGCGGCACGCCGACGCTGCGCATGAGCAGCTCGGTGGTCAGGTTCGGCACCTGGTCGTCCCCGATGGACTCCTGCCACAAGAAAGACCGCCCCGCGAGATCCTCCACATACGAGGCCGGATCCACGGGATCCCACAACAGTTGGGAGGTGGCATAGAGGAGCTGGCGATCGAACGGATCGAGGATGCCACGCTCCACGAGCAGCTCGAACGTGGGCCAGTCGGACGAGCGCTCGAGCATGGTCGACCACGCGCTCCCACCGACGTGGAGCACGGCGTGCTCGATGCGATCCTGGTTCGCGAGGGTCACCGCGCCCTCGATCGAGCCGAGCGAGATGCCGTACCAGTAGATGCGCGAGCGGTCGGCGAGGCCGGCGAGCTCCGGATCGTCGAGCAGCGGGCCATCGGCCACGAGGCGGATGAGCGCCAGGTTGTTCGCGACGGCCTGCGCGAGGCGATCCGTCAGCTCGGGGAACCTGCCGAAGTCCGACGCCATGAGCACGGTGTCCACCTGGTCCTCGCTCGTGAGCCCCCGCCAGGTGGTCGCGACGACGATGGCGCCGAGCCGATCGGCCAGCTCGACCACGGCGCTCGGATCGTCATCCTCGTCGAGGTAGTTGCCGGGGTTGGACAAGATGCCGTGCCCGAACACGAGCACCGGCGCGGTGCCGACGGCGTGCTGGGCCGACTCGGGCACGTGCACGTAGAGCGTGGCCTCGGCGGTGCCCTTGGCGAGCGGGACGCCGCTGTCGTCGACGTCGAACACCAGGTCGTCCACCAGCCAGTTGTCGGTGGTGTAGCTGCCCTCGATCTTCTTCCACACGCGGGGGGGCAGAAAGCCGGTGGTGGCGTCCGTCACGCGGTCGAAGGTGTAGGCCGTCGGCGTGGTGACCGTGGCGGCGAGCGAACGCACGACCGCGGTGCCGTCCCCCACGGGGAAGTCCCACGCCAGCGCAACCGTGGGGACGCCGAGCCCCAGCAGGGACTCCTCGAGGTCGGCGTAGTGCGGGTCGGCCGCCTTCGCGTCCTGCCACTCCTCCAGCGCGAGCGGCGCCCCGCCCGAGGTCACCGCGGCGGTCACGACGACCGCCACGCGATGTCCGGGCGTCATCGCGAGCATGGGACGCACGATCAGCGCGCGCGCGCCGCTCTCGATGGCCTCGGGGTGGGCGTCGAGCTCGGCGAACATCGGGATCTCGACGCCCGTGTCCAGGTCGAACATGCGGACGCTGCCGCCGATCCCGATGGCGCTGGGGCCGGGGAGCGAGTCGGAGTCGATCGCCACCGGGAGCATCGCGACGGAGGTTTGCACGCGGGAGAACCCGTCGCGCCAGTTGAGGCGCCGAACGTCCATCGCGGTGCCGTCGGGCACCTGCGGCAACAGGCCATCGGGGATGGCGAGCTTGCCGTCACTCCCGACGAGCTCCATGCTCGGGAACGGGTTGAGCGGCCCCGCGGCGAGGGCGCCCGGATCGACGACGGTGGCGGGCTTGCCCGTGTCGTCGGTCTCGACGCACGCCAGGAGGAGCAGGAGGGTCATGACGGGGCCTCGGCGGACGGCGGAGCAGCGGGGGCGACGGGTGCGGCCGGGGTCGCGGGCCGGCCCTCGAGCTGGTGAAGAAAGGCCGCGAGGATGGGGCCACCGCCGGCCTTCTGGTAGATCCACGCCACCGACTTGTCGACCCGGTCGGCGTTGGCGACCCACTCGGCCTGGGGGCGCTCGCCGCGGAAGAACGCGCGACTGACCGGGGAATACTGGTGGCGGCCGAGCGTGACGTCCATCGCGTTGCGGACGACCCGGGCGTCATGCGGCAGGCGGGCGAGCGCGGCCCGTACCATGGCCGCTCGGAGCGTGGCCTCGGCGGTGCCGTCGATCACGTCCTTGATCGTGAGGAAGTAGAAGAAGGTGCGAAACAGCTTCTTGATCGGCCAGATGACGGCGGTGCCGAGACACCCGAGCACGAGGCTCGACCGGTCCTCCGCGAGCACGGCGAGCACGGCCTCATCGAACGGCTGGCCCGCTTCCTCGGCCACCACCCGGTACATCGAACGGTGCGCGCGGCGCTCCAACCACGCGTCCACGAACGGGAGCGGCACGAGCGCGGTGAGGCCGGCCAGCAGCGCGTAGTGCGCGACCCGCGGGGACACCCAGAGGCGTGCCGCCAGGGATCGTGCGGGAAGAGGATCGGGCTGCGGGCTCATCGGCGGACGAATCCTCCCCCCTGGCGCTCGCGCAGGGTGGCGCCTCCGTAGTCCCGCACGGACGCCGCCGCCAGCACCAGCCGCGCCCCAGCACGCCCATTGGACGCGGAGATCGCCCACCAGGTGCCGTCCCGACGCTCCACGTTCAGGTAGAGGATGCCGGAGACGTCCGAGACGCCCACCGTCACCAGCTTCGCGGGCGGGTTCGCGTCGAGGGCGGCGCCGAGCGCCTCGAACGGGCCCGCCGGAGGGATGGAGGGGGTGAGCGCGAAGCCGACGAGCCGGCCGCCCTTCCACGGGAGGGGGGCGTCGGTGGTGTACGGGTCGCGATCGGCGAACGTCTCGGAGCGGCCCACCGCCACCATCGCGGGCCCTTCGGCCAGGGCGTCGAGCGCGGCGCCCAGATCGGTGAACCGGTCGAAGGTCAGATCGAGCTCTTCGGTGCGCTTGACGGGCGCCTGCTCCAGGAGCCGCACGGCTTCGAGCGTATCGACGAGCAGGGCCGCGGTGATCGAGGGGTCACGCGGGGCGCGGGCCGCGAGCGAGACGGCGGCGGGGTGCGCCACGTCGAGCGGGCTCCCGTGCAGCGCCTCCCAGGCGACGGCTGCGCCCTCGAGATCCCCGGCGCGCAAGCGCGCGTCGGGATCGGGCGGGCTCTTGCAGGCGAGCACCAGGAGGAGGATGGCGAGCATGGGGGGCCCAAGGTAGCACCACGGGCGGGTCGAGGGTCGCCGCCCGCTCGATCCACGTCCGCGGGATCCAGGTTAGCTCTGCGCCGTGCGCGACGATGCTACCGAGATCCTCGGCGCCCCCCCGCCGGGTGCGCTGCTCTTCACGTGCGAACACGCGTCCAACCGCGTGCCGAGCCCGTGGCGGCTCCGACCCGCCGATCGCGCCCTGCTCGCGACCCACTGGGGCTACGACATCGGCGCCCGCCCGCTCACGATCGAGCTGGCCCGCCTCGCGGGCGGCACCGCGGCGCTGTCGCGGTTCTCGCGCCTGCTGATCGATCCCAACCGGGACCCCACGGATCCCTCCGCGGTGCTCCAGGAGTGCGACGACGGCGCGCCCACCTTCAACCGCGCGTGCCACCCCAGTCGCGACAACCGCGCCGCCGTTCACGCGGAGCGGGTCAAGCGGTTCCACGCCCCGTTCCACGACCGGCTCGACCGGACCATCACCTTCCGCAAGCCGCGGTTCCTCTGCTCCGTGCACAGCTTCACGCCCGTGTTCCGGGACGACACGCGGGCCATGGAGGCGGGCGTGTTGTTCGACCAACACGACGATGTCGCCGAGGGCCTGCTCCGCGCGCTCCGCGCCCAGGGCATCAAGGCGGAGGCGAACGAGCCCTACTCGGGCAAGGCGGGGCTCATCTACAGCGCCAACCGCCACGGTACGAACCATGGGCTGCCATACCTCGAGATCGAGGTGCGTCAGGACCTGCTCGCGAGCGATCGGATGGCCCGCGATGTCGCGCGCAGGGTGTGGAGCGCGCTGCGCGCGGTCGGGATCTAGTGACGCGGCGGGCTGCTCCCCCAAGCGAACCCGGCACGTGGATGGCCGCCCTCGTGGCCGCGCTCGGCGCCTCGATCTTCACCTGGCCCGCGCTCCCGACCCTCGGCTCCGCGCTGCTCGGTCACCCCTTCGGCGAGGTCGACAACCACCTCTGGATGGCGTGGTTCGGTGGGCGTGACGGCGCGCCGATGCGGAACCTGCCGGACGGGTTCGCCCTCCCCCTGATGGACCCGGTGAACCTCCTCTGGTGGGTGCCCGGCGCCCTCGGCGGGCCCGTGTTCGCCTACAACTTCGCCATCCTCGGGAACCTCGCGCTCGCGGCGCTGGGCGGGTGGGTGCTCTCGCTGGAGCTCACCGGATCGCGGGCGGCGGCCCTGGTCGGGATGGTGGCGGTGGCGTTCTCGCCGTTCCTCGGCGGCATGATCGAGTTCGGGATCAGCGAGGCCTGGCCCGTGGGCTGGCTCGCGCTGCACGCCGCGCTGCTCCTCCGCTACGCGCGAACGGGCTTGCTTCACGACGCCGTCGGCGCCTCGGCCACCCTGGGCGCCCTCCTCCTCTCGGGCTGGTACCACGCCGCGTTCGCGATCGTGGCCGAGGCCGGGCTGGGCATCTGGGTGCTCGCGCGGCGTCCCCGGCTCGCCTCCCTCGGGGTGCTGCTCGCCGGGGGCCTGGTGGCGGCCCTGCCTCTCCTGCCCCGCATCGCCGAGACGCGCGCCCGGAGCGCCATCTGGGCGCCCCGGCTCTCCGGGCTCACGCGCCCTGGGGCCTACCCCGACTGGGCCGGCAACCCCCGCTTCGGCACCGATCTCCTCAACTTCGTCACGCCGCGCGTCGAGGAGATCGCGACGGCGCGCACCGTATACGTGGGCCTGATCGTGCTGGCGCTGGCGCTGCTCGCATTGCGACGCCGCGCGGGCTGGGCGCTCTGGGCGCTGGCGACGCCCCTGTGGCTCCTGGCGCTCGGGCACTGGCTGCGGATCGGGGGCGCCCCCGTGAGCGCGATCGGTCCGCTGCCCGCCGGCTGGCTCGTCGGGACGTTCGACGCCGCGCGCGGCATCTCGCACTGGTACCGCGCGGCGGGGCTCGCCAGCGTGTTCGTAGGGGCCGCCGCGGCGGTCGGGGCCCGTGTGCTGCTCGACCACCTCCCGGATCGCCGCTGGATCGCCACGTCGGCAGCGAGCGCGCTCGCTGGGCTCGTGCTCACCGACGCCATCACGTTCGCGCCCACCCCCTGGCCCCGGGCCACCTACGCCCCCGATCCGCCCGAGGCCCTGCTCGAGCTGCCCCGCGCCGGCGGCCTCCTCCAGCTCCCCTTCGACGAGGGCAAGGGGCTCGACGGCATCGCGAGCCGGCGTGTGTACGACCAGTGGCAGCTGTTTCACGGGCGGCCCATCACCGAGCACTACGAGGGGCGAGACGCGCTCCCGCACCAAAGCGCTCTGGTCGCCGGGTGGCAGCGCGCCTGCGCCGGGATGGCGCCGCTGGTGCCCTCGGGGCGCACCCCCACCCAGGACCTCCAGTCCCTCCTCGAGGCCGGTGTCGCCTACGTCGTCGTGCACCCGCCCTACGCGAAGCGCGGCTGCGCGGCCACGGTCGGGAAGCGGCTGGGCGAGCCCGTCACCCGGACGGCGCGGGCGGTGGTCTGGGATCTCGCGGCCGCGCCGGACCTCGGGGTGGTTAGGTAGCCTCTCATGACGTTCCTCATCCTCCTGCTCGCCTGCTCGGAAAAGGCCGACACGGACCACGAGGCGGACGTCGGTTCGGCCCGCGACACGGCGGTCCGGGTCCTGGTCCCCGCCAACGGCGCCTCGGTCGAGTCGCCCTTCGTGCTGTCGTTCGAGGCCGGCGCGGACGTTCACGCCGTGCGGCTCGATCGCGGCGTCGGCACGATCGTGGGGCCCACCCTCGTGGAGGACGGCGCGGGCGAGCTCCTGGTCGACATCGACGCGGGCCGGTGGACCTTCACGCTCGCCGCGGAGGACGCCCGGGGGGCCCAGCTCTCCACCCACGAGGTCGTGATCCGCGTCATCGAGGTCGAGGAGAGCTTCGTGACCATCACGAGCCCGAGGGAGGGCGCCGCGCTCCCCGCCCCCATCTCGTTCACGTTCGAGGCGTCGGACGATGTCGCGTCGATCGAGCTCTCGATCGACGGCGACGTGGTCGGCAGCGCCGATCCCCACGACGATTCGCTCTTCACCGTCCCGCTCGAGGGCAGCGCCGATCCGCGGCTCGCGGAGGCGCGGGCGTATGACGCGGGCGGGGTGCTGCTCGCGACGGACGACGTGGAATTCACCGCGCTCCCGGGCACGGACTCCGACGAGTCGGCCTTCAACGATCGGGTCGTGGAGCGGCTCGCGACCTACCCGACGGACGGCAGCTACGGCTACTACTGGCCGGAGGACGGCGCCTGGTACGGCACGACGCAGGATCTCTGGTACCTCGACGAGCTGGTGGCGCCGGGAGATCCCGCCCACCGCTCCTTCTGCGTCGGCCTGACGTGGGAGGTGTTCATGTTGAGCTTCGCGGAGATCGACGCCGAGTCGGGCGGTGACGGCTCGCTCAACGGCGTCTCCCTCGCCGATCTGGTCGACTTCCGGATCGATTGGTTCGTGCGCGATCTGAACGGGGACGGCCCGGGCGTCGCGCTCGAGAACTACGGCCTGGGCGAGCGCGTGACCGAGCTGGAGGAGGTCCAGCCGGGGGACTTCATCCAGTTCTGGCGCCACTCCGGCAGCGGCCACAACGCGATCTTCATCGACTGGGAGCGCGACCCCGAAGACGACGCGATCACCGGCGTCCGCTACTGGTCGACCCAGGGGACGACCGACGGTGTCGGCTACAACGAGGAGTTCTTCGGGTCGACCGGCTCGCGGATCGACCCGGGGTACTTCTACGCGTCGCGGATGTGGATGCCCGAGGACTGGGTCCCCTGGCGCTGATCCGCGAGGGGCCCTTGCGCTGTACTAGCCCGACAGCCGCTCGGTCTCCTGCTCGCGGAGCAGGCGATCGCACAGGTCGGCCCACGCGTCCATCCCGTGCACGCCCGCCACGGCCTCGACTTCGCTGTTGTAGTTCGTGTTCATGTTGATGTCGTAGGTGTAGCGGCGGCCCTCGCGGTCCTCGACGAACTCGATGCCGGCGGCGTCGATGCCGTGGATGCGGCAGTACTCGATGTAGGCGAGCACGGTCGGATCGTCCGCCGTCAGCGGCGAGACGCCGAACTTGCCGCTGTCGCCCACGGGACAGAACGCGTCGTCCTGGATCTGGCAGGCGTCCGACGGACAGAGCTCGAAGCCGCCCGCGGTCGAGGCGCGCAGCGCGTAGAGAAACCGCCCGTCCACGATCTCGATGCGGGTGATGTACCCATCGCGCGGCTCGACGTACTGTTGGAGCAGGGTCACCCCGTCGAACGCGGGCTCGAATTCCTCGCCGTCGACATACGAATCGAACGCGGCGAGGTCCCGGAAGAGCTGAACGCCCAGGCCCTTTCCGCCCATGTTGTGCTTGGTCAGGAAGGGCAGGCCCATCTGCCGGGCGGCGGGCTTCAGACCGCGCGTGCCGGCGACCGCGATGGTGCGCGGGGTGGAGATCCCCATCGCCTCGAGCGTCGCGTGCTGGCGCACCTTGCTCACCTCCAGGGCGAAGGGGCCGCTGCCGTTGACGACGCGGGCGCCGCGGGACTCGAGGTGGGCGAGGTATTCGCGCAGGAACACGACGCCGTCCCCGTGGCCGCGGGTGTGGGCGGAGGGGCTCATCCGGTTCACGTAGATGCCCGGCGCGGGCTCGGCGTGAAGATCGAAGGATCCGCCGTCGACGAAGATGGCGGTGAAGGGCACTCCCTTCGCCTCGAGGGCGCGCGTGAGGGGGGGCAACCAGGCGGCGTTTTCGTAGAGGATGTGGATCATGGGCCGCGAGCTATCGCGGAATAGTGGGGACGGCATGGACGTCAGGGCCCCCCCTCTGGCACCAGGACCGTCCTTGATCACCCCCCGCTCGCTCCCCTCCCCGCTCGCGCTCACCCTGCTCCTCTTGCCGTTGAGCTGCTTGAACCAGGATCCTCCGGAGGGCGCCGCGAAGACGCCCGAGGACACCGGCGAACCCGACGCGGCCGGGCATACCGGCGGCGACGACACGGACCTGACCGAACGGGACACGGGCGATACCGGCGGGTCCGCCGGGGATGGCTCCGAGACCGACTCCGGAACTCCCGAAGGCGGAGACTCGGGGGGCACACCGGGCGGCGGGTCCGGCGGCGTCGGCTCGTGCGATGCCTGGGACGCGCCCGTCGTCATCGCGGAAGTGTCGGACGGGGGGCTCGCCGAGCTGTCGGACCTGGTCCCCTCCCGCGCCAACCCGGGGGTGTTGTGGGGGCACAACGACTCTGGCGGTGACCCCGTTCTCTACGCGATCGAGGGGGCCACGGGCGATCTGCTCGGCACCCTCACGGTCGAGGGCGTGAGGAACGGAGACTGGGAAGACCTGGCGGTCGCGGCCTGCCCAGAAGCTCTCCCGGATGGCCGTGGAGACTGCCTGTTCGTCGGCGAGGTCGGCGACAACGGGCTCTCGCGCGACGACGTGGCCGTGCTCGCGGTGGCCGAGCCCCTCCTGGATCCTCCTGGAGGCGGGCCCTTCGATCTCTCCGCGGCGCCCACGACCTACCGGTTCGCCTATCCGGACGGACGGAACAACGTGGAGGGGCTGGGCATCGGCCCCGACGGGCTCCCCGTGCTCGTGACGAAGCGCGTCGACGCGACCGCCGATGTGTACCGCTTCCCGACGATGGACGCCTCGCGAACGGTCACGGTAGACCTCGTCGCCCGCATCGACACGGGCGACCCTGCGGACGAGCACGCCGCCGAGGCCACCGGCGCGGACGTCTCTCCCGACGGGACGCGTCTGCTCGTCCGCACCTACGACCACCTGCTCGAGTACCCCCTCGTCAACGGGGTGCCGGGGCTCCCCGTGTCTCTCCCCGCTCCCGACGAACCCCAGGGCGAGGCGGCCGCCTACGATCCGGTGTCCGGCGGGATCTGGCTCACCTCGGAGGGGGCGCACCAACCGTTGTGGTTCGTTGCGTGTCTCGCTCCGCGGGGGCGAGGGGCGCATTGACGAGGACGCTCACGGTGATGGGGCTGAGGTCCGGGGTGGACATCCAAGGCTCCGGCGGAGGCCCGCCCGCGTACAGCGCCTTCGTCCCGAATCGTCCCAAGCCCATGCCGCCCCCCGCGGGCGGACGCACCTTCTCCGCATGCAAAACGACCTTTTGAACCGCTTGCGCAAGATTGAAGCCAAGATGATGAACGCTTGGCCCGACTACGCCGCCGATCTCGTGGCGCTGCCCCACGCGGCGGACCTGACGCTGCGTGACTTCGCCACGCTCCTGTTGCTGGCCCCGGGCGAGCACGTCGCGCGGCCCGCGGTCGAGGTCGCACTGGGCGGCCGCGACGTCGCCGACATCGCCATCAGCGGGCTCGCCGGCCACAGCCTCGTCGTCGAGGAGTCGAAGGGCCTGATCCTCACCACCCGCGGCCGGGAATTACTCGACGCGCTGGCCGACATCCGGGCGGTGTCCGCGCAACGCGTGCTCAGCGTGCTTCCCAAGTCCACGCAGGCACAGATGGTGCAGGGGCTCGAGGAGCTTGCGAACGCGATCCATCGCGCCGAGGCGCTCGAGAAGGCGTAGGCGCTCACTCGGCCGCGGCGTGGGACCTTAGACGGAGCACTTCGGCCTCGACCGACGCCGCGTCGACCTCGCCGCGCCCGAACCGATCGTAGAGGGCATCCAGCGCGGTGAGGCGCTGGCGCAGCCGCAGGCGCTCGCTCCACGTCTCCGTGAGGAGGGCGTCGAGCGCCGCCCGCGCGGCGGGCCCCGGGTCGGGGAGCTGGAGCGCCGCGATGTCCTCGATCCGCGCCCGCGGGCGCGTCTGGCCGCCGGTCACGACGAGCTGCGCGCGCGCGAACCTGGACCGCAGGGCCAGCAGCGTGAAGGCCGCCTGCCCGCGGGGCCGCAGCCGCACCCACTCCCCGGACCCCGCCATCCGGGCCGGCAGGCCGGGGCGCGGTCGGACGGCGAGCACCACGTTGTTGAGCTCGGGCCGCATGCGGCCGAAGAGCAGATCTCCCTCGTCGAAGGAGACGCCCTCGCAGGTGGCGCCGGGCTCCACGCGCGCGTCGACCACCTCCCCCGTGCCCTTGTCCACGTCCGCGAAGTCGACCACCGTCACGTCGGCCGACGGATCGAGCGCCGCGCGGCCCCTCACCAGGTCGGCGCGCTCGGACAGGACGAACACCGGAACCCCCGGCGCGATCGCCGAGGCGCGGAGGGCCTCCTCGGGGATCCAGCCGCTGCCCTCCACCCGGCAGGCCCGCGCGTAGGGCCCCCCGTGCAGATGCAACCGCAACGCGACGAGCTCGTCGGGTTCGGTGCGGCGGAAGGTCTGGCGCCGCGTGTCGTAGCCCGGCGAGTCGATCACCGCGGCGAGCATGGGACGCACCTCCGCCGGACGCTTCCGCAACGCGATGACACACGCGCGCGTGGGGGTGCCGCCGAAGGGCCGGAACATCCCCTCGGGCAGCGACACCACGGCCTCGCGCTCGGCCACGCTGTCGATCCACGCGCGCGCCGCCGCGAAGGGAGCGCCCGAGAGCACCGTGTACGGGAGCACGGTCACCAGCCGCCCGCCCGGCTTCAACCGGGCCAGCGCGGCCTCTACGAACAGGATGTCGCTCCCGACGCGGGCCCGCCCCCTGGCGAGGGCGTAGCGCGCGAGCACGGCCGGATCGGCCACCTCGACCGAGAAGGGCGGGTTCGCGAGGATGGCGTCCCACCGGTCGCCGTCGTCGGGGGCCGCGAAGAAGTCGGCGGCCACCACCCCCCGCGGGTTCCCCCCGTGGAGCGCCACGTTCAGCCGCGCGAGGGCGACCAGGTCCGGATCGACCTCGATGCCGTCGGCGTCCGCCCCGCGCGCGAGCGCCGCCACGAGGAACCCGCCGCTGCCGCACGTGGGGTCGAGCACGCGGTCTCCGGGGCGGAGCTGCGCGAGGTCCGCCACGAGCTCCACCAGCGGGCGCGGCGTGAAGTACTGGCCG
>JAUXQH010000157.1 GCA_030685065.1 Pseudomonadota bacterium | reverse complement strand
CCACCCCCCTCCGCCCACACACCATATACATCACCGACCCCCCAGCAGAGCAGTACCGGCCCTCCCGAATCTCCTCGACCATGGCGAGGTGGCGAGCGCCCGCGAGCGCCCAGAGCCCCCCAAATGCAACCGGATCGCCGCCGCCCGCGAGGTAGTAGCGTTCGGTCTCCGCCCGGCTCCACATCCAGTGCTCGCGCGCCGCGCCAGACTCGAGCTCCTCGACGTACGCACGCTGCGCCGGATCCCGGTAGGGGGGCAACAACGTCAGGGTTCGGTCGTTCTGGAACACGCTCACGTCCTCGAGGCCGAGCTCTACGAACAAGCCGGGCACGAGCTCACCGAGGGACACGTTCCCCTCGCCCAAGGCCGTCTTGCCGCGCTCGCAATGCAGTTGGAGGCGGACCAGCGCCAGGACGTCGTCGATTGGGAGGCGCAACGCCGCGGGGTCGAGCAACGGATAGGCGACGTTGTTCGGCTCCGCCACCGCCACACGCCCGCCGGGCCGTGTGACGCGGATCATCTCGCGCAAGGCGGCGGCCGGGTCCTGGCAGTGGATCAGCACTGTCTGGCACGTCACGAGATCGAAGCTGCAGTCAGCGAACGGCAGCGCCTCGACCCGACCCTCGCGAAACGTAAAGCGATCTCCGTACCCTGCGCGTGCTGCGCCCTGGGCCGCCTTCTCCACCCAGAGCGGCTCGGGATCCACTCCGGTCACCGTCGCGTGCGATGGGAGCACCTTGCCGAGTGCGCGACCCCAATGTCCGGCGCCCGAGCCCACGTCGAGCACGGCCGACACCTCCGCCAGTCGCCAGCGCGACGCGACGAGGGGCAGGAAGTCGGGCGTATACCAATGATCGCGCGTTTCACCGAAAAACTCGGCGGAGTGCGCGGGAGAGCCTTCGAATTCGTTTGCCATCTGGGAGCCCTGTGCGAGGGCCCCGTGACACGAAGCCGGGCGCCGGGCCACCCGCCCGCGATCGATTCAACCGGTCGGGGCGTCGCGGGAAAGCGCTCCCGACAGGTACTTGAAGCCCGTGTCGCAGGCCCCCGTCACCACGACGCCCCCAGGGCCGACCTCGGCGGCGAGGTCCAGGGCGGCGAGCACGTTCATGCCGGTCGAGGTCCCGGCGGAGATGCCCTCCTCGCGGGCCAGGCTGCGCGCCATGGCGCGCCCGAGGCCCTCGTCGAGGGCGCGGACCTCCGGCGCGATCGATCGGTCGAACTGGGACGGCACGAAGCCTGCGCCCGTGCCGTCAACCCCGTGGGCCCCCGCAGAACCGCCCGAACGAGCGGCGGAGGACGCTGATTCGAGGATGCGCCCGCGATCTCGGAGCCGATACCGGCGTGCCCGGACTGCGCGTCGGTGTTCCGGAGCTGGTCGGTGTAGAAGACGCCCGGGGCCCGGCGAAGGGTCTCGGCGCGGGCGAGCATACGGGGCCGGAGGTCGGGCGTGACGCGGCCGCCGACGCTCGGCTCGATGTGCAGCTCCGCGCCGAGCGCCTGCATCGAGGCCACCTTTTCAGGAGCATACGCATCCGACGAGACGACTACGAAACGATACCCCTTCGCGGCACAGACGAACGCGAGCGACGTGCCCGTGCTCCCGCCGGTACACTCGAGCACGGTGGGCATGCTCCTCACGCTGCGCTGAAGGTGCCCACCACCACGGTTTCACACTCGACCTGGGCCGTCTCAGCGGTGAAGGCGGGGCCGTAGTAGGTGTGGACGCTCGTGGCGTATTCCCCGTTGAAGCTGCAGGTTCCGACCGCGCTGTCGGCGGCGCACTCGCCCGTGTAGCTGAACGTTCCCTCGCAGTAGTCCGCGATCAGGTCGAGCCGCCAATACTCGCTCGAGAAGGTGTACTCGGAGCACTGGTCTTCAGCATCACACACGCCGAAGTCCTGAGTGGCGCACGCGGCGAAGAGCGGAACAAAGAGGAGAATGCGCATTCGGGTGAGGCTCCGGCGGAAGCCTATCCCGCGCTCTGGGCGCTGCGCGTAGCTACGGCACACGACGGGCATCGAGGATGTCGATGGCGAAGCTGAGCGGCTTGCCCAGCAAGCCCTGCAAGCCGCTCGGCACGAGCGCCTCCCGCGACCAACCGAAGAACCGTGTCAAGTCCTCGGTCCCGGGTGTCATGATTCGCCGGGCCGCATGATCGCCGCCCCACGCCGCCCACGGCAGGCCCGCGCAACCGAAGACGTACTGCACGGTCGGCTCCTCGGGATCGGCGTCGATGACGGGCAGAAGATCGCGCGTGACGTCGATCAGGCCGGGCCACCAACGCGTGAACCGCAGGCCACCGAGGTCGGGGAACCGAGCCCGGAACCCCCGGATCACGGCGCGGATCACGCCGGGGGAGCGAAGCGGATCCCGAGCAAACGTGGTCAACGCCGATCCGCCGCCCAGGAGCAGCCGATCGTCGCCGGTGAGCCGATAGTAGGAATAGACGGCGGTGCTGTCCCACACCTGGAATCTCCCGCGCGGGAACAGCGCCGCGATCTGGACGGCAGAGAGCGGCTCGCTGACACAGAGAACGGTCTGCGCGTGGTAGATCTGCTCGCTGGCGCGGGCGTTGATCGAGGGCGGCATCCGATCCAGGCACACGACCACACGATCGGCATGCACCGTTGCCCGCTCGGTGACCACGGCCGAACCCTCGATCGCGGTGACGGGGCTCCCCTCGTACACCTGCACCCCGCGTTCGATCAGAACGTCACGCAATCCCCGGCAGTAGGCGAAGGGATCCGCGGCCTCGGTGTCACCGTAGGCGAGGCCCGCCTGGTAGCCCCCGGGGTGCACGGCGGCGAGCGACGGCTCGTCCATGAGTTGGTAGTCGAAGCCCACCGCCGCGCGCGCCTCGGCCTCCGCGCGGATGGTCGTGGCCCCGGACTCCCCGATCCCGACGAACAGGCAGTCGACCGACTGCAGATCGCACGCGATCGCCTCCGCACGCGCCGTGTCGACGATGAGCGCCGCCCCGTCCGCGGCGATGCGCCAGAGCGTGGCCGCCTCCGCGGCCCCGAAACGCCCCATCAGCTGGTGCAGCCCGAGCTCGCTGTCGGGGGTGAGGAACCCCGAGCTGCGCCCCGACATGCCGCCACCGCAGATGTCGCGCTCGAGCAGCACGACGTCCGCGCCGCAGGCCGAGAGCCGCAACGCGGCGTGCAGCCCGGCGACGCCACCGCCGACGACCACCACGTCGCAGCGCTGATCCCCCTCCAACTTCGCACCCGCGACAACGGACGTTTGGCTGTGCCACCAGGGTTCGCCGAACTGTGGGGTCGGAGGGGTACGCGCCATCCCAAGCGAGTAGTGTAGGCAAGAAGCACGCGCCAGCCATTGGTACAAATGAGTGGGGAGAGGGAATGAAGAGACAATACGAGGTGAGCGAATACACCCATTTCCAGCCGGAACCGATAAGGCGTGGGGAGCCCAGGAGGGTCCATGGAATCACGCAGGGTGCTCGTCGTCGCCAACAAGACCGTGCTCGGTGCCTCGTTGAAAGAGGTCGTTGCCTCGATGATACGTCGAGGCCCGGCGACGTTCGTGGTGCTCGTGCCGTCGGCGCTTCCCGACGGAACCCTCGTCTGGGAAGAGTCCGCCGTGTGGCAGGCCGCTGAGGCGCGGGCGGCCCAGGCAGTCACCGCGCTACGCGAGATGGGCGCCGACGCGACGGGCCGTGTGGGAGCCCACGTGCCCTACAACGCCGTGATGGACTTGCTGAGGGACGAAAGGTTCGACGAGATCGTCGTGTCTACCCTGCCACTCGGGCTCTCCGCGTGGCTCGGCGTCGACCTCCCGAACAGGATCCGCAGCGCGAGCGGGCTCCCGGTCACCCACGTGACATCCGATCCCAGCGAGCCGACCCCTCCCGGTACGCAAGCGGAGTGAATCAGAACGACTGCGCGAAGTCCACGTAGAATTGCAGCCTGTCCGCCAGGAAGCCGGTGGTCCAGAGCGGCTGGGCCAGGGTGACCCCGGCGAGGACCGGGCGCGCGCCAAAAGCGTCCGTGACGGTGTGCACGCCGAAGGTGGCGCTCACCGCCGCGTAGACCGCCTCACCCCGCCACGCCGCTCCCGCTTCGAGCCCGGGCGACACCTGCAGCTCCGTCAACCAGAGCAGCGGGAGCGGGATCGACGCGTTGCGGAACAGCGCGGCGCGGTACTCCACGTTCGCGACGATCCGCTCGTTTCCGAGAACTGCTCCCACCGGCACCCCGTGCACGGCGTCGCCTCCGCCGAGCGGGAGGAGCCGGTTCGGTACGTCGCCAGAGGCCCACCCTCCTCCCAGACGCAGCGCAACCACCTGCCGCGCGTCGATTGGGAGGAGCTGAACCGCGCCAGCGAGCGCAGACGCCCAGATCTCCGTGTCACCCGGAATCATGCCGACGCGGAGGGCGGTGCTGTACCGATGCCCGCGCAGCGGCACGTCCCCGTTGCGGGTGTCCCACGCATACGCGACCGAAGCATCGAGCGCGATCGTGCCGGGATAGGTCGCCGCGAAGTCCGGGTCCAGGAGCGAGCCCCCCAGGAGGGTCGTGACGCGATGGGGGCGCAGGCGGCGGTCGAGCAGCGGGCCGAAGAACCGCACGTAGCCGAGGGCGCCGCCCACCAGATCCTGGGCATGGTGCTCTCCCGCCACGAGAAACAGGTTGTGGGTGTCATTCTCGCGTCGGAAGGCGAAGTCGCCCGCGAGATCGAAGGTCTTCTGGGTGGGAGAGAGGTTCGTGAGGTGGCCGGAGAACGTGGTGGTCCACCGGCTCGGCCAGCGGTCGTCGACCAGATCGGCTTGCCGGGTGTGCCCGTGGGGGTCCACGCGCACCCGCTTCACCGGGCCCGGCCCCTCCACCACGAGCGTGTCCGGCCCCGGCCCCGCCACCCAGGGCGCGGCGGGCACGCCATCGAGGGTGACGACGACCACCTCCGCGGCCGCGTCGGCGGGGGCCGTCCGAACCACCTCCATCCGCCCATCGACGACGCTCACCGCGTAGTTCTGGTCCGTCGGATAGAGCCCGAGCCAACCCGCCACGACATCCGCTGGAATCTCGAGCTCGGCGGCGGCCATCTCCAGCGGGAGCCCCTCGAGCAGCAGCCTGGACAAGGTGATGGCGGTGCCCTCCCCGCGCAGATCGTCCAGCTGGCGGGCCGCGGCCGGGGCGGGGAAGCGAGGGTGGGCGGACTCGAAGAGGCCAGGGTTCGCGTTGAAGGGCTCGTCGAAGATGGCGTCGTAGTAGGGGAGCGTGCCGTCGTAGAGCAACGCGTCCACGAGCGGGTTCCAGGCGATGAACCCCAGCGTCTTGCGCATGTCGGGCACCGGGATGCCGCGCGTGAGGGCCCCGCCGACGAAGCTGCGCTCCCACCCGACGCCACGCGGCACCGAGGCCTCCACCATCGCGCGGCGAATGGGCGGGCCGTGGTACCGGCCGAGGCCCGGGGAAAGCCGGAACGCACGCGCGCTGAGGTAGACCATGCCGGGCGCGGCGCTGGCGAGGTGGACCAGGTCGAGGTCCTCCACGATCGTGAGGTCGGGCGGGCTCCGGAGCGGCCAACCCACGCCGGCCGCGAGGGCCGCGACCCGCCCGTGGAGCCGCTTCGCGACGCGCCCCCCCTCGACGAAGCGCAGCGTCCCGTTCCCCGCAGGCACCTCGGTGACGCGCCCGTGGGCGATGACCGCGATTGACGCACGATCCGCGTAGCCGCGCCAGCGGACCTCCCGGATGCCCACCTCGCCGTTGAGCACCCCCACGACATCGGCGGGCAGCCCCAACTCGACATCCCATCGGGCCGTGACGGGGTGCCCCGCGGCGTCCACCGGGAGCGGATACCACCCGCCGTCGGCCCAGAGCCCACGGCCTGGGAGCCGACCGACCGTTCCATACCGGACCGGGAGCCGCGCCTCGAACCGCACCCGGCCGGGCTCCCCGGGCACCGGCTCCCACGTCACGGCCCCGACCTCGTCCCGACCCGGAAACGTGCGGACACGCATGCGATCGTCAGCCGGAGCCGGCAACAGCGGGAGCGGATCGATCAGCGTGCAGGCGCAGCCCGTGAGGTCGAGGGTGCCCCGGATCGTCGTGAGGTCAGCGTCCACGATGGCCGCCACGCGGACGGACGCGGGCGACGCCCAGGCCGCTCCGGATGCGAGCAGCGCGAGGACGATCACGTCACGCGCCCCGGGGGGCCCACCAGCGCTTCCGGAGGTCCGCGCCGCCGCCGCCGAACCAGCATCGCCGCGCCCACCAGCAGCATCTCCGCCGAGCCGGGGCCCGCCGAGACGGGGCCCGCCACGGCGCAGCCACAACCAGCCTTCGGCGCCTCGACATCGGCCGGCCGCTCGGCCAACGTGATCGTGAACGACGCCGTCTCGAGCGGGTCCGTCGCGACCAGACCGGGGGGGCCCAGGTTCACCACCGCGAGGGTGCCGGCCAAATCGGTGCCGACGGGCCCGCCCGCGGGGCCGAGATCGGCCCACCCGGTGTCTGTCACCACGAGGACCGCCCAGTCGCTCGTGGGGTCACCGGCCAGCTGGACGTCGAGCGCGCCCGAGCCCGCCGGGAGCGTATAGAACGACACGCCCAGGGGGTAAGGAGGCCACGCGGGCGAGAGCACTTCGCCCCGGGACACCGTGCCTTCGCGCGCGGCGAGGCCCAGATTCCCGGCGAACGCGGACCAGGCAGGCCCGGCGGCCGTGCCCATGCGCGCGCGCTCCGCGGTGAACGCCAGGAGCGACTCGCGCCAATCCCCCGAGATCACGTCCCACGCGTCGAGCACGGTGGCCCCGGGACGCCCGGCCTCCTCCCAGATGAGGGGACCGACGGAGCCGCGGCCGTCGCCATGGGTGGCGTCCATGTAGAACACCCAAGTCACCGCGCCGTATTCGTACCAGGATTCGTCGGAGTACCCGATGTCCGCCAGAAAATATCCGTCCTGAAGCACCGCCGACAGCCAGGGGGTGGATTGGTAGTCACCGAAGTCGGAGTCGGACGTGGGCCAGTCCGGATCGGTCCAATGCTCACACGCCACGGCGGTTCCTTCCCAGAGGGCCAGGAACGGCTCGGTGTAGTCGGCCGCGTACTGGAGGGTGTGCGCGAACTCGTGGTGGACATAGGAGCGGAACACGTCGTCACTCGTACGCGGGTCGATCACGATGTACGAAGGAGCCGCCGCCCACTCGTCGTCTGGATCGGGGTCCGCGCAGCGTGGGTCCCCCCCGTCACAGTCCACCCAGGCGACACCGGCCCCACCCGCCTCGGGCGTCAGGTACACGTCCAGCGCGTCCGAGCCGCCCCGCCCGCCGTCCGCCAGCGGCGCACGGAAGCCGAGGCCGGTCACCTGCGCGGCGTACGCCTCTTCCGCCCACCCGGCGACCTGGACGCACCGCGCGAGGGCGTCTTCTCCCGCGTAGTGACAGCGGACGTGCCCCTCGGTCGAGTCGACGAAGCCGACGGAGTCGGGGCGGCCCACGGGAGCCGCGATCGCGATGCCGAAGAGGACGAGGGTGATCACGCGCGGAGCATAGCCACCTGAACATCTCCCCGGGCGCACCCTGCCCGTCGGGAGCAGCGCGTTACGCGCTCGCGTGGCGATCGAGATCCTCTGCGGCGACAACCTGGACGTGCTGCCCGCGCTGCGGGACGCCTCGTTCCACCTCATCTACATCGATCCGCCCTTCAACACCGGCCGAACGCAGACTCGCACCCGGATGCGGACCACCCGCGACCCGGACGGCGATCGCACGGGCTTCCACGGCGAGCGCTACCGCACCCTGAAGATCGGCCAGCAGTCCTTCGGCGACTCGTTCGACGACTACCTGGCCTTCCTCGAGCCGCGGCTGGTGGAGGCGCGTCGCCTGCTCACCCCGACCGGGAGCCTGTTCCTCCACCTCGACTACCGCGAGGTGC
Source organism: Pseudomonadota bacterium (assembly GCA_030685065.1). Lineage (GTDB taxonomy): Bacteria > Myxococcota_A > UBA796 > UBA796 > SXON01 > CAJBVW01. The sequence continues at coordinate 4,534 of JAUXQH010000157.1, read as the reverse complement.
ACTACGCCAAGATCCTCCTGGACCAGATCTTCGGCCGCGCCTCGTTCATCAACGAGATCATCTGGTCGTACGACTATGGCGCTCGGTCCACGCGGAGATGGTCGTCCAAGCACGACAACATCCTCTGGTACGCGAAAGATCACCGACACTACACCTACCGCTACGAGGACATCGATCGGATCCCGTACATGGCGCCGAGCCTCGTGGGGCCGAAAAAAGCCGCCCGTGGGAAAACGCCGACCGATTGCTGGTGGAACACGATCGTGAGCCCCGGCGGCAAGGAGCGGACGGGCTACCCGACACAAAAGCCCCTCGCGATCCTCAACCGGATCGTGCGCGTTCACAGCAACCCCGGGGATCGCCTGCTCGACTTCTTCGCCGGGAGCGGAACCCTGGGCGAGGCCGCGGCGCTCGCGGGCCGGGACGCTGTGCTCATCGACAGCAGCGAGGCGGCGATCATCGTGATGCGAAAGCGGCTCGAGCGATTTCTCCCGCCCGGGTGACGCCAGCGTGCCATCCTCCTCGGGCGTGCCCCTTGACGCGCGCCCGACGACGAAGGTCCGACGTCCCAAGGCGGACGTCTGTCACCTTCTGCCCCCTCTCCACCGAGGAACGCCGCGAAGTTCGCGGCACGGAACCTGCCAGGACGCCCGGCGCACCCAGAGGTCGCTCATGTCCATCGAAGTTCTCGAAGTCTCCTGGCGCGTCGGCGCCGACCGCTTCTCGTTCACGCTCACGCCCGACGGCACCCCTCACCTCACTGGCCCCGGTGTCCGCGAGCTGCCCGAGGGTGCGGAACCGACGCCCCGCCCCGGCCGGGCGGCCCCCGCTCGCCGCGGAAAGGTGTGGTCCGACGAGGAGGAGGCGCAGCTCCGGGAGTGGTTCACCCGCGGCGACTCCCCCGCAGACATCGGCGCCGTGCTCGATCGCACGTCCGGAGCTGTGCGCGCACGCCTCGTCCGGATGGGCCTGCTCGACGAGGAGGCGGCCGGGCTTCGCTATCCGGTGCCGCGGGCGGTGCCGGACGAGCCGGCGAGCACGCGTGAACAAGGGTAGCGGCGAAGGCTGACGGCTCACGAGGTGCGTCACCCCATCCAACGCCCCATCCAAGCCGCGACCGCCCGCTCCTCCTCCCCCCCGGCCGACAAGCCCGCCCGCGCGCCCTCGGCGTCGGCGGGGCTTCGGTTCTGGGAGAGCTTCAGCTTCCCCTCGACGCGTGTCAGCGGGATTCGCACGCCCACGATCGCGCCCAGGAGCGAGTCGACGAAGGCCTCGTCCATTCGCCAGTCCGGATCGAAGCGCGCCGAGAGCCGCCGCACGATGGGAAGAGGGTCCACGAGCTCGGGCACCCCGTACACGTGCACCGCGACGAAGTTCCAGGTGGGCACCTGCGGCTCGGAGGCGTACCACCGCGGTGACACGTAGGCGTGCGGACCGTTGAACACCACCATCGCCTCGCCCCCGCCCCGCCCCGCCTCGAACAGTCGTCCCTGGGGATTCGCGCGGGCGAGGTGCCCCACGATCGCGTCCCCATCGAACAGGAAGGGCAGGTGGGACGCGTACGGCACCCCGCCGGCCGCCGTCACGAGCGTGGCGAAGGGGTACGCGTCGATGACCGCGCGATGCACGTCGGGGTCGTCATTACGGAAGGCGGCGGGTTGATACATCCAGGCTCCTCGAATCAGGGCGTGCTGCGACAGACGCCTTCCACACATCCACAGGTGTCCGGCTCGGGCCAGGCGTACTCGATCGCCTCGGAGCATCCGATCTGGATGACCGAGGGGCCCGCGCCGGATTGGGTGCAATACACCGCCTCGGTACAGGCGTTGCCGGCGTAGAGACAATCCTCGTCCGACATGCAGCCCGCGCAGGCCTCGGGCTCGTCTACACAGTAGTCGACGACCTCGGCCACGCGGCATGCGATGAGGAGCGCCAGAAGCATGTCAGCCCCGCTTGCCACGCTTGGGCGGCTTGTTTGGGTGGCGAAGCAGCTTGCCGCGCTGCGTCGGATACCACATGGCGAACGTGACGACGACCACGAGCAGGTTGCACGCCGCGATGGCCGGGTAGATCAGCCCCGGCCGTACGATCGTGACCACCAGCGCCACGAGGTAGCCGAGGGCCGGAAGCCGCGCGAGGCGCCCCTGGCTCTCGGCCGCCAGGGCGGCCACCGACACGAAGAGCACCTGGTCGAAGATGACGATCTGCTCGGCGGTCATGCCGATGAGCAGCCCGGCGAGGTCCCCGATGAGCAGCGCGACCTGCACGATGAGCAGCATCTGCGCGACCTGGCGGTTGAGCCCGGTCCGGCCGAGCGAGTCCCGCGCCCAGACGACCAGGGGCACGACCACGCCGATCATCGCGCCGTGCGCGAGCAGGAGCCCCTCGTGGGTGATCCCGTATCCGACGGTCCACGCCCCGAGCGGGATCAGGGTCCAGATCAGCATCACGACGGAGAACACGAAGATGCGCGTTCGCCCGCCGAGCGAGGGATCGATGTCGGCGCGGAGCCGCGCGAGGTCGGCGGCGGCGAGCGCCCGGCCAGCCTCCGCGGCGGCGACGCGGGCGACCAATTCGGCGGGCGGATCGGCCACGTCCGCGAGGTGCACCGACGCCGCCCGGGCATCGCCCTGGTCGAGCTCGTAGCCGATCATCGCCCGCAGGGCGCGCCGCAACCCGGCGCTGCTGTCCTCGTGCCCGGGCCACGCGCGGAGCGCCTGTCGGAAGCCGAAGCGGCAGGCCTCGAAGTGGCGATACACCTGCTGCCGGTCGGGAGGATCCGCCGCCAAGGCGGCTTCCAATACCGTGAGCTCCGCGGCGGCCTCCGCCGCCAGGCCATCGGCGCTGCGCTCCTCGAGGAACCCCTGCACCTCGAGCCGCAGCGCCTCCGCGCTGGGAAACCGTTGCTCGGGGTCTGTCGCCATCGCTCTCCGCACCACGTTCGCGAGGCGCCGCGGCACGTCCGGCGGCAGGGCAGGCTCGAAGAAGGGGATGCTGGCCAGGGTCTCCGCGGCCTCCTCGCCGGGGTGCGGCCCGCGCCCGGTCAACACCGTGAGCAGGAGGCCGCCGAGCAGGTAGACGTCGGTGCGCTCGGAGAGCCGGTGCCCCTCCGCGGCGGCCATCTCGGGCGCCATGTAGCGCGGGGTCCCGACCACGTAGATCTCGTCGCGTGCGAGCCCGAGGCGCGCGGGCCCCCCCTCGCGGAGCCGCACGGCGAGCCCCCAGTCGAGGACGTACACCTCGCCGAACGCGCCCACCATGACGTTGTCGGGCTTCAGATCGCGATGCAGGACGCCCCGGCTGTGCGCGAAATGCACCGCATTGCACACCTGCATCAGCACGCTCAGGTGCCAACCGAGCAGGTCGCGGGCACCGAACGAAGCCTGTACATCCTCCGGATTGTGGATCAGCTCGCCCCACGTGCGCCCCTCGATCCGGCGCATCACGACGTGGGGCTGGCCCTGTTCGTCCGCGGCCAGCAGGTAGACCGGCACCACGTTGGGGTGCTCCAACGCGGCGGCGGCCCACGCCTCTTGCAAAAGGCTGCGGCTCGCGCGCTGGTGGGGGGCGTCGGGGTGCACCGACTTCACGGCGACCTCCCGCCCGAGGAGCACCTGCCGGGCAAGCCGCACGACGCCCATGCCGCCCTCGCCCAGCCGCCCGAGGAGCTCCAGCTCGCTCGCGAGCGGCACCGCCAACCTCGCCAGGGACTCCGGCGCGAGCAGCTCGGCGGTGAGCGGATCGTCGCCCCCGGCCGCCGCCGGCGTTCGCCGGATGGTGTGGCTGGCGCGGTTGTTCCAGCCGTGGGGGACCAGGGTCGCGTCCTCCGCGTCCACGGCGGGTGCGAAGGAGGCCTCGCCGTCCAGGCTCAGCGTGCGGTTGTGTGGAGGAGGCGCCATGCGCTTCCAGGGTACGCCCTTACGGGCCCCTGTCCACCCCGTTACCGGGGGCTGTCACGTTCCGTCACGAACGAGGGACCGCGGGTATTGTGACTGCGACCCTACGAGTCCGCTCGCCCGGGTCGCGCGACGGCCGCGGATGCTCCCCGTCTGCCACGCAAACCTGACACACAGTGGGGAGGTTCCCAATGCATCGGTTGTTGACGCTGGCCATGTTGCTCTTCGGCACGGCGTGCACGGACTACGGTTTCGGCAAACCCGAGGACGAGGGAGCCGACGAGCCGAGCACCGACACCGCGCCGCCCACGGACACCGCTGAACCTGGCGAATCTCCGTACGATCCCTCGCTGGACAAGGGCCCGCTCCCCGGCGAGGAGGGGGATGCGGACGCGGACGCCGACGCGGATGCCGACGCGGACGCGGACTCGGACGCCGACGCCGACTGCGCCGCCGTGGTCTGCGATCGCGGCATGTGCTGCATCGAGGGCTGCGGCGGGGTCGACGAGGGAGGCATCTGCGTTTCCCAGAACGTCGGCTGCGTCGATCTGTGGGACCCGGTCTGCGGCTGCGATGGCCAGACGTACTCGAACGCCTGCTACGCCCACGTCGCTTGCGTCGGCATCGCCGCCGAAGGC
>JAUXQH010000045.1 GCA_030685065.1 Pseudomonadota bacterium | reverse complement strand
TGGCCGAGGCCACGCGCCAGGGCGGCACCGTGCTGACCGGCGGAAAGCGGCTCGAGGGCGCGGGCCACTTCGTGCAGCCTACGCTCATCGCGGCCGACCCCAAGATGGCCATCGTGAAGCACGAGACCTTCGCGCCCATCCTCTACGTCATGGAGTACTTCGACCTCGAGGAGGCCATCCGCCTCCAGAACGACGTGCCCCAGGGCCTCTCCAGCTCCATCTTCACCAACTCCTTCCGCGCGGCGGAGGCCTTCCTCTCCCCCCGCGGCAGCGACTGCGGCATCGCAAACGTCAACATCGGCACCTCCGGCGCCGAGATCGGCGGGGCGTTCGGCGGCGAGAAGGAGACGGGCGGGGGCCGCGAGTCGGGCAGCGACTCCTGGAAGGCGTACATGCGCCGGCAGACCTGCACGCTCAACTACGGGAAGGACCTCCCCTTGGCGCAGAACCTCCGCTTCGACCTCTGACCGCCCGCGCGGCGCCGTCGGCTGCGCGACCCCCTCTCCGCACCGCGACCGCCGCGCCCCACCCCCAGGGGGCGCCGATGCCCCAGGGCCCTACGCCCTCGTAGACCAGAGGCCGATCATCGCCGCACGGGCCCCTGGCACGCCGGTTGCTCTACACCCCTACGAACCCTCCAGGAGCCTCCATGATCACCCAGCTCATCCGCGACGAAGAAGGCCAGTCCACCGTCGAGTACATGCTGCTCATCAGCGTGATCGTCATCGCCATGGTGGCCGCCGCCTACGCGTTCGTGCCGGTCTTCAAGCAGGGCGTCGAGGACCTCGCGCAGGACATCAAGAAGATCCTCTCCACGGGCAAGATCGGCAGCCTCGGCACCTCCCGCTAGCGGGAAAGGTTCGGTGGGTCGAGGGCCGCCATACCGAGCGATCGGTGGGCGGCCCTTCCTCGTTTTGGGCGGAACGGAGCTTAGAGCTCGACCACCTTGAGCGCGTTGGCCACCGCCGCGGCCGGCGTGGAGCCCTTCCACTCCTTGTTGTACCCGAGGGGGCTCACCACCGCGCGCATGCGCCCCATCCGCAGATCGCTCCCCATGTGCGTGTGGCCCGCGATCGCGAGCACCACCCGCGGGTCGGCCCGGATCACGTCTCCCATCGGCAGGGAGCCCATGAACGCGTTCACGAACCGCCAGCCCGGGTGCTCCTTGCGGTGGATCTGATCGATGAACGGCAGGGTGTGCGTCGCCACGACCACCCGGCGCGACGTGAGCGACTTCAGATGGGCCTCCAACCGCTCGCGGAGCACGCGCGCGACCTCCTCCATCGCCATGGGTGCGCCGTCCGATCCGTTCCACACCGCGTAGGTGTGGTCGGTCCAGCGCAGCCCCCCCCACACACCCTCGCGGTAGGCCTCCATCGGTGCATCCAGGATGTGCTCGCGAGTTGTGAGATCGTACCAACCCAACGATCCTGCGAATCCGATGCCATCAATCTCGACCGGCGCGGCGTCCAACAGCTCGGCCCCGGCCTCGGTACACAGCGCCGGCAACAGCTTGTCGAGCCTTACCCAGGAGTCGAGCCCCTTCGCGAGCGCCTCGGGAGCGGTCCAGACGTCGTGATTCCCAGCGACCACGAGCAGGCGCGGGGTGACCGCCTTGAGCGCGAGCAACGTGCTCAAGTACGTGGTCGCACCGGTCGCGATGTCCCCCGCGATGATCAACACGTCCGGCGCCACCGCGCGTACGCGCGCCACGAGGGCCTCGAGCACGGACGCGCCGTTCAGATCGATGTGGATGTCGCTCGTGAAGGCCACGCGCATGATTCTCCCTCGGCCAGCGGCCCTATCCCGCCGCACGGGCAGCGCGCGGTGTCACGCCCACGTGGCCGCCCTGTGTCCCTCCGTGTCTCCCGTGCGTCCCGCCGTGTCACCCGCCGTGTGGTCCGCCGATCGCCCTAAAGGCTTGCGAGACAAAAGGTGAACAGCTAATGTGCCTGGGCTCCGCGCCCTCCCCCCGGCACCGGAATCTCAGGAGACGTTTTCCATGACCCTTTTCGACAAGAGCCTCAAGCTCGCGCTCATTGCCAGCGTGGTCCTGCTGACCGCGTGCCCCCCCAAGGATGAGGACACCGCCGTCGACACGGACGCGGACGCGGACACCGACGCCGACACCGACGCGGACACCGACACCGACGTGGGCGAAGAGACCGGCGTGGCGCAGTTCTACTTCATCGCCGACTTCACCACCACCGGCCCCGACGGCGATGGCGTGTACGCCTACGCCGACGCGCACTTCGGCTACGGCATGTACGGCATCGTCGACCAGGACTGGGCGTGCACGATCAAGGGCACCCTCGCGTACGAAGGGGAGGCCGCTGCCGGCTGCCCCGAGTGCGAGTGGGCGTTCAACCTCGGCCCCGCCACCGCCTCCGTCGCCGAAGGCGCCTACTGCGACCAGTTCTACGCCGATGGCGATGTCGATGGCGGCTTCGACTACGACTGGGGCTTCTCCAACGTCTACTACTACGACTACAAGGGCACCCCCCTTGCGCTCGAGAACGTCGTCCACCTGAACTACGAAGGGGAGTGGATCCAGTTCGCGTTCAACTACGGTGGTCGTGACTGGGTCACCGGCGACGCGAACTCCGCGACCGTCGAGCGCCCCATCTCGGACGGCACGTCCTACCTGTACTACTACTACTACCGGTAGTGCCCGGGGCAGGCGCTCCCGGTTCACCCGGCCCGCCTGTCCACCCCGACCCCCTGAAGACCCCGCTCCGGCCTCGTGCCGGCGCGGGGTTTTCTGCTTTTTCGCGTTCACGGCGCCCTGGCCGGACCGCCCTCAGTCCTTGCGCAGGGTCCACGGAACGAGGTGCGAGAGCTGGCGCAGAGGGCTTGTCCGCGTGTGCTCGTACGCGTCTCGGAGCGCGGGAAGATCGGCCGCGCGACCCTCCGCATTCGCGAGGTACCAAGCGCTGGCGATGAGCTCCGCGTCCTCGATCGCGTCGTATCCGGCGAGCACCTCGTGGGCGGCCGCGAAGTCTCCCTCGTCCACATGGACGCGCACCCGCACCGCGTCGGAGTCGACCCCCTCCAGCACGCTCTGCGGGCGATCTTCCAGGTAGGCGGCGGCGTCGGCCGTGTACCCCACGCGGCGCTGAGCTTCGGAGCGGAGGTGGCGCACCTGCTGGCCGTTCCGCATCCGGCGCACGTTCTCGAGCGTCGCCATGGCGGCGGGCGGGTTGTCCAAGTCGAGCCAGGCCTGAGCCTGGAGGCGACGGAGATCGAGGCTTGGGCCGTCATTTCGCTCCCAGGCCTCGACCACCAGATCGAACTGGTCCAGATCTCCCTCGCGAAGCGCGAGGACGGCGCGGGCGTAGTTGGAGGCGTCGCGCTCGGGCCGGAGGTACAGGAGCTCGTCGAGCGCGGCCGCCGCGCCCCCCTTGTCTCCGCTCGCGGAGAGGTCGAGCGCGAGGTTGGTCAGGGCCCGGGCGCTCGTGGGATCGAGGTCGACGGCGATCCGGTCGAAGTAGACGGCGTCGTCGAGGAGGCCGATCCGGCTCGAGCACGTGGACGCGGCCAGCGCGGCATCCGCGCCGAAGGGCAGGGTGCCGACGAACGGCCAGAAGTGGTCGAGGGCCTCCTCGCAGCGGCCGATGCGGGTGAGCGACTTTCCGAGGCCGATGTGGAGCGCGGCGGAGTCGGGGCTGGCCTCGAGCTGCTTGCGAAACGACGCGACGGCGGCGCGCGGACTGCCCTGGCGGAGAAACATGTTCCCGCGCGCGGCGCGCATCCCCGCGCCTCCAGCAGCGCCTTTTTCTCCGCCCTCGCCCGCTTTCCCACCGGCCTTGCCCGGCCCTCTCCTCCCATTGGCCCGGCCCTCCCCTCCCGCCTTGGTGGCACCGCCCTGCCCAGAACCCGAGCGGGCGCGCATCCCGGCCTGGCCGGGACCGGGACCGCGCTTTGCGCTTCCTTCGCCCCCGCCGCGCTTGGGCGCGTCCGACGGGGGGCTGCTCCCCATCAGGGTCAGCATCCCCAACATCCACCCGATCCGCGCGAATCCGTTCACTTGTCCTCCTTGACCGGAGCGACGCCCTTCCCGGGCTTGCCTCCACCCGCCTTCTCGGCCGCCGCGGCGGCGATCTTCTGGGCCTCGATGCGCTTCTCGTTCGCCGCGTTGGCGGCGGCGAGCATCTTCACGCCTTCTTCTCGCTTGCCCTCCTTCGCGAGCAGGTTCGCGTTCAGGAGGAGCAGGTCTGGGTCGTCCGGAGCGAGGAACACGGCCGCGTCGACCGTGGCGCGCGCGGCGCCGTACTCCGCGAGGTTGAAGAAGCACTGGGCCAGCGCCCGCAAGGTCGTGGGGTCCTGGGCGTTGGCCCGCGCCAGGAACGCCACGTGTTCACGTTGGTCGAGCCAACGTTGGTCCTCCGCGTACATGCGTGACAACAGGCCCCGCGCCATCTGGTTGCCGGGGTAGTCCCGAACCTCCGCCTCGAGCAGATCGTACGCGTCCCCCCGGACGTCGGCCGCGAGGGCGAGGAGGGCGAGCTGAGCCCGCGCCGCGCGCCGCGGGGTCGGCCCGGCGACCGCGAGCCGCAGGTACTTCTCGGCGTTCTGGAACTCCTTCTTCGACAGGTAGTGCCGCCCGAGCAGGGCCGCGACGCCGTAGTTCTGCGGGTCGGCGGCCATGGCCGCCTCGGCCTCCACGAGGGCCTCGCCCGCGCGCTCGAGGCTGAAGAGGGCCTCGATGACGGCTTCGCGTGCGGCCGGCTCGCCCGGCTCGGCCTCGACGGCCTTGCGCGCGTAGGAGAGCGCTCCTGCATGGTCCCGCTCCTGCTTGGAGATCGTCGCGAGTGTCAGCCACACACGGGCGCGACCGGGGAACAAGGTGGCGGTCTCCTCCGCGAACAGCTTCGCCTCGTCCCGGCGCTCGAGCTTGGCGAGCAAGGGAAGGCGGCGCATCCGCAGCTCGAAGGCGTCCGGCTTGAGCGCGAGCAGCTCGTCGATCCTCCCGAGGAGCTCCGCCGGGGTGTTCCCCGCCGCGCCCCGCTCGAAGCCCGACACGCCGGCGATCAACGCCTGGAAGTCCTTCGGATCGGGGAGGGTGAGCGGATCGATGTCGTCGCCGCCGCCGCCCGTCATGTACCCGAGCGCCGCGAGCTGGGAGAGCGTGTCCGCGTCCATCGAGGCCTGGTTGGCGCTCGGGGGCGCGGCGCCGAACGCGTCGAGCTTCGCCATCAGGCGCTTCACGTCGTCCGGGCGGCTGGCGGCGAGGTTCGTCTGCTCCTTGGGGTCCGCGGTGAGGTCGTACAGCTCGGGCCTGGGCGTAGCGATGAGCTTCAGGTTCCCATCGACCACCGCGCGATGCGGCGCGAGGCGGAACCGATCGGAGAGCATGTAGCTCTCGGCGTACGGGGTCACGGGCGAGCCCGGCTGGGGCTTTCCGTCGAGCCCGTCGGGGATCGGCAGGGAGAGCAGCCGCAGCAACGTGGGGGTGAAGTCGGCCGAGCTCACCGGCTCGCTCACCACGCCCGCGGGCACCCCGGCACCCGAGAGGATCCAGGGGACGTGCTGGGTGGCGTCGTACGTGAACAAGCCGTGGGAGAGCTCGTCATGTTCGCCGAGCGACTCGCCGTGGTCCCCGATGAGGGCCCACAGGACGTCGCGCCCCTCGAACGCCTCGACGAGCCGCGCGACCTGGTCGTCCACGAACGCGAGCTCCGCGTCGTATGGCCGGTCCTTCATCGTCTCGACGTAGGGCCCGCGCGGCTCGAAGGGAAAGTGGGCGTCGTACAGGTGCACCCACAAGAAGACGGGCTGATCCGCGGGCTGCCCCGCGAGCCAATTCAGCGCGTCGTCGACCACCAGGTCGCCCGGGCGCTCGTTGTGCCAGAAGTTGCGGTCCCGCTCGGGGCCGCCCTCGCCCTCGGGCATCGAGTCGAAGTAGGCGCCGAAGCCCTGGGCGAACCCCCACTGCCGCGTGGTGACGAAGGCCGCCACGCTGGCCGCTGTCGCCCAGCCCTCCTGCCGGAGAACCTCCGCGAGCGTCGTGAACTCCGGCGCGAGCACGTTGTCGCCGTTGTTGCGGATGTGGTGGTTGAACGGCAGGAGCCCCGTGAACAACGTGGCGTGCGCGGGGATGGTGAGCGGGAGCGCCGAGTAGGCGTGCTCGAACCGGATCCCCTCGCGCGCGAGGCGGTCGATGGTCTCGGTCTGGGCGAGCTCGTACCCGTAGGCGCCGAGACGGTCGGCGCGGGTCGTGTCGAGCGTCACGACCACCACATCCGGCCGCGGGCCCTCGAGCACCGGCGCCGTCGTGATCTTCGTGTCACCGCCGGAGCAGGCCGACAGCAGGTGGAGCAACAAGTCGGACTCCGAACGGCGCGCACCGTAGCGCCACGGTTGGACCGGAGCAAGCAAAGGTCTGTCACGGTCGGGGGGTGCCGGTTAGGACGGCACATGCTGCTCCTCGCCCCCCTCTGGCTCGCCACCGCCGCGCTCGGCGCGCCGCTCGCGCCCTCGGGTCTGCAGGGCGTCGGCGTCGAGGTGTCCGCGTACACGGGGGGCCAACGCGCGTGGCTCCGCGAGGCGGGGTGCACCGGCACCGCGTGTGACGCATGGCGGGCCGACACCCTGTTCGGCGGGGAGGTGGCCGTCGGGCTCGCCGCGCCGGTCGCGATCTACGCGCACGCGGCCTACGTCACCGAGGAGATGGAGGCCGCGCTCTACACCGCCGAGGGGTACGCGGCGGGCGCCGGGGCGCGCTTCACCATCCCGCTGAGCCGGCTCCTCGCGGTGAACGCGTGGGCGGGGGTCGAGCACCAGTTCACGGGCAACGCCGACCTCTCGGAGACAGCCGCTGCCTGGGCGATCGACGCGGGCGCCACCTTGCGGGGTGGGCGCGCGGACGAGGGCGTCCAGGCCTGGGCCGGCGTGGGCGTCGTCCCCTGGTCGCGAAACCCGGCCACCGTGCTCGACGGGGACGTGACGGTCACCCTCGCGGCGCGCCTCCCGGTCGAGGCCGTGGCGGGCGTGATGCTCGCGTCCGAGCCGCTCTTCGGCCCTTGGAACGACCGTACCCGCCTCGCGGCGGGGGTGACCGCCAGCTACGGGTTCCGGTCCGGCGTCACCGGGTTCATCACGCTGCTGCACTGATCGCGGGGCGCCGTTCGGGAGCCGCACCGAAGCCGCCCGAAAGCTCGGTCAGGGCCAGCCGACCTCGACCGCGTGCGTCCACCCCGTCCCGCTCGCCTGCCCGGTCCACTTCCCGGCTTCGGGCGGCAGCGTGGCGGCGTCGTCCAGCAGGATGATCCAATCGGCGGCCTCATCCGAGGCGCGCACCTGGCCCGCCGTGGGAACCTCGGCCGTCGTGGGGTTGAAGGCGAGCCCGTTCGAGGGCGCCACGCCGACGAGCGTGAGCGCCGCCGACAGCTCCGCGGTGGACCACGTGCCCGTGCCGCCCATGACCGCGCTCGGGACGTCCGCGTCGCAGTCGCGCAGCTCGATCCCCGCCGTGAGCTTGAGCCCCTCGGCGGTGTAGGTCACCGCGAGGTTGACCTGGCTCGCGTCCGTCTCCACCTGGAGAGTGCCGAGCGCCCCGTCGATCCCGACCTCGGCGAAGGTCCAGGTCTGCGTCGTCTCCTCCCGCTCGACGGTCGCGACGGACGCGCCCAGCGCCACGGCCGAGCGGCTGACGAACACGTGATCCTCCACCGTGTCCACCCCACACGTCTCCGCGAGCAGGCCGGCCAACGCGGTCATCGTGCGCATCGGCGCTTCCGCGTCGGCCACGGCGCGATCCGCGAGGGCGGCGGACACGGTCTCGAGCGTGGACGGCTCGGTGCAGGCAATCAACAAGAGCAGGTTCATACCGATCCTTCGAGCAATCCGAGCAACGCGGCCTCGTCGAGCGTCGGGACCCCGAGCTCCTGGGCCTTGTCGAGCTTGGTGCCGGCGTCGGCGCCGACCACCACGTAGTCGGTCTTCTTCGACACGGTCCCTGTCACCTTGCCTCCCGCGGCCTCGATCTTCGCCTTGGCCGCGTCGCGCGAGAGCGTGGGCAGCGTACCCGTCAACACGAAGGTCTTGCCGGCGAATGTGGTGGCGCTCACGACCCGCGCGACCGCCGGGAACTTCACGCCGGCCTCCCTGAGCCGCCCGATCTCCTCGATGTTGCCGGGCTCGTCGAAGAAGGCGCGCACGGCCTTCGCGACGTTCTCGCCGACGCCGAACACCCCCGTGAGCTCGGTGACGGGCGCCGCGAGGAGGGCGTCGATGCTGCCGAAGTGGCGCGCGAGGTCCCGCGCGGTGGCTTCGCCGACCATGGGGATCCCGAGCGCCATCAGCGCGCGCTCGAGCGGGCGCGACCGCGAGACCTCGATGGCGTCGATGAGGTTCTTCGCCGAGAGCTCGCCCATGCGCTCGAGGCCGACGAGCTGCTCCTTGGTGAGGGTGTAGATGTCGGAGGGGCGCTTGACCAGGCCGTGGGTGACGAGCTGATCGATCAGCTTCTCGCCGAGGCCCTCGATGTCCATCGCGAGGCGGGAGGCGAAGTGGCGGATGGCGCCGCGCGCCTGGGCCGGGCACCCGAGCTTGTCGGGGCACCGGATGAGCACCTTGTCCGGGTCGTCCGGGTTCGGCTCCCGGACGAGGTGGGCGCCACACTGCGGGCAGGTCTCCGGGTAGGCGACGAACGGTCGCGCTTCCCGACCCGGCTCGTCGATCGCGCCGAGCACCTCGGGGATTACGTCCCCCGCGCGCCGGATCTCGACCAGGTCCTTCTCCCGGAGCCGGAGCACCCGGGTCAGCTGGTGCTCGTTGTGGAGCGTGGCGTTCCGCACCGTGACACCGCCCACGCGCACGGGGGCCAGGTTCGCTACGGGCGTCACCGCGCCGGTTCGCCCCACGCTGAACAACACGCTGTCGAGCCGCGTCTGCGCGGTCGGCGGCGGGTACTTGAAGGCCGCCGCCCACCGGGGGGAGCGGGTCACGAAACCAAGGGCGTCCTGGAGCGCCGCGCTGTCCACCTTCACCACGGCGCCGTCGATCTCGTAGGGGAGATCGGCGCGAAGGCGCTCGATGTCCGCGACGGCCGCGATCACCTCCTCGATGCCGTTGCAGAGGCGGTTGAGGGGGTTGACCACAAAACCCCAGCTCGCCGCGCGGGTGAGCAGCTCGTGATGCGATGGCACGCGCTCCGACACAACCGCCGCCGAGTGCGCGTAGAAATGCAGCGGGCGCCCGGCGGCGCTCCGCGGATCGAGCTGACGCATGGTGCCCGCGGCCGAGTTGCGCGGGTTCTCGAACCGCCGCTCCCCGGCGGCCTCACGCGCGGCGTTCATCCGCTCGAAGCCGGGGAGATCGAAGAGCACCTCGCCCCGCACCGAGAGCCGGGCCGGCGCGGACGGCGGGAGCACTTTCGGCACGGACGGGATGACCCGAAGGTTGTGGGTGACGTCCTCGCCAGTGACGCCGTCCCCCCGCGTTCCGCCGCGAACGAACCGGCGTTCCTCGTACACGAGCTCCATCGCGAGGCCGTCCAACTTGGGTTCGACCACGTAGGTGATCACGGCGGGCGCGTCGGCGCCGAGCACGCGGCGGACGCGCTCCTCGAAGTCCCGCAGGTCGATCCAGGGGTCCTCCTCGGGCGGCTCCCGCTTGTACCCGTTCTGGAGCGACAGCATCGGGATCTGATGGACGAACGGCAGGATCTCCGGGACGGGTGTACCGCCGACGTAGCGAGTCGGGCTGTCGGCCCGCACCAGTTGGGGGTGTGCGCCTTCCAGGGCCTCGAGCTCCCGGAACAAGGTGTCGAACTCCCAATCCGTGATCTCAGGCGCGTCGAGCTCGTGGTAGAGGCGGTTGTGGCGGTTCAGCTCGACGACGAGCTGATTCATGCGCTTGGCGGTGTCCACGGCGGTCCTCTGGCCGCCACGCCATAACTTCCATCGAACGCCTCTCGCCATCGCCGGGCGCGCGCGCTACGCTCGCGGGCGATGCCTACCACGCAAGAGATCTTCGCGGCGTTCCCGAGCCGTTACATCCCCGGCCGCATCGCCCGCCCCGTCACCTACTACTTCTCGGTGGGTGAAGCCAAGTACACCGTCAAGCTCGACGCGGCCGCCTGCACGGTGACCCCCGGCAAGACCGAGAATGCGGACTGCGTGGTCAAGGCGGATCCCGGCGTATTCGAGGCGCTCGTGCTCAAGGGCAAGGCGCCGGGCCCGCTCGACATCGCCCGTGGCCGCTTCAAGACCAATGACCCCTCGCTTCTCCTGGCGCTCAAGGACTGCTTCCGCACGGCCTGACCGCCCGCCCCCCCGGGCCCCCCTTCGATCCCCAGCGCCCGCGTTCCTCCCGCGGGCCGACGTTCGCCGCCCCCCTCCCACCCCCACATCCCCCCATGCCGCTCGATCTCGGCTCTCTCCGGAGCCAGTCCATCGCCGAGCTGATCCAGTCGGCCCGCTCGTGCAACATCGAGAACGCATCGAGCCTGAAGAAGCAGGACCTCGTCGCGGCGATCCTGCGTGAGAGCGGCGGCGCCACTTCCGACGGTTCGGGGGTCCTCGAGATCCTCCCCGACGGCTTCGGGTTTCTGCGCGCGCCCGAGTACAGCTTCCATCCCGGGTCGGATGACGTTTACGTCTCCCCTTCGCAGATCCGGCGCTTCAACCTCCGCACCGGCGATCTCGTCGGCGGCCAGGTCCGCGCCCCCAAAGAGAACGAGCGCTACTTCGCGCTCATCAAGGTCGAGCGGATCAACGGCGATCCCCCCGAGTCCGCGCGCGAAAAGGTGCTCTTCGAGAACCTCACGCCGGTCTGGCCGCGGCGGCGCCTGCAGCTGCGGGACCCCTCGCTCCGCCTCCTCGACGCCTGCGCGCCCGTCGGCTTCGGCCAGCGCGCGCTGATCGTCGGCCCCCCCCGCTCCGGCCGCTCCACGTTGCTGCAGCGCCTCGCGGTCGAGATCGCGCGCGCGCATCCCGACGCCGCCCTGTTCGTCGTGCTCATCGCCGAGCGCCCGGAAGAGGTGACCGAGGCCGAGCGCACGGTCCCGGGCACCGTGCTCGCCACCACCTTCGACGAGCCGGACACCCGACACGTCCAGGTGGCGGAGATGGCCATCGAGCGCGCCAAGCGCCTCGTCGAGCACCGGCGTGACGTGGTCATGCTGTTCGATTCGCTCGATCGCTTCGCGGCCGCCGCGGGCGGATCGGCGGGCGGGCTCGACACGGCGGCGCTCCTCCGCGTGCGTCGCGTCTTCGGCGCGGCCCGCGAGTGCGAGGAAGGCGGGTCGTTCAGCTTGTTCGCGGCGGCCGACACCGACGGACATGTGGCCCGCGCCCTGCGCGACGCCGCCACGTGTGAGGTCCGGCTCGACGCCGAGATCGCCCGGCGTGGCGTGTGGCCCGCCATTGGGCTGTTCGAAACCGGTACATTGCGGGCCGATCGGCTTCAGAGCCCGGACGAAGCCGCCCTCGCCGGCAGGATGCGTCGCGCCGGTACGGCGGACGCCGCGCTGCCGCTGCTTGACAGCGCCCCGGCAACGGGTAAATAGCGCGTCTTTCGCGCGGGATGCCCCCGCTGGAGACCAGATGAAGGACACGATCCACCCCAAGCTCAACAACGTGATCTTCGTCGACACGGGCGCTGCCACCGAGTTCGTCACCCGGTCCACGCTTTCGTCGAAGAACACGCGCGACATCGACGGCGTACCCCACTACGTCGTCACGGTGGACATCTCGTCCGCCTCGCACCCCTTCTACACCGGCAAGCAGCGCGCGCTGCAGGCCGAGGGCCGCGTGCAGCGGTTCAACAAGAAGTACAACATCGCGGCCACGCCGCAGGAATAGCGTCGCCGGTCCGCGCCGGTTGGCCGCGGGCTGCGTGAGCATCCCAACCCCAGGTTCTGGGGGGCCCTGGCGCTCCGTCCCTGCCGCTCCGTAAGCGGCAGGGGGGGTGAACGCTTGGCGTTTTGCGCCGGGCGGGTCACCATCCGGCCGCGCCTGCTCGCCTGCGGGAGGCCACGTACGCCCCCGCATGCGCCTGTCTCTCCTGCTCCGGCAGCTGCGGCGGGTTGCCGCGCACACCGCCAGGACCTCGCCATGTTCCTCCGTCTCGATGACATCGAAGCCCGCCACGCCGAGCTCGAACGCCAGCTCATGGACCCCGCGATCTCGGGGCAGCGGGACAAGTACCGCAAGGTCACGCGCGAGCACGCCGAGGTCGGGCGCATGGTCGACCTCGCGCGGGAGATCCGCGCGTTGGAGGCCGAGCAGGCCGAGCTCGCGGAGCTCCTGGCCGATCCCGACATGCGGGAGATGGCCCAGGCCGACCAGGAGCGCATCAACGCCCGCCTGCCCGTGCTCGAACAACAGCTCCGCCTGCAGCTGCTCCCGAAGGATCCGTACGAGGGCCGGAACATCCTCCTCGAGATCCGCGCCGGCACCGGCGGGGACGAGGCCGCGTTGTTCGCCGGGGACCTGTTCCGGATGTACGCGCGTTACGTCGAGAAGAGCGGTTGGAAGCTCGAGGTCATGTCCGCCTCCGAGATCACCGTCAATGGCGCGCAGCAGGGCTACAAGGAGATCGTGTCCCAGATCAGCGGGGACAACGCCTACTCCCACCTCAAGTACGAGGCCGGCGTCCACCGCGTCCAGCGCGTGCCCGCCACCGAGTCCCAGGGCCGCATCCACACGTCCGCCGCCACCATCGCGGTGATGCCCGAGCCCGACGAGGTCGAGGTCAAGATCGTCGACAAGGATGTGCGCATCGACGTGTTCCGCGCCGGCGGCCCCGGCGGCCAGAGCGTCAACACGACCGACTCCGCCGTCCGCATCACGCACATCCCCTCCGGCCTCGTCGTCATCTGCCAGGACGAGAAGTCCCAGACGAAGAACAAGGCCAAGGCGATGAAGGTGCTCTCCGCGCGCCTGCTCCAGAAGCAGGAGGACGAGCAGCACGCCCTCGAGGCCGCCGACCGCATGGCGCAGGTCGGCAGCGGCGATCGCAGCGAGCGCTTCCGCACCTACAACTACCCGCAGAACCGCGTCACCGATCACCGCGTGACCACCGGCGAGGGCACGACGTTCACCCTCTACAAGCTCGAGCAGATCGTGAGCGGCGAGATGGACGAGCTCATCACCGGCGTCACCAGCTACTTCCAGGCCGAGCTCCTGCGGCAGGCCGAGGGGCGGTGAAGTCGGTCGTCGAGATCCTCGCGAGCACCGCCGCGTGGCTCAAGGAGCGCGGCATCCCCTCCGCGCGGCTCGACGCCGAGCTGCTCATCGGGCACGTGCTCGGCTTCGACCGCGTGAAAGTCTACCTCAGCTACGATCGCCCCTTCGCGGATGACGAGCTCGAGCGCCTCCGTCCGCTGGTGCGGCGCCGCGGAAACCGCGAGCCCCTCGCCTGGGTGATCGGCCACAAGGAGTTCTACGGGCGTGACTTCATCGTCACCCCCGGCGTGCTCGTTCCGCGTCCGGACACGGAGACGCTCATCGAGGCGGCGCTGGAGTGGCTTCCCGCTTCTACGTCCTCTGGGGGCGGGGGGGAGCCCCCCGCAACGCCCCCCGGAACCCCCAACGAGGGCCCCCGCGTGCTCCCCTGGGCCGCCGCCGACCAGCCCGCCGCCCCTGCCGAGCCCACGCCCGCGGGCCCCGGCAAGCCCCTCTCCGACGAGCCGCCCGTCTACGTCGCCGACATCGGCAGCGGCACCGGCTGCATCGGCCTGACGTTGGCGCTCGAGCGGCCTGCCGTGCGCCTCTTCGCCGTCGATCGCAGCGAGGAGGCCCTCGCCGCCACCCGTGCGAACGTCGCGAAGCACGGCCTGGGACAGCGAGCTGCCGTGCTCCGGGGAGACCTGCTCGCCGCCATCCCGGCGGCGCGGACGCTCGACTGGATCGTCTCCAACCCGCCGTACATCCCCTCCCTCGACATCGACTCGCTCCAGCCCGAGGTGCGCGATCACGAGCCCCGGCTCGCGCTCGACGGCGGGGGGGACGGCCTCGAGGTCTACCGTCGGCTCGTCCCGGCGGCGGCCGCGCGGGCCCGACACGGCGTCCTGTTCGAGGTGGGCGCCGGCCAGGCGGCCGCCGTCGCCGCGCTGCTGACGGCAACGGGCATGGCGGAGGTGCGGGTCTGGAAAGACCTGGCGGGGACCGAGCGCGTCGTCGGCGGGCGGAGGGCGCCCGGTCTGAAGTAGAGTGTGGGCTGGAGACGCCCCATGCTCTTGTTCCTCCTCGTCGGCTGCCCCGAGGCCAAGCTCGACGACACCGCCAGCGACTGGGTTCCGGACGCGGCGAGCAACCTCTGCGGCACGATCGTTCGCCCCGCCGACGCCCCCGACGAGACCTCCATCTGGGTCGTCGAGGTGCTCGACGGCCAGACGGCGTGTGTCGGCGGCGACACCGGTGGGAGCGGCTGGTGGGGGGACGTGATCGCGGAGCCCGAAGCCGACGGCGACCACTTCGAGGCCACCGTGCCCGTCGGCACCTACGGCGTCGAGGTGTCCGCGGGCATGTACAGCGGCTGCGTCGGCGCCGAGGTGCTGGACGAGACCACCTGCGTCGCGGACGTGCTGGTCGAGCTCGGCTACCAGGTGCCGGTCGACAAGCCGAACGTCTACCTCTACCCGACGGAGAAGGCAGACATCGCCGTCTCCATCCCCGCGTGGCGGAAGATCACCGAGTCCGAGCCGCGCTACCCCCTCGGGGGCTGGCGGGTCACCGCCTTCCCGGACGGCCGCCTCGCCACGAAGGCGGGGCCCCGCGACTTCCTGTTCTACGAGCTCCTGTTCGACATCGAGCGCTTCCAGACCGAGGCCGGCTGGTGTGTGCCCGGAAAGCTGGCCCAGCCCACCATCGAGGACGCCATGGTCGATCTCGGCTTCCTCCCGAACGAGGTCGCCGACTTCGCCGACGCCTGGGACGACAGCTTCCCCGAGGCCGAATTCATGACGATCTACCCCCAGGTGGAGGATCTCTCGGTTCTTCGCATCGATCCCGCCCCGGACCACCTCCTCCGCGCGTGGTTCCTCGTCGAGGACGGCTGTGCGGCTGTCGTGCCGCCCCAGCTGGAGGCCGTGCCGCGCGTGGGCTACCACGCGGCCGAGTGGGGCATCGCGTTCCGGGCGCCGCTCGACCGGGGCGAGATCGTGGTGGAGGGGTGGCGCTGACATGGGCAGCTTCTCGCCTGCTCTCTTCGAGTTCCTGACCGAGCTCGCGGCGCACAACGATCGTGAGTGGTTCACCGCCAACAAGGGGCGGTTCGAGCGTGACGTGAAGGCGCCCCTCCACGCCTTCGTCGCGGCGCTCGCGCCCCGGCTCGCCTTGGTGGATCCCGAGGCCGTCTGCACCGACAAGTCGGTGTTCCGGATCTACCGGGACACCCGCTTCGGCGCGAACAAGGCCCCCTACAAGACCCACGCCGGGCTGCAGTTCCCGCGTGGGGCGGACAAGGGTCCGTCCGCCACCGGGTACTACCTGCACCTCGATCCGGCCGGATCCTTCTTCACCGGGGGCCTGTGGCAGCCCGAGCCGGCGGTGGCCGCGAAGATCCGGGCCGCAATTGACACACACGCGCCGAGTTGGGTGGCGATCCGGGATGCGCTCGGTGGCTTGGACGCCGGAGAGTCGCTCGTGCGTACGCCCAAGGGGTTCGCGGCGGACCACCCGCTCGCCGACGACTTGCGTCGCAAGGGCTTCACCGCCTCCACGCGGCTGACAGAAGCGGAGGTGTGTGGCGACGACTTCGTGGAGCGCGTGGCGCGCGCGTGTCAGCGGTTACAGCCGTTGGTCGGGTTTCTCGGGGAGGCCGTAGGAGCGTCGTAAACCGGAGCGGTGGGCCGGCAGCCGCTCGTCCGCACCCCACCACGATTATGCGCTCGGGCACCGTCGCCGAGCGCGAACCGACGCGGTACGTCGGGCGGCAACCAACCGAGGAGCCGCTCGATGTCCACGCCCCAGCTCGCCATCCATCTCTCGTTCGACGGGACGTGTGCCGAGGCCTTCGCGTTCTACAAGGCCACCCTCGGCGCCGAGATCTCGATGATGATGTCCTACGCGGACTCGCCGATGGCCGCGCAGGTGCCCGCCGAGCAGGCCTCCCGCATCCTCCACGCCAGCCTCGAGTTGGGCGCGCAACGCATCATGGGCGCCGACGCGATCCAGGGCCATCCCTACCAGGGCAGCCAGGGCTTCGCCGTCAGCCTCAGCTACCCCACGGTGGACGAGGCGCGGCGCGTGCACGCCGCCATGGGGGAGGGCGGCACGATCGTGATGCCGTTCGGCCCCACCTTCTGGGCGCGGGGGTTCGGGATGGTGACCGATCGGTTCTCCGTGACCTGGATGATGAGCGCCGAGCAGCCCGCCTGAGCCGACGCTCTCCCCTCCCCCCGGAACCCCAGCCCACCTCCCTCGGAGCCCCCCATGCTCGAAACGCCGCAGATCACCCGGACCGCCGCCCAGCTCACCGCCGTCATCCAGCTGACCATCCCGCGGTCCGAGATCCAGAGCGTGATGGGGCCCGGCTTCGGAGAGCTCATGTCGACCCTCGCCGCTCAGGGGGTCGCCCCCACCGGGCCCGCGTTCTCCCACCACTTCCGCATGCACCCCGACACGTTCGAGTTCGAGATCGGCGTGCCCGTCGCGACGCCGATCGTGGCCGCGGGGCGCGTCCGCCCGGGGGTGTGGCCGGCGATCCGCGTCGCGCGGGCGGTCCTCCACGGGAACTACGACGGCCTCGCCTCCGCCTGGGGTGAGGTCGACATCTGGATCAGCGCGAACGGACTCACTCCCCGATCGGACTACTGGGAGTCCTACACCGTCGGCCCCGCGACGAGCCCCGATCCGGCGGACTGGCGCACCGAGCTGTCCCGACCGTTGGCGCCCGAGGACGTGGATCCGGACGAGCCGACCACGACGTAGGTCCGCCGGAGAGCAGCGTCCTAACCGGGGGTGGCCGACCAACCCGACGCATACCGGGCCCCAGGCTGAGCCCGGCGGGTTGAGCCCCACCCCCCCACGCGCTATACGGCGCGCCCTCTGGGGGTCCCCCGTGCACGTCCTCCTCGCCTTCTCCGGCGGCCTCGATACTTCCTACCTTCTCCGCCGCTTCGTCAAGGAGGGGCACCGCGTCACCGCGATCACGGTGGATACCGGGGGCCTCACCGCCTCCGAGCGGGAGGGCATCGCGACGCGCGCCCGCCAGCTCGGCGCGGCCGACTTCCGGATGATCGACGCGCGCCAGCGCGTGTACGACCAGCACATCGCCTGGCTGGTCAAGGCGAACGTCCGCCGCGGCGGCGTCTACCCCCTGTGCGTCGGCGCCGAGCGCGTCGTGCAGGCCCAGGTGGTCGCCGAGTCCGCGGGCGCCATCGGGGCGGACGCCGTGTGCCACGGCTCGACCGGCGCCGGCAACGACCAGATCCGGTTCGACGTCGCGATCCGTACGCTGCTCCCCGGCGCCCGGATCCTGACCCCGATCCGCGACGAGCGCATCACCCGGGCCACGTCGGCCGCCTTCCTCACGGAAGAGGGCTTCCCCGTGTCCGCGGAGAAGCGCGACTACTCGGTCAACGCCGGGCTCTGGGGCGTCACGATCGGCGGTCGGGAAACCCATGACCCGTGGCTGGTGCCGCCGGAGTCCGCGTACCCGACCACGACCACACCGGCCAAGGCCCCCGCGGAGGGGCACGACCTGGTGCTCCGCTTCGAGAACGGCCTGGTGCAGGGCGGGCTCGACACGGTCGAGGCGCTCAACGCGATCGGCGCCGCCCACGGCGTGGGGCGCGGCATGCACCTCGGGGACACGATCCTCGGCATCAAGGGCCGCATCGCGTTCGAGGCACCCGCCGCCGCTATCCTGCTCGACGCGCATCGCGAGCTCGAGAAGCTGGTGCTCACGCGGTGGCAGCTCGTCCAGAAGGAGCAGCTCGGCGCCTTCTACGGGCAGATGCTGCACGAGGGCCAGTGGTTCGATCCGGTCATGCGCGACATCGAGGCCTTCCTCGACAGCTCGCAGCGCGTCGTCACCGGGGACGTGAAGGTACACCTCGAGCAGGGCCGGGTAGAGGTGCGCGGCGTACGCAGCCCCTACTCGCTCGTGGACGAGGCCGCCGGCCGCTACGGCGAGGAGAACGGCCTCTGGACCGCCCAGGACGCCCGCGGGTTCTCGGCCGTCTACGGCCTCCAGGGCGTGCTCGCGGCCCGCGCGCGGGCCCGCGCCGCATCCACCACCACCGACGGGTCGTAGGGAGCCGGAATGAAGGTCCTCCTCAACAAGATCGCCTCCGGCACGCGCAACGCCCGCCTCCCCCGCGAGGTGACCCTCTCGGACACCATCGTGGCCGAGGAGGGCTCGGTCATCTGCGTGCGCGCGCTCGACCGCAAGAACGTCTACAACGAGCTCGAGGACGAGCACGGCCGCATGGCGACCGTGAACCAGGGCGACATCATCGCCGGCGTGCTCGGCGAACGGCGCGCCCTCCACGGCTACACCGGCATCATCCCCGAGAAGATCGCGGTGGGGGACATCCTCCACCTGTTGAACCTCGGTGGCGTCGTCGGGCTGTGCACCTCCGCCAACCCCGACGTGGGCCCGCCGTGTCGCGCCGAGGTGCTCGGCCAGGTGCTCGCGTTCCCCCACCTGGGCGAGCGTCGCGGCACCCCCGCGAGCATCCGCACCAACGCCCTCCCGCAGTTCGACCACCTGAGCAGCTCGGTCCCCATCGTGTACGTGAGCGGCACGTGCATGAACGCGGGCAAGACCTTCGCGGCCTGCGAGATCATCCGCGGCCTCACGCACCGCGGCCTCCGCGTGGGCGCGGGCAAGCTGACGGGCGTGAGCCTCCGTCGCGACACGCTGAAGATGGAGGACGTGGGCGCCATCCGCGCCCTGAACTTCAACGATCTCGGCATCGTCACCACGCGCCCGAAGAGCGCCCCCCCCGTCGCCCGCGGCCTCATCCACGCCCTGAACGATCCGATGCTCGGCCTCAAGCTCGACTGCATCGTGCTCGAGCTGGGGGACGGCATCATGGGCGAGTACGGCGTCTTCGAGATCCTCAGCGCGCCCGACCTGATGGCGCCCGCCCGCGCGCACGTGATGTGCGCCAACGATCCGGTGGGCGCCTGGGGCGCGGCCGAGTGGCTCAAGAAGGAGCTCGGCATCGACATCACCGTCATCACCGGGCCGACCACGGACAACTCCGTGGGCCGGGACTTCGTTACGAAAAAGCTGGGCTTGCCTGCGGTGAACGCGCGGACGGAAGGCGACAAGCTCGCCGGCGTGGTGGCGGATGCGCTCCGCTGACTCCATCGTAAGCGTAAACGTATACGGGGCCTCCGGGTACACCGGCGCGGAGACGCTGCGGTGGCTCCTCGGGCACCCGCGCGTCCGTGTCGTGGGCGCCACGGCCAACAAGCACGCGGGCAAGCGGCTCGACGCACTGTGGCCCCAGTTCGTCGGCGCAACCGATCTCGTGCTCGGTACGGAGGTGGCCCCGGCCGACGTGACCTTCCTCTGCCTGCCCCACGGCGAGGCCTCGAAGCTCGCCCCCGGCCTCACCGGCACCGTCATCGACCTGTCGGGTGACCACCGGCTCCCCGAGCCCGCCCACTCCGCCGCCTACGGCTTCCCGCGCGCCACGGATCCCTGGATCTACGGGCTGCCCGAGCTCGGCCACGAGCGGATGAGGGGCGCCACCCGCGTCGCGAACCCCGGGTGTTTCGCCACGGCGCTCGCGCTCGCCCTCCTCCCGATGCGCGGGGCCCTCCCCGCCGTCGTGACCGCGGTCGGGCTCACCGGCTCCACGGGCAGCGGCGCCACGCCCACCCCCACGACCCACCACCCGGCGCGCGCGGAGAACCTCCGCCCCTACAAGGTGCTCGAGCACCAGCACGTGCCCGAGGTCGTCGCGGCGTGCGGGGCGGGCTTTGCGCTCGACTTCGTGCCCATGTCGGCGCCGCTCCGGCGCGGCATCCTCGTCACCGTGCCGCTCCCCGGCTCTGCCGGAGGGGGCGCCAGCTTCGAGAATTACCGCGCGTTCTATGATGGCAACCCGCTCGTCCGCGTCCTGCCGACGCCCCCCGATCTTCACGGCGTCCTCGGCTCCCCCCGCGCCGACCTCGGCGTGGTGGCCGGCCCCGACGGCCGCGCCGTCGTCTTCTGCGCGATCGACAACCTCTGTCGCGGCGCGGGCAGCCAGGCTGTCGCCAACCTCAACCTCGTGATGGGCTGGCCGGTCGACCTCGGCCTGCGCTCGCTCCCGCCGGTGCCCTGACCATGGATCTCTCCCCCCTCCAAGCCTCGGCCCTGCTCGACGAGTGGTCCGCCACCGTCACCTCCCGCGGTGACCGCGAAGCCGACTGGCAGCTCGCCACCTACGACAAGCTCCCCCTCACGCTCGTCCGCGGAGAGGGCGCCCGCGTCCAGGACGCCGACGGCCGCTGGTATTGGGACCTCTACGGAGGCCACGCCGTCGCGCTCATCGGGCACTCCCACCCCCTCTGGGCGGCCGTGGTCGGCGAGCAGGCGCGGCGCCTCGCGTTCTATTCCAACGTCGTGTACCAGCCGCTGCGCACCGCTGCGTGCCGGACGCTCGTCGAGTTCGCGCCCGCCAACCTCACGCGGGTGTTCCTGTCGAACTCCGGCGCGGAGGCCAACGAGGTCGCGCTGAAGATGGCGCGCCACCACACCGGCCGCAAGACCGTGATCGCGTTCGAAGGCGCGTTCCACGGGCGCACCGCCGCCGCGCTCGCCGTCACCTGGTCGGAGAAGTACCGCAGCTACTCCCAACCCGGCTTGGGTTACACCCGGTTCGCCGCGTGGGGGGAGGTCCCCGAGCTCGACGCCGACGTGGCGGCCATCATCCTCGAGCCGATCCAATCGCTCGCGGGCATGCGCACCGCCACGAAGGAGTGGCTCCACGCCCTGCGCGAGGCCTGCGATCGCAACGGCACGCTGCTGATCCTCGACGAAGTGCAGACCGGGTGGGGCCGGCTCGGCGCCCACTTCGCGGCCGACTACTTCGACGTGCGCGCCGACTTCATCACCAGCGCCAAGAGCGCCGGCGGCGGCTTCCCGGTGGGGGTCACCCTCGTGGATGACGCCGTGGCCCAGCAGGCCAAGAACGGCGACCAGGGCTCGACCTTCGGCGCCGGTCCCCTCGCCTGCGCCGCCATCCTCGCGACGCACCACGTGCTCCGGGCCGAGGGCCTCGTCGATCGCGCCCGTCGCCTCGGCGAGCACGCCCGCGCCGTGCTCACCGCGGCGATCCCCACCTGCGAGATCCGCGGCTCCGGCTGCCTCCTCGGCGTGAAGCTCGATCGCCCGGTCAAGCCGCTCGTGCCGGCGCTCCGCGAGCTCGGCTTCATCGTCGGCGGCAGCGACGATCCCTCCGTGTTGCGGCTCATGCCGCCGCTCACCCTCCCCTTCGACACGCTGGACGCCTTCGCCCAGGCCCTCCGGAGCCTCCAATGAACACCCTCGAGTCCCGCCTCCACGCCGCCGTCGCCCGCGTCCGCGAGAACTGGCGCGGCACCCGCTTCATCGACGGCCTGGAGCCCGGTCCGGCCGGCACGAACGCCCTCCTCGACGTGGCGCGTCTGTACCGCGCCAACCGCCTGGAGATCGGCCGTCTGCGCCTGCTCGGCGGTCGCGCCGTCGCGGGCCTGTTCTTCGACCCCTCGCTCCGCACGCACACGTCGATGGAGGTCGCCACCGGCCGCCTCGGCGCGCACTTCGTCTACCTCCAGGCCGGACAGGGCGGCGGCGGCACGTGGAGCATGGAGTTCGAGGACGGCGTCGTGATGAACGGCACCGCCCAGGAGCACGTGCGCGAAGCCGCGCCGGTGCTCTCCTCCTACGCCGACGTGCTGGCCGTGCGCGCGTTCCCCAAGGGGGACGCCCACGACCGCGAGGAGCGCGTGATCCGCTCGTTCTCCGCGCACGCCGGTTCGCCGCTCATCAACCTCGAGAGCGCGCTGGCCCACCCCTGCCAGGGCCTCGCCGACCAGCTCACCCTCTCCGATCTCGGCGGCGGCAGCTTCGCCCGGCGCAAGGTGTGCCTCACCTGGGCGCCGCACCCCAAGCCGCTCCCCCAGGCCGTCCCGCTCTCCGTCGTCCGCGCGGCCGTGCTCGGCGGCGCCGATCTGCACGTGGCCGCCCCCGAGGGCTTCGATCTGGACGCCGAGGAGATGGAGCGCGCGCGGAGCTTCTGCGCCGACACCGGCGCCAGCATCACGATGACCCGCGATCCGGACGCCGCCGCGAGCGGCGCCCTCGCCGTCTACGCGAAGGGCTGGGGCGCGGAGCAGCGCGGCGAGCACACCGAGCGCGTGGCCGATCTGGGCCACTGGACCGTGGGCGAGGCGCGCATGAAGAGCGCGACCGCGTTCCTCCATTGCCTGCCCGTGCGCCGCAACGTCATCGTGACCGACGCGGTGATCGACGGCCCGAAGAGCCGCGTCGTGCCCCAGGCCGCGAACCGCGAGCCGGTGCAGGCGGCGCTGCTGTTGGCGTGGTTGCTCTGAGAGGTTGACGGGCGGGCCAGGCGTCGGCGCACGTCGAAGTGCGCGGATCTGGGCGCGTCCCGCGCGGACGCGGGCCGGGCTCTTCCAGGGTCGGGCTTCGCCCTTCGTCGCCCCGCCGCGCGCGGGCCGACTGGCGCGGGCTGTGGGCACCGAGGTGGCCTCCGGCCCCGGCGCTCGCGACGCCCCCGCCACCTTCCAGCGCCCTCGCGCGCGGGGGTGTCGGGCGTGCGCGTGTCGGGCGCGAGGGTGTCGGGCGCGAGCCTGTGGGGCGCGAGCGTGCGGCCGGCGTGCGGGCGCGCCGAAGACCCGGGTGTCCCTTCGCGATCGATCTTGGACCGGGACGAACGGTGAGAGCGGTTGCGTTTCGCAACCGAACTCGCCCTTCACCCGCACGAAACCCGAGATCGGTTGCGTTTCGCAACCGAACTCCACCTTCATCCGCACGAAACCCGAGATCGGTTGCGTTTCGCAACCGAACTCGCCCTTCACCCGCACGAAACCCGAGAGCGGTTGCGTTTCGCAACCGAACGCCGACCCTCAACCGCGCACCCACGCGATCGGCCGAGCGCTCGTTCGATAGCGGGTAGCGCCGTTGGCCGCTACAGTGCCGGTCCCTACCGGAGTTTCCCCTGCGCACCCCCCTCCTCGCCGCACTGCTGGCCCTCGGCTGCAACCCCCCGATCCCCGAGGACACGGGATCCGCCGCCGACACCGACACCGACACGGACACCGACACCGACACGGACACGGACACCGACACGGACACGGACACGGACACGGACACCGACACCGATTCGGCGCTGATCCTGTTCTCGTCGGGCGGGGGCGGCAGCAGCGCGCCGGCGTTCACCGGGGAGTACGTCGAGGAGGAGTGCCCCGCCGACTGTTCGACCAACACCGACCCGATGATCGCGGAGGCGGTGGTGTACATCAACGACCGCGCGGACTTGAGCCCGGCGCCGGTGGCCGGGGACACCGTCGCCGTGGCGATCGCCTACGCCGACACCGAGTGCAACCTCGCCTGCGGGGCCCTCTACTACAGCTGGATGTCGCCCATGGAGAGCGAGGGGTCCGCGGGGTCGTTGCCGTCCAACCTCCCGTGCGACACCGCCGGAAGCGACGTGTTCCTCGGGTTCGACTTCGGCACGGTCGAGCCGGGGGAGTACAGCTGGAGCCTGCACGTCGAGGACGCCTGCGGCGGGAGCAGCGCGCGGAGTGAAGGCACGTTCACGGTCGCGCCCTAGTCGGGTGAGTCCGTAGTTCGAGGTTCATTCGGCCTTCCCCCGCCCTGTGAGCGTGTCTGCGCAGAACCGGACGCCCACTTCCGTGGCCGTCGCCCGCAGCGTCTTCCCATCGGCCAACGCGAGCACGATTCGAACGCGGGCGGCCAGGCGTTGCTCCGTCTTCCCGCGACGGAGGATCGCCTCCAGCTTCTCGCGATCCTCGTCGCTCACAACCACCGGCTCTGGAACGGGGCCCTTGCGCGCCATGCCTGCCTCCGACTGCGTGGACTCCACGCAGATCGGCAAACGACGTCGCGCTAGCGACTCAACAAATGTCTTACCTATTTCGGACTCACCCGACTAGCGAAACCGCCGCGGCCCCCTCGCCGCGCCAGGTGACCGGAGGGCGCGCGGCCGCTCGGGGCCGCGCGGTCCGGCGCGTCCTCGCGCCGACCAAGGCCGCAGGCCGCGCCCGGAGGCCACCGACGCCGGCGCCCGGGCCGGCGGGGCGCCCATCCCCCGCCTGGCGCGAACGCCACCCGATCGACCACGGCACACCCGACCGTGCACACGCACCCCGATCGGCATAAGCCGCGCGCCCGCACGGATCGCCCCATGAACCGCATCACTCCTCTCCTCGGCGCCCATCCCTACATCCGCCTGTTCCGCGGCCGAACCTTCGTGATCAAGGTGTCGGGCGCGATCCTGGCGGACGAGCGTGCGCGCGGCGCCATCGCCGAAGATGTCGCGCTCCTCCACCACGTCGGCATCCGCGTGGTGCTCGTGCACGGCGGGGGCCCGCAGCTCGACGCGATGTGCGCGAAGATGGACGTGAAGCGCGAGGTCGTCGCCGGCCGCCGCGTGACCGACGCCCGTACGCAGGAGCTCGCCCGCATGGTGTTCCGCGGCCAGCTCAACACCGAGCTCGTCAGCGCCATCGCTGCCCAGGGCGTGCGCGCCGTGGGGCTCTCCGGGGGGGACGGCGCCACGATCCTCGCCCACCGTCGCCTGCCCCGCACCGTCCGTGACCCGTCGACCGGCAGCGAGCAGCTGGTGGACTTCGGGTTCGTGGGCGACATCGACGCGGTCGACTCCAAGCTCCCGAAGATGCTGCTCGACAACGACATGATGCCGGTGTTCTGCTCCCTCGCCGCGATGGCGGACGGCACGCTGCTCAACGTCAACGCGGACACGATCGCGTCGCAGATCGCGATCGCGCTCGGCGCCGAGAAGCTCATCGTCTGCACCTCGGTGCCCGGGCTGCTCGAAGACAAGGACGACCCGCGCCGCCTCGTCTCCTACGGAGACCTCGGCACGGTCGAGGAGCTCGTGCGCTCCGGCGCGGTCAGCGGCGGGATGCTGCCGAAGCTCGCGGCGGTGTCCGACGCCCTCCGCGGCGGCGTGCCGCGCGTCCACATCATCGACGGCTCGCGCCCGCACAGCCTCCTCCAGGAGGTGTTCACGAACGAGGGCTGCGGCACCATGCTCGTGCTCCGGCGGGACGACGAGTGACCGACCCGGTCGCGCTGCTCCGTGACCTGGTCGCCGCGCGGTCCCCCTCTCGCGAGGAGGGCCCCGCCGTCGAGGTGATGGAGGCGTGGCTGCGCGCGAACGCGCCCGGCGCCGAGCGCATCCGGGTCGACCGCAACCTCGCCGCGGTCGTGGACAGCGGCGTGCCGGGGCCCACGCTCCTGCTGGTCTCCCACCTCGACACCGTGCCCGCCACCGCGGCGTGGTCCCGCGATCCGTGGGTCCCCACCGTCGAGGGCGGCCGCATGTACGGCCTCGGCGCCAATGACGCCAAGGGCTGCTGCGCCGCCATGGCCGTGGCCTTCGCGGCCGCCCGCCCCAGGCGCGGCAAGCTCGTCCTCGCGACGGTGTGCGAGGAAGAGGTGGGCCGCGGTGGCCTGGAGATCTTCCTCCCGTTGCTGCCTCCGGCGGACCACGCGATCGTCGGCGAGCCGACCGGCCTCGACGTGGCGGTCGCGCAGAACGGGCTGTTGATCCTCGACTGTGACGCGAACGGTCGCGCCGGCCACGCCGCGCGTCCCCACCTCGCGGACAACGCGATCTACAAGGCGGCGCGCGACATCCTCGCGCTCGAAGCCCTCGTGCTCGACCGCGTCCACCCCGCGGCGGGCCGCACCACGCACGCGGTCACCGTCGTGTCCGGCGGGGACCGTCACAACGTCATCCCCGATCGCGTCCGCTACACGGTCGACCTGCGCACGACCCCCTCCTACACCCACGCCGAGCTCGCGGAGATCGTCCGCGGCGTCGTCGGCGCGACCGTGACCGTCCGCTCGGATCGGTTCCGCCCCGTCGAGACCCCCAGCGACGCCCCGGTGCTCGCGGCGGCCCTCCGCGCCCGTCCGCAGGCGCGAACGTTTGCCTCTCCCACCCTCTCCGACTGGGCCCACCTCGTCGGCGTCGCCGCCATCAAGTGGGGCCCCGGCCTCTCCGAGGTCAGCCACACGGCCGACGAGTGGGTCGAGCTCGCGATGGTCGAGGCCGCCGCGGTCGCGTACGGCGCCGTGATTGCGGACATGCTGGGTGCCTGAGCGCATCCCCGCGGGAGTGTTGGCCGCCGTAGCTCCTCACGGGCTGCGAGCCGGCGCGCCGACCAACTTCCGCACCGGCACCTTCGGGTCGCCGGGCATCTGCACGCTCGACGCGGACGAAATGGTCGAACAAATCGACACGATGGTCCCATCCGCGGTGAGCATCGCCGACGGTCCCTGACCGATTTGAGGGGGGCCACCAAAATCGGGCAGAAAGCAGGTACCGTCACCACCTGCTGGAGCTGGCCCGATGCCCCGTCGCTTCTTCCTCCTGGTCGCCGGAAGCCTCGCGCTCGCCCCGGACGCCTTCGCGGCCAACGTGCTCTACTGCAACGACTACGTCATCACGACCGACCGCATGGGCGCGGCGCTCACGAGCATGGGCACAGCGGTCACGGTCACCTCGACGACGTCCATCACCACCTGCGAGTCGTCCGTCACCAGCCGCGCGTGGGACCTGGTGATCCTCGCCATCCAGAACAACAGCTACTCGACCCCGAACTTCAATTCCTACGTAGCCGCCGGCGGCGCCGCCATCCTCCAGGATTGGACGAAGGAC
This sequence comes from Pseudomonadota bacterium, assembly GCA_030685065.1. Classification (GTDB taxonomy): domain Bacteria; phylum Myxococcota_A; class UBA796; order UBA796; family SXON01; genus CAJBVW01. The sequence goes on along the minus strand of JAUXQH010000045.1, from coordinate 1,224 downwards.
GCCACGCGGGGCTCGCGCTTCGGGGTCACCTACTCCGGCAGCAACCTCCCCACCGTCACCGTCACCGACACCACGCTCGCGAGCGGCCTCGCGTCCAACCCCTTCGGCTTGACCAACCCGGGTTGGGGCACCTGGTCGATGCCGATGATCCCGACCACGGGCGCCACGTCCCTCGGCACGTTCTCGAGCAACTCCTCGATCGTCCTCGGGAGCGCGGGCAACACCATCGTCAACGGGTTCCTGACCGACACCGGCGGGGCGACCTCCACCACCCTGTACGTGAACGAGATCGAGTTCCTCCTCGGCATCGGCACCGACGCGGACGGTGACGGCTACACCTCCGACGTCGACTGCGACGACGCGAACGCGCGCATCTACCCGGGCGCGACGGAGCGGTGCAATTCGGTCGACGACGACTGCGACGGCGCGGTGGACGAGGGGGTGGGCAGCGCCTGGTACGAGGACGCGGACGGGGACGACTACGGCGACCCGAGCAGCGTGCTCCTCGCGTGCTCCGAGCCCTCCGGGTACGTGCGGGTCGGGACGGACTGTGACGACACGGACGCGTCGATCAACCCGGCGGCGGCGGAGTACTGCAACGGGATCAACGACGACTGTGACGGCTCGACCGACGAGTCCGCCGTCGACGCGCGGACGTTCTATTGGGACGCCGACGGTGACCTGTACGGCAACAGCGCCCTGCGTCGCGCCGCGTGCACCGCGCCCACCGGCTACGTCTCGGACTCGACCGACTGCAACGACTCGGCGCCCTCGATCCACCCGGGGGCGACCGAGGTGTGCAACGGCCTCGACGATGATTGCGACACGAGCATCGACGAGGGCGCGACCGACGCGACGCTGTTCTACGCGGACGCCGACGCCGACACCTACGGGGACGCCGCCACGACCGCCGCGAGCTGCAGCGCGCCGTCCGGGTACACCTCGGACGCGACCGACTGCGACGACCGGAGCGCCACGGTCCACCCTGGCGCGGAAGAGCGCTGCAACGGGATCGACGACGACTGCGACGCGCTGGTGGACGACAACGCGGAGGACAGCACCACCTGGTACGAGGACGTCGATGGGGACGCCTTCGGCGATGCCGCGTCCACGGTCGAGGACTGCGCCCCGCCCACCGGGTACACGGGCGACGCGACGGACTGCGACGACCTGGACAGCGCGATCCACCCGGGCGCGCCCGAGTCCTGCAACGGCGTCGACGAC
>JAUXQH010000155.1 GCA_030685065.1 Pseudomonadota bacterium | reverse complement strand
GGTGTCGGTGTCCGTATCGGTGTCGGTGTCCGTATCGGTATCGGTGTCGGTATCGGTGTCGGTGTCCGTGTCCGTGTCCGTGTCCGTGTCCGTGTCCGTGTCGGAGTCCGTGTCGGAGTCCGTGTCGGAGTCCGTGTCGGTGTCGGACTCCGTGTCGGTGTCGGAGTCGGCTTCGATCAGTACACACTCGCCGTCGACCAGGATGCGATCGGGGGGGCAGGATTTCTCGGGTTCGCAGGCCAGGAGGAAGAGGAGCATGGTCGACTCGGGAGAGGGGGCGGGACGCTCGCCCGGCAGTATCGCCCGGCGTTCCGAGGAGCCAGCCGCTAGCAGCGGCGCTACGGCGGATAGGAAAAATGAACCCCCATCCCCGCACTCTCCCTCAGCCCCACCCCGCCGTCTCGGCGGTGCCGTCGCTCCACACGCTCTTGAGTTGGACCACGACGCTGCCGTCCTCGCGCCGTTGGAGCCGGTCGTTCGCGAACGTCCTTCCCCCGCGCACCTGCACCCGCCGCGCACGCTTGCCCGCCCGCTCGCCGAGCGCCGCCTGACCCAAGAGAGATGCCTGCTGGATCAGGTACCGGGGCGGCGGACCTCGTACCAGGCGGCCGCCTCCTCGAACTCGTCCAAGGCGTCGACGTGGGCGACGACCTGGAGCCTCACGACGCGGAGAGGCGACGAGAGACGCGCGCGCGACAACCCGACCACCGCCGGAGGAAGGGGCGGCATGGCTGGCCAAGAGGTCGGAGAGAGCCAAGGTCGTCGCGTTCCTGGCCCGGTGCGCTCCGCAGGAGGTCCTCGACCGCGACGGGCGTGCTCGCGCCGGAGGAGGCGGGCAGGACTCCTGCCCGCTCGCGCGTAAGGGGGCGGGGCCCACGCCACCAACGACGACCCCGCCCCGCCCCGTCGATCACGATGAAACGGTTTATTCCCGGGCAGCGGCGCCCGATCGTCACGCGGCCCGTTAGGGGCGCGATGCCGCGGAGCCAAGTGACCCGATGAACGCCGTGCACATGGCCTCCGTCGCGGCTGCGATCCTGATCGTCGGCGTTGCGGGCCTCCAGGTCGCGCTCGCCTTGGGCGCGCCGTTGGGAGCCTACGCATGGGGCGGTCGCGCCGTCGGCGTGCTGCCGGGGCGGCTGCGAGCCGGGAGCGCCCTTTCGGCGCTGGTGCTCCTCGCGTTGGCTGCGCTGGTCCTGCTTCGTGCCGGCTGGGTCACGCCCCACCCGCCGACCCCTGTGGTGTGGGCCGTCCGCATCATCGTGGGACTCCTCGCCCTGAACACCCTCGGCAACGTCGTATCCGCCAGCCCCTCTGAGCGCCGCGTGATGGCGCCGATCACTCTGGCGCTGACGGCGCTGGTCGGGTTCGTCGCGATTCGGGGCCCATGAGTGCGGCGCCTGCCGCGCCCGGGAGATGAACTGCGAACTACTGCGCGGGATCTTCTTCGCGCGGCGCGCAGAGTGGTGAGTTGGACGGTGCGGGAGAGGAACTTCGGGGACGTCGTGACGTTGAGGGGTGGCGGCGCAAGCGGCTAACCGCGCCGTCCGAAGTCGACGGAGACGAGGAAGTCGACCCACCTGTCGAGTGCCCGCAGCGTGTCCGGAGCGGTGAGGCTCAACTTGCGCGCGAGCGCGTCGGCGCCGGCGGTGTCGTAGGTGTCGGTGGAGAGGAACGAGAGGGTCTCCGGTTCGACCCGCGTGAGCGCTCGCGGCAGCGCGGCGACGAGACGGACGGGCAACGTGAGCCGGGGCACCTTCACGCCGAGGCGCCGCGCGACGTGCCGGAGCAGATCGCCCATCAACGGTGTCTTCTCGTCGAGCACCCAGTAGGAGGTCTCCGGCCCGTCGGCGTGCTCGGGGACGCCGGCCAGGAGCTGTGCGAGGTAGTCCACCGTCACCACCGGCACGAAGGCCATGGGCTCGACGAGGGCCGGAAGGGCCCCCTTCGCCAGGTCGCGGATGGCCTCCGTGAGCCCGATGAACTGCGTGGTCTCGCCGGTGCCCGAGTCGCCGATGACGGTGGAGGGGTTCACCACCGAGATCGGCACGGCGAGGCGCCGGGCCTCGGCCCGGAGCGCCACGTTCTCCTCCACCTTCGACGCCTCGTAGGCACCGAGCCGCTTGTAGAGGCGACGGCGGGCCGCCTCGTCCGACGTGATCTCGCCGGCGGCTCGCAGGGCGCGCGGATCGGCCACGCGGTAGCCGCCGATCGAGGTGAACCGGCGGAGCTGCGGTGCCTGCGCGGCGAGCCGCAGTGCGCGCAGGCTGCCCTCGACGTTGGTGCTCCGCGCCTCTTCCACCGACATCCCGAACTGGTACCGACCGGCGAGGTGGAACACGTCGCGGATGCCCGCCACGGAGGTGGTGAGCCCGAGATCGTCCCGCGAGAGATCGAGCTCGTCGAACACCAGGCGTTCGGTGTCTCCGCCGTGGCCCGCCGTCCAGGCGAGGTACTCCGCCGCCCGGGCGCGGGCGCCCCGCAGCGGGACGAGCACGGTGTGGCCCCTGCGCGTGAGGAGGGGAACCAGCCAGCGGCCGATGAGGCCGCTCGCGCCGGTGACGAGGGTGTCGGGGGATGCGCTCATGTTGGCCGCCTTCTTCTGATATTCGTTGCAGATGTACATCGTGAGTTCGTCAAGAGGTCGCATCAGAACGGGATCGCCCACCCGATGCCGGGCGTCGGGTTCACCTCGATGCGCCCGTCGAAGCCCACGAGGAGCGCCACGCCGAGCCGGACGTCGAGGCCTCGGTACGCCGCCCAGCGGAAGCCGACCTCCGCGAGCCCGCCGCTGCCCGAGCCGGCATCGCGGGTGACGTCCCAGCCGTGGTTCAGGCCCTGAACGAGCGAGAGCCCGATGTACGGCGACGACGGGCGCCCCGACCCGGTGTCGAACTGGAGCGGGTAGGCGAGGAGCCCGACCTTCAGGAACCACGTCGTGCGCGGCGCGCCGTCCGCGTTCGTGTCGATGGTCGTGGGGTAGAAGCCGAGGTGGTAGCCGAGCCATCCGTCCCGGAGCTCGATGCCGGTCGAAGGCGCGCGGAAGCCGTTCACGACGAGCTCGCGCCTGGGGAGCGCCTCGGCGCGGGCCTCCGGGGCGAACGCCAACCCGAAGCCGAGGACGGCCGCCGGGACGGCGCGGCGCAGCGCGCGGCCGGGGAGCGCCCACGCGAGCCCGAGCCAGAGCATCACCGCGGGGAGCAGCACGTTCGTCACCTCGGTGGCCGCGTTCGCCGCAGGCAGGACGTTGCGGACGCTCCCGAGCGCGAGGAGCACGGCCAACAAGAGGCTCGCGCGACCGACCCAGCGGTGGTGCAAGCCGACGCCCACCCCGAGGAACCAGACGGCGAGCGCGACCTCCCCCACGAACTCGCCCACCACGCGCCCGAGCGCCACGTTCAACGCGGTGGAGAGCGCCTCGATCGCCGAGCGCGCGGCCGGATCGGCGAGGGCGTGCGCCTCCGCGAGGCTCCACTGGAGGGTCGGCCAGCGGAGCAGGCCCACGGACATCGCAACGCCCGCCGCGAGCCCCGAGGCCGTCACGAGGCGGGCCGGCGCCCCCGTCAGACCAAGCCGGTCCTGAGACAGCAACGTCACGAGCACGATGACGAGGGGGAGGGCGGCGTAGACCGCCCAGGTGGCGCGGAGCCCGGGCCCGCCGGCAAGGAGGCTGGGCAGCACCTGCGCTGCGGGGAGGTCGAGCACGTCGGGGTAGCCGAAGCCGGCGGCGAGCAGCGTGAAGACGAGGACGAAGCCGGTGGCGCCGAGCGCGAGGAGCGCGCCGGCGATGCGGAGGGAGACAGGCTGTTCGGACATGTGGGTACTCCAGCGCGACGCGAGTCGCGCACGGGGGGACGGGGGAGCGAGGCGGGTGGGCTAGACGGCGCCGAGCGCGGCAGGAGCGCGGCGGTACGCGGCGATAGCGGCGCGCACAGAGGCGGCGAGCGGCGTCGGCGCGAGATCGAAGGTGCTATCGAAGCGGTGGGTGTCGACGACGAAGGGCTCGTAGAACATGTGGGTGCTCTCCGAGATCCCGCGGAGCGGCGGGACGAAGAGGCCGAGCACCGGCAGCACCATCGGCAGCCACGCGCGAGGTACCGCGGAGACGTGCGGCGCGGAGACGTCCGCCTCGGCCGCGATGAGCGCGACCAGCGCGCGGGGCGTGATCGCGGGCGCCGACGGCACGTGGAAAACACCGCCCCAGGCCCGCGGCTCCACCGCCGCGAGCGCCAGCGCGCGACCGACATCGTCGGCGGCGGTGAACGAGTGGGGCAGGTCCGGATCGGCGAACAGGCGCAGCGAGGTCTCGCCGCGGAGAATCGGCTCGAACAGCCGGTGCCCCGCCATCGACTCGCCCACGCCCGGCCCGATGAGGTCGGACGCCCGCAGGCGGACGACACGCACGTCGCCCGAGGCGTGGGCCGCTTCGAGCTCGCGGGTCATGGCGACGCGCGTGCCGCCCCGCGGCCCCACGGCGCGGAGCGGGAGCTCCTCCGTCATCGGCACGCCGAGGTGCGGGCCGTAGACGTAGAGGTTCTCGACCACCACGAGAACCGCTCCGGCAGCGCGGGCGGCCGCGAGGACGCCCCGCTGGAGCGGCGGAAACTGCTCGGGCCACCGGTGGTAATCGCGGGCGTTCGTGCAGTTGTAGACGTGGGAGGCGCCGTCGGCCGCCCGGGTGGCGCTCGCCGGATCGGTCGCGTCAGCGTTGGCGTACTCGACGGCCGGCGGGAGGTCGGCCGGTCGCTCGGGCCGAGTGGCGACCACCCGGACCCGGGCCCCGGTCACGAGGAGGGCGTGGGTCGTCGCGCGGCCGAGCGGGCCGTTGCCGAACACGACGTGCAGAGGAGAAGTGGTTGAATTCAGGGCGGATGACATGGGGGTTCCTCGGAGCGAGCGAGACGTTGAACGCTCCGAGAGAATGCGCCCGCGGCCCTGGCCGCGCAGTGGCCCGCGACGACAACCGGCTGTCCGATCGCGACAGGCCCGCTAGATCGCGCCGGCGCGCTCCCGCCATGCGCCGGGCGACGTGCCGGTCCACCGACGGAAGGCCTTCTGGAAGTTGCTCGGATCGCCGAACCCGAGGAGGAACGAGATCTCCGCCAGCGGCAACGCCGGGTCGCCGAGATACCGCTCGGCCACCTCGCGGCGCACCTCGTCGAGGAGGGCCGCGAAGCCCGTCCCCTCGGCGGCGAGGCGCCGCTGGAGCGTGCGCGGGGTCGTCCCCAGCCGCGCGGCGATGTCGTCCACGCCGACCCGGCCCTGGGTGAGGCCGGTCAGGAGCGCACGGCGCACCGCGGCGGGCGCGTCGTCCTTCGCCTCGGGGAGCCGCGCCAGCAGCGTCCGCGCGTAGCCCTCGAGGTACTGCCCCACCGCCGAAGGCCGCGAGACGCGCACCGGGAGGGCGAGGGCGCGCGGATCGAGCACGAGGAGCGTCTCGGGGGCCCCGAAGACGGGAGCTACGCCGAAGAGCCGCGTGTGCGCCGCGTGCGTGAGCGGCGCCGCGTGCTGGAACCGGACCTCCACCGGGCACCAGCCAGGCTCGCCGGTGATGAGCCGGGCGAGGAGTACGACGGAGGCGGTCGAGAACTCCGCGATGTGCCGGGAAGGCGGCGGGGTCAGGCCGCGGCACCCGGGAAAGAACGCCGTCCGCTCGCCGTCCAGGCGCGCGATCTCCGTGCGCCCGGCGTCGTGCAGGAGCCGCGAGAACGCCACGATCCGCTCGATGGCGTGGCCCAGCGTGCGGCTCGAGGCAGCGAGGTGCCCTACGAGGTGGAACGCGTCGAGATCCATCCGGCCGGCGAAGGACAGGCCGAAGTCCGCGTCTCCACTTAGGGCGGCGGCATGGTTCCACAGGTGATCGCTGGCGGGAAGCTCCACGCGAGACTCGGGGTTGGTCAGGTCCAGCCGGGCGAGTCCGAGCTCTGCGAGAGTGGGCGCAAGGTCGGCTCCACGCATCTTCGCGTAGGCGACGAGCGCCACGATTGATGCACCGGACACGGTGAACGAGGGACGAGTCGTCATTTTGGAGCAGGGTAGCGCACCCGGCGATACTCCCCCATCCGGTTGCTTCCGGTCCGCTTCAGCCGTCGCTCGTCCTCGGGCGTGAGCTCCGGGCGATCGATGGCGACGGTCACGCTCACCAGCTCGCCCGTGAATCGGAAGGGCACCTGGTAGTCCTGGTCGTTCACGGGCGTGCCGGTGTCGGCTCCGACGTCGAACGTCTCGTCCCACTGCAGGATCAGCGGCAGCGTCCGCGCCATCTTCTGGGTCGAAACCACCTTCCCGTCGACCTTCAGCACCCCGGTCCCACCCTGGCCGATGCCGCTCATGTTGTTGAACGCGAGCGTTCCCGCCCCCAGCCCGCTGTAGGTGAACGCGAACTCGAGGGTGTGACGGCCAGCGGCGAGCGCCCGGGGCGCCTCCCACCGCGGACGCTCCTGGTCGACCAGGTTCCACACGAAGACCGGCTTCCCTTCGAGGAGGTAGAGGCCGTACCCGCCGAAGCGGCCGCCGGACGTGAGGATCATGCCCTCGGCGCCTCCCTTCGGGACATCGATCGCCGCGGTGATCGTGTAGGAGGCGTTGAGCACGTTCGGCGCGTCCCCCTCCGGGATGCCGAGGAGCTCGCCGGTGTAGGTGAAGGACGTGCGGCCTGCCGTGACACTCGGCCGGGGCGTGATGAACCGGGAGGCGACCGACGCATCGAGTGGGAGCACCTGGTGGCGCTCGGCCTCCTTCCAGAAGAGGTCCTGCAGCTCCTTCAGCTTCTCCGGCTTCTCCGCGGCAACGTCGTGGTTCTGCGTCCAATCCCTACTCAAGTCGTACAGCTCCCACTTGAAGGCCTCCGCGGGATCCTGCACGGCCGGTCCGCTCAGCGCCCACGGCGGTCGGACGGGGGTGGTCGCGGCCACCCACCCCTCGTGGTAGAGCGCGCGGTCACCGAACATCTCGAAGTATTGGGTCGTGTGCGTCGAGGGGGCCTTGGCCATCTCTGCGTCGAACGTGTACGCCATGCTGACGCCATCGATGGGCCGCTGCTGGATCCCGTCCACGGTCGTCGGTGTGCGAACTCCGGTCACCTCGAGGAGGGTCGGGACGATGTCGACCACGTGGTGAAATTGGTTCCGGATGCCACCCACGTCAAGGATGTGGCGGGGCCAGGCAATGGCCACGCCCTGGCGTGTCCCGCCGAGGTGCGATGCCACCTGCTTGGTCCACTTGTAGGGCGTGCCGAGGGCCCAGGCCCAACCCACGGCCATGTGGGGGTACGTCCGATCGGATCCCCACACGTCGTAGTAGCGCTCGAGCTGCTCGCGGACCGGCACCTCCACGTCGTTGAACGTGGCGACCTCGTTCGGGGTGCCGGCGAGGCCCCCCTCCGCGCTCGCGCCATTGTCGCCGCTGATGTAGACGATCAGCGTGTCTTGGAGCTCGCCCATGTCCTCCACGGTATCGATCACGCGGCCGATCTCGTGGTCGGTGTAGGCCAGATAGGCGGCGTACACCTCCATCTGGCGCGCGTAGAGCCTCTTCTGATCGGCGGTGAGGGAGTCCCAATCGGGAAGGAGGTCCTTCGGCCAGGGTGTCAACTCGGCGTCGGCCGGGATGACGCCGAGCCGCTTCTGGTTGGCGAAGATCTGCTCGCGCATCACGTTCCAACCTGTGTCGAACTTGCCCTTGAACTTGGCGATCCACTCGGGCGTGGCGTGATGCGGCGCGTGCGTGCCGCCGGGCACGTAGTAGACGAAGAACGGCTTCTCGGGGTCCACCTGGTGGAGCATGCTCAGGTGCTGGATGGCGTCGTCGGCCATCGCCGTGGTCAGGTTCCAGCCCGGCTCGCCCTCGTAGGGGTAGATGGCCGTGGTGTTCCGGAACAGGTTTGGTTGCCACTGGCTCGTGTCACCGCCCATGAACCCGTAGAAATAGTCGAACCCCATTCCGCTCGGCCACTGGTCGAAGGGACCGGCCTGGCTCGCTTGGAACGCGGGGGTGTTGTGGTTCTTGCCGAACCACGAGGTGGCGTAGCCGTTCTCGCGGAGGATGCGGCCGATCGTCGTGGTGTCCCGCTCGATGAAGCTGTCGTAGCCCGGGTACCCGGTCGCCTGCTCGGCGATCACGCCGAAGCCCGCGGAGTGGTGGTTGCGGCCGGTGATGAGCGCCGCCCGGGTCGGTGAGCACAGCGCTGTCGAGTGGAACTGGGTGTAGCGCAGGCCCATGCTCGCGACGCGGTCGAGCGCCGGCGTGGGGATCACGCCGCCGAAGGTGCTCGGAGCCGCGAAGCCCACGTCATCCGTCATGATCAGCAGGATGTTCGGCGCGCCGTCGGGGGGCACCACGCGCGGCGGCCACCATGGCGTGGACTCGGCGGCGTTACGTTCGATCTTCCCTCCGAACTCGGGGGGTGGCGGCGGGAGCCGGTCACCCTCGATGGTCGTGGTGGCGTCGGGCGAGCCCGACGCCGGTTTGACGGGCTCGGCGGCGAGGCCGTTGCCAAGAGAGAGCGCGAGCAGGGCCGAAACACGGGCTGCAGAACGTGTCCAGCCGCCTGACTTCCTCATGGTTCCAGCCTCCACACCGGCTGCTAGGCACCGGCTCGCCCGCCCTCTCCATGGACGATGCCGTGCGTTGTGTGTACGTCCGGACTTCGGTGGCAAACCAAGGAGAATGGTGACAATGCCCACTCTGGACGTCACGGAGACACGCTTCCGGACTTGGACGAGTTCGTGCTGGGCCTGAGCCGGGAGCATGCGTAAGCGGCCGGCTTGCCTGGGCGCGCGGCGCCCCTACGCTCTCCCAATGCGCCCACCGGGTCGAGCCCTTCGTCACATAGCCGTCGCCGCCATGTTCGGCGCGGCGTGCGGACCGAACGCTCACGACGTCGACGGGGGCTCTCCGCCCGGGATGCGGTGGATCCCGGGCGGCGAGTTCACGGTCGGCAGCGACGACCCGCGGTCGCGGGACGACGAGCGGCCCGCCCATCGCGCACGCATCGATGGCTTCTGGATGGACGCTCACCCGGTCACCAACGCGGAGTACGCACGGTTCGTCGCGGCCACCGGCTATGTCACCACCGCCGAGCGGAAACCTGACTGGGAAGAGCTGCGTCGGCAGCTCCCTCCCGGCACGCCGCGTCCCCCCGACGATGTTCTCGTGTCGGGTTCGCTCGTCTTCGTGCCCCCGCCGGGGCCGGTGCCGCTGGAGGACCTCTCCCGGTGGTGGCAATGGGTCCCGGGCGCCGATTGGCGGCACCCTGAGGGCCCGACGAGCAACGTCGCCGAGCGGGAGGACCATCCGGTCGTCCAGGTCTCCTGGGGCGACGCGATGGCCTACGCGGCGTGGTCAGGGGAGCGTCTGCCCACGGAGGCCGAGTGGGAGCGCGCGGCGCTCGGCGGAATCGATCGGCGGCGCTTCCCGTGGGGTGACACGTTCCAACCCGGCGGGCGACACATGGCCAACACGTTCCAAGGGCCGTTCCCCTGGCGAGCCGTTCCCGAGGACGGCTTCGCGGGGACGTCCCCGGTGGGGGCGTTCCCCGCGAATCCCTACGGGCTCTACGACATCGCCGGGAACGTCTGGCAGTGGACCTCAGACTGGTACCGCTACGACGCCTACGCCCACCTCGACGGCATCGCGGTCAACCCGCGCGGCCCGGCGTCCAGCTGGGATCCCGCCGAACCCACCACACCCAAGCGAGTGATCAAGGGTGGCTCCTACCTGTGCAACGCATCCTACTGCGAGAGCTACCGCCCCAGCGCGAGGCGAGGCGCGGCGGCGGACACCGGGACGACGCACGTGGGTTTCCGCTGCGTTCGCGATCCGGTCGACGTGCGCTCGGACTGGCCTGGCTGATTGAGTCGGAGGCGCGCACCGGAGCGGAGCGCCCGGCCCAGAGCCGTGGCCGCTGCCTCCCTCGCTCGCCCGTTCCAGGATAGTTCATCAGATGTCCTCGAACCTCCCGTCGCGCATGCGCGCGCTGGTCGTGAAGAACCATCACGGCGGCGCACTGGCGCTCGAGCTCGTGGAGGTTCCGATCCCCGTCCCTGCAGCCGGCGAGGTCCTCATCCGCGTCGCCTACGCACCGTTGAATCCCAACGACCTCCTCGCGCTCCGGGATGCCTACGACGTGAAGAAGCCTGTCGGCTCCGTCGCGGGGTTCGAGGGCAGCGGGCGCGTGGTGGGGGGCTCTGGTCTGATGCCTCGCTTCCTCCACGGACGGCGGGTCGCGTTCGCCTCGAGCCCAGGCGGTGGCTCCTGGGCCGAGTTCACGACGGCGAGTGCGATGCAGTGTCTCCCCCTGCGCGCCGGTGTGGACGACGTTCAGGGCGCGACCTTGCTGACGAACCCGATCACGGCGACCGTCCTGCTCCAGCAGGCGAGGAGCGAGGGCCATCGCGCGCTCGTCCAGGCCGCGGCCGCGGGGGCATTGGGGACGATGATGGCACGACTGGCGCCCGTGCTCGGGATGACGATGATCCACGTCGTTCGCAGCGAAGAGCAGGTTGCGATGCTACGGGGGCACGGGGTCGAGCACGTCGTCGACAGCTCCAAGCCAGACTGGGAAACCGAGCTCACGGCGCTCTGCCGACGGTTCCAGGCCACGCTTGCGTTGGACCCCGTGGGTGGAGCGATGAGCGGCACGCTCCTCCGCGCGTTGGACATCGGCGGCGTCGTACGCGTCTACGGATGGCTGTCCGGGGCTCCGGGCGTGTTCGACCCAAACGAGCTCGTCTTCCGCCGCAAGCGGATCGAAGGCTTCACGATGTACGACTGGGTGAAGCGCACGTCGCGGCTGCGGCAGTTCGTGACCGCGATGCGAGCGCAGGGCTTGCTTCACGGGCCCCTTGCCACGCACGTCCGTACCCGGGCGCCGCTGGGCGACTACGCATCTGCGTTCACCGACAACGAACGGTCGATGTCCGGGGGCAAGATCCTCTTCTCCCCGGCGTCTACCACCAGCTCGTGAGCGCATGATCGCGCTATCCGGCATCGCGGTCGCGCTCTGGGTCCAGGCGCACGCCAGCGACATCAGCGTGGGGAGCTGCGATGCCACCGGCCGGTATGCCTTGGTGAGCGGAGGGGCATGCACGTACCCGACCTTCGAGGGGCCTGCGACCGTGTCGTGCGGGCCCTTCCTCATCGCGGTGGAGCCGCCCCGGCTCCTCGAAGCGTTTCCCCCCGTGAACGGCGACGAGGACGCGAGCTTCGAGGTCGGGTTCGCGGGCTCCGCGCTGGCCGTCAATTCGAGAGATGGCGCGCGCGTCCGGTGGGGCGAGAACCTCGCGTCGTCGCGAGCGTTCCCGGCCCCCGCTCGGTCGCTGGGCGCCGGCGACGATGGGGCGCTCATCCTCGTCATTCGAACTTCGGCGGGGCCGCGCCTCGCGCGGTACGTCCCGGGCGGCGAGCCGCAGCCCTTCGGCCCCGCGCTGACCGGCTCGGAGTTCTTCGTGAGCGCTCGGTTCGGGGGCTCCCTGCTGGCGATCCTTGGCGAGCGCCGGCTGCTGCTGGTGGACGTGGCGGCCACGACGGTGGTGCTCGACTCGGACGCCGAGCCGATCGTCCACTCGCCCGACGGGCGGTGGTTTCTGGGGGCTCGTACCATCGTCACCGACGCAGGCCTATCGGAGCGATGGTACGAGCTTGCGGTGCCGGGACGCGAGACCACCCGTGCCCGTTCCCAGCTGGACCGGGTGCGCATCGTGGGTGGGGCCTCGGAGAGCGGCACGGTGCTGCTCGCATCCTCGCGTCAGATCGAGGTGATCGATCTGAACCCGCTGCGTGTGCGCACGTTGACCCCTTTCCTCCACCCGGATTGGGACGTGGACAAGGCCGTGCTCTCCGGAGACGGCCGCTACCTGATGGTCTCAGGCGGACCCCGATTCTCCAATGGCGAGCACACGTCGCAGGTTCTCGACGTTCGCGACCTGCGCGTCGTAGACGGCGGCACGTTCCCCTCGCGCCGTGCGGGAGACGACCCGCCTCCACCGAGGCCCGCGTGCGAGGCTGCCGCGCGGAAGGCGGCCGGTGTAGTGTTGCAGCAGAGGCCCGATGGCTCGCTTCTGCCGGTCGAGCGCTGAAGCGGTCCCTTCTATTCAAATGGCGCGGGGAGGCGGAGCGAGCGCGCTACTCGACCGGCAGCGACAATGCGTACACGATGGGCCCGCCGAGCAACGGCAGGCCGTCCTCCCCGAGCGAGAGGTAGGCGTCGGGCCCCATCGCCCGGTGATACGCATCGTTCTCGTACGACGGCGTGGCGTTGCTCACGAAGGAGTGGGTGCAGTCGTAGGTGTCAGCGAAGGCGTCGGGGTAGACGAGCTCGTCGACGTTGAGCGGGGCATCCGCGCCGGCCATGCCGTAGGCGGCAAAGGTCTCGTCGGTGAAGTACGCTGCCTCTTCTCTCTGGTGGTAGACGCCGAAGAGGCGGGAGCCGGGCGTCTCGCGGGGGGCGTAGGCCCAGGGCGCGGGGACGTAGACCTCGTCGGGGTTGTAATCGAGGCCGTAGAGGCCGTCCCCGTCCGTGTCGCAGACCGTGGGGTCGTCGGCGTACAACACGTGGCACACGGAGCTGTCCGACGCCTTCGACGTGAACAGCGCCCGCGCGACGAGGAAGTCGCGGGAGAACGCCGCCGCGTGCCCTCCGCCCTGCGACCAGCCGCCGACCGCGATGTGCGTCCAGTCGAGCGATTCGCCGTCGGACGCGAGGTACCGGTCGAACCCGGCGTCCGGCGCCTGCGCGTGGGCGGCCTGGACGAGGCGGGTGATGCGATTCTCGATCGAGTTGGCCGGGGTGGTCTCGAAGCACGGCGAGGTGTCGACGCCGTAGAGCATTTCGTAGCGGAGGTCCCCCTCGCACTCGGGGTTCTCGTTGGAGCACTCCCCGGTCGCCTGGCCACAGAGCTCCCCGACGCTCGTCTCGTTGTCGTAGGCGAGGGCTACCGCGGTGTACCCCACGGACACGGCCATGTTCAGGATGAGGTCGTAGTTGGTCGGCTCGGAGCCCGAGCCGCCGAACCAGACGAAGAGCTCCTCCCGGTCGTATCCGCCGTCCGTGCGGCGCATGGTGTAGTGCAGCTTCTCCGTGCCCTGGAGGGTGTCATCGATCACCTCGCCGTCGCGCGCCGTGAGGCTGGGGCGGACCTGGACCACGTCGTAAGCGACAGGCGTGTAGCCGGCGAGCCCGCTGGTGTCGCAGTCGATGTCGGTGTCGGTGTCGGTGTCGGTATCGGTGTCCGTGTCCGTGTCCGTGTCCGTGTCCGTGTCGGTGTCGGTGTCGGTGTCGGTGTCGGTGTCGGTGTCGGTGTCGGTATCCGTGTCGGTATCGGCATCCGCACCGTCGGTGTCGTCCTCGAGATCGCCGCGGCCGCAGGCCGGAAGGAGGAGCGCGAGCAGGAACGCAGAGGGGAGGAGTCGCATCCGCTCGTGCTATCTCGATGCGAGCACCGCAACCACGTGCTCACGGAGCCCCCCGTCGGCACCCTTCAGGCGCGCGGCCACGCCGCTTGGTCCCACCCGCGCAGCTCGCGGGATCGCGGAGCCGGGAGAGACCAGGTCCGTCCGCTCGACGGCGGACTCATCTACCTCGCGATCTGGCCCCCGCTTGGTTCTGCTCAGCGAGGTGCCCGTCCCGCGCGATCGCGTAGGCGGCCGCCATCTCGACTTGTAGCTCCACCGCGAGCACCGTCCGGGACTTGGGGAAGAACTTCTCCTCCTCCTCCCGGACGTGGTGCTCCACGTTCTCGGTGAGCACGTGGAACTTGGCCATCCACGCCTCGCCGCGCGTCTGTTCGGCGCGCAGCTCAGCCACGAGCAGCTCGATGACGTGGTGCTCCTCGCGCGCTTCGAGGGCCATGTCGTGCGTCCCCTCGAGCTTCTCGAGGGCGGGGTACAGGACGTCGTCCTCTCCCGCGAGATGGGCGAGCAGCGACGAGGCGAGCTTCTCGAAGGTGGCGGTGCGGGCCCGCCCCCCGGGATGGGATTGCTCCACGAGGTCCATCAGCGCGCTCGCCTCTTGGTGTTCGCGCTTGAGGATCTCCAGGATCCCGTTGGGGTTGAGCTCACTGCTCAGGGCTTCGCGGATGCGTGCGAGGAGTTCCATCTTCGTTCAGGTGGTCAAGCGGGCTTGGTTCCACCCAACCCGCGCCAGCTCGCGGGCGTCCTCCCAGCGCTGCCCGGGGTAGCTCTCCTCCCAGTCCTTTCGGAGACGAGGCTCGAAGGCGTCGTCCCAGTTGTCCGAGTAGTGGGAGCCCGCGCCGTGCCCGAACCGCATCGGGTGCTGCGCGTCCTCCCAGCGCGCGGCGTCGAGCCTGCGTGAGATGGGAGCCACGTCCCGTTCGGTGCGCGCGTTGAACTGCTCGACCAGCTGGTCCTGCTTCCGGGCGGCCTCGCGCACATCGCCGGGGTCGGGAGGGTTGGGCCTGTCACCCGCCGGGATGCGCTGGTTGCCCAGCGCCTGCCCGACGGTGTCCCCGGCATCCTGGCGCAGCTCCTTTCCGCTCTTGCCACCACTGAAGTCGGCCTTGGTCTGCTCCCAGTCACGGTGCATCGCCTCCTTGACGCGCTCCCAACCGGATGTGTGCGCGTCGCCCCACCAGCGGGGATTGTTCGTGTTCACGTTCATCGTGATTGCCTCGTGTTCGATGTTGTCCGCGTGGAACCGTCAGGACCGATTGTGGGACTGGAGTAGCCGTGACATCCGTCAGCGTCCACGAGGGTTGGAAAGGCACGAACAAAGGGGGCAGCCGGGGGCATTTTCATCAACGCCGCGCCCCGCGTCGCACAATCGACACGTGGACCGACATCTCGCGACACAGCGCCCAGCTCGGCGATCCCCAGCGGCTCCGGTCCAGCGAGGCCCGAGCCCTCAGTTCCCGACGGCCACCGTGACGACGCGCCCATTCTGCGCCGCGATCGTGCCCCCGGCGCCCCACGCGTCGCTCACCGTGCCGGTGGCGGTGCGCACGACGGTCAGCGACGCCGCGCAGACCTCGCCCGCGGCGGCCAGCGACTCGGCGGGGATCTCGACGCCGCCTACGTCCTCGGCGCCCGTCACCTCGTAGCCCGGGATGCAGTCGCCACCGAACCGCACGTCGACCGTGCCTCCGGACACCGCGCCCGACCACAACACCACCAGCGCAATGTCGGCGGCGACTCCCTCGCCCGCCGTCGGCGCGGTGATCGAAAAGTCCTCCGGCATCACGACGAAGGTGTCGTCGATCGGATCGTCCGCCGTGCGATCGAAGCGCACCCCCACGTTCAGCCCACCGCTCACCGCGTCGAACAACGCGGTGTTGGTGACATCCCCGAACCCGAGCTCCACGGCCTCGAGGGGGGCCTCCTCCTCGCCGACGTAGCCGACGAACGCCTCCTCCTCGCCGACGTGCACGGGCGTCAAGCCGATGCCACGCCCGCGCGTGATCTTCGCGCCGATCTCCGTCTGCGTGCCGTCACTCAAGACGAACGCCTCGACCGCCAGCTCGGCGTTGGTCACGTCCGGGGAGAGGAGCGCCTCGCAGGCGAGGAGGAGGGGGAGGAACATCTGGAGGGCTATCCCGCGGACCCCTGGAGCGGCGATCCTGGAAGACGCGTGGCCGCGCCCAGCGGACGTGAGCGCGCGACGGGAAGAATGACGGTCACGCGCTCAGCGGCAGTAGACGCTCATGTTCAGCTGGTCGTTGCCCCGCCCCACCATCGTGCCGGGCACGCGGCACTCCGGCTTGTCGGGGTGGGTCACGACGATGTCGAAGGGCACGAGCGCGACGTTCGCGAACAGGATGTCGTAGATGCCGTTGGTGACGTTGGACTGGATGAAGGTGCCGTCGGGATCCTGGGTCACCGCCGCCTCGTAGGGCGCGGTGATGTCGATCGTGGCGCCCGCGAGGTCGAGCCCGGTCAGGTCGTCCAACGCGTCCACGTCTACCCACGTGGTGCCCGGCTCCGGCGTGATCCCGAGGTGCTCCATCGGGAAGTTCTCGGTGTCCCACCCTCCCATGCCGATTCGATACGGGGGGTCGCCGCCCTCGATGACCGGGTCGAAAACGCATCGGTTGGGTACCCGTTCGTCGTGTACCTGTTCGATGACCACCCACTCGAGGTCATCCATCGAGACCACCCAGCTCCCGGCGGCGTCGCTCATCCCCACGGGCGAGGGCTCGCCGCACGGCGTCACGGATACGCCCTCGAGCGGGTTGGTCTCACCATCGCCGTAGACGAATCCGTGCACGTCGCGTTTCGCCGACGAACGCGGTGCGCCGTTGGGGCAGAGGTGTGCCGGATCCGGCGTGTCGGGCCCCGTGTCGTCGAGGAGGCCCGGATCGGTCGTCACACACGCCAGGAGGACGAGGAGGCTCACGCTACGGCCCGTCGCCCGGATTCCGGTAGACGCCGCGAATGCAGGAGAGGGGGTCTTCGAGGGGCGTCGCGACAACGACGGTCGTGCACATCTCGTCCGGGAACTCGAACGCCGCGTCCGTTTCGTTGAAGAACGAGCAGCGGGTCGTCAGCGACTCGCCGGCCTTCACCGCGAATTCTCCGGGCTGGAAGCTGAGGATGAGCGGCTCGGACGCATAGTCGCCGCTCTGCCAGTCGGGGATGTCGTACACGCGAGTCGACCCGCCCTGCTCGTCGTCGTAGTCCATCGCGTACGCCGTGCCGCTGTAGTGCATGTGCCCGAGCAGGCTCAGGATCTCCATGTCCGCGGGGAACGCGCAGCTGAACGAGTCTGTCTCCGCCACGCCGGGGGGCGTCGTCACGCCCCCGTTGTCGAACTGGAGCGCGGACGCCCAACGCTCGACCTCGTCCGCCGGGATCGAGTCCAGGTTCACGCCCCCGTTCACGATGAGCGTCTTGTCCGTCGTGTTGACGAAGTGCATGTCCAGGACCCACCGCTGGCCCTCCCGGAGCTTCATCGCCATGCCATCCTCGAGGTTCAGCCAGTTCCCGTCGTATTCCTCGGGCACGATGGTCTGGACCGACTCGAAGATCGGCGTGTAGGCGGACATGAGGCCCGACTCCTCGCAGTCGATGAGGTCGCCGTCCTCCGCGGGGTCCCCCTCGGGCACCGTCTTGAGCTGGCTGTGGTGCGAATATTCCGACTCCAGCGTCTGCACCCAATTGACGCCCACGGTCGGCCCCGTGTAGGTCCCGAAGTAGCACCGCAACGCCTCGGTGTTCGGCGGGATCTCGAAGTCGGGAGTTCGGATCTCGATGCCGCCCTCCGGCGCCGACGCGTACTCCTCGGTGGCGTCGAGGTAGGGGCTCTCCTCCCCGTCCACGGGAGAGGACCCCGAGTCCGCAGTTTCTACGCACGCCACGAGACTCGCGAGGAGGAACAGCATCGGCAGGGCGTAGCTCGACAGCCCGCGAGGGAGCAACCGGAGGGCCAAAAAACCGGCACGCTCGACCGTCCCCGCGGGCGCAGGCGCCCTCCTCCCCCTTCGCTCCGGGCGTATGCTGGGTCGATGCTTCCCTCCCGCTCGCCCGAGCTCGCTCCCGTCACGCTCGCAGGCGCGCACGTCACCCTCGTGCCCCTCTTGCCCGCCCACCTCCCCGCGCTGCTCCGGGTCGCGACCGACCCCCGCGAGGCCTACCCCTACACCACGGTGGGGCGGACCGAGGCGACGCTCGCCGCCTACATCGGCACCGCGCTCGCCGATCAGGCTCGGGGCATGGCGCTGCCGTTCACGACGATTGCGAGCGGGGGGTACGCCGACGGATCGGAGGCCGGGCCGGGCACGATCGTGGGGAGTACGCGCTTCGCGAACATCGAGCGGTGGGCATGGGAGGTCGGCAGCCCGGGCTCGAGCTCCCCGGTCGGGATCGACGCGGTCGAGATCGGGTGGACGTGGCTCTCGCCGGACGCGCAGCGCACCGGCATCAACACCGAGGCCAAGCTGCTCATGCTCACCTACGCTTTTGAGACATGGGGCGTGCGCCGGGTGACCTTGAAGACGGATCGTCGCAACGAGCGATCCCGCGCCGCCATCGGGCGGCTCGGCTTCCGGCTCGACGGCGTGATGCGGGCGCACGGCCCCGGCTGGGACGGGCTCGAGCGCGACGCGGCGTTCTTCAGCCTGCTGTCGGACGAGTGGCCGGAGGCGAAGGCGCGGCTGGCGGCGCGGCTGCGGCGGTGACCTGGTCGAGGATGGCGACGAGCTCCTCGAGCTTGAACGGCTTGGACAGGTGCGCCTCCGGCCGGTGCGGGCGCGGCCCGGGGGCGTCGGCGTCGAAGCCGCTCATCATCACGACGGGGATCGTCGGGTCGAGCTCGCGAATACGCCCGAGCGTGCACCACCCGTCGAGCTCCGGCATCATGATGTCGAGCAGGATGATGTCCGGACGATAGCCAGCCTGCAACCTGCCGATGGCCTCGATTCCGCCGGAGGCGTCCTCCACCGCGTAGCCCACGTACTCCAGGCAGTCGCGCGTCACCTCGCGGACCATCTGCTCGTCGTCCACGAGCAGCACCTTCCTCGCCACCACGCTTCGGGGCGGAGACGCCGCGGGCTCCTCCGGGAGGGACGGTGGCTGGGAGCTGGCCGGAAAGACGCACCGGAACCGGGCCCCCGCTCCCACGGCCGTGTCGACCGAGACCCATCCGCCGTGTTGTTGCACGATCCCGTGGAGGACCGCCAGACCGAGGCCCGACCCCTCTCCGCGCGGCTTGGTGGTGAAGAACGGCTCGAACACGCGCGGCAACGCGTCTCCCGGAATGCCGGGCCCCGTGTCTCCCACGCAGAGCTCGATCCACTCGCCCGGGCGCGCCGGCGGCTGGAGCGCGGCGGCCGCGGCGTCGAGCACCAGCCGCCGCACGGAGATCTCGATTCGCGACGGACGTCCGTGATCCAGGTTCGACATGAGCGCGTCGCGCGCGTTGAGGCAGAGATTCAGCAGGATCTGGTCGAGCTGCCCGGCGTCGGCGAGGGCCCAGGCGCCGGGGGTCGGTACGAACACGATGTCGATACGACGATCCAGGGTGGGACGGATGAAGGCGAGCGCCTGGGTCACGCTGGCGGACAGGTCGACGGACCGCGGCGCCATCTCGATGCCACGCCCGAGGGCCAGCAGCTGGCGCACCAGCGCGGCGGCTCGCTCTCCCGCGCGCCCGACGTTGGCGAGGGAGGGCTGGATCGGATGCTGGGGACCGAGCGATGCCCCCGCGAGCGCGACGCCCCCGAGGATGGGCGTGAGGAGGTTGTTGAATTCATGCGCGACGCCGCCCACGAACAGGCCGATGGCCTCCATCTTCTGGCTGTGTCGGACCTGGGACTCGAGCTCCCGGCGTCGGCCCACGTCCCGGAAGGAGAGCACGCGCACCCCGGGGTGGTCGCCGCCCTCGTTCGGTTGGGCGGCGCACTCGACCCAACGTACGCCCCCGTCGGGCAGGCGCAGGCGCGCGGGTACGTCCTGCACCGGCGCGCCCGATGCGCACAACGGGCAGGCCCCTGGCGCTCCGGCGTCGTCGGCCTCGTGGAATGCGTCGTGGAACCGAGCGCCGACGACCGAGGTGACCGGCAGCCCGAGGAGGAAGGCGGCGGCGGGGTTCGCGAAGGTGACCGATCCGTCGGCGCCCACGCCGCACACGCCCTCCGAGAGGGTGTCCAACACCGAGGCCTGGAGCCGGGTGAGCGCGTCGAGCTCGCCCGTGCGTGTGCGGAGCCGGCGCTCTGCCAGAAACGTCGCGCGGGCGCGGCTCTCCAGCAGCCACGAGGCCGCGATCAGCATGACCCACGCGAAGAGCAGGAAGACCGTGTGCGCCGCGAAGTGCAGGTGGTCGGCCCGGTAATGGAGCATGGTGGCGAAGAAGCCGGCGACCACGAGCGACCCGGCCAGGTTTGCGCGCACCAGCCCGAGCGGCGCGATGTGCACCAGGAGCAGGAGCACGGTCCAATACATCGGGTAGTCGATCGCCGCGGACCGGGGCAGCACGAACCACATCGTCCCGATCAGCGAGAGCGTCATGAGGACGATCACGCCGCAGGTGATGTCGAGGACGCGCCCGCGCAGGCGGGGGAGCGACACCAGGCCGGCCCCCACCAGCATCAAGGGGCCCCACACCGTCACGCGGATGAGCGCGACTTGCTGCCAGCCCTCGTAGGCCTGCCACTCGTCTCCCAGTCCCGCGAGCACGATGAGCGCGGCGAACACGAGCAGCCCGACGCGGACAGGGCCGCGCGCCTCGTCGTCCGCGGAGCTGTGCCAGGCCCGCTCGACCTCGGCGTCCGGGAAGCGGAGGAGCGCGCGCTCCAGGAACATGGCCATCAACCGGATCTCCGCGGGACCCCGCCTCGTCGGCCGCGGGTTCGCTGCGGCGCTGTATCAAGCTCGCGGGCCAGCGGAGCCTGGACCAGCGGATCCACGAACGCGACAGGCGTGGCATCATGCACGCGCCGATTCTACCCCTGACAAAGGACCCGCTGATGCTGACCAAGTTGAGCCTCGTCGAATGCACGCCCAAGATGCAGCGCGCGGGCCTCTGCACCCTCGACGCCGCCCCCAGGCCGGCGGAACCCGTGATCGTCACCGACCCGGGCGGAGGCTGGATGCCGCCGCCGGACTTCCTGGAGTTGTTGCAGCGGCTCGGCGTGGAGGTGCAGGATGGCGTGCTCTACGTCACCGAGCTGCGCATCGCCTTGTGGTCGGCGCTCCTGGATGGCCAAGGCCGACTCTCGGCCAAGGACGTCAAGCAGATCGCGGCGGGGTTGGCCGGGCTGGCGAAGGCGCTCAAGGCCCGGGCCGGAAAGGAAGTCAGGGGGTCCAAGGGCTCGCCGCTGGCCTCGAGGCAGCGGCAGAACACGCTCCGGTACGCCGCGGCCATCGAGACCCTGGCCTCGATGGCGGGGCGCGTGCGGGTGACCTCCCGCCTGGCTTCGATCGCCGTCTGACTCGATCCGCCGCCCCCCGTCGATGACGCGGGCTCGGCTCACCGCACCAACCGGAATCCCACGCTCGCGTTGGGGTCCCGGGGGTTGGTGATCGTGCGCGTGGCCGCGCGCACGATCTGGTGGGCGGTGTTCCAGCCCCCCCCGCGGAGCGCCGGAAACCCGTGCATGTGCTCGCTCGGCGTGCCCCACACGTTGTGGCACAGCTCGCGCATGCTCCCCGCGAGGCCGCGCGCTCCGAAGGGGCTCTCGTCGAGCGGGAACGTGGAGATCGGCACCGGGAGGATGTCCGTGCCCGGCGGCCAGCTCGCGAGGTAGCACGCACGCGTCGCGTCGAGGTGGTCGCCCCAGGGGAAGAAGCGCCCGTCCGCGCCGCGCGCCGCGCGCTCCCACTCGTCCTCCCGCGCCACCCGCCACGGGAGCCCCTCCCGCGCCGCGCGCCACGCGGCGTAGGCCAACGCGGCGCTCCACGTGATCATCATCACGGGCCACTCGGGATCCCAGGTGTGCCCCTCGCGATCGGGGACGAGCGAGAAGCGCGCTCCGTCCCATCCGTACAGCACGCGCCCCGGCTGATCGTAGCTGGGGCCCTTTTCGCGCGGCGCCCAACCCAGGGCCTCGTCCGCCTGGCCGCGCTCAGCGAGTTCGTTCAGGAACGCCAGGTACTCGCGGTTGGTCACGGGGAACCGCCGCATCACGAACCCTTCGAGCCAGATCCGCTGGCGTGGCGCCTGCGCGGGGGAGCCGGGATCTCCGCCGATGAGGGTCCACCCCGGGGTCACGACGCAGTCGTCCGGCCCCACCGAGCCGAGCGTCGGCAAACGGATCCGCCGGGGCTCGGAGTCCCCAGGCGGAACGCCGTCGGAGTGCTCCATCCGGCGCACCCAGAGCGGATGGTCCACGGGCGCGTGCCCGTCGAGGTGGAGCCGCACCAGCCAGCTCCCGTGGGGCACCCGCGCCCGTACGATCGGGGTGGTGCCGAGCTCGCGCTCCAACACGGGGACCAGCCGGCGGTCCCGCTCGGTGTAGCGGTAGAGCGTGGCCCAGGCGCCAGCCGGCTCGGTGTGCACGCTGATGGTGCCGTGGCCGGTGAGGTAGGCCGCGTGCTCCCCGCGGTCGTGCGCGCGCAAGAGCACCCAGCAGCGTGCGGCCGCCGCGGTGTCCTTCTCGGCCTCGGCCTCGGCGTGGCGATCCCGGTACAGCGCCGCGAGGCGCGCGTGGGCCTCGGGGAGCTCGGGGTCGTGGGTGAACGCGCCCTGGAGCAGCCGGTCACGCTCCAGCATGTGGAGCTCGGCCGCGTGGGCCAGCGCGGCGGCGCGGTCCTCCGCGTCCCAGACGGGACGCTTGTCCGCCTCGGGCTGCCACGGCTGGATGGTCGCCGCGAGGGCCGCGGCTTCCTTCCGCGCGTGGGTGGCGCGGGCTCGCTCGTGCTCGGCGGCGCGCGCTTCGGCGTCCGCGCGGTCTACCAGGTGCAGGGCGCGTGCGCGGCGGTCCACCGCGCTGCGCCAGCCGCGCAGGGCCTCCGCGAGGTCACCCGCGTCCCGATGCCGGTCGGTCGGCGACCTCGCGATCGCGCGGGCCACGACGACGCCGAGCGCCCCGCGCGCGGTGCTGTCCTCCAGGGGGCCGGGCCGGCCCGCGTGGAGCAGCTCGTCGAGGATGATCCCGAGCGCCCATACGTCTGCGGGGGGGCCGATCCGGGGGCGATCGCCGGCCTCCTGCTCCGGCGACATGTAGCCGCGGGTGCCGGCCACTCCGGTCTTGTCTCCCTCTGCCGGGGCCGTCCCTGCGGCGGCGACGGGCGCGCGCGCGATCCCCCAGTCCAAAACCACGACCTCGTCGTGTTCGCCGAGGTACACGTTTTCGGGCTTCAGATCGCGGTGGAGGATCCCGAGCGCATGCGCCTTCGCGACGGCCTCCGCGGCGCGGAGCGCGACGTCCACGAGCGCGCGGAGGCTCTCGATGGTCCGCGCGCGGCCGATGTTCTCGGCGAGCAGGTCGCGCAGCGTGCGGCCCACGTACACCGGCATCGTGTAGTACGGCCGCCCGTCGCCGAGGGTGCCCCGCTCGTACACCTCGGGGATGCCGGGGTGGCGGAGGCTGGCCGTGACGAGGGCCTCGAGCTCCAAGAGCGCTGCGAAGTGGGGGGAGCGCAGGTCCGCGCGGACGGTCTTGAGGGCCACGACGCGGTTGAGCTGCTTGTCCTGCGTGCGCCACACCTCGCCCATGCCGCCGACCCCGAGCAGATCGCGCACGGCGAGGTGGTCCGGCGTGGAGGGCGGGCCGGGCGGCGCCGGGCTCGGCGGGACGGGGAGGGTCTCGCCGCCGTCCATCCAACGGAGCGTGGCGTCGCCGAACTCTCCGGGCCCGAGGAGGAGCGTGCGCAACGCGAGCAGGCGCGCCTCGGGGGGGACCGAGGCTTCGACCGCGGCGAGAGGGTCGCGGTGGATGGGAACGGTGAACCCCGGCTGCCGCTCTCCCTACTGCCTGCCTACGCTGCGGTCAAACGGCGCACGGCGCGGACCTTCGCGCGGCCGCCGGGTGCGTGGGCGGATGGGCGTCACCGATGCACGGGCATCGCCTCGGGTCCGCGCGGAATCGCAAGTGAGCCGTCGCGATGACAGCGGCGTGAGTGTGGTACGTTCGCCGCGCCCTGTCCTCGGGCGCATCCCCCAAACCACCGGAGTCTCATCCATGGAACCCTTCCTCGGCCAGCTCATGCTCGTCGGCTTCAACTTCGCCCCGCGCGGCTGGGCCTTCTGCAACGGGCAGCTCCTGTCCATCGCGCAGAACACGGCGCTCTTCTCGCTCCTCGGCACCACCTACGGCGGTGACGGCATCACCACCTTCGCGCTGCCGGACCTGCGCGGCCGCACCCCCCTGCACTTCGGCCAGGGCCCTGGCCTCTCCAATTACGTGCAGGGCGAGGCCTCGTCCGCGGGCGCGGCCGGCGCCGAGGCCCAGCCGTTCCTCGTGCTCAACTGGATCATCGCGCTCGAAGGCATCTTCCCCTCGCGGGGCTAGCCCGACTGGCCGGCACCCACCTACGCCGGCGCCCCGCGGGACCCGTGCGCTTCTTGCCGCGCGTGCCCGTCCTTCGGGGCCACGCGGGCCTTCCGGATCGCGCGCTCCTCCTCCGTGGCGAACGGCCGGAGGAAGTCGGGGATCGGCAGGCGGCCGGTGTTCAAGAGATCGTCGATCAGGGCGCGCCCGAGCGATTCGGGCGCGATCCCGGCGCCGATTCCGTGGTCGTACACGGCCTCGACCAGGCGGCCGGACGCGATCCCGTGGGAGCGCCCGAAGCGCCCCCCGAGGGCCTCCGACAGCGCCAGGAACCGCGCGAACGCGGACTCTCCGCCCATCAGCAGCGGCAAGGTGTGTCGGTAGTGGCCCGAGTTGGCGAGCACGCTCCAGAAGCGCGCGAAGCGCTTCATCGCCTGCAGCTCGGGAAATCGGATCGCGCCGGTCTCCAGCACTTCGTAGGGCGGGCGCGGGCTGTAGATCATGCCCCACGGCCCGGTGTGCCGGGCGATCGGCGCGCCGCGTAGCCGCTTGAGGATGCCCACCTGGATCTCCTGCGGATCCAACGCGAACAGCCGGTCGAACCCCGCGGCGAATTGGGTCACCGACTCGCCGGGCAGCCCGACGATGAGGTCGGTGTGGAGGTGCACGCCGGTGTTCGCGCGGAGCCAGGTGAGGTTGGCCTCGATCTGCGCGGGGTCGTGGCGACGATCGATGCGGGCGGCGACCTCGGCGTCGAAGGTCTGGATGCCGATCTCGAATTGGAGCGTTCCTGGAGGAAACGCCGCGATCAGCGCCTTCAGTTCAGTTGGGAGGCGATCCGGGATCAGCTCGAAGTGAACGAACAGATCGGGGTCGAGCCGCTCCAGGAAAAACCCGAGGATGCGCTTGCAGCTCGCGATGGAGAGGTTGAACGTGCGGTCGACGAATTTGAAGTTGCGGAGCCCCCGATCGTGGAGCGCGCCCAGGGCCGCCACGAACGCGTCCTCGTCGAAGCGGCGCACGCTCTTGTCGAGCGCCGAGAGGCAGAACGCGCACAAGAACGGGCAGCCCCGCGACGCTTCCACGTAGACCACGCGTCGGGCCAGGTCCTCGTCGGTGTAGTGGTCATAGGGGAGGCGGAGCGTCGTGAGCTCGGGGAGCGCGGCGCGCACCACGTGGTCCACGGGTTCGCCCGCGAGGAGCCGGGTGCAGACCTGCGCGAACGCGAGGTCCGCCTCGCCGACCACGACCACGTCCGCGAGCGCGCACAGGGGCTGGGCGTCGATCTCGTGGCTGACCTCCGGGCCGCCGAGGACGATCGCGATGTCCGGCCGGAGAGCCTTGAGAAGCTCGACCACGGCGAGCATCAGCGTCGCGTTCCAGATGTATACGCCGAGCCCGATGACGCGCGGTTCGTGGGCGAGCAGCGCCTCCACCGCGTCGAGCGGGGCCACCCCCGCGTCCATCTCCACCAGGACGGTCCGCGGCTGAAGCTCGCCGAGGTTGGCGTACAAGTAGCGCAACCCGAACGCCGCGTGGATGTACTTCGCGTTGAAGGTGGCGAGCACGATGTCCATGCCGCCCAGGTAGCCCGTCGTGGCGGCAGAAGCGGGCGGCGGCGGGAAGCCTCGCTGTGCGGCCCCCACCCATCCGCTCCCGCTCGCCGCGCCGCCCTTCCCCGGGCTAGACGGCCCGGATGTCCTCCTCCCCCCTGCCCACCCGCTGGGTCGTCCTCAAGTTCGGCGGCACCAGCGTCGCGAGCGCCGCCGGGTGGTGCACCATCGCCGAGGTCGCGCGCGCGCGGCTCGCGGAGGGGTTGCGGCCGCTGGTCGTGTGCTCCGCGGTCAGCGGGGTGACGGACCTGCTCGGACAGGCGCTCCACGCCGTGCTCGTGGGTGGCCACGACGCTGCGCTCGACCGGGTGGAAGGGGTGCATGAGCAGCTAGCGGCCGAGCTGGAGGTGGACACGACCCCGCTCCGCCCGATCCTCGACGAGGCGCGCCGCATCCTGCTCGGCGCGTCGCTCACGCGCGAGGTCACGCCCCGTCAGCACGCCCGCGTGATGGCCGCCGGCGAGCTCCTGTCCACCCGCCTCGGGGCCGCTTTTCTCGGGCGGGTCCTCGCCGACGTGGGGTCGGCCGCCTTCGTCGACGCCCGCGACTGTCTTCGGGTCCTCGATCGCGGCGATTCCCCCGCGAGCAGCGAGGGCGCCGTGGGCTTCTTGTCCGCCACGTGCTCGCCCGAGGCCGACCCGGCCCTCCGCGCGGCGCTCGGAGCGCTCGACGCTCCGGTGCTCGTCACGCAGGGCTTCATCGCGAGGACGGCCCGCGGCGACACCGTGCTCCTCGGCCGCGGCGGCTCGGACACCTCCGCGAGCCTGTTCGCCGCCGCGCTCCAGGCCGCACGCTGCGAGATCTGGACGGACGTGCCCGGCATGTTCAGCGCAAACCCGCGCGACGTGCCGCAGGCCCGCCTGCTGCGCCGCCTCGACTACGACGAGGCCCAGGAGATCGCCTCCACCGGCGCGAAGGTGCTCCACCCGCGCTGCATCGATCCGGTGCGCCGCCACGGGATCCCGTTGTGGATCAAGTCCACGCCGCAGCCCGACATCGACGGCACGGTGGTCGGGGATGCATCCGACAGCGTCTCGTCGGGCCAGGGGCCGAGGGTCAAGGCGATCTCCTCGCGCGCGGGCCAGGTGCTCGTGAGCATGGACACCCTGCGCATGTGGCAGCAGGTGGGCTTCCTCGCGGATGTGTTCGCGGTCTTCAAGGAGCACGGCATCTCGGTCGACCTGGTCTCGACCTCCGAGTCGAACGTCACCGTCTCGATCGATCCGGCGGCCAACGCGCTCGGCCCCGGCGCGATCGACGCCCTCGTGGCGGACCTCGGCCGCCTCTGCGGCGCGCGCGTCATCGGTCCGTGCGCGAGCGTGAGCCTCGTCGGACGCGGCATCCGCACCCTCCTTCACCGCCTCGGCCCCGCCCTCGCCGTGTTCGAGGCCGAGCGCATCCACCTCGTGTCGCAGGCCGCGAGCGATCTGAACCTGACGTTCGTGGTCGACGAGGACCAGGCCCAGCGCCTCGTCCGCGAGCTGCACGCCCTCCTGTTCGCGAGCGAGGCCGACGCCACGTTCGGTCCCTCCTGGCGCGAGCTCCGCGACGGTGCCCTCGCCCTGCCCCCCGCCGCGCGGACCCCGTGGTGGGTGGGCCGTCGTGACGCGCTCCTCGCCGCCGCGGGCGGGGGAGCGACTCCCCGCTACGTCTACGACCAAGCCACCATCGACGCCGCCGCCGCCTCCCTCCGGGGCCTGCGGAGCGTAGACCGCGTGTTCTACGCGCTCAAGGCGAACCCGAACGCGGGCATCCTCCGGCGCGTCGACGCCGCGGGTCTCGGCTTCGAGTGCGTGTCGCCGGGCGAGATGGCGCGCGTGCAGGAGGTCGTCCCCGGGATCGACCCCGACCGCATCCTGTTCACGCCCAACTTCGCGCCGCGCTCCGAGTACGCCGCCGCGCTCGAGGCCGGCGTGCACGTCACCCTCGACAACGTGCACCCCCTCGCGGAGTGGCCGGAGCTGTTCGCCGGCCGCGAGGTGTTGCTGCGGGTGGATCCCGGCGCCGGCCGCGGCCACCACGACCACGTGCGGACCGGCGGCGAGCGGTCCAAGTTCGGCATCGCCGTGGGCGAGCTGGATCGGGTGGCCGAGCTGTGCCGACGCAACGGGGTCCGCGTCACCGGCCTCCACGCGCACGTCGGGAGCGGCATCCTCGACGCGCAGAGCTGGAGCGACGTGGCCCGCTTCCTCTCGGGGGTCACCGAGCGCTTCCCGGAGGTCTGCCGGCTCGACGTGGGCGGCGGGCTCGGGGTGCCGGAGAAGCCCGACCAGGCGCCGCTCGATCTCGTCGCGTTCGACATGGCGCTCGGTCGGGTCCGGGCGGCGCACCCACGCCTCGCGATCTGGCTCGAGCCCGGCCGGTTCCTCGTGGCGGAGGCGGGCGTGCTCCTGTGCCGCGTGACCCAGCTCAAGCACAAGGGCGACGTGCGCTTCGTGGGCGTGGACGCCGGGATGAACAGCCTCATCCGGCCCGCGCTCTATGGGGCGTGGCACGAGATCGTGAACCTCACGCGCCTCGACGCCCCGCTGACCCAGGTGGCCCACGTCGTGGGGCCGATCTGCGAGAGCGGCGACACCCTCGGGTATGCCCGCCGCCTGCCCGAGACGCGGGAAGGGGACGTGCTGCTCATCGCGACGGCGGGCGCGTACGGCCGCGCCATGAGCTCGTCGTACAACTTGCGGCCGCCTGCGGAGGAGCTGGTCCTGGGCTGATCGCATCCGGCCGGCGACCCCCGCGGCGCGCCGCCGATCGCCTCCGCCGCGCTGCGCTCCGCCGGCTCGCTTGCCTCCGCGATCCGCACCCCGCCCCGCTCCGCGCAGCCTGGGCGCGTCGAAGGGGCATGGGCGCTCGGGCGTGGCCGTAGAGTGCGCGCCGTGTGGCTCCTCCTCGTCTCCCTCGCGTGCGCCCCCAAGCGCGTTGCGCCGGACGCGCCGATCGTTCCGGTGGCCGCGCCCGCGGTCGTCCTCGCCGTCCCCGCGCTCCTCCCGATCCCGGTCCCCGCTCCCCCCGTCGCCCCGGCTCCCGCTCCGCTCCCCGTTCTCTCCCCGGCCCCCGCCGCGGACGCCCGCACGTTCGTCAACGCCTGGCGGGTGCGCCACAACGCCGCCGTCGCGCGGCTCGAGGCGGGGGATGCCCAGGGCGCGCTCGCCGAGGCCCGCGCCGCCCTCGCGCTGGCGCCGGCGGACCTCCGGTTCGAGCCGCTCCTGCTCGTGGCCGTCGCCGCCTCCCAAGCCGGAGAGGTACCGACCGAGCTCGACGCGCTCGAGCGCCTGGGCGACGCCGCCGACGTGCCGTGGGGCCTGTACTACAACGGAAGCATCGACGCAGCCTCGGTCGGCCGGGTCGACCTCGCGCACCGGTTCGCCCAGGCCTCGCTCGCCCGTGGCGGCGACGTGACGCAGGTGGCCCCCATGGCGGTGCGCGCGGCGCTGCGGGTGAACGCGCTCGACGCCGCGCTGGTCGCCGGGAGGCTGTTGCCCGCGGAGCACGCCGCCCGCGCGGAGCTGGTCCGCGCGCTCATCTCGAGCGGGCGGTGCCCGGACGCGGTGCGGCTCACTCCGGGGGCGTGCCCGTAGGAGCACCGCGCCGGCCGATCACGGTGCGGTCACGTCCGGCGCGACGTCCCGGTCGTACTGACCTCCCACCTGCCCCTGCTGCCAGACGTTGATTCCGACCCAGGCGCCGTGAAAGTAGCCCGGGGCGTAGTCGACCCCGATCTGCCACGCGAGATCCAACTTGACCCGCTCCTTGAACGCGGCCACGTGGAACAGCCGGAGCTCGAACCCGCCCGTGGCGTGCGGCCGTGGGCCGGCGAGGTCCGTGCGCGAGGGCTCCAGGTAGGTGCCAGCGCGCAGGCGGAAGCGGTTTCGCCACACGTCCACCTCGGCGCCCAGCCGCGGGGACACCGTGTACCACCCGCCCCGCGGGATCAGCTCGCCCTGGAACACCGTCTGCAGGGCGACGGCGCCCGGCACCGGCGCGTCGACCGCCACGTCCGCCACCAGGCGAACGGGGATGCCACCCGTCTCTTCGGGGAGGTTGGCGAGGTTGCTCCAGCCGATCCCGGCGATGATCTCCGGCGGTAACCGCGCCGCGTCGATGCCATCGTAGGCGCCGTCGACGGGGCCCGCCGCAACTCCCGAGCGGAGCGTCAGCGCGAAGTTCCACGCCTGCCGCCAGTTGGCGAACACCGCGCCCAATTCGACCCCAGCGCCGAAGTAGTCGTGGTGCACCCCGTCAGCGGTGACTCGCATGCCCAGAAGCCGGGGGCCAGCCCCGAGAACGAGATCCCCGCCCAGCAACGCCACCGCGGCGGAGGCGTGGCCCTCCACCACCGCGACGCGCGCATCCCCGACTTGGTAGTCGGCGCCCGCGCCGAGGATCCCGCCGGCGCCGTTGTGATACCCACCGGACAGGCCGATGTTGAACATGCGGACATCCTCGTCGAGCGCCGCGCCGAGGTTGCTCATGTCCTGTTTCTCGCCGATCTGGCTCTGGAGCAGCACGAGGCTCCACACGATGGGCGCGACCGACTCCATCCGTCGATTCGCGGGCGCAGCGGGGCTGAGCATCATGCCCGCGCCCCCAACCGCGAAGGCCGCCCCCGCGCCGCCCATCGCGACGAACTCGGCGTTGGCGAGGATCACCGCCCGTGTAACGTCGACCACGACCGCCCCCGATCCGGAGGTGCCCGTCGGTTCGGCCGCCTCCGCGCTCCCCATCCATCCAGCCAGGGCACAACAGGCCAGCGAGAAGTCACGTGCACGCAGGCGGCACCAGGTGGAGATGCTAGTCCGGGCTCGGTTCCGCATCGTACCATTTCTTGGCATTGAACACCTGGATATGGCTCTTCTTGTTCTCCATGCCCATGCCGAGCGACAGCTTCCCGAAGCGCGCGTATAACTTTCCGACCATCTCCTTGCGCCGGCGGAGCTCCAGGAGCACCTCGAACTGCCCGGCGAAGAGCTGGAAGTCGGTCACCCGGAGCACGTCGTCCCCGAGCCGGATGCGCGCCTTGCCGGAGACCGGCTCCACGCCGAGGAGGCCACGGATCCACCCTGGGAGCGGCTGCTTCTCCGAGAAGACCGTGATGAACGGGACCGTGTCGCGGAACTTCACGTCGAGGGTACCGTCGAGGAAGATGGGGGCCCCCACGGCGACGCTCCCTTTCGGCAGCTTGATCTGCGCCCACCACGCCTTCGAGTCATCCTTGCCCTCTCGCGTCGAGCCGCCCGAGATGACGCGAATCTTGCGGAGCTCGAGCGACGTGCCGGAGATGTCATACTTGCCCGTCTCCAGGTTGCCCGACGGGACCACCGCGTGGACCGCGACATCTCCGCTCAGCGTCAGCTCGTCGAGCGTGGCCAGCACCGCGCGGCCATCGAGGAAGAGCTCCCCGTGACAGAGGCTCTGCGCGGTCGAAACCTCCAGATGCCCCCGCACCGTACCGGTGCCCGTTTTCAATACCAAACCCAGGTCCTGGGGCATGTAGGCGTTGTACACCCCCACGTCCGGGATCTCGGCCTCTGGCAGCTCCAACACGATGTCGAGCGACGTGAACGGGCGATTCAAGGCCACGTCGGCGGTGGTGGCGGAGACCGCGAAGCCCTGCCCCTTCACGTGGGGGGTGGCATCCCCGTCGAGAGAGATGGCGAAGTCGAGAAACTCGACCCCGATCGCGGTTTGTGGCACCCCGTCGGCCAGGCTCACGTCGAGCCGCACCGCGCCGTCCCCGACGACCGAGTAGGACAGAAACCGCGCCACGATATCGTTCACGTCGGCGGCCACCTTGCTGCCGTTCTGAAAGGTGCCGTCCTCGACGTTCACGTCGACCACCAGCTCTCCGACGCCACCGGTGAGGTGGAGCCAGGGCGCGGACTGCAAGTAGAAATCGAGGAAGGAGAGGTTCGCCACCCCGGCGGTGAGGCCTACCTTGCCGCTGATCGCGCCGAAGAGGCCGCGCCCCTCGAACGCCACCGGGTTGGTGCCGACGAGGTCCAGCTCGATCTGGCCCTGGACGCCAGTGAGCATCGAGACGCTGCCGCGCGTCACCCCGCCGCCGTCGAGGGTGACGAGGGCCTGCTCTACCTCGAGCCATTTATTGGCTTCGAGAGTAAGGTTTCCGGACGCCGTGGCAGCCCCCGTGTACTTGTAGTCTCCGATCCAGAGCTCGCGAATGCGGTCGACCTGCACGTCATGGAGCGCGACGCGCCACGGCTTCGCGCTCGGATAGATGTCCTCCGGAGAGGGGGTCGGCGGGTTGGTGAAGCCGGGGATGGGCGGTGACCAATCCTCGATCACGACGGGATCTGCCACGATCTGGGTGCCCGCGGGGGCGGCGGGGGCGGCGGCGTCCGCCTGGCCGACAATCGCGTCAGCCTCGCTCGGAAGAGAGGGTGGGCCTTTCGGCGGGGGCGCGTCGAGCCGCGCTCGCCACAGGAAGCTCGCGCCGTGGGCCTCCGCGGTCGTGATGTGGATGGTGTGATCCAGGAAATCACGAAGCGCGAACGTGGCCGTGGCGTTGTCGATTTTCATGAGCCACTGGTCGTTCGGGCTCTGTTGCCGGATCTCGAGATTGTGGACCTCGACCTCGCCGGGCACGAGCATCCAGGCGACGTCGAACGTCAGCTTGATCCGCTCCGGCTGCCGGTTGACCACCACGGGCAACCAAATGTTCAAGAAGACGTTGACGGCGAGCAGCAGCGCGATCGGAAGCAGGACCAACAAACCCGCGACCCGCAAAAGCACACTCATCGCACGACGCATTTGGTTCCTGGCGGATGGCAGCCGTAGTCGCGGACACGGTTGCGGCGATGCGATCCGACTCTCTCTCAGCTATGGGGCCGGCCCCCAGCTCGCCCGGGTCGGTGACAGGTCGGTGCGACAGGAGGCGAATGCCGACATTCCTGGACCAGGTCGGGGAGGCCGGGGGAGCGTGCGCCGCGGCGCTCGAGGAGGCGCCGCGGCGCGGTCAGGCCTGGGCGCCGCGAAGCCAGGCTCCGAGGGCGGACGCGATCATCTCGGTGGTCTCGAGATCTTCCGGCGCGAAGCCTGTCGCGGAATTGAGGAGCTCGAGACAGCCATGTGTCGGACCGTCGACCGCGCGGATCGGGACCGCGAGGAGCGAGCGCGTCTCGTAGCCGGAGGACCGATCCACCGCAGCGCCGAACCGCACGTCCCGATGGACATCATTGATGATGACCCCGACCGGAAAATCACGGATGAAGCCGGCGATCCCGTGGTTGACCGGGAGGGTGGAATTGACCACCTTCTGGGCCTGCGGGCCGAACGCCGCGATGAACTCGAGGTGGGACCCGTCGGGCGTGGTCATGAGCACCGCCCCGGCGTTTGCCGATACGAATTCCTGAACGATCCCGAGCGCTACGGTGCATGCGTCACGCACGTCCGAGGCCGCCGAGATGTCGGCGCAGCGTTCGAACAGGGCGACCACGCGATCCTCCAGCGGGGCAGGCGCGCGGGCGGGCGCGGCCCCGACATCGGGGTCACCAAGCAACGCCGAGGACCACGGCATCTCCGGGATCGGGGTGGGAGACACCCCGGTCGGTGTGACACGCAATCGCACGTTTGCCAACGGCTCGTGCACTTCGACGCTACCATCGGGGTTCATGGCGCAGACGAATCGCTCCAAATGACCGGGAGCAAGCGAAAGCTGCGGGAGCGCCTTGGCGAGTGCATCGATCCAGGCTGCGGATTCGATGGACACCGAGTGAGCACCAAAGGTGACGTTCCACGTAGGCATGAGACCCTCTTCTGCAGGCGACTCTAGGCCGCCACGATGCGCCTGTCCAGCACACTCGGGCCTCCCAACGGTTTTATTCTTCCGTTGGCGGGTCGACGGCTGGACTTCAGCTAACTACAGTAAAACTGCCAATGACGGTTTGCGAAATGCAAGTCGGCTGTAATGGCCAAGGAGCCGCAATGAAACTCCAATCCAAGAGTGGAACCCGTCGTCGTGAACTCAAGGGGCTGGTGCCGCTGCTCTCCGGGGCTGCGCTGCTTCCGGGATGCCTCGTGGACGCCGCTGACGCCGCGAGCAGCTCCGGCACCAACAACGCGCGCCGGGGCCACGAGGCGGTCGCCGATCCCTCCGAGGATCATCCCGCTCACCCGAGCTTCGTCGCCATCGATCCCTCGGAGCTCGAGGAGGTCGGCGCTTACGATGCCGACGAAGAAGTGAGCGACGAAGAAGTGCCCGAATCGGACGCCACCCCCGACTCGGGGCTCGGCCCGCTCGAGGGCTACACCCTCTACGTCGAGCCGAACTCGAGGCCGGCCCGCCAGGCGGAGGAGTGGCGGTCCGTCGATCCCGATGGCGCGGCGCTCATGGATCGGATGGCCGCCGAGCCGACCGCGCTGTGGATCGGGGATTGGGATGCGGATGTCGCCAACACGGTTGACAACGCCATCACGACGGCCGACGACCAGCTGCGTGTGTTCGTGGTCTACAACATCCCGAACCGCGATTGCGGGTTCTACTCCGCGGGAGGCGCCTCCGACGTGGACGGCTACGCGGAGTTCATCGACAACGTGGCCCGCGGGTTGGACGGGCGCACGGCGGTCGTCATCCTCGAGCCCGACGCGCTCGCGCTCACGACGTGTCTGAGCGCCGAACAACGGACCGAGCGTCACGAGATGATGGCCGCGGCGGTCGATACGCTCACGGCCGCCGGCGCGCGCGTGTACATCGACGCGGGCGACTCCGCCTGGATCTCCGCGGCGGACATGGCGGCGAGCCTCATCGCCGCGGGCATCTACAACGCCGCCGGGTTCGCGCTCAACGTGTCGCACACCGAGTCCACGCCGGACACGGTCGGCTACGCGGACGAGGTGCGCGCGATCCTCGGGGACGTGCATTATGTGGCCGACACCGGCCGCAACGGGATCGGGCCGGATTCGGAGCACACCTGGTGCAATCCCCTCGGTCGGGCCGTGGGTGACAGCCCCACGCTCACCACGGGCATCTCGGGCCTCGACGCGCTGCTCTGGATCAAGCCCCCCGGTGAGTCCGATGGAGACTGCAACGGCGGCCCCTCCGCGGGCGCCTGGTGGCCCGAGTACGCGCGCGATCTGGTGAGCCGCGGCTGACAGGGGAGGGGGCGCCGGATCGCCGGAGCCCCCCTCATCCCTCTCCGTTGGAGCGGTCCAGAGGTGGGGCCTCCCGTCAGAAGGCCTTGTAGATCGACGCTCCCAAGGTACCTTCCAGCGCGTCGCTCGCGCCGGGCTGGACCTCCCGGCCCAAACCGACGCGTAGCATGAGCGACGTCGAGGCTCCGGGGAACGAGAGCTCCCCGAAGACCCCGGCCCCCACTCCGCGGGCCTGGTGGTTCCCGTGAATCGTGGCGTCGATCCCGGTGGCGAAGGTGGTGATCGCCGAGCCCTGGAGCGGGAACAGCTGTCGCTTGGCGAGCACACGCGCCCAGAGATAGTTCTGAGCGAAGCCGTATGACACGCTTCCCGCCAGCGCGACGCGCGAGCTCGCTTGGAAGTACACGTCCCCGCTTACGCTCACGCCGTGATCCGCGCGGGCAACGGCTTCTCCCGTCGTGGGGCGGGTCTGCACGTAGCGAGCCTCGTACCCGGCCACGACCGTGAGCGCGAGCCTGTCGGGCCGCCAGCTTGCCCCGACCCCGAACGCGACCCCCGGGGAGAGCACGCGCGCCTCTCCGCCGAAGTCCGGGAAGCGGTAGTAGAGGTAGCTCAGCGTCAGGCGCGCCACCGGCGTGATGCGTCGGTCCACGCTGGGGGACATCAGGCTCGCGAACGCGTATCCGGAGCGGACGTTTCCCTCGAACGCGCCCATCGCCTCGGGCGCCGGAAAGGCCGCGGCGGAGGCGGAGCGGGAGAGCAGGAGCGCCAGCAGGAGGGCGCTCACTTCGACACCGGAAGGAGCACGACCAGCGTCCAGCAGTTGGTGCCGTTCGGCAGGCGCCGATACTCGAGCGCGTGGAGCGCTCGTTTGGCCAGCGTGAGCCCCATCCCGCCCTCCGGAAGCATGTGAGGATCGAACTCGCCGTACGGCACCGCGCCGAACGGCACGCCCGCGTCCTCGAAGCGGGCCTCCACCGTGTCCTCGTCTCGGAGGACCAGGATGAAATCGAACGACTTCGCCTGCGAATGGCGGATGATATTCGCTCCGACCTCTGCCACGGCTGTCGCGAGGCCGTGTCGTATGTGCGATGGCACGCGGTGGCCACGAACGGCCTCGACCGACGCCCAGAACCGAGCCATCACCTCGTGGAGATGCGGCAGCGACTCGGGCTGCGCCGGCAGGCTGCAGGCCTCATTCGTAGCGAGCAAGAGCTTCTTCCACCGTCTTGTGGCACACCAGCACGCGGTCGAGCATCGAGATCTCCAACACATACCGGACCTGCTCGCCGGGACGCGCGATGCGGAGGTCACCACCGGCGAGGCGCGTCGCCTTGAGGGCGCCGATGAGCGCGCCGAGTCCGGAGCTGTCGATGAACGGCACGCCATGAAGGTCGACGACCAGGCGATGCAGGCCCGTCGCGACCGCCGCTTGAAGCTGACGCTTCACGTCAGAGGCCGTCAGGAGGTCGAGGCGCCCCTCCACCGCCGCCACCGCTGTTGCCGGGCCACGGATGTCTACATGTACACTCATGAATTCACTCCTGTTTCTTTCGGCTGCCACCTTGCCGCGTTGAGTACGACGCTGAGCATCACGATCCCGTACACGGCCCACACCAGGTTGATGATGGTGGGAAACGTCTCGTGGGCCCGACCCGATGCGAGCTGGACGACCCCGTAGATGCCCGATCCGGCCAGCAGCACCGTCATCGCGAGCTGCGGGCGCACGAGCGCCCAATGCGCTCCGCCTTGTCTTGTCTTGGGAGTCACCACGAACGGAAGCTTCGTTCCAAAGTACACGTTCTGGATCGCGGTGATGACCGCCCGGATCCAGAGAGGAAAGAGCGCAAGGCTGTACTGCTGACCGCGCCACGTCGGCAGGCCGTATCCGATCAGCGCGAACAGGAGCTGATTGAGCACGAGGCACGGCACCAGGAAGCAGAGGAACTGCCACGAGAGCGCCTTGACCGGGAGCCAGCCGAAGAGGAGGTACAACGCGGGGGCGATGAGGTAGACGACGCTCGCGAAGCCCGAGAGGTAGCTCCACATCGTGGAGAAGTACATCAGGCGCTGCGGCCAGGAGAGCCCACGCTGGAGGAGCGGGTTCTCGCGGAAGAGGACCTGCATGGTGCCTTGAGCCCACCGGAGCCGCTGCTGGAGGACCGAGCGGAGGTCGTCCGGGGCGAGGCCGACGGCGAGGATCTCGTGGTGGTACACGGAGCTGAAGCCGAGGGCGTGCAACCGCATCGCCGTAGCCATGTCCTCCGTGACGGAGATCGTCGCGAGCGGCTGCACGGGCTCGGCCTGGTCGGAGCGGTCCACGTCGATGTCGGCGAGGAGCTGGCGGACCTCCTCGATGGCCACCAGCGGGGAAGCGCCCTTTCCGGAGAGGCGTGACATCGGGCCGGCGCTCGCCTCGAGGGCCACCAACGCGGCCGGGTTCATGCCGGGGATGGCCACGAGATCCGCGTAGATCTTCTTGACGTCCGCGTCGACGAGCTCGCGTGACACGCCCTCGAGCGTTCGTTGGAACTCCCAGGTGATCTCCTGGAGCGGCGCACCAGCGTCGAGCTTCCTGCGGGCTTCACGCCCGGCCCGCCACACGGCCCGCAGGGACGCCCGTGCCGAGCTCGCGGACGGATCGAGGGTGGCCGCGGCCCGGCGCAGGCGACGATCGATGTCCCCGAGCGCGCCGCGCACGCGGGTGTTCAGCTCCTTCGCGTAGGCCACGAGGCCCGCGTACATGAGGGGGTCCCGACGTAGCACCGCGTTGGAACCGCAGAAAAAGGCGGAGTTCCATCCGTCCTTTCCCTGTTGGATGGGCCCATAGAACAGCGGTGCGGCCACACCGAACGGATCGCCCTCGGGGACGTTGCTGAACCACTGGGGTGTCTGAACCAGCGCCACCTTCGGGTCGTCGAAGTACCCGAGCGTGCGGTCCAGGATCTCCGGCTTGGGGACCTGGTCCGCGTCGAGCACCAACAGGAATTGGCCCTCGGTCTGGAACAGCGCGTTGATCAGGTTTCCCGCCTTCGCGTGGCGGTCCTTGCCCTTCCACGTGGCGCCCCGCGTGATGTACCCCACCCCCTCCTGCTCGGCCATGAGGCGCATCTCCGGGTTGTCCCCGTCGTCGAGCACCCAGGTCATGTGCAGATGATGGATGTCACGCGCTGCCCTCGCCGTGGCGCGCACCAGCTCCACGGGCTCGTTGTAGCAGGTGATGAACACGTCTACCGTGGCGTCGGGGGACGCGGGCGGCGGTTCGCCGCGGATGCGCATCCTCCACATGCCGAGGCTGAAGAGGAAGGTGTCGACGAAGCTGTAGAGCTCGGCGCCGAAGAGAGCGATGGAGAGCGGCCACAAGGCCCAATTGATCGTGAAGAGGCCCCGCCACACGATGTAGGCGGTGAGCATCGTGAGATTGAGGAGGATGAGCAGCTGAACCGTGCGAATCTTGAACGCGACGCGCGCGGCCGGATCAGGCCCCGCGGCCCACGCCATCCATCGCGGAATGCCTTCCTCGGCGAGCTCGGTGATCGCCGACATCAGCGCGACGGAGCCGCGCCGCAGGGGGAGCGCTGATGGCTGGGGAGCTGACAGCTGCTCCGCGCCACGTCGCCCTCGGTCGACGCCCAGGACGGGAGCGCGCCGGGGCCGAACCGAAGGAGCTTGCCCTGGACCTTGTAGAGCAGGGTCTCGAGGATGATCCCGTTGCTGTTGGCGGTGAAGGTCTTGATCTCGACGCCGGAGTGCTCGTACACACCCTCGTAGTACCCACGCTCCGGGTCGAACTTCCCGACCATGGCGGTATACAGCAGCTGGGTGTAGGGCGTATCCCAGAGGGCCCACAGGCTGAACGCCGCCTTCGTGGACACCGCCGCCGAGGCGGGGAGATAGCGCCCGTCATCCGTGATGGTGTTCCAACGATATCCATCCGAGTACACGGTGTCGTAGACGAACCACGGGGCCGCGTCGAGCTGGTGCTCCGTTCGCGCCGTGAGGATGCCCGTGGCGGCGTGCCGGGCTTCCTGCACGTCGTAGACACGGCCGGCGAAGTCCGCCGCGGTCTTGTCGCTGTGTCGCATGTCGTCGAGCGACCGATCGCCCGCGTTGTCCCAGTTCAGCTCGATCCCGTCGAGCGCGTAGCTCTCCGTCACGACGTAGTTGTGCGCCCCGAGGAGCCGAGGATCCCGGGAGTCGAACGGGATGTCGATCCCATGGATGCGGTCGAGCTCCATCGGCTCGAGCCGCGAGGCCTCCTTGGTGTCGAAGCCCCAGAGTTGGAATCCCTTTGCCGCGTACTCCTCGTAGCCGAGACGGCCCTCCTGAAGGTAGACCGTCCCCGCACCTTCGGGCACGGCGCCGTAGAGGGTGCCGCACTTGTCGAGCAGGTTGCAGAAGTTCCAGCGCGCCACGATCGCGTTGACCGCCGGGATGTAGTGCGGCTGGCGTTCCTGGAGGATCCGGAGCCAGATCAGGAGTCGACCGATATCGAGCGCCGAGTAGCCGATCTCGCCGGGCTCGTTGGCGTAGTTGACCATGGCCCCGGTGCGGGTGTCATACGCCTTGTTTGGGAGCTCTCCCTTGTACAGGTCGAGCTTGCCCAGGGTGATCAGCGTGCACCGAACGCGCGAATGAAAGGTGTCTTCATCCACGACTCCGAGCTCGAACGCGGAGATCAGCGCACCCAGGCTGCTCCCGGCGTCCCACATGGTCGTAGAGGGATAGTTGTCGACGGCGTTGACGAGGCAGGTGTCCGCTTGAAAATTGTTCTCGAAGTACTTCCAGGCGATCTTGGCCATCTGGAGTTGGTTTTCGGTCAGCTTCCCATTTCGTCCGGGGTGCTGGGCAACCTTCGGTGGGCGCGCGACAGCCGCGCCCACCGGCGCGAGGAGCGCGAGGACGACAGCAATCCTTAGGGCGGGGATCTTCAGGGACGGTCTCATTCCGCAGGCTCCGACTGTTCACAAGTCAGGCCCATAGCCGGAGCCCACGCGGCCCTTCCGAGTGGCCTCACGAAATCGAGACAACGAGCCAATTTGTCGTGCCCTCAGACATTTGGCGACTCGCGAGAACCGAAGGGGTCACGCCCGGCGAGAGGGTCTGGGGTAGAATCCTTGGATGCAGCTCATTCTCTTGTCGCTCCTGGGATGCGGGCCAACTGACGGGTCGAAGCCCGCAGACTCTGACGGGTCCACGGGTGGGGACACGGGCGCAGACAGCGCCGACGACACCGACCTCACGGGGGATCCGGACCTGATGTGTCAGGTCGTCGTCGAGTGTGACGGGAACATCCTGGATGACCCCAAGGTGCCGTGCGTGATGCAGGTCGTGAGCGGGGATGGGGTCCCGCTGTACGACGGGCCTGCGGGGATGGAGCTGCGCGGGCGCACGTCGCTCACCTTCCCCAAGCCGCAATATTCGGCGGAGCTCCGGGACCACACCGAGCTGCCCATCTGGCCGGGGTTCGTCTGGCATTACATCGACGACGGATCGGATCTGGGCACGTCCTGGCGCGATCTCTCCTATGATGACGCGGCGTGGTCCGAGGGAGCCGCGCCCCTGGGGTACGGCGGCGACTACCTCGCGACGATCATCTCCTCGGGACCGGACTCGGAGACGCCCGCCGTCACGAGCTATTTCCGGTACACGTTCGGCGTCGCCTCGCTTCCCGACATCACGAAGTTGTCTGTTGGGCTTCTACGTAACGACGGCGCCGCGGTCTATCTGAACGGCACCGAGATCCTGCGGGAGAACCTCGCATCGGGCGCGAGCTTCGACACGCGTGCGGTGGCCCCCGTGTCCGCGGCCGACGAGCTGCTCTGGGTGGTCGCGAAGGTCGATCCTTCGCTGCTGGTCGACGGGATGAACGTGATCGCGGTCGAGCTCCACCAAGCGGAGCCCGGGGGTGCGATCGACGAATCTCCAGGGGACACGGGTGACACGGGCGACACCGCGGACGTTGTCGATCTCCTCGGTGACGCGCGCTTCGATCTGTTCCTCGAAGCCTCCGGGGGCGACGCCCCCACGGACCTGCTCGGCATGGGCTCGGACAGCGACTGGATCCTGAATGGGCAGTACCTCGATCGTGTGCTGTTCCGGAACCGTCTCGCCTTCGACCTCTTCCAATCCTTCGGTGGCCCCGAGCGCTACGCCACCGAGAGCGTGTTCTGCGAGCTCACCCTCGGCGGACAATACCAGGGGGTCTACACCCTGGGCGAGAAGATCGAACGCGAGGATACTCGCGTCGACATCGGGGACGAGGGTTCACCCGGCACCAGCTTCATCGTCAAGTTGGACGACGTGGACGGGTTCCATGAGAATGCCGTCGGATACGGCACCTGGCAGTTGGTCTTCCCGGATGACACGGCGGCGGCGCAGGCGGAGGTCTCGTCCTACCTCACTGCCTGGGAAGACGCGATCCAGGGTGCCGACCCTTCCGATCCCGTGACCGGAATCTTCGGCTACGTAGACCTCGCCAGCGCCGTGGATTTCGTTCTCCTCCAGGAATTCACGAAGAACATCGACGCGTACCAGCTCAGCGTCCACCTGTGGAAGGACACCGCCGGCAAGATGTTCTTCTCCCCGTGGGACCTCGATCTGAGCTTCGGTTACCCGTTCTACGACTGTGGCGCCGAAGGTTGGATCACGCGGACGGAGTTCGTGGACGCGATGGCGGCGGAGCCGGCCTTCCACGCGGCGCTCGTGGCCCGTTGGGCAGAGCTCCGCGAAGGTCCCATGGGGGAGGACGCCATCCTCGCGCGCATCGCGGGGTATGACGCGACGCTCGGAGAGGGCGTGGCCAGGAACTTCGAGCGCT
Source organism: Pseudomonadota bacterium (assembly GCA_030685065.1). GTDB lineage: Bacteria > Myxococcota_A > UBA796 > UBA796 > SXON01 > CAJBVW01. Next base: position 52,553 of record JAUXQH010000155.1, on the reverse strand, counting down.
GGCCGATCGAGGACATCGCGTACCAGACCGACGAAGTGGACGACTGGCTCTGTCCCGTGTCGAGCCACGAGGAGGAGCACGCCCGCGTGCTCACCTTCATCAGCGCACGCCTGGTGTGGATGGACGCCAACATCGACGCGTTCTGATTCGGCTGGTCGGCCCAATCGAGAACCCGGTCACTACGCGATCAGCGGCTGCTCGGCGGTCTTGTCGGGGTCGGCCGGGCGGGCGAGAAGTTCCAGCACCCGGCTCAGATCGTCCACCGTGTAGGGCTTGGTGATGGCACCCGCGAAGCCGTGGGCGGCGAAGGTGGCGAGGAGCGGGTCATCCGTGTAGCCGGTCACGGCGATTGCCCGAACCCCAGCGTCGATCTCCTGCAGCCGCCGGAGGGTCTCGCGGCCGCCCATGCCACCCTGCACGGTCAGGTCCAGAAACACGACCTGATAGGGATTGTGTTCCCACATGGCCGTGCGGTACGTCTCCAATGCCTGAACGCCGTGCATCGCGAGGGTGACCTGGTAGCCGAGGCGGACCAGCGACAGGTACGCGACGGCGCGCACCTGGGCGTCGTCGTCCATCACCAGCAAGCGGCCACGTCCGCGGGTGGGGGGCTTCTGGATGGCGCGGGTCGGTCGCGGGGCGGGAGGGGCCGCCTGCGGCTGCGCGATGGGCGCGCCCGCGGGGAGGTAGAAGGTGAACGTGGAGCCTTGGGGCTGAGACGCGGCGAGGAGGTGGCCGCCATGGCGCCGGATGATCGCGTGCGCGATCGGAAGCGCGATTCCGGCGCGGGTCTTGGCCGAGTGCACCAGGTCGAACACGCGCGAGAGGTCGCCGCGCGCGATCCCCCTGCCGCGATCCGTGACGGAGACCATCACGTACGGCCCGGGCTCGAAGGGGAGGCCGCCGGCCGCGCCGACCTGGATGGTGGACGCGCGGATGACGAGCACGCCCTCGCCGTTCATCGCCGTGGCGCCGTGCAGCACGAGGTTCTGGACGACCTGCCCGAGCTGACCGGCGTCACCCTCCACGCCCGGCAGGTTCTCCGCGAGGTAGAAGTCACACCGGACGCCGAGGCCTTGGAGCGCGAACTCGGCGGCGTCCCGGAGCAGGCCGGGGAGCCAGACGGGGGCCCGAACGGGCTCCGATCCGCGCGCGAAGGCGAGCAGCTGCCGGGCGAGCTCCTGCGCCTGCTTGCCGGCGCGCTCGGCGTCCAGGAGGCGACGTACAACCTCCTGATCACGATGAGCCGTCATGCGCGCGAGCGCGATGTTGCCGAGGATCGCCGTGAGGAGGTTGTTGAAGTCGTGGGCGATGCCGCCGGCCACGAGGGACACCGACTCCAGGCGGTCCACCCGCTCGAGCTCGCGCTCGACCTGGCGCTTCTCCGTCACGTCGAGGTTGATGCCGGCCCAGGTGGTGACGGCAGAGGCCTCGTCGAGCAAGGGCATGCCGCGCATCAGCACCGTGTGGTAGTCCCCCGCCTGGTCGCGGATGCGATATTCGTGGTCGAACATCACAGGGTTGGCGAAGAGCCGGGGCCAGGCTTCGACGAAACGTTCGCGGTCGTCGGGGTGCACCAGATCGGCCCAGCCGTGCTCGCGGCAGGTCGGAAGATCCCGATCGACGAGCCGGAGGAACGCGGGCGCGAGGTGGATGACGCGACCCGACGCATCGCACTCCCAGGCGCCGAACGGCAGGGCCTCGCCCAGGGCGCCGAACCGGGCCTCCGACCGAGCCAGCGCGGAGTCAGCCGCGCGCCGGGCGGTCAGGTCGATGGTGGTGCCGTAGAAGCCCGCCGGAACGCCGTCCCGGTTGAACAACGTGCGGCCACCGGCGCGCACCCATCGCTCGGTGCCGTCCGGACCGCAGGTGCGGTAGTCGATGTCGAGCACGCTCCCGTCCGCGATGGCGGCGGCGATCGCGGCCTGGGTGTGCGCGCGGTCCTCGGCGTGGACGAGCGAGAAAAAGTGCCCGATGTCGATCGGGAGGGTGTCGTCCGGGTTCAGGCCGAGGTGGCGGCGGTACGCGCGGTTTCCGACGAACTCGGTGGGCGGAAGATCGCAGTACCAGGTCCCGGCGTCGGCCGCGCTGAGCACCAGATCGAGGCGCGCCTGGGTCATGCGGAGCGCACCCGCGGCGTCGTCGCGCGCGCGAACATGCTCGCGAACCTGGAGCTGCCGCGTTCTCGCACGGAGGGCGGAGCGGAGCGTGCTCACCAACGTAGCCAGGCGCACCGGGCGCTCGAGCAGCGTGACATTGCCGAGCGAGGCGACCGCGGTGGTCGCGATGGAGGACTCGGAGAGGGCGCGGGTCAACAGGATGATCGGGATGTCGGACCAGAGGGGCTGATCCGCGAGAAGCGCGGTGAGGCGCTCCACACCCTCGCCTTCCATCGCCTCCTCCGTGAGGATCGCGACCCCGACACCTCGCGCAAGCTCGTCACACAACGAAGGGAGGTCCGGACAGACCACCCCGTCGAAGCCTGCATCGGCCAGCGCCGTTCCACTGACCTCCCCATCAAGGGGGGTCGGGAGGAGCACCACTCTCAGCTCGGAGGGGTGGAGCTTCATCGGTGGGAGCGCCCGGCGCCCGGAACCGGGGGGAGATTCCCGGTCATGACGCCACGATGGTTCTCGATCGGTGGGCTAAGCATGCCTGTCCCCGCGCGATAGCTCGCACGCACGAACGCGTCGATGAGCGATCCGTCTTCGGCTCCAGGTGCCGTGGTCATGAACTCCCCACTCGTCCGCCGCCCCACGCTGCCAGAAGCGTCCATCTGACCTACACACTAAGCCGACCGGCGGCTGGCACAGAGGTCAAGGTTCGTCTCGGATGTCACGGTTCGTCTCGTGCGGTCGATGGTTGTACCGGGATAGACGGTCGGGTGCGCTCCACGCCGAACCTGCCGCCGAATCCGAAACCTCCTGCGTCCGCGGGCACCAGCGCGTCCCAAACGTTCCCGCGGGTACACGGGGGGGCCGTAGGCGCGATCCGCTACCTCCTGGTTCTCGCCGTCGTGTGGGTGGCGGCGCTGGGGCCGCACGAGCCGTTCTGGGCCTATCTCCTCGTGATCGCGGTGATGGCTTGGGCCCTTGGACGTGCTCCGGCCGTGGCGGCACGCAAGGCCGCCGAGGCGGCGCTGATGGAACAACGCGCGGAGCTCTCCGACTTTCTCGAGAACGCCACGGAGGGCATGCACGCGGTCGATCCCGACGGGATCATCGTTTGGGTCAACCGTTTCGAATTGGACATGCTCGGGTACACCGCCGAGGAATACGTCGGGCAGCCTATCGCGCGATTCCACGTCGATCCCAACGTGGTGGGCGAGATCTTCGCCCGTCTCGGCGCGGCGGGGGTGGTCGTCAACCTCGAAGCAGAGCTGCGGTGCAAGGATGGCTCGATCCGCCACGTCCTCATCAGCTCCAGCATGCGGATGCGGGAGGGCCGCGCGTTGCACACCCGCTGCTTCACGCGCGACATCACCGAGCGGCGGGCCGCGGCAGAGGCGCTCCGGAGCAGCGAGGGCAGCTGGAACGCGGTGCTCGAGAGCAGCGTCGATCCCATCGTGGTGCTGGATGCGCGAGGGGACATCGTCGAGTTCAGTCCCGCCGCCGAGCAGCTCTTCGTGATTCCTCGGTCGGAGGCGGCGGGCCGGCCGCTCGTCGACATCGCGACTCTACCGGAGCAACGTGCGCTTCACCAGCTGGCGCTCGCGGGGTGCCTTGCCGGAGGCGCCCCGGTGAACCGCCTCGAGGTGCGCGCGCAGCGCTCCGACCGCCGTCCGCTCGCGCTGGAGCTGACGATCCGTCGCATGTTCGAACACGGCCCTCCGCGCTTCATCGTGTACATCCGCGACCTGACAGAACGTCGGGACGCGGAGGCGGTGATCCGCGAACAGGGAGCCTTGCTCGAAGCCACCTTGGACGTGCTCGTGGATCCGGTGGTGTATTTGGATCGGTCGGGGCTCGTTCGAATTGCCAATTCGGCCTCGGTTCGGCTCCTGGGAGATCCGCTGATCGGGGTCACGCCCGACGCTTGGGCCGCCCAGCTCCCGGTCGACTTTCTCGGCGGCCCGGGAACGGTCGACTCGCTCCGAGACGCGCTCGCATCGGGCCGAACCGTTCGTAGTCGTCGCATGGAGTTCGTGGACGTGGTCGGGGCGCCCCGCGTCGCGCTCGCCAGCATCGTGCCGGTGATCCATGCCGGCGCCATCCAGGGCGCCGTCGTGTACATGCACGACGTCACGCAGGAGAGCACGCTGGCGGCGGAGCTCGAGAACGCGAACAACGAGCTGATGACACGGTTCGAGGAGCTCCTCGCCCAGCAGGAGGTGCTGGCCGCGCAATCGGAGGAGGTCGCGAAGCAACGGGCCCAGCTCGCCGACCGCAACGCCGACCTCGCGAGCGCGTCCCGGCTCAAGAGCGAGGTCCTCGCCACCATGTCGCACGAGCTGCGGACGCCGCTCAACGCGGTCATCGGGTTTGCGGAGGTGCTCCTCGTGGACAGCGTGTCGCCCCTCGGGGAGGGGCACCGGGCGTACGTCCAGGACATCCGCAAGGCGGGGGAGCAGCTCCTGTTGCTCATCAACGATGTGCTCGATCTGACCCGGATCGAGGCGGGCCGCCTCCAGATCGACACCGAGCGGATGGATCTCGCGCACCCCGTGCTCCAGGCCCGCGAGCTGACGAGCGTGTTTGCGAAGGAACGCCGGGTCACCGTCGTGGACGCGATTGCGCCCGGTCACCGCTTCGTCGTGGCGGATCCGGATCGCGTACGCCAGGTCGTGCTGAACCTCCTCTCCAACGCGCTGAAGTTCACCCCGAGCGGGGGTAGCGTCACCCTCAGGGCGGTGGAGATCCCCGGGGGATTCGCGCGCGTGTCGGTCACCGACACGGGCATCGGGATCGACAGCAACGACGTTCACAAGCTGTTCCAGCCCTTTACGCAGCTGGACACGGGCCTCGCCCGGCGACGTGGAGGCACCGGGCTCGGCCTGGCCATCTCGAGGCAGCTCGTAGAGGCGATGAAGGGGACCATCGGCTGTGAGAGCGTGCTCGGGCGCGGGTCCACGTTCTTTTTCACCCTTCCCCTCGCCGACCCCGCCGGGCTGGGCCTGGGCGGCGTGTCCGACACCGACGTGGGCCCGATCGCCGCGGGAGAGCGGGCCGCGGACCAGCCCTTCGGCAGCGGGTGGGGAGCCGAGCGGGCCATGGCCTCCGCGCCGGGTTCGGAGAAGCCGCCTTCCGTCGCCACCGCAGGCCAGGGTTCCGGCGAGCCGCCCCTAGCCAGCACCACCGATGGGGGGCAGCGGCTCCACGTGCTCATCGTGGACGACAACGTCGTCAACCGGCGCGTGCTCAGGTCGATGCTGGCCTCGACCCGGTGCGATCTGACGGAGGCCCAGGACGGCTCGACCGCGATCCAGCTCGTGCGCGATTTGCGTCCGGGCGTGATCCTGATGGATCTCCAGATGCCGGAGATGGATGGGCTCACGGCGACGCGCATTCTCCGCGCCGACCCCGCCACGGCCATGATCCCCGTGATCGCGATCACCGCCCACGCAATGGTGGGTGACCCCGAGCGCGCGGCGGCAGCCGGCTGCGTCGGATACCTCGCCAAGCCCGTCGGGCGGGAAAACCTGATGAAGGCCATCGAGCGCGCGATCGGCAGCAGTGCCTGGCGGGATTGACCCGGCGCACATCTCGCGGGGGTGGCTCCCGCCACCACGCTACGCGGCGGCGGCGTCTCGGGCGTGTCCCTCGCGAGCCGCCTGGTAGGCCCCCACGAGCTCTCTCCCCTCGAGCGTCGTGAGCACGGTCCGTGCCTGCGGGAAGAGCGCCTGTTCCTCCTCGCGGAGGTGATGCTCGACGTTCTCCGCGAACACCTTGAACTTGGCCATCCACACCTCGCCCTGCAAGGTCATCGCATGGAGCTCGCCCAGGAGCCGGAGAAACACCAGGTGCTCCTGGGTTCCTTCCAGCGTCCTGGGTCGGGTCTGCTCGTCCTGCGCCAGGCGAGCGTAGAGCACGTCCTCCTCGGCCTTCGCTTGCGGCACGAGGGCCGCCCGGATCTCGGCGAGGACGCGGCGGCGTAGGTCCGTGACATCGTCGGCATCGGCCGAGTCCAGGACCGTCTTGATCAGCACTTCCATCTCGTCGTGCTCCTCTTGGAGGAGGGTCAAGATGTCCGTGCGAGCGGTGCTCTTGGGGCCGTGCATCATGCGGGCCTCCTTGTCGGCCATGTTCCAGGCCGCCCAAGTGTGAGGGTCGAGGTTCGAACGATCCCCATTTACTTGGCGCCCCTCCCACGCACCCGTCTCCGCTCGTCTCCAGGCCGTACCCCTCTGTACGTCCTGCTACGTGGTGTCACTTGGATCGGGTAGCTGTCAGCCTGGCAAGCAGAGCGTGAAGACGACCGGCCACTCGGGGGTCTCTTCCACCCGGATCGAGCCGCCGTGCGCGCTCGCGACGACCTGGCAGAAGTGCAGCCCGAGGCCCATGTTGGCTCCGCGCGCGACGGTGCCGGACGACTGGGCGAACTTCTGGAAGATGCGCGAACGGTCGCCTTCCGGGATCGGGTTGCCGGAGTTGGCGACGCTGAGCGACACCAGGCCGCCCGCGAGCTCGCTCGTGCCGTGGACTCCCCGGACCGCGATTCGGCCGCCACGTGGGGCGTGCCGCATCGCGTTGTCGAGCAGGTTCTCGATCACCCGGCGGATGAGATCCGGATCGGCGGTGGCGGCGAGGTCACCCTCGACGGAGACATCCAGCTGGGTGCCGCGACGCTCGGCCGTGCGACCGAGGGCGCGTACGACATCCTCGACGATGCGACGGAGCGAACCCCGAACCGGACGAAGGGGCATCTTGGCCTCTTCGAGGCGCGCGAGCAGCAGGAGCTCCTCTGTCATGTGCTGGATTCGATGCACCCCCGCGAGCGCGTCCTTCAGGGCTTCACAGGCCGGACCCTCTTCGAGGCCGAGGATCTCCATCGCCACTTCGATGTTGAGCGCGGCGCCAGCGACGGGCGCCTTCAGATCGTGCACGACGAGGTCGGCGAGCTCCCTCCGGAGGGCCTCGAGGCGCCGCAAATCCTCGTTGCGCCGCTCGAGGTCATCCCCGAGCTGCTTGAGGCGTAGCAGGTTGGTGACGCGGGCGCGGAGGATGGCCCCATCGGGCGGCTTCTCGACGAAGTCGTTCGCTCCCGCCTCGATCGCGCGGAGGCGGGCCTCGCGCTCGTGCATGGAGGTGATCAGGACGACGGGCATCCGCTCGAGCTCGGGCCGTGCCCGGATGTGATGCAGGACATCGATGCCATCGATGCCGGGCATGCGCAGATCGAGCAGGATCAGATCGACCGGTTGGTCCTCGATCAGCAGCAGCGCTTCCTCCCCGCCGCTGGCGGTGAGGAGCGTGTGGTTGAGCGGCTCGAGGTGGGCGTGCAGAACCGTGACCTGCCGGGGATCGTCATCCACCAGGAGGATCCGCATCGCAGAGCACGGAGTTGACGTGGGGATTCGATACTCCCGGCAGTCGACTAACTTACCATACCGGACGATTGGTGACTACGAGTGGGCGCGGGGGCGCGGGGCGCCCCCTTGTCCTCGTGATCACTCCTCGAATCGATATCCCATGCCGTGTACGGTGAGGATGTGGCGCGGGTCCGCCGGGGCGTCCTCAACGCGCTTTCGCAGCTTCAAAACCTGGTTGTCGACCGTTCGGGTGGCCATCGACGCCGAGTAGCCCCAAACGTACTTGAGCAGGTCCTCCCGGCTGACGTTGCTGCTCTTGTGGGCGATCAGGTAGGCGAGCACACCGGCCTCGTGGGTCGTCAGGCGGTGCTCGATGCCGTCCCGCCAGAGGATCCGCCGGCGCACGTCAACCTCGTTGCGGCCGAACTTCACGCGGTCCGGGGCCTTCGGCGCCTCGGGGCGCGCGCGCAGACGCGCCTTCACGCGGGCGATCAGCTCGCGCAGGGAGAAGGGCTTGGTGATGTAGTCGTCCGCGCCGAACTCGAGCCCAAGCACCTTGTCCAGCTCGGTGCCCTTGGACGTCACCAGGATGACCGGCAGCTCCGGATGATCCCGCTTCACCTGGCGAAGGACGGAGATGCCATCCATTCCCGGAAGCATGATGTCGCAGAGGAGGATGTCCGGCACGTCGTCCTCGATCGAGGCGAGCGCGGCTTCTCCCGATTCGCAATGCACCACCTGAAAACGCTCATTCTCGAGTGCTGCGCGGAGGCCCGTGGCGAGGGTCTCCTCGTCTTCTACGATGAGTACACTTGCGCCAAACGACTCGACCATGAGTTTTTCCTTGATGTACGCCGCCAGGACCTTGCGTCATGATCGGTGCATTCCCAACACTCTACTCCGTCGCGGGCGCTCGGCGCTACCGACGGGCAGGCCAGGGCGGGTGGCAGGCGGGCCAGGCGTGCCGGCCCGCCCACGGCGACGATCCAATAAGCGACCGTTGATCGTGGGTAAGCTCTAGTGGTCCGCCGCGCGGCGTTGAATGATGATCGCGGTCAGATCGTCGGCCTGGGGCGCCCCTGCCGCGAACGAGTCGACCGCGCGCAAGAGGGCGCCGAGGACGCTGCGGGCATCGAGGGTTCGATGGCGAACGATGAGGTCGACCACGCGCTCCTCCCCGTACACCGCCCCCGAGGGGTCGGCGCACTCGTAGATTCCATCGGTGAGAAGGACGATGAAATCGCCCGGCTCCAGATGCATCGTCAGGGACGGCGCCATCACCTCGACCTCTGCGACTCCCAGCGGGAGCGCGGAGGCCCCTCTCCATTCGGCCCTGCCGTCGGCTGCGTGGAAGTGGAGGAGGGGGCCCTGACCGGCGGCGTGGTACACCAACTCGTGCCCGACGGGATCGAGACAGCCGAAAAAAGCGGTCACGAATTGGTCGTCCCCGAGGTCCTGTAGGAGCTGAGCGTCGATCTGGCGCACGAGGTCCTCGAGGCTGGCACCCAAGCGTAGCCCCATCCGGAGCATGGCCCGAACCTGCACCACGGAGAGCGCGGGGCCGATTCCGTGTCCCGAGGCGTCCGCCAGGAGGAACGCAATGGGAGAGGACGGGCTCGGGCCCAGCCGGATCACGTCGTACAGGTCACCGCCGGTCTGTTCGGCCGGGCGGCTGAAGGCCGCGACGTCATATCCGGCGGGAATTGGGAGGAGCCGCGGGAGCACGCCCTCCTGGATGACGCGGGCGGCCTCGAGGTCGCGTTCCATCTTCAGGCGGACGATCCGCTCGGCGAGCAGACGTTCGCGCTGGATGGCCACGGCGGCGTGGCTCGCCAGCACCTCCGCGATGTTTTCGTCACCCTGGTCGAAGTACCCTCGCGCGGGGTTGAGGAGCTGCATCACCCCGACGAGCTCCTCATCGAGCCCGACGAGCGGAACCGAGACAAGGCAGCGGGTACGAAAGCCGGTCGTGCGGTCGATTTGGGGGTTGAAGCGGGGATCGGAGTCCACGTCCTCGACGTTGACGGTTTTTCGTGTCCGTGCGCACGCACCCGCGATTCCCGAGTCGATGGTGACGCGGATGTGTTCGTGGCCGGTCGCCACCTTGGCGTACAGCTCGCGTCGTGACGCATCGTAGAGAAGAATGGTCCCGCGCTCGGCGCCGAGCACCTCTCGCCCCGCGTCGATCACCAGGCTGAGCACGCTTTCGAGCTCCATGGGCGCGGAGAGCTTTCGGCTCACGGCGAGCAGTCGCATCAGCGAGTCGACGGGGATCGCTCCCTCCCGAGGGGTCATGTCAGGGCGCCTACCAAAGGCGACACATAGCCGATTGCGCCGGCCCGGGACCAGCCGAGGCGGAACAACGGATCGGCGTCCGCGCTACGGGTCGATCGCTCCGCCGAGCAGGTCGGTACGTGCGGTTCTCACGCGGGAGATCACGGCGGCTGCGCGCGCGCGTGCGTGCGTGCTGCGGGCCTGGCGTTCTAGGTCGCCGAAGTGGCGGATCAAGGAGTCGGCCGCCTTCGCGATCAGCTCGGGGGCGGTGCCTTCCGCGAGCCCGAGCAGGTCGTAGGCGGTGGGCTGCGCGGGCGTGTGGTCCACCGCGCCCTGCCGCTTCGGGCAGATCTCCCGCACCATGTCGGCCAGCGCCAGGATGTTGACGGGTTTGCCGACGATGGGCACGCCCGGATCCTGCAGGTTCTCGGTCGCCTCCGCGGGATTGGACGCAAGGAGGATCGGGGTCACGCGCTGTCCGTGCGGGGTCTCCCGGAGCGCGCGGACGATCTCGATTCCATTGATATCGGCGAGCTGGCTGTCGAGGATGACGATGTCCGGCAGGAGCGAAAACAGCAAGCGAAAGGCATCCAGCGCGTTCTTGCCCTGCCGAACCCGGTGCCCGTCGGCCCGAAGCGTGATCGTGACCAGGCGGCAGAGATCTTCGTCGTCGATGCCCACGACGATCTCGGCGACATCGCTCGCGTGGATCCAGAGCGCCGGCTCGCACTCGCTCGCCGCGACCAGCTCGGTCTCGAGCTCGGCCTCGGGCTCGGGGAGGGCCGGCGGAGCGTCCCCCGGCGGCCGCACGATCACGTGCTCGCGATGGATGAGCGTCAGGCCGGAATTGAGGAGCGTCCAGTAGAGCCCGAGCGACCGTGCGGCGGTGAGGATGCCGGTAAAATCGACCGGCTTGCGCACGAATATGTTGGCACCCTGGGAATAGCTCTGGACCATGTCCGACTCTTCCGACGAGGAGGTCAGGATCACCACCGGGATGCGCTTGGTTCGTTCCTCGGCGCGGAGCCGCGCGAGGACCTGCAATCCACCGACGCGGGGGAGCTTGAGATCCAACAGGATCAGGCCGGGGAGCACCGTCGGGTCCCGCTGCGCCCATTGACCCGCCGCAAACAGGTAGTCCAAGGCCTCGGCGCCGTCTCGCGCCACGAAAACCTCGTTGGCGATCTGATGCTTGGCGAACGACCGAAGCGTCTGCTTTACGTCGTCCGGGTTGTCCTCGACCAACAGAATGAGGTCGCTCTTCAGCGGACCGCCCCCGAGGAAGTAGAGCCGTTCTTGCATGTCGCGCCTTCCATGGCGGCACATTCTAACCGTAGGCGCGCGGGCCCGGCCGTTTGCGGTTCTTTCGCGGCGCTTACGCGGCCCGAAGACACCGCTTTGCGGCGTGTTTGCCTTATTCGGTGAGGGCGCGCAGCCGACCGGCCAGCGCGCCGGCAACGACGCGCACGATCTCGAGATCCTCGGGCTGGAAGCCCGCGGGAGCGTTCAGCAGCTCCAGGCAGCCGAAGATGGGGCCATCCACCACGCGGACCGGAGCCGCGAGCAGCGAGCGGGTGCGGTAGCCCGAGGCGCGATCGACCTCGGAGGCGAACCGACCGTCTGCGTCGACGTTCTGGATGATCACCCCGATGCCGGACGTGTAGGAAAATCCGGCGATGCCCTCCGCCATGGGCAGCGTGGTCTTCAGCACGCGGGACGCCTGCGGACCCACAGCGGCCTCGAAGCTCAGGCTCTTCGTTCCCGCGCCACGCAAAAGCACCGCACCGGAGTCCGCCGCAACAAGATTGGTCACGATTTGCAGCGCAATGTTACAGGCGGTCGCGACGTCGGGAGCTGCGTAAATTGTGTCAACTCGCTCGAGCGCCACCGCCAGGCGGGTGCTCGGAGCACCGACGTCCCAGCCCCAGCTACGAGGCGGCGGGACCAGGTCAACCGGCGGCTCGGCGCCGTCGAGCGTCATGGAGGCGGGCGGCATTTCCAAGCCGCAAACCTGGTCGTCCTCCTCGCTGCTGACGCGCATCCGCACCTTGCTCACGGCGTCCATCACGCCGATGCTGCCGTCCGGATTCATCGAACAGATCATCTGATCGAGCGCGTTGGGCTCGAGCCCGAATTGGGGAAGCGCGCTCGCGACTGCATAGAGCCAGCTGTCCGACTCTACCGAAACACGCAGCTTGTCACTCGAGATCTTGTAGGTAGGCATCTGAGCTCCTTCCCAACACTAACACGCTCCCCGCTGGGCGCGTCGCTCGGGGAGGATGCCCCCTGATCGTGTCGCTCCGAACGGGTCACTCCGAACGGGTCACGCCCGCACGGACGCGTGCAGCTCCACCAGCTCGTTCGCAGACTGACGCAGGCGCGCCGCGAGGATGGAGGTCTGGGTGCGCACATGCGCGCTGGTCGCGTTGGCCGCGCGCTCTTCGAGCGCGTTGGTCAGGGCGTGGAGGGCGTGAGAGACCGCCTCGGGGGGCGCGGTGACGGGCAGATCGAGCAGGGCCCAGGCTTCTGGCGCGGACGCACCTCCCTCCGCGGGGCGCCGCGGGTCTCCGTTGGAGGTGTGTCCGGCCCCGGCGGCTGGCTGCATCCGCGCACGGTCGGCCGCCAGATCGCGTAGCAACGCCGAGAGCCGCATCCTGCGCATCAGCGCGACGATGGGCCTCGGGTCGAGGGCGCGCTCGAGGATGTGGATTTCTTCGTCCGGGATCTCCACCCGACAACGAGCCACATCCGAGGTGACGATCACGGAGGTGACGGCGCGACCCTGCGGCGACTCCCGCAGCGTGCGCGCGACATCCACCCCGCTGATGTCGGGGAGGTCATGGGCGAGGACGAGGACGTCCGGAAATCGGGAGAAGAGCCGCCCGTACACCCCGTGCGCCGTATTCGTCTGGTGCACCGTGTGTCCCTCCGATTCGAGGGCCTGGACCATCCGTGCCCGCGCGTCACCCTCGGGCATCCCGATCAGGATCTCGGTCGGCCGCGGCGGGACCGACGGCGGCACGGGCGGGGCGGCGGCGGGCTCGGCCGCATCGGGCGAGGAGTCGTCGATCTCGGGGTGCAGCAGCGCCAGGCCGCTCTCCACGAGGGTCCAGAACAGCCCGACCGCGCGAACGGCGCTGAGGAACGAAGCGAAGTGAACCGGCTTTCGGAGGTAGTTGTTCGCGCCCGCGGCGTAGCTGGCGGCCACATCCTGCTGCTCGGAAGAGGAGGTCAAGATCACGACCGGAACGCCCCTGGAGCGCGGATCCACGCGGATCCGCTCGAGGACCTGGAGACCGGAGACGCGCGGGAGCTTGAGGTCCAGCAGGATCAGGCCGGGCTGGATGGAGCTGTCGCGGCCCGCGTGCTTTCCCGTGGCGAACAGATAGTCGAGCGCCTCGGCGCCATCCCGTGCGACGACAACTTCGTTGGCAATATTGTTGCGGGCAAATGCCCGTAGTGTCTGCTTTACGTCGTCTGGGTTGTCCTCGACGAGCAGGATGGCGTAGCTCCTCACCCGATTTCCTCCGCGCGCGCTGCGCGTCCAATGGCTCCGGATCCACAGCGCGGATGCGCATCGGAGACACGAGCGCGAGTAGAGCACAGGTTCCGTCAAAAGTCAATGGAAGCGTGCCGTTTGTGTAACATCGAGGAGGTGCCACTGATGAAAGGTGGTATTGTCCATGACACCGGCAGCGACCCCATTTCTAACACGTCCGTGCCCGCTTCCTCCCCTGTCGCGGGTTCCAACGTACAGGCAATTCCATGAGTCAGCCCTTCGACGTCAGCGTACTCCTGGTCGACGACAACCCGGCGAACATTCTCGCGATGTCGGCGGCGTTGGAGGGGGTCGGCGCGGAGGTCGTGACCGCGCTGTCCGGGGCGGAGGCCCTCACGTGCCTGTTGCGACGCGAGTTCTGCGCGATCCTCATGGACGTGCAGATGCCCGTCATGGACGGTTTCCAGACCGCCGAGATCATCCGGAAACGCGCACGCACGCGGGATGTCCCCATCATCTTCGTGACCGCGATCAGCCAGGCGGACGAGCATGTGGCACGCGGCTATCGCCTGGGGGCGGTCGATTACCTGTTCAAGCCGGTGCCCGCGGACATGTTGTGCTCGAAGGTCGCCGCGTTCGTCGACCTCGCGCGCAAGCGCGCGCTCATCGAGCAGCAGGCCATTCAACTCGCCGCATCAGAAGCACGCTATCGCCGCCTGGTGGAGAAGACCCCAGTGGCCGTGTACTCGGCGGAGCTCGGGGCGTTTGGAGCCAACCGGTACATGAGCCCCCAGATCGAGGGGATCCTCGGATTCGTGGCCGATGCGTTCGTGAAGGACTGCGAGCTCTGGGTGAAGCGGGTCCACCCGGAGGACCGCGAACAGGTGTGCAGCGACTTCGCGAGCGCGGTTTCCAGGCGGGTGCCGTTCTCGACCGAGTACCGCATGCTCGCCGCGGATGACCGCGTGGTGTGGGTGCTCGACGAGGCCGTGGTCGTCGACGACGCGCCCGACGAGCCCGCGCACGTCCAGGGGATTCGTCAAAACGTCACGGAGCGCCACCTCGCGCGGCAGGCCCTGGAGGAGGCGAACAGCGTGCTGCGCACGACGGCGGAGCAGCTCCAGGCCGCGAACGGCGAGATCGAGTTCTCGAACCGCGAGCTCGAGATGTTCAATTCGGCGGTAGCGCACGACCTTCGGGCACCGTTGCGGAGCATCGCCGGCTTCAGCACGACGCTGTTGGAGGACTACAGTCCGTTGCTCGACGAGGAAGGCCAGGATCTCCTCACGCGGATTCACTCGGCGGCGGGCTGGATGGACGCCCTCATCAACGATCTCCTCCATCTCTCCCACTGCTCACACGACGCGATGCGGCGCGAGCCGGTCAACCTGAGCGAGCTGGCCGCGAGCTGTCTCGCCGAGCTCGCGAGGGAGGCTCCGGAGCGGCACGTCACCACGCGCATCACGCCGGGGCTGATCACCGAAGGCGACTCCCGCCTGCTGCGCATCGCGTTGGACAACCTGCTCCGGAACGCCTGGAAGTTCACGTCGAAGACCGCTTCCCCCACGATCGAGGTCGGGGAGAACGCCGAGACCGGCGCCTACTTCGTCCGGGATGACGGAGCGGGCTTCGACATGGCCTATGCGTCCGCGCTGTTCGGCGCCTTCCAACGCCTGCATCGCCAGGACGAGTTCGAGGGGAACGGCATCGGGCTCATCACCGTCAAGCGGGTGATGGAGCGGCACGGTGGCGAACTCTCGGCGTACGCCGAGCTCGACAAGGGCGCCACCTTCAGCTTCACGCTCCCGAGGACCCTGCCGCCGTCGTAGCGGGCGGGGCTACCCCCAAGCGGGAGTGAAGACCTCGAGCGGCTCGGGGAGCCCCTTCATCATGTGCATTCCGAGCGAGATCATCGGCTCGTCGCACAGCTTGGCAAAGGTCTCGGAGACGACCACGGTGCGTCCGACGCCGGCGGTGAGCGCCTGCAGTCGCGCCGCGCGGTTCACCACCGGGCCGATGACGGTGAAGTCGAGCCGCGCGGGGGCGCCGATGTTGCCGTACATCACGTCGCCGTAGTGCAAGGCCAGCCCGAAGAGGATCGGCCGCTCGCGACGGTCGCGCCGCTTGTTCACTTCCGCGATCCTGGCTTCCCCGTCCTTCGCGGCCCGAAGCGCCGCGCGACACGCGGCCGCGGCATCCGGCTCCGTGAACGCGGCGAGCATCCCATCCCCCATGAACTTCAGGACCTCGCCGCCGTGCGCCTCGACCGCGCCGACCATCGCCTCGAACCAATCGTTCAGGCGCAGGAGGAGCTCGGGCAACGGGAGGCTCTCGCTCGCGGAGGTGAAGCCCCGTAGATCGCAGAACCAGGTCGCCGCGCGGAGCGTCTCTCCATCGCCGCGGTGGACCTGCCCGTTTAGCACGCGCTTTCCCGGGCCGCTGCCGAGGTAGGTGCCGAGGAGCGTGGAGGCCAGGTCTTCCAAGTGAAAGGACTGGAGGGTGACACCGGCGTAGGACCGGACGCGGTCCAGGCGGGCCAGCTGGGCCGCGGTGAAGCCCCCGGGCTCGTTGGTCGTGAAGGACAGCGAGGCGCGGACGCGGCCGCCGTGCAGCCCGTAGACGATGTAGTCG
Source organism: Pseudomonadota bacterium (assembly GCA_030685065.1). Taxonomy (GTDB): domain Bacteria; phylum Myxococcota_A; class UBA796; order UBA796; family SXON01; genus CAJBVW01. The sequence continues at coordinate 36,681 of JAUXQH010000155.1, read as the reverse complement.
GTCGCGCCGGCCGCATAGAGGCGGGAGAGCAGGGGGTAGGCGGGCACGCTGGGGCTGTCCAGCCGCAGACGCACCCGGGTGTCGGCGTCCCGGATGCGATGCAGTGGGCTGGTGTGATCGAGCGCCACCGAGCGGCCTTCCTGCGAGATCACCTCCTCCACGCCGCCCTGCCCGGGCTCCCACGACCAGCCGCGCGCGAAGACGAGCGGGTGGACCGGAAGGGTGCCGTGCCAGGCTCGGACGAGGGGAACGCCTTCGGCGACGAGGCGCACGGACAGGCCTTCCAACACCTCGCCGATGGTGGAGAGGCGGGGCGCGTCACGGCAGAGCCAATCCAGCGTGGCGTCCGTCATGCCGGAGAGCTCGACGTGGCCTGCTCGCTCGTCGGTGGGTTGATCGCGGCGGTCGATCTCGTGCGTCATCGGGCGGCAAGCTCCCTGAGGTGTTCGTTCCGCGCAGACTCGTACGCGCGGCCGAGCGCGATCTGCTCGGCGGGCGGGATCTCCTGCTTCAGGCGCGAGCAGAACGAGCGCCGATCCCGTTGCATGTGGGCCCGAACACCGGCGTGCAGCGCCGCGAAGTCTCCGTACCACCTGTCGCCGGCCGGCGTTCGCCCGAGGTTGTCGAGCTCGGTGTGGATGGCCTGATGGTCCTCGATCGAGCGGGCCGTCACCGGCAGCTCGGCCGCGAGGGAAGGATAGGTCACGTCTCGCTGGGCCCGGATGTGGGCGAGCACCTTCTGACGAAGCAGACCGAACAGGTCGAGCCGCTCGTCCTCCCCCTCCGCGTACCACGCGATCGCCTCGAACAGCCGGAGGATCTCGGTGTGGTCCGCCTCGATCACGTCACAGATCGGCGCCTGGGAGGAGCGCTGGGCGTCCTCGCGGGAGCCGAACCGAGGGAACGGACGTCTGGCTTCGAGAGTGTGTTCCATGGGAGTCTCCAGGAGCGCGCCCCCATGTGCGAACGCGTGGTGAGCTATCACATGCTCCGGCGCGGCCGCCCGGTCAGACTGATCGGCAAAACGTCAGGCGGTGTCGGGCCGCCGGACCCCGGTGGATGAACGGTCTCGCGGGACGTGGAATTGTCACGAATCCCCCGACGCGGTGCCAAGCTGCGCGCAGGGGTTCGGTGTGTCGGGCGCGGCCCCGACGGCCGTGACACACACGGATACAACGCCGGCATTGAAGACGAGCGCGCGCGGGGCGCCGCCTTAAGGAAGTGACACAATGGAGAAGCTCGTGCAGCACTCGGAAAAAGAGCAATACACCACCGCTCGTGAGGCGCAGCTCGCCCATTTGCGTGAGGTCTTGACCCGGCTCGAGGAGCGCGCGAGCCAGGCCGCCGGGGATGCCAAGGTGGAGATGCACCGGGTGGCCGAGGAGTTCCGCAGCCGGGACGTCATCACACGGGTGCGCCTCTCCGAGCTGAAGGACTCCACGAGCGAGGCCTGGGAAGAGGTCAAGTTCGGCTTCGAGTCCGCCTGGGCGGAGCTCGAACACAGCGCCAAGCTCGCGCGCTCGCACTTTCACTCCTGATCCCACTCCTGATCCCTTCCGTGATCTCCTCAGAACCCCAAGTCAGCTCAAGGAAATAACCATGCTCTGGACCATCGCCGTCATTCTCTGCGTTCTCTGGTTGCTCGGCCTCGTCAGCAGCTACACGATGGGAGGGTTCATTCACATCCTCCTCGTGCTGGCGGTCATCGTGGTCCTCGTCCGCCTCGTCGGCGGGGCGCGCGTCGCCTGATCGCGGCCTGGCGGTGGGGCCCTCGGGTTCCACCGCCGACCGGCCTCTCTTTTTGGGCGGCCCAAAGCCTTTTTTCAAGGCCCAAAAAGAGGAAGCGGCCCCGAGCGTCAGCCCGGAACCGCGGGGGGCGGGCGCCCGGCCGGTCAGTCGAGCGAGTCGCACTCGAGCGTGCACGTGTCGTACTCGTCGGTGCAGGTGACCTCGCAGTCCGTGTCGCACGCCTCGTCCGTGTCGCCACCGGCGTCCGCGCATGCGGTCTCGCAGGTTTCGACGCAGGTCTCCTTGTCGTCGGCACACGTGTTCGTACACTCGATGTTCGGCTCGATCTCGCCGGAAAACGTACAGGCGCTCAGGGACAGAATGAGGAACAAGGCAATCTTCACGTCAACCTCCAGGACCGGGCCCGATTTGGGCGGGGTACGAATCCTTCATCGCCCGGGACCAGGTTTGGGGCAATCCAACTGTCACGAATCACATACACGTCGACAGCGCGAGACATGGGCGTCATCGTCCCGACACGGTCCGGAGGCCGCGGCGCGATCAGCCGCGGGATGTCTCGGGTACACGGAGTGTTGTCCGATTCGGTAAACAGTGGCGCTATTCGAGCGAAATAATGGGGGCTGAGCCGCGCGCCCGTGTAGTTCCCAATCAGGACCACCGGCTGCTCGGGCGAATCGATTGGCGCAGGTCCGCCCACCGGAGCCAACCTTGACGATTACGTCCACCCAGCCCATCCGCGGTGAGCTCTACAGCATCGATCGGCTCGAGCAGTTCGCCCCAGAGCTGGCGGCGAAGCATCACATCCTGCCAGGCCGGCACCAGGGCAGGCCCGTGCTCGCCCGGCTCAAGGACAATCGCCGCGCGCTCGTGGCCGCGGCGCGCATCATCGCGGCGGACGCCCGGAGCGGCGTTGCGGTCACGCCCGCGGCCGAGTGGTTGATCGACAACTTTGGCCTGGTGGAGGAGCAGCTCCGCGAAATCGAGGAGGATCTTCCACCCGGATTCTACTTCGAGCTGCCGAAGTTGGTCGACGGGGAGAGGGCGGGGTATCCGCGGGTGTACGCGCTCGTCTGGGCCTATGTCGAGCACACCGACAGCCGCTTCGATCCGGAGAGCCTCAAGCGCTTCGTGTGCGCCTACCAGGAGGTCCAGGCGCTGACGATCGGCGAGCTGTGGGCGATCGCCATCTCCCTGCGCCTGGTGCTGGTGGAGAACCTGCGGCGATTGGCCGATTCGATTGTTCACCGCCGCGAGGAGCGGGCCCAGGCGGACGAGCTGGCCGAGGCGCTCCTCGATCCCAGTCGCGTGCTGAAGATCCGACGCCGGCTGCGGGCCCTCGAGCGCGCGCCGCTGCCCACGGCCTTCTCGGTGCAGCTCATTCAGCGTCTGCGTGACCGCGACCCGACGACCACCCCCGGTCTGCTCTGGCTCAACGAGCAGCTCTCCCGCCACAACAGCACGGCCGAGGACGTGGTGCGCGCCGAGCACGTGCAGGTCGCGGCGATGCAGGGGCCCGTGCGGGACGGAATCACCAGCATGCGGGCGCTCTCCGCGGTGGACTGGGCCGACTTCGTGGAGGATGTCAGCCTGCTGGAGGCGGCCCTGCGAGGACACGCCACCGTCTCCCCGCTCGACTTCGACACGCGTGACCGCTATCGCCACGCGGTCGAGGAGCTGGCGCGGAACTCCTCGTGGACAGAGGTGGCCATCGGGAAATTGGTCTCGGAGAAGGCCAAGGGATCGGGCATTCCCAGGGGCTCGCGGGAGTCGGACCCGGGCTACCACCTGATCTCCACCGGGCGCGCCGCGCTCGAGGTGGAGATCGGCTATCGCGCCCCCGCGTTGCAGACAGTTCGGCGTGTCCTGAGCCGCGCGCCGACGCTCGGCTACGTGGGCGCCATCGGCGTCGTGACCGCGGGCGTGCTCGCCGTGCCGCTCTGGGCGGCCACCGCGCTGGGCGCCTCGGTGCTCGAGGGGGTGGCGCTCGGACTCCTCGCGCTGATCCCGGCCTCCGAGATGGCGATCGGGCTGGTGAACCGGTCGGTGGCGCGCCTCGTGGGCCCACGCAAGCTGCCGAAGCTGGCGCTCGAGTCCGGCGTGCCCGCCGAGCTTCGCACGATGGTGGTCATCCCCACGCTCCTGACGGACGAGGCCGAGGTGTACGCGCTGATCGAGCGCCTCGAGGTGCATTTTCTCGCCAACGACGACGGCGATCTGCGCTTCGCCCTGGTGTCGGACTGGCCCGACGCGCTCACGGAGCGTGTGGACGGTGACGACACGCTGCTCGAGCTCGCTCGCGAGAGGATCGCCTCCCTCAACGAGCGGCACGGGCCGGTCGCGGGGGGGCCACGGTTCTTCCTCCTCCACCGCGGGCGCCGCTGGAACGAGCGGCAAGGGTGTTGGATGGGCTGGGAGCGCAAGCGCGGGAAGCTCCACGAGCTCAATCGCTTGCTCCGCGGCGCGACCGACACGACCTTCCTCCCCGAGGAGCTCGGAGCGGCCGCGGATTCCGCGGGCGTGTCCGTCGCGAGCCTAACGGCGCTCGGCATCCGCTACATCATCACCCTCGACTCGGACACCCGCCTCCCCTACGGCTCGGCCAAGCGGCTCATCGGCGCGATCGCACACCCGCTCAACCGCGCCGTCCACCACCCGGTGACGCACTGCGTCATCGAGGGGTACGGAATCCTGCAGCCGCGCATCACGCCGACCCTCCCCGAGACAGGAGAGGGCACGGTCGCGCAGCGCGTCTACTCCGGCCCCGCCGGGATCGATCCGTACGCCTTCGCCATCTCGGACGTCTACCAGGATCTCTTCGGTGAAGGCAGCTATACCGGCAAGGGCATCTACGACGTGGACGCCTTCGAGATCGCGCTCGAGGGCCGGGTTCCCGAGAACACGATGCTCTCGCACGATCTGTTCGAAGGCCTGCATGCGCGCGCGGGCCTGCTGACCGATATCGAGCTGTTCGAGAGCTTCCCCGCTCACTATCAGGTTTCCGCAGCCCGCCAGCATCGCTGGGCGCGCGGGGACTGGCAGCTCCTGCCCTGGATCCTCGGCCGCGGCCGGATCAGCGCCATCGGGCGCTGGAAGATGCTCGACAACCTGCGGCGGACGCTGGTGGCACCCGCGTGCCTCGCGACGTTGCTCGCCGGTTGGCTCCTCCCCGATGGGCGCCCGTGGGTGTGGACGCTGTTCGTCGGGGCCACCCTGATCGTGCCCGTGCTCCTGCCGGTGCTGCTCGATCTGCTGCCCCGGCGCTCCGGGCTCGCGCTGAGGAGCTTCGCGCGCGCCATCGGCGGCGACCTGGTGCTCGGGCTGCTCCGCGTGGGGCTGGGGATCGCGCTCCTCGCGGAGCAGGCCTGGCAGATGGTCGACGCGATCGTGCGGACCCTCTACCGGCTCACGTTTTCGCGGCGCCGCATGCTGGAGTGGGTGACCGCGGCGCAGGTCAAGCTCGGGTCCCGGTTGGAGCTGGGCGCGTTTCAGCGCGAGATGGCCCGCTCGGTCGGCCTCACCGTGCTCGCGCTGCTCGCGGTCGTGCGTGTCGCGCCGCACTCGGTGGGGCTCGCGGCCTCGTTCGCCACCCTCTGGATCCTGTCGCCGGTGATCGCCCGCTGGATCAGCGCTCCCCCGGTGGCCCGCGTCCGCGCTCGGCTCGACGACCGCGGCTCGTACCAGCTCAGGCTGACCGCACGCCGCACCTGGCGCTATTTCGAGTCCTTCGTGACGGCCGCCGACCACCACCTGCCGCCGGACAACTACCAGGAGGATCCGACGCCGGCCGTCGCGCACCGCACGTCGCCCACGAACATCGGGCTGTACGTCCTCTCGGCGGTCTCGGCGCACGACATGGGCTGGCTCGGAACGCTCGGCTTCATCGAGCGCATCGAGGCCACGCTCGGGACGCTCGACACGATGGAGCGGCACCGCGGGCACCTGTACAATTGGTATGACACCACCACCCTCGTCCCGCTGACGCCCCGCTACGTCTCCACGGTCGACAGTGGAAACCTGGCGGGTCACCTGCTCGCCCTCCAGCAGGCGTGCCTCGAGCTCGCGAACTACACGCCCACGATCCCGCGCGCCTTCGCGGGCATCGCCGATGCGCTCGCAATCGCGCGCGAGGCGATCGCCGCGATCGGGGACGACCCACGCGACGGCTCCATCCGCAGCCACCAGCTCGTCGAGAGCGCCGACGAGATCGGTGCGATCCTCCACGGAGGGGGCGTCGCGGACGGGGTCTGGGACGCGCTGCTCGCGAAGTCGGAGGTGTTCGTCGACACGGCCCAGGCGTTGGCGCAGGAGCGGGGCGGGGCGGCCTACACGGACACGTACGACTGGGCGCGGATGGTGCGCTCGGCGATCGCGGGGCATGTCCGGGACCGCGTCCTGGTCGACGGCGGCTTCTTCGACGCGGCACCCTCCGGGGAGGGAGCCGTGTGGGAGAGCCCCTTTCGTGGGAGCCCGGCCGAGCGCCTGACGCGGCTCGCGGAGCGGGCCGAGCGCCTGTCGCAGGAGATGGAGTGGGGGTTCCTCTACGAGGCCGACCAGAGGCTCTTTTCAATCGGATACAACGTCGACCACGGCCGGCTGGACGTCTCCTCGTACGACCTGCTCGCGTCCGAGTGTCGCCTTGCGAGCTTCCTGGCCATCGCGAAGGGCGACGTACCGGTGTCACATTGGTTTCGCCTCGGACGCAGGCTGACGCCGGTCGGGGCCGGATCCGTGCTCGTCTCGTGGTCGGGTTCGATGTTCGAATACCTCATGCCCGAGCTGGTCATGGCGACGCCCGAGGGCAGCCTGCTCGACCAGACGGACCGGCTCGTGGTGGCGCGCCAGATCGCATACGGGGCCGCGCGCGGGGTGCCGTGGGGGATTTCAGAATCCGCCTACAACGCTCGTGATCTCGACCTCACCTATCAATACGCCAACTTCGGCGTGAGCGGCCTCGGCCTCAAGCGGGGGCTCGCCGACGATCTGGTCATCGCCCCGTACGCCACCGCGCTCGCGTCCATGGTCGATCCCGCCGCCGCCGCCGAGAACCTCACCAGCCTCGCGAGGGTCGGCGCGTCCGGACGTTTTGGCTTCTACGAGTCCGTCGACTATACGATCGCAAGGCTCCCGGAGGGCACGCACTCCGCCGTCGTGAAGGCGTACTTCGCGCACCATCAGGGCATGTCGATCGTCGCGCTGTGCAGCACGATCGGCGGGTTTGCCATGCGACGTCGCTTCCACGCCTCGCCGATGGTCCAGGCCGCGGTACTGCTCCTCCACGAGCGCACCCCCCGACACGTGGCCGTGGCCCGCTCCCACACGGACGAGGCCGCGATGCACCTCCACGTGCGCGAGGTCGTGCCGCCGGTGCTCCGCAAGTTCAACTCGCCGCACGACGCGCTACCGGCAACCCACCGCCTCTCCAACGGCCGCTATTCGGTCGCGTTCACCGTGGCCGGAGCAGGGCAGAGCCTCTGGAAGGACCTCGCGGTCACGCGCTGGCGCGAGGACGAGACGCTCGATGCGTGGGGCAGCTTCATCTACATCCGAGACGTCGTGAGCGGGCGCGTGTGGTCGGCGGGCCACCAGCCCACGGGCGCGGAGGCGGACGCCTATTCGGCCTCCTTCTTCGAGCACCGGGTGGAGATCCGGCGGCGGGACGGTTCGATCTCCACGACCCTCGAGGTGGTGGTGTCCTCGGAGGACGACGCCGAGGTGCGGCAGGTCACCATCGTGAACAACGGGGACCGCCTCCGCACCCTCGAGCTGACCTCCTACTCCGAGGTCGTCCTGGCCCCGGACGCCGCCGACGTCGCGCATCCCGCCTTCTCCAACCTGTTCGTCCAGACCGAGTTCGAGCCCGCGGCGGAGGCGCTCCTCGCGTCGCGTCGGCCCCGCTCGGCGGTCGAGCACCGCGTCTGGGCTGCGCACGTGTCGGCGGTTCACGGCGTGGGCCTCGAGGGGGTGCAGTTCGAGACGGATCGCGCCCGGTTCATCGGCCGCGGCCGGGGGGTTCGCACCGCCTCTGCCATTTTTGAAGGGCGGCCCCTCTCCAACACGGTCGGGGCCGTGCTCGATCCGATCTTCAGCTTGCGCCGCCGGGTCACCCTCGCCCCGGGTCAGACGGCCAAGGTCACCTTCACGACGCTCGTCGGCGCGAACCGTGAGCGCGTGCTCGCCCTGTGCGACACCTACCGCGACGTCGGCATGTTCGAGCGCACGCTGGGGCAGGCGTGGACCCATGCACAGGTCCAACTCCGGCACCTGGGCATCGACCCGGAGGAGGCGCAGCTGTACCAGCGCCTCGCCTCTCGCGTGCTCTACGCCGGGCGGGCCATGCGCGCGGCCAAGGAAGTGCTCGAGCGCAATCGGCTCGGTCAGTCCGCGCTGTGGCGCTTCGGCATCTCCGGCGACCGCCCGCTGCTGCTCGGTCGCATCGCGAACATGGAGGACCGCGATCTGGTGCGGCAGCTCGTCCACGCCCACTGCTACTGGAAGATGAAGGGTCTGAGCATCGATCTGGTGATCCTCAACGAGCAGTTCCACACCTACGGGCAGGACCTGCACGAGGACCTCGAGGGGCTGGTCCGCGCGAGCCACTTCGCGGGCGTGCTCAACGGCGTGCACCTGATCCGCGGGGAGCACCTCGGCGCCGAGGATCGCGACATGCTGCTCGCCTCCGCGCGCGTGGTCGTCGACTCGCACGACGGCTCGCTCTCCGAGCAGGTCATCCGTCAGCTGCGCCACGATTCGGGGCCACCTGCGCCGCGTGCCACGTCGCCGAGTCCCCTGCCGGCCTCCCCAGGGACCGAGGTGTCCGCGCCGCGCCCCGAGCTCGATTTCTTCAATGGGATCGGCGGGTTCTCGACCGACGGGCGTGACTACGTGATCGTGATGGGCGCCCGGCAGTGGACGCCTCTGCCGTGGGTCAACGTCATTGCCAACCCCAGCTTCGGGTTCCTCGTCTCCGAGGCGGGCGGCGGCTTCACGTGGGCCGAGAACAGCCACGAGAACCAGCTCACCCCCTGGTCGAACGATCCGGTGAGCGACCCCCCTGGCGAGGTCCTCTACATTCGCGACGACGACACGGGCGAGACGTGGACGGCCACGCCGCTTCCCGTGCGGGAGGACACCCCCTACGTCGTGCACCACGGGCAGGGATTCACCACCTTCACCCACGAGAGCCACGGAATCGCGCTGGAGCTGGTCCAATTCGTCGCGCCCGAGGCGCCGGTGAAGGTCTCCCGGCTGCGGATCCGCAACACGTCGGGGCGGGAACGCCGGCTCTCCGTGGCCGCCTATGCCGAGTGGGTGCTCGGGCCCTCGCGCGCCGCGTCGACCCCGTTCGTCGTCACCTCGATCGACCCGGTCACCGGCGCGATCTTCGCGCGCAACCCCTGGAAAGCCGACTTCGCCAGCCGGGTCGCGTTCCTCGATCTCCGCGGGCGTCAGCGCATCACTTCTGGCGATCGCGCGGAGTGGATCGGACGTAACGGTTCGCTCGCCACGCCCGCCGGCCTCAGCCGCGAGCGCACCGGAGGCGGGCGCGTGGGCCCCGGACTCGACCCGTGCGCGATGCTGATGACGACGATTCATCTGCTCCCCGGCGAGAGCGAGAGCGTGGTGGCGCTGCTGGGGCAGGCGGACGGCGAGGCCGAAGCCCGCAGCCTCGTGCAGAGGGCCCGCGAGGCCGATCCCGAGGCCCTCCTCCGCGAGGTCGTGGCCCGATGGGACGCGATCCTCGAGGTGGTCCAGGTCAAGACGCCCGACCGCGCGATGGACCTCCTGATGAACCGCTGGCTGCTCTACCAGACGCTCTCCTGCCGTATCTGGGCGCGGGCCGGCTTCTACCAGGCGGGGGGGGCGTACGGCTTCCGCGACCAGCTCCAGGACGGCATGGCGCTGGCGATCGCGCGCCCCGACCTCACCCGCGAGCACATCCTCCGCGCCGCCGCGCACCAATTTCCCGAGGGCGACGTCCAACACTGGTGGCACCCGCCGTCCGGAAAGGGCGTGCGTACGCGGTTCGCGGACGACCGGATCTGGCTGCCGTTCACCGTCTCGCACTACATCGAGGTGACGGGGGAGGCCGCCGTGCTCGACGAGGTCGTTCCCTACCTCGACGGCCCGATCCTCACGCCCGAACAGGAGGACACCTACCAGGAGCCGCGGGTCTCCTCCGAGGTCGGGACGCTCTACGAGCACGCCGCCCGCGCGCTCGACGTGAGCCTGGGCGTCGGCCGCCATGGCCTCCCCCTGATGGGCGGGGGCGATTGGAACGATGGCATGAACCGGGTCGGGAACCAGGGCGAGGGCGAGAGCGTATGGCTCGCCTGGTTCCTCATCTCGACGCTGGACCGGTGGATCCCCATCGCCGAGGCCCGGGGAGACACGCCCCGGGCGACCGCCTGGCGCGCGCACACGGCCGCGCTCCGCATCGCGGTGGAGGCCGAAGCCTGGGACGGCGACTGGTACCGTCGCGCGTACATGGACGACGGGTCCCCGCTTGGTTCGGCGGCCAACGTGGAATGCCGGATCGATTCGATCGCGCAGTCCTGGTCGGTGTTGTCGGGAGCCGGACAGCCGGATCGCGCGGTGCGCGCGATGGCCTCGCTCGAGGAACACCTGGTGCGTCGCGCGGACGGGGTCGTCCTCCTGCTCACCCCGCCCTTCGACCGCACGCCGTTGGATCCCGGCTACATCAAGGGCTATCTGCCGGGGATCCGCGAGAACGGCGGACAGTACACACACGCCGCGCTCTGGGCGCTGATGGCCTTCGCCGAGCTCGGGGACGGAAACAAGGCGAGCGAGATCTTCGCGATGCTCAATCCGGTCAACCGTGCCAACACTCGCGCGGGCCTCCAACGCTACAAAGGAGAGCCCTACGTCGCCGCCGCTGACGTGTACGGTGCCGGCGTCCAGATGGGGCGCGGCGGCTGGACCTGGTACACCGGCTCCGCCTCGTGGATGTACCGCGCCGGGCTCGAGTGGATCCTCGGGGTACGCGTCCGCGGCGATCATCTGCACCTCGCGCCCTGTGTCCCGACGAGCTGGCCGAGCTTCGAGGTGAGCCTGAAGCACGGAGGCGCCCGCTATGAGATCACGGTCCTCAATCCTCGCGGCGTGCAGCGGGGAATCGCGACGCTCACCCTCGATGACGTCGCGCTGGACCCCGCCGCGGCCAGGGTTCCGCTCGTGGACGATGGCGCCACGCACCGCGTGCGGGTGACCCTCGGAGCGCAGACGGAGCCGAATCAGTAGACCGCTGACAGGCGCGTGACAGAAACAAGCAAGTGACCTGAATCGGAAGTATTTGCTCGACAACAGAGACGTTGCGTTCGGCCTGACTTGCATAGGTTCGGTTCTGACACTTCAGACTCTTCGCACCCAAGAAGGCAGGCAAACATGAACCTCTCATTCCTCACCCCCGGATTGCTGCTGATCGCGATCGGCGCCAATGCGGCGGGTTGCGCCACGACCAAGCCGCTCTACACGGAGGGTTCCACCGCCGCCATCCGCTCCGCGGAGGAGCTCGGAGCCCCCGAGGTTCCGCAGGCTTCCCTGCACCTCCAGCTCGCGAAGGAGGAGCTGGAGGCCGCCACCGCGCTCAACGAAAAGGGCGACGAGGACGAGGCGAAGTCGATGCTCCTCCGCGCCGAGGCGGACGCCGAGCTCGCCATCGCCCTGTCGCGGGCCGATGCCGAGAAGACCGCGGCCCAGGCCGCGATGGATCGCGTCCGCAAGCTCCAATCCGAAAATCCGTATGCCCCCGGGGGTGCCAAGTGATCCGTTCGAACCTCTCCATCCTCCTCGTCGCCGGGCTCCTCGGTGGCTGCGCCGCGAAGATCCCCCCCGAGCTCGCCAACGCCCGGGACGCCTACCAACAAGCGGGCTCCGGACCGGCGGCCACGCTCGTTCCCGCCGAGCTGCACAAGGCCAAAGAAGCCCTCGCGCTCGCCGAGACGGCCTTCCAGGACGATCCGCGTGGCTTCCACACGCTGGACCTCGCGTACGTCGCCCAGCGCAAGGCGGAGCTCGCCGAGGCCCTCGCGGCCCAGGCTGGCGAAGGGAAGAAGACGGCCGCCGCCAACTCCCAGTACCAGGCGACCCAGGACGTGATCATGCTGGACACCAAGGCCCAGCTTGGCGCGACCCAGTCGGACCTCGCGGCCACGCAGACCGTCGCGGCGACCACCGCGGCCAAGCTGACCGCCTCCGAGGCGGCCGGGGCGCAGACCACGGCCCAGCTCGCCGCCTCCGAGACCGCTCGCGCGCTCGCCGAGACCCGCGCGGCCGAAGCCATGGCGGCCCTCGCGAAGCTCGCCGCGGTCAAGGAAGAGGCCCGCGGGCTCGTCATCACCCTCTCCGGCAGCGTGCTCTTCCGCTCCGACGAGTCCACGCTCCTGCCCGAGGCGCAGACGCGGCTCGGCCAGGTGACGGATGCGCTCCTGGCGACGAAGGAGCGCAACATCCTCATCGAGGGTCACACCGACTCGCAGGGAAGCGACGGGGACAACCTGGGCCTCTCCCAGCGCCGCGCGGAGGCCGTGCGCGCCTTCCTGACGCAGCGCGGCTATGACGCCGCGCGGATCCGCGCCGTCGGGATCGGCGAGACACGTCCGGTCGCGGACAACGCCTCCCCCGAGGGCCGCGCCAACAACCGCCGGGTCGAGATCATCGTCGAGCCCTCCGCGGTCGCCGGTCAGTAGCTCCGTTCGAACCTGCCGTCCGGCCCCGCGGTCCCTTTCGGGGCGCGGGGCCGGCTTCGTTCAGGCCGTGACGCGCGCCATGCGCAACCGCAACGAGTGCCCACCCAGCTCGATCACGGGGGCGTCCAGCCCCGGTTCGCGGTCGAGCGTCGTGGCCATCAGATCGTCGCGCAGGGTGGTCGCCCAGGTGGCGAGCACCTCGACGAGATCGGCGTCGTCGGTGTCCCAGGTGAGGGTGACGCGATCGACGATCTCGAGGCCGAGCTCCTTGCGCATCGCCTGGAGGCGGCGGAGGAGATCGCGCATGAGCCCCTCGAGCTCGAGGTCCCGCGTGATCACGGTGGAGAGGGCGCACCAGGTGCCCCGGTCCTCCGCGATGGACTGCCCGGGCGGCTGTTGGGGCTGAAGCAGGAAGTCGCCACGCACGAGTACGACGGGATCTCCGTCGACCTCGACCGTGACGCTCTCCGCGCCGCGCCGCAGCTCGGCGAGGATGCGGGGGGTCTCCGTGCCGATCACGCGGATGACCGCGCCCATCTTGTCCCCGAGCTTGGGCCCGAGCGCCTTGAAGTCCGGCTTGACGAGGTAGTTAAGGGCGCTCGGGGTCTTCGGCTCCCGCACGTCTACGCTCTTGACGTTGAGATCCTCGCGCAACATCGCCTGAAACCGCAGCACGGCCCCCTGCTCGGTGGCGTTCGCGGGCCCGACGACGAGGCTCTGGAGCGGCTGGCGCACCTTCAGCTTGGCCGCGTCCCGGGCGGCCAGGGCCAGCGTGGTGATCCGCACCAGGGCCCGCATCTGGGCGGTGAGGGCGGGGTCGCGCGCGTCCGACGACACCTGGGGGTAGGTCGTGAGGTGCACCGAGATCGGGGCGTCGGGGTGGGCGCCGCGCACCAGGTTCTGGTAGAGCTTCTCGGCCGTGAACGGGAGCATCGGGGCGAGCAGGCGCACGACGGTCGTGAGGCAGGTCTCGAGCGTCTCGAAGGCGGAGCGGCCGTCCCGCGCGCCGCGCCGGAACCGGCGGCGATTGTGACGTACGTACCAATTGGAGAGCGACTCGACGAAGGCCTCGATCGCCTTGGCGGCGTCCTGGTGCGCGTGCGTCTCGATCGCCTCGCGGCAGGCCGCGATCGTGTCCTGCAGCTCGCTCAGGATCCAGCGGTCGAAGTCGGGCCGCTCCGCGAAGGGCACGCCGGGACCCTCGGGGACGTGGCCCTCGAGGCGGGCGTAGTTCCCGAAGAAGGCCTGGACGTTCCACAGTTGGTTGAGGAAGCCGCCGCGCACGTCGCGGAGGAGGCTCGGGCCGAAGTTCAGGTTCTGGACGGGGTCCTGGCGGGCGTACAGCCAGCGCATCGAGTCCGCGCCGAATTGCTCCGCGGCGTCGTCGAACCAGATCGCGTTGCCCTTGGACTTGTGCATCTCCTCGCCGGTCTCGTCCCGCACGAGCCCGTGGCCGAGGAGCGTCTTGAAGGGGGGGCGGTCCTCCATCATCGCGCTCATCGAGAGCAGGGCGTAGAACCAGTTGCGGAACTGGCCAGGAAAACACTCCGTCACCAGCTCGGCGGGAAACCAACGCTCCCAGTAGGCGCGATCGGTCGTGTAGCTCAGCGTGCTGTAGGGCACGATCCCCGCGTCCAACCAGGGGTTCCCCACGTCGGGGACGCGATCCATGGTGCCGCCGCACGCGCAGCGGAGCTGCACGGCGTCCACCCAGGGGCGATGGGGGGTGTGGCCCTCGAACGTTTCCCAGCCGGCGATGGCACGTTGGGCCAGCTCGGACTCGCTCCCGATGACATCGAACGCCTTGCAGTCACGACACACCCAGATGGGGAGGGCGAGGCCCCAGAAGCGCTTCTTGGAGATCATCCAATCGCCCATGTTGCGCAGCCAGTCCATCTCCCGGGCCTCGCCGTCGGCCGGGATCCAATGGATCTTCGGGACGGAGGCCTGGATGCGCTCGCGCCAGCCCATGTCGATGAACCACTCCTCCACGAGGCGGAACACGAGCTCTTCCTTGCAGCGCCAGCAGTGGGGATACACGTGCGGGTACCGCTCCTTCGCGACCAGGAGGCCTCGCGCCTTCAGGTCGTTCACGATGTCGTCCGCCACGGTCGACACGTGGCGGCCCGTGAGCTCCCCGAAGCCCTGGATGTATTCGCCCGTGTCGGCGAGCGGCGCGATGGCCACGAGCCCCTCGACCAGGCCGAGCGCGGCATCCTCCGCGCCGCAGCCGGGCGCGATGTGCACGATCCCGGTGCCCTCGCCCTCGGTGACCATGTCCCACGCGAGCACGCGGTGACAGTCGATCCCGCGGTGGGGTGTTCCGTTTCCGCCGGTGGGCGTGAGGCCGCCGGGGGTCTGCTGCGCGGGGAGGTGATCGAACGGACCGTCATACTCGAGGCCCACCAGCTCACGGCCCTTCAGCGTGCCGAGCAGCTCGACCTCTCCGCTGCCCTTGAGCAGCTGCTCCAACCGCGGGAGCTTCGCGCTGCGCTTTTCGCCCGCGGCCTCGAGGTTGCGCTCGCGCGCCTTCTCGTACGCGGCCTTGCCCAGGTAGAGCACCCAACCCTGGTGCCGCACCTTCACGTAGTCGAGCTCGGGGTTGACCGCGGCGGCGACGTTGCTCGTGAGGGTCCACGGGGTGGTCGTCCAGACGAGCAGGGCCTCTTTCTCGCGGCCGCGCAACGGAAACCGCACGAAGGGCGAGACGTGCTCGACGATCTTGCGCCCCTCGGCGACCTCCATCTGGCTCAAGCCCGTGCCACACCGCCAGCACCACGGCATGACGTCGGTGCCGCGGTAGAGGTGCTTCTGGTCGTGGCACTTCTTGAGAAAAGCCCAGATGGTGTAGTTGTTCTCGTTCGAGAACGTGAAGTAGCTGCCACCCAACTCGGGCGTGCCGAGCCGCGACACGATCTGCTCGGGGCTGCCGGTGACATCCTTGCCGCTGGTGGCGGTGACCGTGAGCGTCGGCACGTCGCTCTTGAGCGCGTCCCGAAGCTCGAGGAGCACCTTCGGATCGTCCCAATCCATCCAGTAGCCGAGGCGGATCGACTGCTCGGTCTGGCGGGCCGCGAAGGTGAGCACCCGCTCCTTGCAGGCGCGCACGAACTTGTCGATCCCGAACTCCGCGATGTCCCGCTTCGTCGCGAAGCCAAGCTCCTTCTCGACCTCGACCTCGACCCAGAGGCCCTGGCAGTCGAACCCATTCTGATAGCGGAGCAGGCGCCCGTTCATCGCCCAATAGCGGCAGTACAGGTCCTTCAGCGTGCGGCCCCAGGCGTGGTGTACGCCCATGGGGTTGTTCGCGGTGATCGGACCATCGAGGAAGGACCACGGCTCCCCACCGGCGTTCTGGGCGCGCAGGCGATCGAACACCTGGTGCTCGCCCCAGAAGTCGAGCACCTCGTGCTCGAGCTTGACCAGATCGACCCAGGACTCGATACGGGGATAGATATCGGACATCGCGGTACTCGGGAGCGAGGCGCCGTCTAACCCGCTCCGCCGCGCGAGGCGGCCCCGCCTTGCCCGCGCGCAGCCGCCCCTGTGCACCGTGGTCCCTGTGCACCGCGGCCACCGCACGGCTAGAAGCCGCGCGTGCGCGTCCTGCTCGTCGATCACCACGACTCCTTCACCTGGAACCTCGCCCACGCCGTCGCCGCGTGCACCGGGCGCCTGCCCGCGGTGATCGCGCACGACGACGCGCGGCTCGCCAGCCTCGACTGGGGGCAGCTCGACGCGGTGGTGCTCTCGCCCGGTCCGGGGCGCCCGGATCGGTGCGCCGACGCGCGCTTCACGGCCGAGGCCCTCGCGGAGGGGCGGCCCCCGGTGCTCGGGGTGTGCCTCGGCATGCAGGTGATGGCGCACCACGCGGGCGGGCGGGTCGTCCACGCGCCGTCGCCACGGCACGGGCGTACGTCCCCGGTCGTGCATGACGGCCAGGGCCTCTTCGAGGGCATTCCGTCGCCCACGGAGCTGGTGCGCTACCACTCGCTCGCCTGCGTCGATCTGCCCGCAGCCTGCCCGGGGGGGCCGTCCGGAGAGCTCGTGGGCACGGCGTGGACGGACGACGCGGATCGCGTGCTGATGGCGCTCCGCCACACGTCGCGGCCGTGGTGGGGCGTGCAGTTCCACCCGGAGTCGATCGCCAGCGGGTGGGGCCAGCGCTTGATCGCCAACTTCGTGGCCATCGCGGGCGCACGGAGGGGCCCCCGGATCCCCCCGCGGCCCCCGGCGGCCGCCCCCATGCCTCTGTCCCCGTTGCCTCCCTCCCCGTTGCCCTCTTCCCCGGTGCGGGCTCCCACCCCCCTCCTGCACGCGGCGTTGCCCGGCGCCGTGGACGCGGAGTGGCTCCACGGCCAACGCTTCAGCGTCCCGCCGTCCGTTTGGTTCGACGGCGCCGCGACCTCGGTCGGGACGCGGTGGTCCATCCTCGGAGATGCGTCGGGACCACTCGCTTACACGGTGTCCTATCGCGCGCCCGATCAGAGCTTGACGATCCAGCGCGCGGGCGTCCCCCCGGAAGTGCGGAAGGAGCGGTTGCTCGACTTCCTCCGCGACGCGCTCCGGGCCCCCCGGCCTCCCGTCGCCGGCCTCCCGTTCGCGCTGGGGTTCTGTGGCGTCTTCGGGTACGAGCTCCGCGCCGATCTGGGTGCGCCGGTGCCCCACCCCGCGCGCGGTGCGGACGCCGAGCTCCTCTTCCTCGACCGCGCCGTCATCGTCGACCACCTGGAGGGGGTCACCCACCTGCTCGCGCTCGATCACGTGGACAACCGGGCGTGGATGGCGTCGATCACGACGCTCCTCGCGGCCGCGCCGGCCCCCCGGCCCCCTGTCGCCGCCGTTCCGCCCGATCCCGGCCCGCCGCTCGCCCTGGCGTGGCGGCACGACCGCGCGGCGTACCTCGCCCGGGTGCACGCGGCGGGCGCGCACCTCCACGAAGGCGAGAGCTACGAGCTCTGCCTCACCAACGAGGTGCGGTTCCCTTACGACGTGCCGCCCGGCGTCGCCTACCGCGTGTTGCGCCGGGTGAACCCCGCCCCGTTCGCGGCGCTCCTCGATCTCGGAGAGGTGGCGGTGCTCTCGTCGTCGCCAGAGAGGTTCGTTTCCGTGACCGCCGCGGGCGTCGTGACCGCCCAGCCCATCAAGGGGACGCGCCGCCGCGAGGGGGACGCGACGGCCGACGCCGCCGCGCGGGACGGGCTCCGGGCATCCGAGAAGGACCGCGCCGAGAACCTGATGATCGTGGACCTTCTCCGCAACGACCTCGGTCGCGTGTGCGAGCCGGGCTCGGTCGCGGTGCCGAACCTCTACGCGGTCGAGAGCTTCGCGACGGTGCACCAGCTCGTCAGCACGATCACCGGCCGCCTCCGGGCGGGCCTCGGCGCCACGGACGTGCTCGAGGCGGCCTTTCCGCCGGGCTCCATGACCGGGGCGCCCAAGGCCCGCAGCATGACCCTCCTCGACGCGTTGGAGGGGGGGCCACGGGGGGTGTACTCGGGCGCGGTCGGGTACCTGTCGCTGTGCGGCGCCGCGGACCTCTCGGTGCTCATCCGGGCGGCGGTGCTCTCCGGCGGCGAGGCTTCGGTGGGAGTGGGCGGCGCGGTGGTGACGTTGTCCGATCCCGAGGCCGAGGTGGACGAGATGGAGCTGAAGGCGGCGGCGGTGTTGGACGCCCTGGCGCGCGCCCGGCACCCCGCTCTCCGGCCCCCGACGCCCCGGGATACGCGCCCCCGATGAAGCGACGTCTGCTGTTTTCCCTCGCGGTCGTCCTGCTCGTCGCCGGGATCGCGGAGGTCACCGCCAGGCGCGTGGGGGGGAAGCTGCTGCCGGCGCGCCGGTCGTTGGATGCGATGCCCGGCGAGTCCGTGCCCGGCGAGCCCAACATGGTGGTGAACGTCGTGACCGGCTGGCGCCCGCGAACGGGCAGGCAGTTCTCGTTCGGGATCCCCGGGGGCACCGTGGTGAACAGCCACGGCTTGCGTGGGCCCGAGATCCCCGTGGCCAAGCCCGCCGGCGAGCGGCGCGTGCTCCTCGTGGGGGACTCCACGGTGTTCGGCGTGCTCGTGTCGGACCAGGACACCTTCGCGCGCCAGCTCGAAGCGGCGCTTCAGGGAGTCGACCCCCACATCACCGTGCTCAACGGCGGCGCGCCGGGGTGGTCGTCGTGGCAGGCACGCCGCGCCCTGGAGGAGTCGCTGCTGGACTACGAGCCGGACCTGCTCGTCATCGCGACGCTCTGGAGCGACGCGCAGGGCGCGCGGTGGCCCGACGCCACGCGCTTCCCCGCGATGGTGCCGCTGCTGGCGCGGAGCAGCGCGTACGTGTTGCTGCGCGAGTGGGTGGGCGAGCTGCGCTACGGCGACGCGGTGGAGGAGGTCCGCGTGGGCCTCGGTGCGCCCGGAAGCCGGCCGCCACCGCCGAACCGCCCGGGCGAGCCGCCGCCGGTCAACGGCGGTCCCAACGGGCCGGGCGGGATGCTCGCGAACGGCGAGATGCCCCCCAAGCCGCCGGGTGGCTCGCCGGTGAAGGGGCCGCCGGACGCGCCAGGGGGCCCGCCGCCCAACGCGCCCGGCACCCCGCCGCCGAACGGGCCCGACGGCCCGCCGACCCTCCGGGTGGCGCTCCCCGACTACGAAGCCAACCTCGCGGCGATGGCGAGCCTGGTGGCCGCGGGCGGCGGCAAGACGGCCTTCCTCGTGCTCCCGTGCGTGCGCGATCCGGCGGACGGCGAGGTCGGGGACTTCCGCGACAAGTATCGCGACGCCATGCGGGCGTACGCGACCTCCCTCGACGCGCCGATCGCCGACACCCCCGCGGCGTTCGTCGGGACCGACGCCGCGCAGATGTTCCTGGACGAGGTGCATCCCACCGTCGGCGGGCACACGAAGATCGCCGCGGTGCTCGCGGAGACGCTGGATCCGTGGGCCCGGACCCCGTCCCCATGAGCCCGTCCCCATGAGCCCCTCCCGATGAGCCCGTGGTACCGCCGCCCCGCGGCGCGCGTCATCCTCGCGGTCCTCCTCTCGTCGATCGGCATCACCGTGCTCGGCGGCGGGATCCTCGCGTTGATGGAGGGCGCGGCCCAGACCGGGCGGCGCCTGATCGAGCTCTCGCCCGGGTGGTTGGCGCTCTCGCTCGGGGTCTGGATGACCTCGCTCGGCGTTCAGGGCCTCCGATGGCGTGCGCTCCTCCCGGTCCGCTCCCGGCCGCCCGCGGCGATGCTCGCCTGGGTGGTCTTCGGCGCAAACGCCCTCTCGCTCGCGCTCCCCGGCCCGGTCGGAGAGTTCGCGGCGGCGTGGTATCTGCGGCACCGCTACGGCGTCCCGATGGTCACCGCCCTGGCCGCCGCCCTGCTCGCGCGCGCCCTCGCCGTGCTGATGTTCGGCCTCTCCACCCTCGTGTTGTGGCCCATCGTCGCGACCTCGCTTCCGGACGACGTGGTGGTGCTCGTCACGCCCATCGCCCTCCTGACCGGCCTGGTCTCGCTCCCCATGGCGGCGCTGTGCTATCGGCCGGCCGGCATGGTGCGATGGAGCGGTGTGCTCCTCACCCGCGTCCTGCCCGCCCGGATCGCCGCGCGCGTCGCGGGTCGGGTCGACTGGTGGGTGCGGTGCTTCGCGGCCGTGGGCGAGATCTCGCCGGGGCGTTGGGCCCAGGCCGCGGCGTTGTGCCTCGTGAACCTGCTCGTGTTGAGCGTGTCCACGATGTTCTCGCTCTCCGCCGCCGGGGTCCCGTCGGATCCGCTCGGCGTCGTGTTCATGCAGGCCCTCACGGCGGTCGCGAGCGTGGCCGGCGTGCTCGTGCCGGGCGGGTTCGGCGCGGTGGAGGTGCTCGTCGTGGCGCTTTTCCCGACCTTCGCGGTGGGCGATACGGCGGACGCGGTGTTCGTCGCCTTCGCCCTGCGGTGGGTGCACATGTTGACGCTCCTGCTCGGGGTGCCCGCGATGTTGTGGCTGATCGCGACGCTGCCGGCCGAGCCGGAGCAGCTCGCGCCGCTGTTCGCGGAGAGCTTGCGGGGGGAGCTCGAGGGCGGTTGAGCGAGCGGCGGCCGGATCCCGGCGATGTCGAGGCGTTCACGAATTCCTGACGGAACCGCGAGCGGCACCGAGCATGCTGTGAGGGATGCTTCACGTCCTGCTCGCCTGCTCCGCTCCGATCGATGAGCCCGCTGCCGTCGAGCCGGCCGAGGACACAGCGGCTCCCGACGATGTCTTCGAGAATACCCTCACCGAAGACGGCGTTCACCTCGCGCCCGCGATTGTCGCCACGGTGGTGAACGTCACGTGGTCCACCGCGGAGCCGTCACGGGCGCGCGTGACCGCCACGTTCCTCGACGGAGCCGTGGTGGTGGAGGAGGCCGCCGAGGGGACGGATCACGCGGTGCAGCTCGTGGGCCTCCCGCCCCTGACCGAGGTGAACGTGCACGTCGAGGCCCTCACCGCGGATGGCAGCGGCGGCTCCGACCGCGCCGTGATCACCACCGGGGCGAGCCCCGCCTGGGTGCCCGACCTCCACTGGTCCGCCGAGGCCCCCGACGAGGCCGAGCCCGGCTTCACCCTGGCCTCCATCCTCCTCATGAACGGCGCCGGCGTGGTCGCGCTCGACAGCCGCGGCCGGGCGGTGTGGGCGTGGCCGGTGGAAGACAGCCCGCCCGCGCCGCCGGTGTACCGCGCGCGGCTCTCGCTCGATCGCAAGGCCATCCTCTACAATTACCCGGCGGGGCGGATCGCGGACGTGGGGATCATCTACCGCGTGGCGCTCGACGGGAGCACGGTCGAGGAGAGCGGCGTCACCGAGGGGCACATCGATTTCGTCGAGTACACCCCCGGCGGCTACGCCTCGTTCGGCTGGGATCTACGCGAGATCGACGGGCGCAAGCTGATGGGGGACACCCTGGTCGAGCGGGCCCCGGATGGCACGGAGCGCGTGGTGTGGAACGCGTGGGACCACTTCTCCCCCGACCTGTCGCGGACCTACGAGGGGTACTACCCGGACGACCCCGAGGTCGAAGATTGGAGCCACATCAACGGCCTCTCCTACGATGCCACGGACGACGCGTACTACCTCACGATGTCGTACCAGAGCACGGTCGTGAAGATCGACCGCCAGAGCGGGGAGCAGCTCTGGTCGCTCACCGACGGGGGCGAGGGGGACTTCGCGAACCCGCACGGGGACGAATTCCTGGAGTTTCCCCACAGCGTCCAGGCGGTGGAGGGCGGAGTGTTGGTCTTCAACCGGGACCACGAGGACCTCGAACACGGCTGCTCGTTCGCGAACGAGATCGTGCTCGACGAGCTCGCTTGGGAGGCGAGCCTGGGCTGGCGCTACTCCCCCGAGGAGTGCCTGCTCATTCCCTATCTCGGCGGCGCGGAGCGCCTGCCGGGGGGCAATACGCTCCTGTCCTGGACCAATGCCGGGCAGCTCGACGAGGTGACGCCGGAGGGCACCTCCGCCTGGCGGGTGAACACCTCGTTCGGCGCCGCGGTCGGCTTCACGACCCGGGTGGCGACCCTCACTCCGTAGGGCGCGTCCCGCGGGACTCGTAGCGTTGCCGCTACCGGACCACCCCCGTCTTCCCGCCCTTCCCGGCCTCCGCGAGCACCCCCTGCCGCGCCGGCGTGCCCCAGCCCCGCGCGCCGGACAGAAATCGCCACGCCGCCACGACGAACACGGCGAGCAGGAACCATGGCCACACGAGCTGCCTCAGCGGCACGTGGCGCAGCTCGCGGAGGTCTTCCCCGTCGATCGTGTAGGCGCCGGCCGCGACCGCGAGATCCACGGCGAAGAGGCCCGCCACGCCCCCGGCCAGGGCGCCCCAGCTCACGGTGCCCGCGCTCGCGGCCCCGAGGAGGGAGCCCAGCGCCGGCAGCGAGAGGGGCACGAGCCCATAGAAGAGGACGTTGACGAGCAACAGGTCCGGCATGCCGAACCAACCGAGCACGTCGCGCCGGAAAAACGAGCGGCGGTGCTTCCACAGGCACTGGAAGTAGCCGCGGGCCCAGCGCGTACGCTGGCGAAACAGACCGCCGATCGTGTCGGGTGACTCGGTGTAGGCGACCGCGGTGGGCTGGAACACGATGCGCTTGCCCGCTTCGAGCAGGCAGAGCGTCAGATCGGTGTCCTCGACGACGGTGTCGGAGGAGAAGCCCCCGACCTCCGCGAGAGCCTCCCGGCGGAACGCGCACGCGGCGCCCGGAATCGTCGTGATGCATCCGAGCGCGGCCTGCCCGCGACGGTGCAGGTTGAGGCCGACGACATACTCCAGGCTCTGCCAGACGTTGATCCAACGCTGGCGGTTCCCCACCTTCACGTTGCTGGCCACGGCGTCGACGCCGGGGAGCACGAGCGGGGCGCAGAGGCGACGCAGGGCGCGCGGGTGGAGGAGGGTGTCGGCGTCCACGGTGACGATGTGGGCGCCGGTGGCGACCGCGATGCCGGCGTTGAGCGCGGCGGACTTGCCGCCGTTCGCCGGCCGCAGGAGCAGGCGCACGCGCGGGTGGCGGTCGGCGAGGGCCCGGGCGAGCGTGGCGGTGGCATCCGTGCTGCCGTCGTCGACGAGGATGATCTCGAGGTCGGGGTGATCCGAGGCGAGCAGGCTCGCGACGGTGCCCTCCAGCACGCGCTCCTCGTTGAACGCCGGCACGATGACCGAGGCGCGGGGCAGCTCTCCGTCGAGCGGCCACGGGAGGCGCCGCCGCCGCGCGAGCTCCACGGCCGCCGCCCCGACGAAGAGCAGCAGGCGCAGCGCGAGGAGCGCGGTGATCGCGACGAGCAGGCTGGCCGGGACCGGTGCGCCCCAGGCGCCTACTTGCACTCCAGGCCCGGCGGGCAGGCGGTCGCGGCGAGGCGCACGGCGAGGTCCGCCCTGGCCGCGGCGTCGTGTCGCACGCTCACGCCTTCGCCCAACGTGGCCGCGAGCCGGGAGGCGAGGGGGCCATCGTGAACGTTCTTGTGCACGACCTCGCTCGGGGCCGCGCTCGGCAGGGCGGCCCCGGGGGTGGGGGAGCCATCCGCCAGCGCCCAGCTCGCCAGGGTGAAGTGGGTGCCGAAGCGCTGCTCCTCCGAGGCCCAGAGGGGCGCCATCGCGTCCGTGAGGGCCTTCTGGCGCTCGACGGACATCGCGGGGGCGGCCACCTGCACCGCCATCTGCGGCGGGAGGAAGCGCTGGCGGCGCGGTGGGGTCGCCGTGTAGGTGTCGGCCGGCCAGGCGGCGAGCGACTCGTCGAGGACGAAGCCGAACATCTGGCAGCCGCTCCGGCTCGAGTCGCACGGCTCGATCTTCTTGCCCCAGAGGCCGACGATCACGACCTCGACATCGGCGCCGACCTGCGACGAGAACGTGAAGGGCTCGCCCACGCGATCCGGGAAGACCGTCTGCACGGCCATGTCGATCTCCTCGCCGGAGGTGGTGAGCACGGTCGCGCCGAGCCACATCTCGCCCGCGGGCGCCGCGGCGAGGCCCGGGGAAGCGCCCGCCATGTGTTCGACCTGTACGCTCACCGTGACCACGCCGTCATCGTAGCGGAGGAGGGTGGGGTTGACGGCCCAGGCCGCGGGCCGCGGGGCGGGCGCGGGGGTCGCGGTCGGGGCGGGGGTCGCGGTCGGGGCGGGCGCGGGCGCCGGGGGCTCACAGGCGAGCAGAGAGAGGAGCGGGAGGGTGAGCATGGGCGGAACGCTATCTCCTTTGAGGACCCGGTGCCGACCGGGTGGGGGGCCGGGTGGGGCACATCCGGCGGGCACGGGGGAGCCGCGCGCCTCGGCGTCGCCTCCGGTATAGTCGAGGCCGAGGCCTCCCATGCTCCTGTCCCTGGCGCTCGTCGCCTGCACGCCCCAGGTCGAACAGCCCGACTCCGCCGAGGACACCGACACCGACGTCCCGCCGGTCGAGGACACCGACGAACCCGACGACACCGACCTCGACGACACGGGAACGGCCCCCGCGAACCGGGCGCCCACCGCCCCGCAGATCGTGCTGTCGCCGCCTGCTCCGGACGCGGGCGAGGACTTCGCCGTGGTGATCGTGAAGCCGTCGATCGACCTGGACGGGGACCCGGTGACCTACAGCTATGGCTGGACGTTGGACGGCGTCCCGGTCGACCTCACGGGGGTGGAGGTGTCGGGCGCGACGACGGTGCAGGACCAGGTCTGGGAGGTGACCGTGACCCCCACCGACGGGACCGACGCCGGGCCCCCGAGCGTCGCCTCCGCTGTCCTCGGGAACGCCGCGCCGACGCCGCCGGGCCTCTCCTTCAGCCCCGCGGCGGTGGGCCCCGGGGACGCCATCACGCTCGTCCTCGACCCCGCCGCGACCGATCCCGAGGGCGATCCGCTCACGATCTCGATCCGTTGGTACGACGATGGGTTCCTGGTCCCGACGTTGAACGATCTGCTGGTCGTGCCCGGCAGCCAGGTGGAGCTCGGGGAGACCTTCCGCGCGGTCGCGTCCGTGACGGACGGGTACCACACCGCGGTGTCGGCGGAGGCGAGCCTGCTCGTCGAGATCCAATGCGACGACGTCCCCGCGTTCAACGGCGGTGACACCACCCTGTCCGACGCGCGCGCCTACCACGGCATCGCGTTCGAGAGCAGCGACGAGACGCTCATCGGGTTCGACGGGAGCTCGCTCATCAAGAGCACCTACGGCGGGAGCCGCTCGGTGTTCCTCCCCGGGCTCTCCGGCATCCAACAAATGGATCGGCTCCCCGACGGTGACCTGGTGCTGGGAGACAGCACCAACGCCCGACTGCTCCGTGTCACGCCGAGCGGCGGCAGCGCGACCATCTCCTCCGCGGTGGGCAGCGTCTACGGCGTGACGGTGGGACCGGACGGAAACGTGTACGTCGCCAACGGAGTGGCGGTGCTGCGGGTGGACCCCACCAGCGGCGAGCTCACCACCCTGGTGACCGTGAGCGGATGGTCCGCGCACTCCCTCAACTTCAACCTCGACAGTACGATCATGTACATCGGCTCGATCGGCACGGGTGGCATCGTCTACTACGTGACGCTCGACGCCGATCTGAACCCCACGTCGGAGCCGCTGGTGTACGCGTCGGGCGTCGGCATCGGCTACCACGACGGGATCGAGGTGGACGCGTGCGGAAACCTCTACGTGGCGGATTATTCGTCGCGCGGCTTCTACCGGGTCGAGCTGGATGGCACGGTCACCAGCTTCTCCGACCCGGTGGCCGAGCTGTACGGGCACGGCGCGGTGTGGGGAAACGGAGTGGGGGGCTGGCGCGACGACGCGATCTACCAACCCCAACCGTACAACGGAAACTCGGTGCGGGAGATCGTCGTGGGATTTGGGAGCGGCGACAAGGTGCGCACGTGGAACGGGGTGGCGGCGCCCTGGTAGCCAGCGGGCGCTCGCCGCGAGGGGGACGCGCTCAGCGGGGCGGGGGCGGCCCGGCGGACTCTACCTGGAGCGTCGCCTCGGGGCGCGGGCCCGGCGGGGGGCCCGGGGGGGCGCCGGGGTGGATCGGGGGCCTCGAGCCCGGGTGTTCGGCGGCCCGCCCGTCCTCCGCGGACGTGTACCCGAGCGCCTCGAGCCGCTCCTTCAGCTCGTGGGCCGGCGGTTGGAAGCGCGACGGGAGGCCCCTCGGGAGGTCCGTGGCCGCGAGCGCGTCGTAGCGCGTCTGCGCGTCGGCGAGCTCCGCCGGGAGCGCGGTGCGCGCGTGCTCTCCGGGATCGGCGACCAGGTCGAACGCCCAGCTCGCGCCGCCTTCCTCGAAGACTCCCTTCGCCGTGGGCGTGCGAGCCGCCAGCAGCGCGCGGCCCCCGGTCGGGGCGCGCGATCGGGCGTAGAGCGGGCTGCGCGGGGGGGTCTCCGGCAGGAGCGGGTGGCCCGCCGCGCCCACCATCGGGGGGAGCCCCGCGAGCTGCAACACGGTCGGCGTCAGGTCCATCAGGCCCACCTGCGCCGCCTCCCGGCGCGCGGGGATGCCCGGCGCCCGGATCAGCAACGGCACGTGCAGGACCGAGTCGTAGACCACCTCGGGGTGGTTGAACAGGTAGCCGTGGTCGAAGGACTCGCCGTGATCGGAGGTGACGACCACGATCGCCTCGGCCGGGATCGCCGCGAACAAGGCCTCGAGCTCCTGGTCGAGCTCCGTGAGCTCCGCGTCGTAGAGCGCCACGACGTGCGCGATGTCGCGCGGGCTCATCCAGGGATTGCTCCGCTCGCGGGCGAGCGTGGCGAGCGAGCCGTCTGCGTGGCCCGTGTAGTCGGGGTCGTAGCGCTTCCCGTCCTTCGGCTCGTAGGCCGAGTGGGCCTCGAACAGGTTGATGAAGGCGAAGTAGGGGCGGTCCTGCTCGGCCATCCACGCCAGGGCCTGGGCCCGCACTTGCGACGCGGGCCGAAGGTCGTTGTCGCGGCCCCAGGCGCTGGCGTGGTCGTAGACGCCGAAGCCGCGGTCCAGGCCGCTCGCCTCGATGCTGAGCGTGAGCCCGCCGACGAAGCCGCCGGTGGCGTAGCCCGCCGCCGCGAGGTGCTCCGCGATCGTCGGCCCCGCGTACATCGTGGTCCGCGCGTCGGACGCGGTTCGGTGCACCTCCGGGAGCGTCGAGGTGAACATGGTCCAATGCGACTGCTGGGTCTGCGGGAAGTGGCTGTACGCATGGTCGAACACGACGGCGTCCCGCGCGAAGCGCTCCAGCGTGGGCATCTCCGCGCGGCCACCATACAGCCGCATGTGAGCGGCGCTCACGGTGTCGAGCGTGATCCAGACGATGGGGGGCCCGGAGGCCTCCCCGCCGCAGCCTAGGAGCGTAAGGAGTGCCATCATCGCGGGTGGAATTTAGCACGACCACTGGTGCGCGAGCGCAGGGGCGCGCACGGGTTCCACGCCTCCTCGCTGGGTTTGTCCTGATGCTCGCGGCGTGCGGCTCGCCCGCGGTCCCCGGCGCCACCCCGGCCGGTACCCCCGGCGCCACCCCGGCCGCCACCCCCGGCGCGGCCCCGCGCGCGGCTCCCGGTCCCCAGTTCTGGCACGAGACCTCCTGGGACGCGGTCCGCGCGCGCGCCCTCGGCCACCTCGCGGCGCAGGGCCGGGATCTGGCGCGGGCCCGCGCGCTCGCCGGGGACCACGCCGGGTGCGCGGAGCGGTACGCTGCGGCCGCGGCGGAGGTTGTCGGGACCCCTATCTCCGAGCCCGATCCGCGCCGGATCCGGGACGCCTTCGCGGCCGCGCTCACGCGCGACGCCCAGCTCTGCGCCGCGCTGGCGGAGGGGCGCCATCCGCCGGCGCCGCCGACGCCGGTGGCCGCTCTCTACGCGCGCGCGGCGGCCGCCCGTCGCACGGGCCTCGCCTTCTCGACCGGCGCGCCCCCCCCGATCCTCGACCTGCCGCGCGCGGCGGGCGATCCCGCGGCCCGCACCGCGCTCCGGGCGACCCTGACCGAGGCCTGGGCGGACACCGCGGATCCCCTCGCTCCGACCGACCCGTGGGACTACTGGGAGCCGGCCGAGGCGCTCCGGGTCCATGCCCGTGCCGCTGGGCCGCGCGCGTCGGAGCCGTTCGTCGTGAGCGCGGCAGACCTCGCCACCCCGCCCACCGGCGACACCTACGTGGACTCCGCCGGATTGCCCGGGCCGCGCGCCGTCGTGCCCGCGGGCGTCACCACGACCCCGAGCCCACCCCTGAACGCGCTCGCCAGGGCACTTGCGATGGCCGGCCCGACGCGCGCCATCCCGGCGCTGAACCAGGTGCGCCGCTCGATCGCGGACGGCCCCGACAGCGACCGGGTCCAGCGCGGCGCGGAGGGTGCCGTGCTCCGGGGGCTCGCGCGGGCGGGTTTCTACTCGGTCGCCGCCGCCGTGGCACACCGCTGGCGCGTCGAGACGCCGTTCGACCGCGACTGCATCGATCGGGCCGGCGTCGTCCTCGGGATCGAGGGTCGGCTCCTCCTGCTCGCGGACGATCCCTCCGCGGAGTCGGTCCTCGAAGACGCCCAGGCGGCCTCGCGGGCCTTCCTCGCAGGCCTTCCGGCGGGCGCCGAACGCTGAGAGGGCGTCGGCCCTCCGGTGCGCGTATAGTCGCCGCTTGCTGCTCTTCCTCCTGCTCGGCTGCGCCCCGGTCGACCCGCCGCCCGCGGTCGCGACGAGGTCCGCGACGTGCGTGAGTGCGCCGGCGGTGACGTGGGAGAATTGGGGGCACGGGTTCTTCCTGACGTGGTGCGCGTCGTGCCACGCGGCGAGCACGCCCGACCGTCGCGGCGCGCCGGAGGGCGTCGACTTCGAGACCGAGGCGGACCTCGCCCGTTGGTCCGATCGCATCCGCGCGCGCACGCTCGACGAGCACACGATGCCCGTGGGCGGCGGGCTCTACGACGCGGACCTCGCGCTGCTCGAGGTGCTGCTCACATGCTCGCGCTAGTCCTCGCGCAGGCCTGCGCCGGTTCGGACGTCACCGACACCGGGATCTCGGACACCGCGCCCTCCGACACCGCCCCCTCCGACACCGGATCCGCCGGCCTCGTCGCGCCCGCCCCGACGTGGGACGCCACCACCGCCGCGAGCCACGCCCAAACGCTGCTGGACCCCGGCCTTCCGGACGCGGTCGCGGCCCTGGAGAACTGGCGCGATCTGTTCGCCGGCATCGCGAGCCCCTGCCCGAACCTGAGCGGGAACTTCAGCATCGCGTCGGCGTTCGAGGGCTGCCTCGCCACCGATGGGCGCACGTGGGCCGGGTACGCGGTCTACACGGAGGCGGCCGGGAGCGCCGTGGACGTTCAGCTCGAGGCGGACGCCTACGTGACGCTCCTGGATGGCACGACCTTCCTCGCGGCGGGAAAGACCTACCTCACCATCGACGAGACCGGGGCCTTCTCGTCCACGGTGGTGGGGACCTGGGGGGGGACCAACCTGCCGGATTGGACAGGGCCCCGGCCGAGCGTGGCGGTATACGCGACGGGCGGTCCGGCCTCGGCGACGTTCTACGGGGGCATCAGCCTCGATCAGGACGCCGTGTACATCTCCGGCGGGGCGTGGGACGCGGAGAGCTGCCGGGGCGCGACGGGGGAGGTCGACATCCGCGACCCCGGTGGTTGGTGGTACGCGCTCACGCTCGACGCGGACTGCAGCGGCTGCGGCGAGATGCGGTACGAAGACGAGGAGCTGGGCCGCGCGTGCCTGGACCTCGAGCCGCTCCTCGCCGCGTTCGTCGGTCGGATGGTCCCGCCATGATCGCGCTCCTCCACGCGTTGGCGTGCACCCCTTCCGTGCCGACGGAGCCCGCCGAGGCCCCGACCGAGCTCCACCTCCACGAGTGGACCCCCGTGGCGGATCGGGACGCGCGGCTCGAGCCGCTCGACGCCCCGCGGCTCCTCCGGCGGATGAGCCTGGATCTGCGCGGAGTGCTGCCCGCGGCCGAGGAGCTCGACGCCGTCGAGGCCGATGCCTCCCTGCTCTCGAGCTACCGCGACGCCTACCTGGACGATCCCCGCTTCGAGGGGCGCCTCGTGGACGTGCTCGGCGAGCGCTGGCTCACCGAGGTGGACGAATACCTGATCGATTGGCGGGAGTTTCCGGGGCTCTACGGCCACTCCGAGCTCGAGTACCAGTGGGAGCGCGGGGTCGGCGAGGAGCCCCTGCGACTGATGGCGCGCATCGCGGCCGAGGACCGCCCGTGGACCGAGATCGTCACCGCCGACACCACGATGGCGGACGAGGTGCTCGCGCTCACCTGGCCGGTGACCTGGACCCCCGGCGACACCGGCTGGCATGAGGTGTCCTACACGGACGGCCGCCCCGCGGCGGGCGTGCTCGCCACGAACGGCCTCTGGTGGCGCTACTACACGACGTTCACGAACTACAACCGGATGCGCGTGGGCGCGATCGCGCGCCTGTTGGTCTGCGTCGACTACCTCTCGCGCCCCGTGTCGTTCACCGGCGCGGTGTCCCTCGGCGACTCGGACGGCATCGAAGACGCGCTGTCGACGAACCCGGGCTGCCAGGGCTGTCACAGCGCGCTCGACCCGGTCGCGGCCAGCCTCTTCGGCTTCTGGACGCCCCAGGAGTACAACAGCACCGAGACGACGACGTACCACCCGGAGCGGGAGCTCATCGGGGAGGCGCTCCTCGGCGTCACGCCGGCCTGGTACGGGGATCCGCTGTCGGGCCTCGCGGACCTCGGAAACCACGTGGCGGCGGACCCCCGCTTCGCCCGGTGCACCGCGGAGTCCGTCGCCGAGATGTACTGGCGCCGCGAGCTCACGGTGGACGACTTCGAGCGCGTGGAGACGCTCCGGCGTGCCTACGTCGGCACCGGCCGCCTGAAGGACGTGATCGCCGCGGCCACCGAGAGCGCGGTCTACCGCGCCGGCACCCAGACCGACGGCGGCGCGGAGGAGCCGACGGCCCGCCTCCTCGACGCGACGCTGCTCAAGTCGGTGATGGCGGATCTGGTCGGGTTCCGGTGGGAGTACCGGGGCTACGATCAGCTCGGCAACGACACGTACGGCTACCGCATCCTGGGCGGTGGGGTGGATGGCGCGTACGTGACGCGCGCGCAGCGTGAGCCCGGCCTGACCTGGGAGCGCGTGATCGCGCGCGTGGCGGAGGCCGTCGGCACGCAGGTGGTCGCGAACGACCTTCACGGCGGCGCGCCCCTCCTGCTCGACCTCGGGGGCCCGCAGCCGGACGAACCTGCCTTCGCGACGCAGCTCCGCGCGCTCCGGTGGCGTCTGCTCGCCGAGCGGGCCACGGACGAGCAGATCGCGGACGACGCCTCGCTCTGGTACGAGGCGGGCGGGGACGCCGGCGACATCGACACCGCCTGGGCCGCGGTGCTCCAGGCCCTCCTGCGCGACCCCGCGTTCGTGAGCTACTGATGCGCCTCTCCCGCCGCGCGTTCGGCGCCCTGTCGCTCGGCGCCCTGGGCGGGCTGATGCTCCCGCGGCGGCTCGCGGCGGGCACGGGGAACGATCGGAAATTCCTGTTCGTGTACTGCGTGGGGGGGTGGGACCCGACCTACGTGTACGGCCCGATGTTCGGGAGCGACGGGGTCGACATGGAGGCGGAGGGGGTCCTGGCGAGCGCCGGCGGGCTCGACTTCACCGACGCGCCCTCCCGGCCCAACGTCCGCGCCTTCCTCGAGGCGAACGCGTCCCGCACCGCGTTCGTCAACGGGATGGAGATCCGCTCCGTGACACACGAGCGCTGCCGTCGAATCCTGTTCACCGGCTCGAGCGGCGCCGCCGCCGACGATTGGCCGGCCATCGCCGCGGGCAATTCGGCCGGCTACCTCCTCCCCTCGCTCGTGCTCTCCGGGCCGTCGTACACCGAGTCGTACGGCGGGACCGTCGTGCGCGTGGGCGCGAACGGCCAGCTCGGCCCGCTCCTGGACGCGAGCGCGTTCGAGTACGCCGAGCCGCGGCTGCGAGGGCTCCCCACGGAGGTCGACGACATCGTGAGCGCGCGCGTACGTGCCCGCGTGTCGAGCCGCGCAGCCACCGCCCCGGCCGGGCGCGCGCAGAGCTTCCTGGCGGCCTACGGCGAGGCGCTCGATCAGTCCGCCCTCGTGGCCGCCATCGCGGGCGAGGTGGACCTCACGCCACCCGACTCCGGCGGGTGCTCCCGCGTGAAGGATCTCATCGGGCCGGGGATCACCTGCCTGGAGCGCGGCTACAGCCGCTGCGTCGTCATCCAGCACGGCGGCTTCTGTGACCTCGGCTGGGACAGCCACTCCGGCATCCAGCAGCAGAGCACCAACTTCGACCTGCTCTTCGACGATCTCGCGGCGATCTTCCGGGAGCTCGACAGTCGCATCGGCACGTCGGGGCGGCCGCTCGCGGAGGAGGTCACCGTGGTGGTGGTCTCGGAGATGGGGCGCACGCCGAAGCTGAACGCCACGGGGGGAAAGGACCACTGGACGTGGACCTCCGCGATGCTCGTCGGGGCAGGCATCACGGGCGGGCGGGTGATCGGCGGCTACGACGAGGGGCTCAACGGCCGGCCGGTCGACCTGTCGACGGGGGACGTCACCGAGACCGGCGCGACGCTCACCTCCGCCCACCTCGGCGCCACGCTCCTCGCGATGGCGGACCTCGATCCGGGGGCGTTCCTGGAGGAAGATCCCATCGCGGCGCTGCTCGGCTGATCGGGCGCGCGGGCGGCGCGGGCGCGCGGGTACCGGTGCTAAGGTCTCCCCCCGGAGACCGCCGATGCCTACCCACAGACTCCTGATCCTGATCCTCTCCTCCCTCGGCCTCTCCTCGGTCGCGCTCACCGGATGTGGCCCGATCGCGACGGTGGAGGGGCTGGTCTGCATCGACGCGGAGGAGGATGCGACGAGCTGCCCCGCCGCCGAGGACGTCGACCTGGAGGAGGCGTTCGTGTACATGAGCTGCGACCAGGAGAAGATCAGCAGCATCTCCGGCGAGGGCACGGTCCAGAACATCAGCCAGCTCGGGGACGACATGGGCTGCTGTTACGACGCCGAGCTGATCGAGACGACGCCCGGCTCGGACTGCGACGTGGGCCGCCCCTTCCGCGAGGCCGACGCCGCCGTGCTCGCCGAGGTGGTGCAGCGCGGCGACTGGGGCGGGTGCGACCCGGGGCCCGTCATCGATCCCGCGCGCGCGGCCGCCTGGGCGCGCTCCGGCGCCGCCGAGCACGCCTCGATCGCCGCCTTCTCCAAGCTCGCGCTCGAGCTGCTCGCGCACGGCGCCCCCGCGCCTCTCGTGCGGGCCGTCCACGCGGCGGGCCTCGACGAGATCGACCACGCCGAGCGGTGCTTCGCGCTCGCCGGGCGCTTCGGTGGGGTGGCCGTGGGCCCCGGCCCCCTGCCGATCACCCAGCCGATCTTCGCGTCCCGCCCGTTGGCCGACATCGCCGCGGACGCCGTGCGCGAGGGCTGTGTCGGAGAGACGACCGGCGCCGTGCTCGCGCGCGCCGCGGCGGACGCGGCGGCCGACCCGCAGGTACGCGAGGCGCTCGCCGCCATCGCCGCGGATGAGGAGCGCCACGCGGCGCTCTCCTGGCAGGTGGTGGCCTGGGCGGTGCGGGCCTCGTCCACGCGAGAGGACGCGGCCGTGGTGCGCGAGGCGGTGCGGGCGGCCTTCGCGGCTCCGGTCGCGGCGGTCGACGTGACCGAGCTCGCCGTGCGCGCCCAGGTCGAGCCGGCGCTGCTGCGCGCGGCCGCCCGGACCAGCCTCACCGACGTGGTGCGGCCGGCGGCGCGGGCGTTGATGGCGGCGTAAACTTAGGTTGAAGGTTCGCTAACGGCGAATACCATCCTCCGTCCACGGGCTCGACCCCAGGAGGAACGGATGGAATTCTCGAAGCTCCGCAGCGCGGTGATCACCGGCGTCATCACCCTTGGGGTGGTGGCGCTCGCCGTCGGCAACCGGGGCGTACACGCCCAGGACCGCGTGCCGACCGAGGCGGCGACCGAGAAGCCCGGCAAGCTCCCGGTGCCCTCCCGCGGGGAGACCAGCTGGGCGCCCGTCGCGACCACGGAGCCGTTCGAGAAGGTGAAGGACAAGATGAGCCGCGAGAAGGCGGCGGTCATGAAGCGGCAGAAGGCGCTGCTCGAACAGCGCTACGACCTGTCGGATCGACCGGTCGCGGGCGTGAAGATGACGCGCGGCACCGCGGTGCAGGGCGGGGTGCGCGTCAAGCCGCCCGAGGGGGTCACCTGGACCCAGCTCGGGCAGATGACGCCGGCCGAGATCCGGCAGAAGGGCCTCTGGCCCAAGGGTTTTCTGCCGCTGCCCCACCCCTCCCACGACGAAGGCGGGATGGTGTTCCCCGTGCATCACATCGAGGAGATCCAGAAGCAGGAGGGCCGAAACCTCGAGCGCTTCGACGTCGACTTCGACCTGCCACGCCACTTCCTCCCCGAGTTTCCGCCCGCCATCTTCCTCACCACGCGGCCCGATCTGGGGGATGTGTCACAAGGCCAATTGGTCACGACCCAGAACTTCTACGAGCTGTTCGACGGCGTGCTCAACCCCAAGCAGTTGGACGGCTTGCGGCTCCTGGTCTCCCAATTCCCGCAACAACAATTCAACCTCACGGATGACCGTCGCAGCGTGAAGCCCAGCATCGGCGTCGCCTGCTTCGATTGCCACACCAACGGGCACACCAACGCCTCGACGCACCTGGTGGGCGATATCCGTCCACAGGCCTTCCGCCATCGCATCGACACCCCCTCGCTGCGAGGGGTCAACCAGCAGCGGCTCTTCGGCTCCCAACGCGCGCTCCGCACGGTCGAGGACTTCACCGAGTTCGAGCAGCGCGCGGCCTACTTCGACGGCGACATCGCCATCGCACAGAAGAAGGGGGTCAACGTGCTCGAGCGCGGCAGCGAGGTGCACGCCATGGCGGAGTTCCAGGAGATCCTGGACTTTCCGCCGGCTCCCAAGCTCGACGTGTTCGGCCGGCTGGACAGCAAGGCCACCCCCGAGGAGCTGCGCGGCGAGAAGGTGTTCTTCGGGAAGGGGCGCTGCGCCGAGTGCCACAGCACGACGATCTTCAGCGACAACCTCATGCACGATCTGAAGACCGAGCGGTTCTTCGAGCCGGTGCTGATCAACGGCCGGATGGCCGTGGCGGACGGCGCGATCAAGACCTTCCCGCTGCGGGGCATCAAGGAGAGCCCGCCGTACCTCCACGACGATCGCCTGCTGACCCTCGATGACACGGTCGAGTTCTTCAACCTCGTGCTGGGCACGCGCCTGGCCGACGCGGAGAAGAAGGACCTCGTCGCGTACCTGTACACGTTGTAGGCCGTCGATTTGTAGGCCGGCGATCGGGGGCGCCGGGTTAGCCGGGACGATGTCCTTGCCGTTTCCCGTGGGCGTCCTCGATCCCGGTGCGCACGACGTTCGCGGCACGCTCGAGGTCGCCGCGGCCGTCGACTCGTCCGGGTATGGGCGGTATTGGCTCACCGAGCACCATGACGAGGGCGCGCCGCACGGCAACCCGTCGATGGTGGCGGCGATGGTCGCGGGCGTGACCTCCACGATGCGCGTCGGGCCGTGCGGCGTGCTGTTGCGCTACTACACGCCGCTCGCCGTCGCGAACGAGGCGACGCTCCTCGAAGCCCTGTTCCCGGGCCGCGTGGACTTCGGGATCGCCTCGGCGCGCGCGCCGTCCCCGCACGCCGAAGCGCTGGGGGGCGGGCTCCCGGCCGACGACGTTGCGTTCGAGGAGCGTCTCCGCGTTTTCGTGGCGATCCTCCGCCGGGAGACAGAGCTCGTGCCGCTGCCCATGGGGGAGCGTGCCGGCGGCGCGGCGCCACCGCCCGTGTGGATCTCGGGGAACAGTGACGCCAAGGCCCAGCTCGCCGCGACGCTCGGGGCGGGTCTCGCCAGCTCGAGCTTCCACACCTCCGTGCCGATGTCGCCCGACACGTTCGCGCGCTACCGGGACGCGTTCGCGCCGCGCCCCGAGCTCCCCGCCCCGGTCACGGCGCTCGCGGTGAGCGTCCTGTGCGCGGAGACCGAGGCGGAGGCGCGCGTGTTCCACGACGTGTACCAGCGCCTCTTCGGCTACGAGCAGACCCTCATCGGCACGCCCTCCCAATGCGTGGAGGAGCTCGCGGCGTTGCGGCACGCGAGCGGGGCGGACGAGCTGCTGATCGCCCCGCGCCAGAACACCGCCGCGGGCGCGATCCGGGGGCTCCTGGCGCTGGCGGAGGCGCTGGGGCGCTCGGCGGTCGGGTAAGCCCCCTCCGGGGGAGGCCGCGGGGGGCGCTGGTGCGGGCGGACGATTGCGCGGCTCGGGCCTTGTCGACTCGCCCGCGTCCGCCGCGCTATCTACAGCCCCCCTTCCACCCACCGTGCCCACGCACCCCGCCTCCCGGAGCCCGCATGTCGAACGCCATCCTCGACCGTTTCCGGTCCTTCCTCGACGCATCGCCCACGTCCTTTCACGCGGCGCGCGT
This sequence comes from Pseudomonadota bacterium, assembly GCA_030685065.1. GTDB lineage: Bacteria > Myxococcota_A > UBA796 > UBA796 > SXON01 > CAJBVW01. The sequence goes on along the minus strand of JAUXQH010000155.1, from coordinate 335 downwards.
CGCCGCCGGGCTGCTCGAAAAGGCGGGCTACGTGTCCCTCGACGAGTCCGGGGCACCCGAGCCGCTGCCCGTGGGCGCGCGCCGGTACGTGCTCCGCGGCGGGTCGCTCGTGGCGTTTCGGGTAGGGGCGAAGAACCCGGTCGAGGGCGGCTTCCGCCTCGTCGCCGCCCACACCGACTCGCCCAACCTCCGCGTCAAGCCGCGCCCCCACCTGCGCGACCACGGCTACGTGCGGCTCGGGGTCGAGCCCTACGGCGGGGTGATCCTCGCGACCTGGGTCGACCGCGACCTCGGCATCGCCGGGCGGGTCATCGTGCGCGACGGCGCGGGGCAGC
>JAUXQH010000150.1 GCA_030685065.1 Pseudomonadota bacterium | reverse complement strand
TCACCCGCGAGCTCGACGCCGCGCGCGAGCTCATCGCGCACCACTTCGAGAACCGCATCCAGATCGAATACGTCCTGGACGACCTCCCCGCCGCGCGCGCGTCGCGACGCCCCCTCCTCCGGGGCCTCGTGTTGCTGCTCCTGGCGAGCGCCGCGAGCTGTGAGGGCGCGGAGAATCCCCAGGTCGTCATCGAGGGGCGCCACCAGGGCGGTTGGCTCTACCTCGACTGCCGCGACAACGGCGCCGGCTACTCGGTGGACGTGCAGTCCCGCCTGACCGATCTGCCCTACCTCGCCGCCCAGCCCGGCTTCGCGGCGCTCTACCTCGGCCTCGCGCGGGAGTCCCTGCGCCTCGCGGGCGGCAACCTCGAGATCGGCACCGCGGCGGGAACCGGCGCCCGGGTTCGGGTGAGCTTCCCGGCGGCCGAGGCCGCGGTGGCGGTCCAGCCGGTCGACGTCCCGCGCCCCCTCACCGGCCGGCGCGGCCGCGTGCTGCTCGTGGAGGACGACGATCTGCTCCGCCGCTCGCTCGAGCGTCACATGGCAGAGGTGCACGTAGTGACCAGCTTCCCCACCATCGCCGAGGCGCTCGGTGGCCTCGCGAGCGGCCAGTACGACGCCGCCGTGTTGAGCTTTCCCCGCCCCGAGAGCTTCGGCCTCCGCCTGCTCGCCCGCTTCGCCGAGACCGCCCCGGGCCTCACCCGCAACGCGGTCGTCATGATCCCCGCCGGGCTCAAGCACGGCACGCGCGAACGGCTCGTGGCGCAGGGCTGGGTGGTGCTGGCCCGCCCGGTGGACTTCACGACGCTCCGGTCGGTGCTCCTTCGGTTCATGCCCTCCGAGGAGCTGGCGCTGGGCGAGGGGTAGGTCACACACCCCGCACGCCGCGGGAATGGCCGTCCGGTTGGAAATCGTCTCGCCTCTTACAGACGGGCCCGGGCTGCATCCAACGCGGCGTCCCTCTCGTAGACTGTGTGTGAGAAGAGGGGTTCACATGCGCACGTCCCTGGCACTGCTGGCGCTCGTCGGAGCTGGTTGCTCCAACAACCTGCACAACGACTCAGGCAAATTGGACCCGTTCTCCGACCTCCCTTCGGGCACCGACACGGTCGACGACACGGCCGCTGACGCCGACACGGCCGCTGACGCCGACACGGACACGGACACGGACACGGACACGGACACGGACACGGACACGGACACGGACACGGACACCGACACCGACACCGACACCGACACCGACACCGACACCGACACCGACCCTGGAACCGATTCGGGCACCGGCACGGATTCGGGTATCGATACGGGTGGCGATTCCGGTGCCGACACGGGCGGCGATTCCGGTGCCGACACGGGCGGCGATTCCGGTGCCGACACGGGCGGCGACTCCGGTGCCGACACGGGCGGCGACTCCGGCGCCGACACGGGCGGCGACTCCGGCGCCGACACGGGCGGCGACTCCGGCGGCGACACCGGCGGCGATTCGGGCGACGACGGGGGTGTCGTCGCCGACTCGGTCGCGGAGTTCTCGGGGATCCAGGGGGATCGCGGCTGGTACTACGGCTACGTCGAGCCCGACACCAGCCTCGATTGGTTCGAGATGACGTCCTTCCTCTCGGGGGTCACCACTCCGGGTTGGTACAGTGATCCCGCGCACTATTGGACGTCGATCGCGATCGACGCGGCGCACCCCAACGGCCTCATCACCTCTGAGGGCCGGAGCCCCATGGAGCAGTGGGCCGTCCGCCGCTGGGTGAGCGACGAGGTCGGCGTGCTGCACGTGGCGTCCCACATCGCCAAGGTCTACGAGGACGGCACCACCAACGGCGTCGACGCGCGCACCCTCGTCGACGGGGTGGAGGTTTCGACCTCACGCATCCCGGGCTGGGACATCGTCGGCGTGGACGAGGTCGTCGACATCGTGGTCGTCGAGGGCAGCATCGTCGACTTCGTCCTCGATCCGTTCGAGGCGGAGGATCTCTCCGACCGCACCCTGTGGACCATCATCATCACGAAGTAGGCCGCTCTTGGTCAGGGTCCCACCGCTCTGGGTCAGGGTCCCACCGCCACCCTCCACGCGGCGTCCAGCGCGTCGAGGTCCCGCCCCGCCGCCGCGTATCCGGCGAGCGGGGCCGCCAACCAGGCGGCTCGCACACCGGCCACCCCCTGTGTCTTTTGGAGCCACGCGGCGAAGGACGTCGCGGCCGCCACCTCGCTCGGAGCGCCCCTCCACACCGACGCCATCGCGCCGATCCGCGGCGTGTCGGGCATGCTCGCGCGCGCTGACGCATCCAAATCGGCGCCGCTCCCTGCCAACGCCCTCGGCAGCCCCGTCGCCATCACGGGGTTGCCGGCGGGGCCCCATGCACGTGTGAGCATCACGGCGATCGGGCACGCGGCGGACCACGGCGACCCGACGACGATCGAGCACGTGCCCCCCTCCGGATCGTCGGCGGGATCGGGGTCCCCCGGGAGCGCGGCGCCCAGCGCCTCCCGATGGTCCGCGTCGGCGTACACATAGACGGTGGCCGTGCCCTGCGGCGAGATCGACAGATTTCCCAGGCCGGAGAGCAGCGCCCACTCGATGCGCGACGCGACGCCCACCGGATCGGTGACACGGGCGAAGTCAGCGAGGACGGTCACGCCCCCGCTGGTCGTGGGCTGCCACGTGGCGCGCGCGCTCGGCACGCGGCCCTCCACGGCGAGCACCAGGTCGTCCACGTTGCCGGCGCCCGCCCCCAGGAGCGACACCGTCACCCACCCCGCGGTCGCCCCCTCGGGCACCACCACGGGGACGGTCACGCGCTCCCACGCCTCCGCCTCCACCTCCTCGGTGAAGCTCTCCTCGTTGTCGATCGCCCCCTCGAACCCGAAGCCGATCACGACGCGCGCGCTCCCCTCCCGGGCCGCCGCGGCGTTCAGCACGAGGCGCTGCCCCGGCACCACCCGGATGTCCTGGCTGACGCGCGGCGCAGAGCCTGACCGGGCGCCCTTCTCGGACTCCAGCCGGAGCGAAGCCCGCCCCGCGAGGGCGCGGGCGCTGTCAGCGGAGACGCGCGTGCCCGCGGGCGCCGACACGCGCCACACGAGGCCGAGGGTGTGGGCGTCCTCGAACGAGGCGTCCACGAGCGACGGCGGCTGCGCTGCGAGCTTCACCCCGAGCTCGGCGCGGAGGGCGGCCGCCACCTCGGCGTGCCTCCACGTACCGGGCCACGCGATCGACACCCCCGTGGTGACACCCCGCCCCGCGAGCTCCACCCGCACCAGCTCGCCCGCAACCACGGTCGCGCGGACCTGGTCGACCCTGCGCACGTTGGTTTCCAGCACATCCGCGAGCGCACGCACGGCCGCCGACTCGGCGTCCGACCACTCGTTCGACGTGCGGATCACCGTCTGCCCATCCCGCACCCGCCGGATCTCCCCGGGCGGCAGCGCGAGCACCAGGTCCAGCGCGGCGCGCGAGGCGGGGTCGAGCAGCTGGTACACGACCGCGGGATCGCTCGCCGCGAGCCCCCGCAGGGCGCCGCGGTCGAGGTGCACCGCGGCGATGAGGCGCTCGAGCCGCGCGTCGGGGCCCTCGGGGGAGGCGCCCTCGGTGCCCGCGGCGGACAGGGGCGTGGAGCCGGCGAGGAGAAGAAGGGCCGGCAGGAGGAGCATGGCCGAGTGTGCCACAGGATCGTCGATGCGCTCGCGTCGTGGGGCCGCGCGTCGCTCCCACGAGGCGCTCCAAGGTGGCGCCGAATTTGTGCACGCTTCGTTCGCCGTCCACGCGGAGCATCGGCGTGAGCCCGCGGGGCCACGATTCAGGGCTACCCCGTTCCCGGGACGCAGACTCGGGCATATCAAAGGTCGTACCTGAATAAACTACTGCTCGCCGCGAATCCCTCCGTGACGGAGGCGGACGCTCGCGCCGACGACGACCAACGGAAGGACAAACGATGCGTGCGCCGCTCCTCCTCCTCGCGACCTTGCCGCTCGGCGGAACAATCGGCTGCACGATGGACTTCGAGCTGAACGAGTGGCACGAGGGCCCGAACGACATCCAGAACGGACTGGACACCCCCCCGCCGGACGTGGACACCGACTTCATCCCGGCCCCCGACACCGGGCCCGTGGTGCCACCGCCGGAGTGCAGAGACCGGAGCTTCGAGGGCGGCACCATCCTGAAGCTCGACGAGTGCGACGAGGGCGGCACGGTGATCGGCACCTTCACCCCCGAGGTCCTGTGGAGCCAACAGGCCTTCACGAACCTGCCGGGCTCGGCCAGCGTGATGATGCAGCCCGTGGTGTGCTCCCTGACGGATGACGACGGAGACGGCGACCAGGACGCCGACGACACCCCGGACATCGTGTTCGTGACGTACTCCCCGGGCGTGCTCCGCGCCGTGTCGGGCGACGACGGGCACGAGCTCTGGGGCGTCCCCGGCGTCGGCACCCTCCAGATCACCGGCGGCGCCGCGTGCGGGGACATCGACGGAGACGGCTCCGTGGAGATCCTGGCCGCCACCGCGGGCGGAGTGGAGGCATTCGACCGCAACGGCACGTCGCTTTGGTCCACGACCGCGTGCAGCGACTTCATCGACGGCATCTCGGACGCGCCGGGCATCGCCGACATGAACCACGACGGCCGCGCCGAGGTCATCGTCGGGAGCTGCATCCTCGACGCGGACGGCAACGTCCTCGGGCAGGGAGAGCACGGCTGGGGCAGCTCGCTGAACGTGGGGTCGAGCGGGTTCGCCGTCGACCTCGATCTCGACGGAGAGCTCGAGGTCGTCACCGGCAACGCCGCCTACTCCATCGACGGCACGACCCTCTGGTTCAACGGCGAGCGCGACGGCTACGTGGGGATCGGCAACTTCGACGAGGACGCCTTCGGGGAGATCGCGGTGACCGGCAACGCGGTCCTGCGCGTGCAGGACGACGACGGCACCGTGCTCTGCACGGCCGCGATCCCCTCGGCGTCGAGCTCCTACGGCGGGCCGCCGACGGTCGCGGACTTCGACGCGGACGGGGAGGCCGAGATCGGCGTGGCGGCCAACTCCACCTACGTGGTGTTCGAGCGCGACTGCACCGTGTTGTGGCAGGTCACCGACACGACCGACCCGAGCTCGGGCAACACCGGGGCGAGCGTGTTCGACTTCGAAGGCGACGGTGTGGCCGACGTCGTCTACGCCGACGAGCGTTGGGTGTGGGTGTTCGACGGACGCGACGGCTCCGTGAAGATGCAAGACGACAACCACACGAACAATACGTGGTTCGAATATCCCACGATCGCGGACGTGAACGCGGATGGCAGCGCGGACATCGTCGTGGCCAACACGCCCGGCCGTTGGGGCAGCCTGCAGGGCATCACCGTGTTCTCCGACGATGACCGATCCTGGCAACCCGGACGACGTATCTGGAACCAACATGCGTACAGCATTACCAACGTCGATGACGACGGCGGGATCCCCATCTTTCAGGACCCGAATTGGCTCACCTACAACAACTTCCGCTCGGGTGACCTCACCCCCGGCGTGAGCCGCGCCTGGCCCGACCTGTATGTGCAGATCGAGGACGTGTGTACCGACGCCTGCGCGTGGGGGAACGTGACCGTGTGGTTCACGGTGGGAAACCAAGGCTACGCGAATGTCACGAGCGACGTGCTGGTGGACGTGTGGGGCGAGGCCGAGGCGGGGATGGTCTACCTCGGCGGAATGACCTGGACGGCGGACATGCCGGCGGGGATCTCCTCGTCCTCGGAGTCGTTGGAGCTCACCGGCGTCCCCACGCAGCTGACGGGGATCGTGGTCACGATCGACGGCGGGGATGCCACGTCGTTCGGTGTGGTCGACGAGTGCTACGAGGGGAACAACGTCGACGAGTGGAACGAGTCGGTGTGTCCCTGAGGGGGGCGGACACCTAAACCTCGGCCATCTCCTTGAGGATCCCGACCAGCCCCGCCTCCCGCGCCTCCACTTCGACGGTGCGGAGCAGGCGATCGGCGGCGGGGTCCCTTCGCGCGAGGAACAGGCGCGCCAACAGCCACCGCGCCTGCACGGCCATCTCGCGGTCCCCCAGCCGAGCGGCCCAGGCGCCCGCCTTCTCCAGCGCGTCCGTGACGTCCTCGCCGCGCACCCCGCGTAGATACGCCAGGAACACGTCGTTCATCACCATGCCGCGCTCCCAGCCGCATTCGCGCGCGAGCTCCCGGCTCTGCTCGAAGCTGGCATAGGCGCGGGCGAGATCCCCGATGCGCACCCAGGCGTCGCCGATGTTGTGGAGGTTCACCACCTCGCCGAAGCGATAGCCGAGGCCCTGGCGCACCTGGAGCGCGCGGCGGAATTCCTCCAGCGCGTCGTGGTAGCGCCCCTCGTTGAAGTGCGCGATGCCGATGTTGTTGACGATCCGGCCGAGCAGGATGCGATCCCCGGTGCTCTCCGCGTAGGGGAGTGCCTGGCGGAGCAGCTCCAGCGCGCCGGGGCTGTCGTCCCGCCGCAATTGGTGGCTCGCGAGGCCGAGCAGCATCCGGGCGGCCAGGCCGCGATCGTCCCCCGCGACGCGGAGCCCCTCTTCGTAGTGGGCGCGGCCCTCGTCCACCCTCCCCTCTTCGAGCGCCAGCCCGCCGAGCGCCTCGAGGCATTGCACCTGCCCGGGCACGTCCCGCAACCGCCGCACGAGCGCCAACGCCGCCTCGAGATGCGCGCGCGCCATCATCGACTTGCCCGACGCCGCCTGGATCTGCCCGAGGGCGACGAGCGCCCGGGCCTCGTAGTCGGCGGGCCCCGTGTCGGACACCAGGTCGAGCGCGATGTGGAGCAGGTTCTCGGCGCGCGAGCGCCCCAACAGCACGGCAACCTCGCCCGCGCAGAGATGGAGCCGGGCGTCCACCCGATCGTCCTGCTGATCGCGGGGCGCCGCCCCGAACCATTGGATGCCACGGAGGTAACAATCGAGCGCGCGGTCGAGGAATTGGGCGCGGCGGTGCGCGTCCCCCGCCCGACACACCGCCAACGCGGCGTCACGGACCCGCCCGCCCGCGTGACAGTGGGCGGCGTACGACTCGGCCACCAGATCGATTCGGTCCCCGTGGACCTGCTCCATTCCGACCGCCACCATCCGGTGGTACTCGCGGCGCTGGATCCCGAGGATGCTGCGCAGCACACATTCCCAGACGAGGACCGACGCGAAGACGTAGGCGGTGTCGGGGCTGCGGCTCTCGGGCGCGATGAGGCCCGCGCGCACCAGCTCGCCGATGAGCAGGGTCGGATCGTCCGCGCCCACGGCCGCGCCCAACAGCGACGGCGAGAACGTGAGCCCGACGATGGCCGCCACCTGGAGCGCGCCCTTGGCGGCGGGCTCCAGCGCGTCGATGCGCGCGGCGATGAGGCCCTGGAGGGTCGGCGGCAGGCCCGGGTCCACGCGCGGATCGCGGAGGCGGGCGGTGGTGCCCTCGAAGAAGATGCGCCCGGCCTGGTGCAGGGCCTTGATGATCTCGGCGAGGTAGAGCGGGTTGCCCTCGGCGGTGCGGCGCACGAGGCGGGTCAGATCGGGCCCGATCGCCTGCGCGCCGAGCAGATCGGCGGCCATCGCATCCGCCTGTTCGGGGGTGAGCGGCGTGAGCATGACCTCGCGCAGGTGCGGCGCGAGCCCCGGCGGCATCCGACCGCGCCAGCTCCCGAGGAGCAGCACGGGCTCGCCCTCGGCGGCGCGAAGGAGCTGCTCGAACAGCGAGCGTTCGAGCGGGTCGAGGTAGTGGAGGTCCTCCAGCATCAGGATCACCGGGCCGTCCGCCGCGAGCCCGCGCACGAGCCGCGCCGCGGCGGTGAACATCGCCTCGCGCCCCGGCTCCCGCCGCTCCCCTACGTCGACGGCGAACAACGTCGCGATGACGGCGATGTCCGACGGCTCCAGGTGAAGCTCGGCGAGCCGATCGAGGCGCTCGCGGATGCCGGCGTGCCCCATCTCCGGGTGGATGCCCAGGATGTCGCTCACCAGGTCACGGAAGGGCGCCAGGGGGCGCTCGCTCCCGAAGGGGATCGCGCGGCCCGAGAAGACCGGGATGCCGCGCCGCCCGGCCAGCTCGCGCAGCTCGCGGAACAGCCTCGACTTGCCGACGCCGGCCTCGCCCGTGATGGCGACGCGGGCTCCGACGCCCTCGCGCAGCCCCGCCACCATCTCGCGGAGCACCTCGAGCTCGTCCCCACGGCGGAACCAACGACCGGCGGCGCCGCGCACGCCCGGCCGCCGCCCGCCCGCGAGGAGGAACGTGGGCCGCGTGCCGCGCGCGCCCTTCCGCCGCAGCTCGGGGCCACGGTCGAACGGGAACCGGTCACCCGCGAGCGCGGCCACGCGATCGGAGACCAACGTGGTCCCGGGCTCCGCCGCGTAGGCGAGGCGCACGCAGCCCTTGAGGGTGTCCCCCCGCGCCGCATATCGGTATCGCTTGCCGACACGCTGGCTGACCGTCAGATCGCCGATGTGTACGCCGATGGAGAATTCCATGGCGATGCCCCGCTTGCGGAGCCGGGCGGCGAGCCGATGGAGCTCGCGGGCGCAGATGAGGGCGCGATCGAGGTCGTCGCCCAGGGAGCGCGGGACGCCGAAGAACACGCTCAGGGTGTCGTCGTTGAAGCGCTCGGCCACGCCGCCCATGCGGTCGACGAGGGTGCGGACCCTGCGCAACATCCGGTAGTGGATGCGCGCGATGTCCTCGCTCTCGGCCCGCGCGGACATGTCGGTGAGCCCGTTCACCTCGGCGGTGAGCACCACGACGGAGCGCCGCTCGCCGCGGGCCTGGAGGAGCCGGGGCGCGCGCTCGTCGGTGTGGGTGCCGCTGCCGCTGATGTGGGTGCCGCTGGCGGGCGTCCCCCCGCTGTCCGCGAGCGAGCCCGCGGAGGACGGATCCCGCTCGACGCCCGTGTGCATCGCGTGGAGATCGTCGGCCAGGCCCTCGAGCTCGAGGCTCCCGCGCTGCCCGGCGATCTCCTCGGCGAACAGGCGGCGCATGAGCGCGGAGCGCTGGGCGGCGTCGCCGCGAAAGCCCATCTCGAAGAGCAGCGCGCGCAGGTCTTCCTCGAGCAGCGCGGCGTCCGCGTAGCGATCCGCGGGATCCTTCGCGAGCGCCTTCGCGAGCACGGCGCGGAGCGCGTCGGGCACCTCCGCGTTGAAGGCGCGCACGTCGGGAATGTCGCAGGAGATGACGGCGCGGAGCTTCTCGTCGGGATCGCCGTCGGCGAACAGGCGGCGGCCGGCGAGCATCTCGAAGAGGACGACCCCGAGCGAGAAGATGTCCGACCGCCCGTCGAGCACCTGGCCGGAGGCCTGCTCGGGCGACATGTACGCGAATTTTCCGCCGCCGGGCCGCCGCACGTCCCCGGTCTCCTTGGCGGACTCCCCGATGAGGCGCGCGATGCCGAAGTCGACGAGCTTCACGTCCCCCTCGTAGGACACCATCACGTTGTGCGGGCTCACGTCGCGATGCACGATGTGCAGGGAGGGGCCGTCGGGCGCGGTGCGGGCGTGCGCGTAGCCGAGGCCACGGGCCACCGCCGCGGCGATGGTCACGGCGATCGGGATGGGGAGGCGCTCGGCGTTGCGGCGCAGGACCCGGAGCACCTGGGTCAGGTCGCGGCCCTGGATGTACTCCATGGCCATGTAGTGGTCTTCGCCCACCTTCCCCAGATCGAACACCTGCACGATGTTGGGGTGGCTCATCGAGACGGAGAGCTTCGCCTCGTGCACGAACATCGCGACGAACCTCGGGTTCTTCGCGAGCTCGGGGAGGATGCGCTTGATGACGAGGCGCTTCTCGAAGCCCTCCACGCCGAAGCTCCGGGCCAGGAACACCTCGGCCATCCCGCCCGCGGCGATCCGCTCGAGCAGCTGATAGCGCCCGAACTGAACTGGTAGCTCCACCACTTCTTGCATCGCGTCCGCCGCGCCTTCCACCGCGGCCCAACGATCGTAGACCCTCGACGGGTGGCTTGTCTTTCCTCGGGACGAGCACAAAGTGTGCGTGTGGCAGAACAGGCGCCGCGAACCGCCGAGGCCGCGCTGTCAAGGGAACGTCACGGGTCCGTTGGGCCGGCGCGCGGTGGCGCGCGCGACGCCGACCCGGTGACCACCGGCAGCAAGGACCACGCCGCCCCGCGCGGCCGTACCTCCACGTCGGTCGCGCCTGCCTCACGAAGCAGGGCCACCGGATCCCGGGTGAGGTGACACCCCCCCGCGAGGCGCCTCCACGCCGGCTCGAGCGCCCGCTGGACCGCGAAAATCGGCCGTACGCAGGAGCGCACGTGCTCCGCGAACAGCAGCTTGCCACCCGGGCGCAAGACGCGGAGGGCCTCGGCGATGGCGGCCTCCGGATCGGGGATGGTGCAGAGCACGAAGGTGGCGACGACGGTGTCGAACGAGGCGTCGGGGAACGGCAGCGCCTCGCCGCCGGCCGCGGAGATCTCGACCGGGAACGGCAGCCCGTACGCCCGCTCCCGCGCGCGGCGGAGCATGTACGGATCGGGCTCGACGGCGTGGAGCGAGGTGACACCCCGGTACAGCGGGAGGTTCATGCCGGTCCCGATCCCGACCTCCAGCACCTGCCCGCGCGCCTGCTCGACCACGCCGGGCCGGAGCCGCGCGAGCGGGAGCATCGCCACGTCGAGCACGGCGGCGAGGACGGGGTGGCCCTCGGGGCGAATCACCGGGCGGGTCGAGCGGCGGGGGCGGTCACGAGCTGGCCGATCCCGGTGTCGGTCACCAGCCACTTCACGAGGTCCGGATCGTCTCCTTCGGCGGTGCCCTCTTCGAACCCGACGCCCACGTACCGGGTGCGCCCGTCGTCCTGTGGGATGCCGTAGAGGAAGCTGTCCCGGCTGTACGTGAACAGCGGATACGACGCTTCGGCGTCCGTGTACAGGAGGGTCTCCCCGTCGAGGGTGACGCTCACGTCCCCCAAATCGTAGTCCGAGTGGTAGGCCCCGACGTAGCGCCCCCACTCCTCGACCGGGCGCGCGGAGGACACACGCTCCTCCGGCTCGAGCTCCAGGAACAGGTCGAGCGCGTGCTCGATGATCCGCTGCGTGGGCTTGCTCCAGGGCTCCGGCGGGTCGACCACGTTGTGGTCCGAATTGAGGAGGACCACCACCCCGAGGCCCTCCGAGGGCACCGCCCACACCATGGCGAAGAACCCGCCCACGCTGCCGTGGTGCGTGTAGCTCGGAAACCCCCGGTAGCTCGAGCTCTGCAGCCCAAACCCGTAGCCCGACGTGTCCGAGCGGTTGTACCCTTGCGTGGTCATCAGCTCCCACGCCGCCGGGGACACCCACCCCTCCCCGCCGTTCAGGAGCACCCGCACCTGCTGGGCCACGTCCCGGGCACTCGCCATCACCCCGCCGGGCGGGAACCCCACGACACACGCGCGCTCCTCCAAGCCCCGGTAGGAGAGCGGGCGCCCGGTCGCCACGTCCATCGTGTGGCCGGTGGCGTGGTCGGACCCATACGCCTCCACCCAATCGTACGTGGCGGTGGTCATGCCCGCGCCGTCGAACAGGCCCTGCGCGAGGGTGGGAAATTCGACCCCGGCGCTGCGCTCGGCCGCGAGGCCCAGGAGGGCGTACCCGTTGTTGGAGTAGTGATACAACTCGCCCGGGGGCGTCCACATCGCCCAGTCCTGCGACATCTCGGTGAGCGCCTCGGTGAGGTGGGCCGGATCGGGGTCGCACGTGCGCGACAGGCCGAGGGACTCGATCCCCGAGGTGTGGCTCATCACCTGTCCGAGGGTGACGCTCTCCAACGTATGGGGGGCCGCGAGCGGGATGTCACCGAGCAGCACGGAGGCGGGCGCGTCGAGATCGATACGGCCCGCAGCCACCTCTTCTGCCAACGCCGCGCCCGCCACCATCTTGGAGAGCGAACCAATTCGGAACAGCGTGTCGGGTGTCACCCGGTCGGGGGAGACAGGGTCGGCGGAGGCAGCGTTGGGCAGCCCGAACGCCCGCACGCCCAAGCCCGCGAGGTGCCGCACCTCCCCCCCCTCCAGGACGGCGAGGCCCACGCCGGGCACCGACCACTCCTCCATCCGGGCCTCCGTCCACGACGTCAGCTCGGCGAAACGAGGGTCCGCATCCCCGAGGGCCACGGACTCGGGAGGGGCGGTGCAGGCGGCGAGGAGCGACCAGGGCCAGACCATGTGCGCGCGCTCCGACCTCCCCTTCCGCTAAGCCGCTACCCCCCGAACGTAAAGTAGCTCGTGCCCGACCACTCGCTCGTACCGGACGAGCTGACGGAGCGCACCATGAACGCATATTCCGTGTCATCTACGCTCGGCCAGAAGGTCTTGGACGCGGTGGTGGTCGTGTAGCTGTAGTAGGCGTTCCAATCCGAGCCGTCCCACCAGTAGATCCGCACTTCGTACGAGCTCGCGCCGGTGTTGGACCAGGTCATCGTCACGGAATCGCTGGTGACGGCCTCCCAGCCCGACGGATCCAGACCCGAGGGGGCCGCGGTGCCGGAGCTGCTGCTGGAGCTGCTCGAGCTGCTCGAGCTGCTCGAGCTGCTGGAGGCCGACACGGCCACGCTGTTCCAGTTCGTGTAGCCCGCGTCGATGTCGGCGCTGTCGGTGGCGGTCGCGTAACCGCTGGCGGACACGGTCAGCGACACGACGCCCGCGGGCACGTCGTCGACCTGGAAGTACCCCCGGGAATCCGTCGTGGCGCGCTGGCCGGAGGCGGTGGTCACGGTGGCGCCCGAAATGGGGGCGGCGGTGTTGTAGATGCTGTCCTTGCGCACGAACCCGACCAGATCGCCCACCCCGGCGCTGGAGCTCGAGCCGCTCGACTCGGAGCCGCTTCCGCTCGACTCGGAGCCGCTTCCGCTCGACTCTGACCCGCTGCCGCTCGACTCCGACCCGCTGCCGCTCGACTCCGAGCCGCTCGACCCCGAGGTCAGCGCGCCCATCAGGCGGTCCCAATCGAACCCGTCTCCCGGGTCGGTGTGGCAGCTGCGCCCGCCGCCGCCCTCGTAGGCGCACCCGGGCACCTCGCTGTGGCCGATGACGTGGGTGCGATCGAGGGACACCCCCTGGCGGGAGGCGATGTCGCCGATCAAGCCCGCGAGGGACGTGTACATCGCGTCGGTGAACCAGCGATCCGGGTCCTCGATGTAGCCTTCGAGCTCGACGGACACCGAGCGGCTGTTCGTGCCGGAGTCTCCCGCGTGCCAGGCGGTGTCGGCCTCGGACACCATCTGCGTGATCTCACCGTCGGACGAGCGGAGCACGTAGTGGGCGCTGGCGCCCGCGGAGCAATTCTGGAACCAATTGTAGGTGCCGGAGTAGCTGCCCTGCGCCGTGTGGACGACGATCATGTCGATGCTGGAGGAGCCGCGGCTCGCGTCCGTGTAGTTGCACGTGCCGGCGGAGACGATGTTGTCGACCAGCCCGGAGTCCGCCGAGCCGACCGAGGCCGGCGCGAGGTCCAGCATCGGCAGGTCGAGCTCGCGGCCGGTCACGGTGATCCAGCCTCCGCCGGCGGGATCCTGCGCGCGGAACCCGCGCTCGACGTAGGCGTACACCTGCTTCGCGTAGGAGCGTTGGGCGCCGCCGTCCTCCGAGCCGGAGTACCACCCCACGACCTCGACCCAATCGTCGATGCGATCGATCCGGGTGCCGGTGGCCTCCTCGATCTGGTCCGCCCGCCACCGCAGCTCGCTCGCGGCGACCGCGATGTTCCGGGCGGGATCGTGGATGGCGTCCTCGACGCGGTAGCCGAGCCGGGCCGCCCCGCGCGCGATGTCGGGCCCGCTGGTGGGCGCGCCCGCGTTCAGGTCCATCACGCCATAGCCGCGCATGCCGGCGTGCTCGTGGTCGCCCTCTTCGGCCTCGGCGAAGCGGGTCTGGCCGTACGCGAGCGCCACGAGCAGGTCGCGCGGCACGTCGTGCTCGGCCGAGGCGACGTCGAACGCTTCGCTCAGGCTCAGGTCACCCGTGTCGCCCGCGGGGGCGCACCCCGGGAAGGCCGGGAGGAGGAGGGCGACCAGGGCGAGGGGGGACAGGGCGCGGGAATCGAGGCGGATGCGGAGGGCCATGGCTCTCGCGTATGCACGAGCTGGACCATGGAAAACTCCAGGGATTTCCCAGGGACGCGGGACAATCAGGTCCCAGGAATGGGGCACCGACGCCCCAGGGGGACGCCCCGCCTCGCAGGAGGCCGCGTTGGGCTTGCCGGCGCGGTTCGCGCGGTGAGATAGTGCCCCACCATGTCCGTCGAGCTCGGCCCCCTCTCCCGCATCGCCGCCTTCTCCGTGGCCGCCGCCGGCTTCATCGGCCTGGTCGCCGCCGGCCAGGAATCGGCGATGGTCATCTTCCGGGATGCCTTCACCGGGGCGCTGCCGCTGGTGTTCATGGCCGCCGGGGTGGTCGGCATCGCGATGGGCTGGAAGCTCGCGCACCCGCGGGCGTGGGCCCGCCCGGTCGCCGCCTTCGCGCTGGTGCTGCTCGGCTGCGCCGGGGCGCCGTGGTCCGTGTGGCTCATGGTCAACGGGCTCTTCACCGCGCTCTCGATCCTCGCGCCGCCCTTCGCCATCCTCGCGCTCGTGCTGCTTGGGGTGGCGTGGCGGGACATCGGCCGCACCGCCGCGCTCCGTGCCGTCGCGGAGGCCGAGACGGCCAGCCTCCTCGCGCAGGCGCAGAAGGAGATCCTGGCCGCGGGCGGCGATCCGGGCCCGCCGGAGCGCCCCTGGCTCCTCCCCTTCGTCTACGGTGTCGTGTCCGTGCCGATCGCGCTGTTCGCCGTGGCCGTGTTCGCGCCCGAGACGTGGAGCTGGGGCGAGGTGCGGGCCTCCGGGATCCTCGCGGGCCGCAACCCCTTCGCCTCCTCGTTCGTGGCCCACGCCACCGCCTACCCCTACGAAGGGAGCCCGCTCGCCTGGTACCTCGACTACGAGGACCGCTGGGTCGATCTCGAGAAGGAGGATGTGCTCGCGGTCGCCGACAGCATCGCCGAGGACGTTGCGTGGAGGCTCGTCGCCGCGACCGACATCGCCGATCCGGTGGAGGCGGAGCGCGCGCTCTGGGCCTCGGGCCGCCAGGAGGAGCTGCCGCTGTGGATCGCGGGCGCCCTACGCGAGCGGAACGTGTACTACAGCCTCGAGTCGCTGTTCTCGCGCAGCTTCAACCCGGACGTGCACGTCCTCCCCGACAGCGTGCACCTCGACTGTGATCAGCTCGCCTACATCTTCCTGCACGTGGCGTGGCGCCTCGACCTCGCGATGGCGGCCGTGCCCTCCCCCATGCACGTTTACCTCCGCTACGGCGGCCCGGACGGGCAGGCCCCCCTCTGGATCGAGGCCACCCGCTTCCGGCACGTCGACATCGACGGCACCCGCGTGGACTACATGGGCAAGGGCATCGGCGAGAGCTTCTTCATCGACGGGGAGTACTACCCGTCCGGTCGCGGCGGGAGCTGGGCTTCGGGGGACGTGGTGGACGCGGCGGGGCTGTACCAGCCGTGGACCGAGAGGGACATCCGCGACTCGGTCGTGGCCAACGTGATGGTCGGGCTGGAGCGCCACGGGATCGAGGCCCCCTACGCGGGCGAGCTCGAAGCGCACCTCGCCGGATCCCGCGAAATCACGCTCGTGTCGAACCTCTACGGGCACTACATCAACACGGCCCTCGCGGCGATGAAGGATGGGAAGAGGGACGACGCGCGCGCGGCCGCCCAGCGCGCCCAGGCGATCCGGGCGAGCCACGGGGCGCTCGTCATCTACGTGGACCGCCAGGAGGAGCGCATGTTGCTCGAGCTGGAAGTGCAGGACGACCTGGGTGGGGAGGGGCTGGAGTAGCCCCTGTCAGCCGGCCGCGAGCCGGCGCAGCGCGTCGGTGATCGCGAGCCGAACCGCTGGGCCTCCGAGCAACATCCCGCCGGCGTGCCCGCCGCGCACCCACCGGAGCTCCGAGCCGAGCCAGTGGGCGTGGAGCGCGCGCACCTGCGCCTCGGGCACGATCTGGTCGTCGGTCGCGCCCACGAGGATCGCCGCGTCGGGACGCAGGGGCAGCGGGAGGCGCGTCGCCGCCACCGTGGTGAAGAGCTCGGAGAGCCGGAGCTCGGCGTCGGCGCGGGAGGCCGCCGGGAGCGCGCCCCAGGCGACCGCCGAGCGCAGCGCCCCGGTGAGGAAGCCCGGCGCCGCGGAGGCGCCCGCCGCCACCGGGATCACCGCGAGGGGCCGCTGGTGCAGCGCCGCGACCGTGGAGCTCATGAAGCCGCCGAGGCTGTAGCCGGTCACCGCGATGGACGAGGCGCCCTCGGCCTCGAGCCACTGCAGCAGCACGATCGCCTCGAGGATGGTGGAGCCGCTCATCACCACCTGGTCGAGCAGCCGGGGGAGCACGAACCCGCGCTGCCCCGGCCCCCGGCGGGATCCGTAGTACGGGTTCTCCAGGATCAGCGCGCCGATGCCGCTGGCCACGAGCGGCAACGCGAGCCTCCGCCGGCTGGCGTACCCCTCCTCCCCGGTCGCCGCGAGGAACACGGCCATGGGGACGCCCGCGGGCGTTCGCTTCCCGCGTGGGAGCCAGAGCTCGAAGCGGGCGGTGCGCGAGGAGGCGGGCTGGTGTTGGGCGATGGGCGCCGGGCTCGGGAGCTCGCCGACGAGCTGGACGTAGGCGCCGCCCCACCCCCCCTTGCGCAGCGTGATCGCGGGCATCACCGGTGCGAAGTCGCGTTCGAGGAGGCCGAGGATCTCGCGGATCGCGCCCTCGTCGCCCCAGCCCTCGCTGTACCAGGGGCGCAGGGCGAGGAAGCGGGCGAGCATACGGTCCGTCGCGACGGCGACCGCGCGTTCGACCCAGCGGCCGGCGGACTCCGCCCCGCCCGTCGGCGCCTCGGCGGCCGCCGGAGCAGCTCCGAATGTCGGCTCGCGCGCCTCCACCGTTCCCGCCTCCTCCTGCAATGTAGCGACGTTCTCGGCGCTCGTCCGGCCGCGAGGCGGCGCGATGCGTGTCCGCGTCGGTTTCGGCGCGGGCCCCGCCGCCCGACGCGTCGGACGCAGCATCTTCCGAACGTCGTTCGGGGTGTGGGCCTCGGTGAGCGAGGGTAGGACCCCACATGCCCCTCCTCTCCCTCCTCCTGGCCTGCACCACGCCGAAGTCAGAAGACCTCCCCGCGCCCCTCCTTGTCCCCGCGCCCGTCTGGATGGAGGACGGCGAGGGCTCCTACACCCTCGATGGCGACACGATCATCCACGCGGACGCCGACAGCCGTGCCGTGGCGGACCTGCTCGCCGAGGCCCTGCGCCCCGCCACCGGGCTGCCGTTGGAGGTCGCCCTCGACAGCGCCGCGGAGGGCGGCCTCCGCCTCGAGCTCGACCCCTCCCTCGATCTGCCCGCCGAGGGCTACACGCTCGATGTGTTCGAGGACAGCGTCGTCATCGCCGCTCGGGACACCGCGGGCCTGTTCTACGGCACGCAGACGTTTCGACAGCTGCTGCCCCCCGAGGCATGGTCCGGCACCGCCGTCGAGGGGACGGCCTGGAGCGTCCCGGTCGTGTCCATCGAGGACAGCCCGCGCTTCGCGTGGCGCGGCGCGATGATCGACGTGGCGCGGCACTTCTTCGGCGTGGAGGAGATGGAGCGGCAGATCGATCTGCTGGCGATGCACAAGCTCAACCGGCTGCACCTCCACCTCACGGACGACCAGGGCTGGCGCATCGAGATCCTCTCGTGGCCGCTCCTCGCGGAGGTCGGCGGCAGCACCCAGGTCGGCGGCGGCGAGGGGGGCTACTACACCCAGGGCGACTACGTCGCGCTCGTCGACTACGCCGCGGAGCGGCACATCACCGTGGTCCCCGAGATCGACTTCCCGGGACACGCCCACGCCGCGCTGGCCTCCTACGGCGAGCTGAACGAGAGCGGCACCCCCGTCGATCTGTACACCGGCGAAGGCGTGATCTCGACGCCCCTGTGGCTCGAGGGCCCGGCCACGGCGGGGTTCGTCGCGGACGTCCTGGGGGAGGTCGCCGCGCTCACGCCGGGCGAGTGGATCCATGTCGGTGGCGACGAGGCCGTGGGCGTCGCTCCGGAAGACTATGCGGCGTTTCTCGTCGAGATGCAGGCGGTGGTGTCCGCCGAGGGCAAGACGCTCGCGGGGTGGGACGAGATCGGCGTGGTCCCGCTCGCGCCGCCCTTCCTGGCGCAGCACTGGTTCGACGAGGCCAACGCGCGCGACGCGGTGACGCGGGGCGGGCAGCTCGTCGCCTCGCCCGCCGAGCACGCCTACCTCGACATGGAGCACGACACCGCGGCCGACTACGGCCAGATCTGGGCGGGCCGCGTGAACGTGCAGGACGCCTACGACTGGGATCCGGTGCCCGCCGGCCTCGACGAGGCGGACGTGGTCGGGTTGGAGGGCGCGATGTGGGCGGAGTTCATCGACTCCCGCGAGCGCCTCGACTTCATGTTGTGGCCGCGCCTCGCTGCCCACGCGGAGGTGGGCTGGTCCGCGAGCGAGGCGCGAGAGTGGGAGGACTTCCGCACCCGCCTCGGCTCCCACGGTGCGCGGCTCGACGTGCTCGACGTGGGCTACTACCAGTCGCGGCAGGTGGACTGGGTGCATCCGTAAGGGCCCGACACCCCTTAGAAGCCGACCCCGACCGTCACGCGCCAGTCGGTGAAGAAGGCCACGCCGCCGTCGGCCTCCGACCCGATCCAGAGCCCGCCGCCCACGAGCACCTGCCCGTCGAGGGAAAAGTGCCGCGCCAGCCACCACAAGGCCTCGGCCGCCACGTCGACCTCGGCGCCGTGCTTCTCGAAGTCGCCCGCCCAGGGCACGTGGTCGAGGTACCGGTAGCCGCCCATCCCCAGCCCCTCGACCAGCCACCCCCGGCCATCCTCGCCGCGGCCGTCGTAGAGCGGGAGGGCCGCGCCGGCCCGCGCGAAGACCGTCGTGTAGATGATTCCCGAGGCCCCGCCCAGCTCGAGCTCGAAGGGGCGCAGGGCCGTGAGGGACACGCCGCCGCCGACCAGATCGGGCAGTCCGACGCCGAGGTGCACGGTGGCGACGCGGTCATCGGCGGCGGCGGCCGCGGGGAGCGCCAGGAGGACTCCACCGAGGAGCGCCGACCGGGCTCCCGGACTTCGGGCGGGTCGACGCATCTTCACCTCCGGAGATCGCGCTTTACCCGCGCTGTACGCCTCCGCACGTCTCGAAAGCCAAGAAGGGTCGCGCGTCGGCCCCGGAGGGACTAAATGGGCCGCCCCATGCCAAAGCAATTTCCCGCCGTGGCGCTCCGCGGCCTCGTCCAGTTCCCGGGCATGATCAGCACGCTGACGGTCGGCCGCGGGGCCTCCGTTCAGGCGCTTGACACCCACCTGGACAACCACCTCGACCTCGTGCTCGTCCTCCAGCGCGACTCGGGGCTCGAGAACCCTGGCCCGGATGATGTGCACCCTGTCGGGGTCCTCGCCCGTGCGCTCCGCACCCTCGGCCTGCCGGACGGGGGCGTCCGCGTCCTGTTCGAGATCCTCGATCGCGTGCAGGTGAAGGACTTCGGCGAGCATCCGACCTTCGGGTTCGCGTGCACCCCCGGGCGCTTCACCACCCAGCCGGGTGACCCGAAAAAGGTCGAGGCCGCCGAGAAGCGCATCCGCGAGGTCGCGCTCGAGATCTTCGGCACGAACGCCGAGCGCCCGCCCGAGCTCGACCAGACGCTCGCGCTCCAGCAGAGCCCCGAGCGGCTGGCCGACCACCTCGCGCCCCAGCTCGGCCTCGCCCCCGAAGAAGGGCAGGAGCTCCTCGCCGAGCCCGCGCTGGAGAAGCGCCTCGAGCGGCTCCTGTGGTTCGTCGAGCGCGCCCGGGAGTACAGCAACATCTCCCAGCGCGTCGCGAAGGAGGTGCAAACGGCGATGGACACTAGCCAGCGCGAGTACTTCCTGCGCGAGCAGCTCAAGGCCATCCAGAAGGAGCTCGGCGAGACCGTCATCGACGAGGTCGCCGAGTACGAGATCAAGATCGGCAAGGCGGGCATGCCGGAGGAGATCGAGAAGGAGGCGCGCCGCGAGCTCGAGCGTCTCAAGCGCATCCACGTCGACGCCGCCGAGTACATGGTCGCCCGCACCTACCTCGACTGGCTCGTCGCCATGCCCTGGCAGGTCGAAACGCAGGACTCCAGCGATCTGCGCGCCGCGAAGCTCGTGCTCGACGAGGACCACCACGGCCTCGAGAAGGTCAAGGAGCGCATCCTCGAGTTCCTGGCCGTGCGCCAGCTCAAGGCGGACGCGAAGGGCCCCATCCTGTGCTTCGTCGGCCCCCCGGGCGTCGGCAAGACCTCCCTCGGAAAGTCGATCGCCCGCGCGCTCGGCCGCAAGTCCGAGCGCATCGCCCTCGGCGGCATGAAGGACGAAGCGGAGATCCGCGGCCATCGCCGCACCTACGTGGGCGCGCTCCCCGGCCGCGTGGTGCAGGCGCTCAAGCGCGCGGGCACACGCAACCCGGTCATCATCCTCGACGAGCTCGACAAGATCGGCAGCGATTTTCGCGGTGACCCCGCGAGCGCCCTCCTCGAGGTGCTCGACCCCGAGCAGAACCACGCCTTCCGCGACCACTATCTCGACGCCCCGTTCGATCTGTCGCGCGTGTTGTTCATCGGCACCGCCAACGTCGAGGACCCGATCCCCGCCGCCCTCCACGACCGCCTCGAGGTCATCTCGATCCCCGGCTACATCGAGGAGGACAAGCTCGCAATCGCGCAGAACCACCTCACGCCGCGGCTGCTCGAGCAGAACGGCATCCCGGTGGGCCAGCTGGTGATCCCGACCGAGACGATCGAGGAGATCATCCGCGGCTACACGCGGGAGGCCGGCGTCCGCAACCTCGAACGCGAGCTCTCGGCGCTCTACCGCAAGACCGCTCGGAAGATGGTCGAGGGCGAGCGGGATCCGATCGTCGTCACCCCCGAAACGTTGATGAAGTGGCAGGGGCCCCCCAAGTTCCACACCGAGCTCGCGGAGCGCACCAGCCGCCCCGGCATCGCGATCGGCCTGGCGTGGACAGAGGCGGGCGGGGACATCCTCTTCATCGAGGCCACCAAGATGGTGGGCCCGCGCGGCCTGAAGCTCACCGGTAGCCTCGGCAACGTGATGAAGGAGTCCTGCGAAGCCGCGATGTCTTTCGTGCGCGAGCAGGCGCCGCGGCTCGGAATCGACTCGGCCGTCTTCGCCGAGAACGAGTTCCACCTGCACATGCCCGCGGGCGGGATCCCGAAGGACGGCCCGAGCGCCGGCGTCACGATGTTCATCGCGCTGGTCTCGCTCCTGACCGGCCGCCCGGTCAAGCCGAACCTCGCCATGACCGGCGAGATCACGCTCCGCGGCAAGGTCCTCCCCGTCGGCGGCATCAAGGAAAAGGTGCTCGCGGCCCGGCGCGCGGGCATCACCGACATCGTGTTGCCGAAGCAGAACGAGCGCGATCTGCTCGACGTTCCGCAGGTCCTCCGCGATCAGCTGCGCTACCACCTCGTCGAGAACGCGGACGAAGTGCTGGAGCTCGGGCTCGCGCCCAAGGAGTAGCGGCTCCGGCGGAGGAGCGGGAGAGCCGGCGCGCCGGCCCTACTCCTCCGACGGGTTCAGCTCCGCGAACCGCTCGATCAGCCGGCGCGACTCCTCGTCGAGCCCCTTCGGCACGACGATGCGCACCTCGGCCACCAGGTCGGTCAGCGCGCCATCGGCCCCCGGGAGCCCGCGGCCGCGCAGGCGCATCCGTGTGCCCGAGCTCGTCCCGGCCGGGATGTTCACGCGCACCGTGCCGCCCGGCGTCTCTACGGGCACGCGGCCTCCCAGCAGCGCAATGACGAGGCCCACGTCGACCCGCACGGTGCCGTCCGCCGCCGCGTCGTCCCGCGAGGGCATCTTCATCCGCCCCGGATCGCGCCGGGCCTCCGGCTCGTCCGCGGCCGCGCGCCCCGCGCCGGGCCCCCGCTCGCCGCCCTCCTCGTCGGGATCCCAGGCGCCACCGCGCTGATCGACGCTCCTCGCCCGGCCGCCCACCACCCGCACGTCCACGACGAGCTCGCCGTACCGGCCCCCCTCGAGCCCCGCGTCCCCCATCGACGGGACCCGCAGCGTCTCGCCGTGGCGCACCCCGGGGGGCACCTTCAAGTCGTGGAGCTCGTCGTAGCGGTACAAGGTGTGGCCGTCATCGGCGCGGCGGAGGCGCGTGTAGGTCACGGTCACGGTGCCGCCGCGCGCCGCCACGTCGAGCGGAACGTCGACCGCCAGCGGAATGTCGCGGCCCGGCACCGGGCCCGGCCGCCGCGCGCCGCGAAAGTGGCTTGCCCCACCCGCGGAGTTCCCGCCGGCCGAGCTTCCGGAGGGCTCCGACGCGTCTCTCCCCGCGCCGAAGCCGAACCCGCTGGTCACGCTCGGCCCCCGCGCGGACGCCCCGCCGGAGGCCTCGCCGCCCGACCGCCCGGTGAACCGCCCCGTCTCGGGCGGCGGCGGCGGCTTCACCCGCCCGCCACGCTGGTTGGTGGTCCCCTGCCCCGGCGCCCCCTGCCCAGCGGCTCCCTGTGCTGGGCCCCCTCGCGGGGGCGCGGGCTGGCCTCGTGTCGTCCCGGTGAATCCGAAGTCCCCGACGCCAAAATCGTTGAAGATGTCTTCGAGGTCGAGATCGTTGGCGGCGCGCCCGCCCGTCGCGGGGGGGGGCGGCGCGCCGACGTTCACGTTGCCGCGATTCCACATGCTCCCGTAGAACGGGCTCGCGCGGCGCTCTCCCCGGCGGTCGTACCGGGCGCGCTCCGCGGGGTCGGAGAGCACCTCGTAGGCCTCCCGCACCTTCACGAACTTCTCCGCCATCTTCGGGTCGTTTCCCGCGACATCGGGGTGACATTCGCGCGCAAGTACGCGGAACGCCTTCTTGATGTCCTGCGCGGAAGCGTCCTTCGCGACGCCGAGGATGTCGTAGAGGTCTGGACTCGACCCCGTCTTTGCCATCGGGCTCCTACGCAGCTGATGCCGGAATGATAAGGAGTGCGGGTCGGCTACAGCAAGCCGGGCCGTTAGTCCGTTCGGCGGTGCGCGGTGTGGGGTTGGTTTCGGCCCGAGCTTTCGGGAGAGGCCAGCCATCTTGCGCAAACGGCGCTACATAGTGTGAATCAAAGCGCCCTTCCTGAGGGTGCCGGTGCCGCGCGGCGGGCCCGCCGAGGAGACCATGCCGAAATATACGAATCCCGCCGGGCTCTCCTGCTCGTTCTGCCACAAGCCCCAGCGTGACGTCGAAAAGATCATCGCCGGGCCGAACGTGTACATCTGCAATGAGTGCATCCGGCTCTGTCTCGACATCATCCGGGAAAATCGGAGCCCCACGGCCACCACCGTAGGAACCGGCAAGACCCCGTCTCCCCAGCGGATCAAGGGCTTCCTCGATCAGTACGTGGTCGGCCAGGACTCGGCGAAGCGCAAGATCGCCGTCGCGGTCTACAACCACTACAAGCGCCTCGAGGTCAACGCGAAGAGCGGCGGCCGCAACGACGAGGTCGAGATCCAGAAGTCGAACGTCATGCTCATCGGGCCCACGGGCACCGGCAAGACGCTCATCGCGCAGACCCTGGCGAAGATGCTCGACGTTCCGTTCGTCATCGCGGACGCCACGACCCTGACCGAGGCCGGGTACGTCGGGGAGGACGTGGAGAACATCGTCCTCAACCTGTTCCACGCCGCGAACAACAACGTCGAAAAAACGCAGCGCGGCATCGTCTATATCGACGAGGTCGACAAGCTCGCGAAGAAGTCCTACACCAGCTCGGTCAGCCGCGACGTGTCGGGTGAGGGCGTTCAGCAGGCCCTGCTGAAGATCCTCGAGGGCACGAACGCGAACATCCAGGTCAAGGGCAACAAGCGGTTGCCCAACCAGGAATACATCCAGATCGACACGACGAACATCCTGTTCATCTGCGGCGGCTCGTTCGAGGGCATCGATCGCCTCGTCCAGGAGCGCCTCGGGCGCAAGTCGGTCGGCTTCCTGCGGGACACCACGACCCAGCAGGAAAAGAACGAGAAGGGCGAGCAGCTCCTCCGTTACGTCGCCACCGAGGATCTCGAGCGCTTCGGTCTGATCCCCGAGTTCATCGGCCGCCTCCCGGTCATCGCCACGCTCGATCCCCTCGTGGTCGACGACCTGGTGCACGTCCTCACCGAGCCCCGCAACAGCCTGGTCAAGCAGTACCAGAAGCTGTTCAAGTTCGAGAAGGTCAAGCTCACGTTCTCGCCCGAAGCCCTCCGTGCCGTCGCGGAGCGCGCCGTGTCCCGCAAGGCCGGCGCCCGCGGGCTCCGCACGATCCTCGAGCAGGTGATGCTCGAGATCATGTACGAGCTCCCCTCCCAGGACAACATCAAGGAGGTGATCGTGACGGAGGACGTGATCACGGGCAAGGCCCAGCCGCGGATCGAGCCGGTTCGCGACTACGGGGTACCCGGCTAGTGGAAGCGGGCTTCCTCATCGCCTCGCCGCAGATGCGGGACCCGACCTTCCAGCGCACGGTCGTGCTGCTCGTTCAGCACAACCGCGAGGGTGCCCTCGGCCTCGTCGTCAACCGGGAGTCGCCGGTGCGGCTCGGCAACGTGGTCGACCGCGTGATGTCCATCTCCCCCGCCCGCGCCAACCGCCCCGTCCTCTGGGGGGGGCCGCTCGAACGCGGCGCCGGCTTCGTGCTGTTCAAGGGCAAGGCGCCCGAGGGCTGGCAGATCCGCGGCGACCTGTCGGTGAGCGCCTCCAAGGAGCGCCTGTCCGCGCTCGTCGCGAGCAGCGCCGACTTTCACCTCGCCCTCGGCTACGCGAGCTGGTCCGCCGGCCAGCTCGAGCGGGAGTTCGCGGAAGGGAGCTGGCTCCACGTCGACGCCAGCGCCGACCTCATCTTCGACTGCCCCAGCAGCGATCGCTACGATCGCGCGCTCGCGCGGCTCGGCGTGAGCGCCGATAGCCTCTGGATGATCCCGATCAACGAGTAGTCGGGAGCCCGCGGACGCGGTAGTGTCCCGGGCCATGCGTTCGCTCCACTTCCAGCGCCTCCTCGGCTCCGGCGCCTTCGGGTCGGTGTACCTCGCCGACCTCGTGGGGGACCGCGGGTTCCGTCGGCAGGTGGCCGTCAAGGTGCTGCTGAAGGAGAACGCGCACGGCGAGATGTTCATGTCCCGCGTGCGTGACGAGGCGCGCCTGCTCGGCCTGCTCGCGGACGACCACATCCTCAAGGTGTTGGAGCTCGCCAAGGTCGACGGGCGGGACGCGGTGCTCATGGAGTACGTCGAGGGCGTCGATCTAGCCGCCACGGTCGAGGCCGGCTTTCGCCCGCCTCCCCGCGCGCTCGCCGAGCTCGGGGCCGCGGTGGCCGGGGCGCTCCACCGGGCCCACCGGGCGGTCCACCCCGGCTCGGGGGAGCCGCTCAACGTCATCCACCGCGACGTCAAGCCCGCGAACGTCATGATCACCTCGCGCGGCAGCGTGAAGCTGCTCGACTTCGGCGTGGCGCGCGCCCGCTTCGAGTCCCGCGAGAGCCACACCGGCCAATTCGTGCTCGGCACGCTCAACTACATGGCGCCCGAGTACATCGTCACGGGAGAGGTGAGCCCGGCGGCCGACATCTATGGCCTCGCGCTCACGCTGTGGGAGTCCGCGTGCGGCGAGGTGTTCGGCCAGCCCAAGCTCCGCCAGGACCTGCACCAGACCCGGGTCGAAGAGCGCCTCGAGCTCATCAGCGGCACCCACGCCGAGCTGGTGCCGATCCTCCGCCAGATGCTCGCCTGGGAGCCCCGCTCCCGGCCCGACGGCGCGGCCCTCGAGCGGGCCTTCATCGCGGCGATGGACATGCTGCGCGGCACCGGCCTGCGCAGCTGGGCGGGGGACGCCGTGCCGCAGGTGATCGCGAAAGAGCGCGAGGCCGCGCGGGACGAGGTGGGCTTCCTCGGAAGGACGATCACCCTCGGCGTCGGGGACGCCGAGGCGATCGGGGAGGACATCTCCGTCGCTCGGCCCCCCGCCGGCTCCGCTGCACCGCTCCGTCCATCCCCGTCCGCTCCATCCCAACCGCACGCCCGCCCCCTTCCTCGCGGCGACGACGAGCAGACCCTCGGGGTGCCGCCGCCCTGGATGGGCCCCAGCGCCACGGCGAGCCCCACCCGCACGGGCGGCTCCTCGGGTGCGCCCGCGGGCGCCCCTCCCCTCGGCACGAGCACCAGCGGCGGTCGCGCGGCCACGCCCCCCGCCGCCCAGAGCGGGCCCCGCCCGGTCCCCGCCGCCGCGCCTGCCCGGCCCACGAGCGGCGCCTCTCCCGCCCTCCCCACGCCCAGCACGGGCGCCCAGCGCCGCCCCACCCAGCGCTCGGCCAAGCCCCGCCCGGGGAACATCCTGCTGCTCCAGGGGTTGCTCCTCGGCGGCGGTCTCGGGCTCTTCCTGCTCATGATCGTCGGCGCGCTGCTCATCCTGCGAGGCCTCCGTTGAAGCTCGTCCGTGCCGCCATCGTGGTGGCGGTGCTCGGGATCGGGGGAGCCGCGGTGGCGGCGCTCCCCCCGAGCGATCCGATCCTTCAGCCCCAGGCCGCCGTCGCGCCCGCGCTCGTGGCCCCCTCACCGCGCTATCGCACCGTCACCCACACCATCGCGGAGGGCGACACCGCGGGCTCCGTGCTCCGCGCGATGGGCGGCCCGACCGAGCAGCTGCTCGCCGCCGCGGGTTCGGCGCTCAACCGCCTGTCCATCGGCGACCGTATCCACCTCGATTTCCGCGATGAGGAAGAGGAAGGCGCCCCGGCCTTGGACGGCCGCCCCTGGCGCCTGCGCCTCGACCGCGACGGGCCCGAGATCATCGAGCTGACCTGGAACGGCGCGAAGTACGTCTCGGGCAGCCGCCCGATCCCCTTCATCGTCACGTCCGGCGCCCGCACCCTCACCATCAAGTCGAGCCTCTGGGAGGCCGCCGGCGACGCGGGCCTGCGGCCGCCGCAGATCATGGAGCTCGCCGAGATCTTCGAGTACGACATCGACTTCAACACCGAGCTGGTGAAGGGCGCCACCATCCGCGCGGTGGGCGACACCCTGACGGACGACCTCGGGAATCAGCGCTTCGGCGGCATCCGCGCCGCGGTCCTGGTGAACGGCAAGAAGTCGTGGACGGCCATCCGCTACGTGATGCTCGACGGCTCCGTGGGCTGGTTCGCGCCGGACGGTACGGGGCGCCGCCGCCCCTTCCTACGCTCGCCCCTGGCCTTTTCGCGCGTCACGTCCAGCTTCACGCTCGCCCGCTACCACCCGATCCTCAAGCGGAGCCGCCCCCACCTCGGGGTCGACTTCGGGGCGCCCACCGGCACGCCGGTGCGCGCGGTGGCGGACGGCGTGGTGACCGTCGCGGGCCGGCACGGCGGGCACGGCAACTTCGTCGAGCTCGATCACGACGGCCCGTACGCCACCAGCTATTCGCACCTCTCGTCGATCCTCGTCAAGAAAGGGCAGACCGTCCACCAGGGTGATCTGATCGGCAAGGTGGGATCGACCGGCATGTCCACCGGTCCGCACCTCCACTACCAGTTCTTCGTGAACGGGCAGTACCGCAACCCGATGACGGTCGACCTTCCGATGACCGGATCGCTCCCGGACGCCGAGCGGGACGCGTTCTTCGCGGTGCGCGACCAGGCGATGCCGCTGCTGGCGGAGCCGGCCGAGCTGTCGGCCACGCCGCCCGCGTCGGGAACGGGGACAGCCGGCGCCTCCGAGGGGGAGGCCGTTGCCCTCCCCGCGGATGAGTGAGCCCCGCCCTGGCGGCCGTCGAGCTCTGGGTCGAGCTCCACACCCCGGCTGACCACGCCGCCGCCCACGCGGCCGGGCTCACCTGGGCCGAGGGCCAGGACGGCGACACCTACCGCCTCATGGGCACCCCCGCGATGGCCGAGGCGTCCGGGCTGTCGTGGCACACCGTCGCGCACGCGCCCGAGGCTGGACGCTCCGCAGTCTCCGCGGGCTGGCGCCCCACCCCCGAGGACGTGGCGGAGCGGCTGGCGGCCCTGGTCGAGAGCGGTGCCACGCTCGTGCAGCTCGGAGAGTCGCGCGCGCGCGAGCCCATCCTGGCCCTCCGCATCGGCCGGGGCTCACGCGCGCTGCGGCTCCTGGGCGGGCACCACGGGAACGAGGGTTCGAGCGTGGAGATGGCGCTGGCCGTGGCCGAGGCCCTGGTGGGCGGCCGCGCCGCGCTTCCGCCGGACACCGAGCTGTGGGTGGTGCCGGTAGTCAACCCCGACGGCCTCCGCGCCGACACCCGCGCGAACCTGTCCGGAGTCGACCTCAACCGCAACTACGGCTGGGAGTGGTCCGACGCCGAGGGCCAGAACGGCGCCGCCCCCTTCTCCGAGCCCGAGACCCGCGCGATCCGCGCCCTCGCCCGGGCGCGTAGCTTCGACGCCGGCCTGTCGTTGCACAGCGGCGCGCAGAACCTCGGCTGGGTGTGGAACTGGTCCGCGGACGAGCGCCCCGTGGAGGAGCCCCTGCTCGTCGCGCTCGCCGAGGGCTACGCCGCCGGCTGCGGCGCGCCGGACTTCTGGATCACGAACGGCGCGGACTGGTACCTCACGCGCGGCGATTCCACGGACTGGACCTACGGCGCGTGGGGGTCCTACGACTTCACGCTCGAGCTCACCGTCGACAAGTCGCCGCCCGTGGAGGACGTCTCGACCTACACCTCGTGGCACCTCGACCCCATCCTGGACTGGCTCACCCGGCCGCCCGATCGCCAGGCCCTCATCGTGGACGACACCACCGGCGAGCCCATCCCCGCGCGCGTCACCGGGCCCGACACCGCGCCGCTCTGGTCGCCGGACGGCACCGTCGCGCGCTGGGCGGAGGGGGACGCCGCGTGGACCGTCGACGCGCCCGGCTACACCCCGGCGCCCCTCTCCCACCAGACGCGCCTCCTCCCAACCGCGCCGTTCGGAGGGGCCCCGCGCGCGCTCCTCGGCGAGCTCCCCACCCCCCGCCTGCTCTCGCGGGGCGCCGGCCCCACCGCCATCACGCTCGCGGGCGTGAGCGACCTGAACGGCGGGCTCCTCACGCTCCTGCAGCCCGGTGAGCTCCCCGTCCTCGTGCCTGCGAACGCCGACGGCACCTGGACCCTCGACCCCACGCTCCTCGCGCCCGGCGCCTGGACCCTCCAGACCGAGGTGGGAGTGGTGCCGCGCGGGCTGTTCGTGGGCGAGGTCGACGATCGCGTGGTCCTCGACGACGCCTACCTGGAGGACGGCGTGCTGACGCTCACCGGGGCGGGCTTCGCGACCGGGGCGGAGGCGTGGTCCTACGGCGGTCCGGCGCGGGCCCCCCACGCGCTCGCACGCCTCTCCGAGGCCGAGGACGCGCTCGCCTTCGCGCTCCCCTCCACCGACGACGACGTGCTCGTGTGGACGAACGGGGCCTGGCTCGCCGTGGTGAGCGTGCAGTCCAGCCCCGCGGTCGACCCCTCTCCGCCGCCCGAGCTCGCACCGGCGGGGGAACCGCGTGCCCCCCTCGACGCGACGCTCACCGCCGTCGGGGCGTGCTCGAGCACGAACGGATCCGCCGGCGCCGGGGCGCTCCTTGCGAGCGCGCTCCTGATCGGCCGGCGGCGCAGCCGCGGTTGGCCGCCCCCAGGCGGAGCTGAACGCTAGAGCAGCCCGTGCCGCTTGCGGACTTCCTTGAGCGCCCGCTGCAGGGCGTCCGGACGGTCCACCGAGTGCTCGGGGATGTTCTTGATGCGCTCTTCGGCCTCGGCGCGAAGGGCGCGCTCGTCCACGTCGAACGCCTTCATGGTGTCGAGGATCTTCTTGTAGATCACGCTGTCGTCCGAGTAGACCTCGTCGACGAACCGCGAGATCATGAAGTTCTCGACGAACTGGCGGGCGAGGAAGCGATCCACGTCGTCCCCGACGGGGTGGCCCCAGCGCTCGGCCACCTCGCTGCGGGACTTCCCGTACTGATCGTAGGAGATGGCGCGACGCTCCATCTCCTCGCGGACGGCCTCACGCAGGTCTTGATCGCGGCTGAGGTACATCTCCATCACCGCGACGAGGTCCTGGGCGGCCTCGGCCTTGTTCTCGGGCGCCAGCTCCAGATCGCCCTCGTTGGAGAGGCGCTCCAGGACTGCGGTTGCGATTGCGGGGATGCG
This sequence comes from Pseudomonadota bacterium, assembly GCA_030685065.1. GTDB lineage: Bacteria > Myxococcota_A > UBA796 > UBA796 > SXON01 > CAJBVW01. The sequence goes on along the minus strand of JAUXQH010000150.1, from coordinate 10,683 downwards.
CGCGCGGTAAAGCTTCATGGGACACCTTGCGGATGTGGGAACCCCCGATGAGGAGGCTCCCTTCGCGCCTTCTTCGAGACGCGTGCAAGGCGGGCCTGAATCCCGCGCGGGTAGCCCCCTTCGGACGGGTCCGACAGAGGAGCGCCCGTATATCAGAGCGGAGATCCCGGGTCCACCGTGGAGGCGCCGGACGCGTACGGAGCGGACTACGAAAGCTCCTTCCAGACACGCTGCATCGCGTCCGCGTCGAGCGGCATCACCGTCACGCCGCGCGGGAGGTCCCCGATGCGCTCGGAGTGCGGCACGAAGCCCTCCTGGATCTTGTCACGGAGGAAGGCGGCGTAGACCTCGTCTGGGTCGCCACGGTAGGGGTACACGTGGCGGTCGACGATGCGGGTCCCGTAGGGGCGGCCGAACACGGCCTCTTTCTTGTCGAAGAAGCAGGCATATCCCCTGAGCAGGAAGTCGAAGTCGACGGAGCCGCTGACCGAACGACTGCTGTGCACGCCGGATGCGCCGGGGATTCGTCCGCCCGAGGAGAGGCTGCGAGCGTCGCCCGTGGGCTCTGCCGCCGCGGGAGCGGGCACGGGGGCGGCCGGCGGAGGCGCGACGGGCGGAGGGCTCGCGGCGAACGGGTCGGCCTGGTCGAAAGGACCGGAGAGCAGCTCGGCCGTGAAGTCCGCGAACGGATCCGAGTCCAGCGGCGACGGGAGGGCGGACGGCGCGGAGCTCGAGGGCTCCGGCTCGCCCACGGCGCGCGCGGCCGCGGCGAACGGATCCGTCTCGACGGGCGCGGCGGTCGGAGGCGCGGCGGCGCTCCCGCCGAAGGAGACGTAGGCGGGCCAGCGGGCGACGGACACGGGCGTGGCGGGGTCGCGGAGGTCGTCCGATGCGGGGGGGATCGAGGGGCTGCCGGCGGGCTCGTACACGAAATCCGCGAGGCTGGGTGGCACGGGCTGGGCCGGGTTCTCACGCCCCGCGGGCGGGGCCGGGGTGACGTCGGCGGGGGGGACGCCCCACTCCTGCGTCTCGTCGTCCTCGTCTTCGACCTCCATCTCGAACGAGGAGAGGTCGGGGCCGGCGCGGGTCGCGGAGGAGCGGGGCAGGGTCGCGGCGACCTTCGCCGCCGGGTTCTCCGCGCCGGGCAGGTAGAAGCCCGAGAAGGAGCTGGCGTCCCCGATCGAGGCGGCGTCGTCGCCCTCCTCGTCGAACTCGAAGCGAGGCTCCGCCGAGGGCGGAGGCGGGGGCGGGGCGTCGAAGGGGTGCTCCTCCAGGTCGAGGACCGGCACCTCGTCCGAGAACTCCTCGGACTCGGCCATCTCCCACTCGACGGACTCCTCCCCCGAGAGGGCCTCGTTCGACTCGTCCAGCGCCTGCACCGGGGTGGCGAAGTCGACCGGCAGGGCGGCGCTCGGGACCGAGGAGGCCTCGGCGCGCTCGCCGTCCCGGTCGAGCAGCTCGCGCCACTCTTCGGCGGAGAGGGTCAGGGCCTCGAAGCCCCCGGCCACGCCGGGGATGCGTACGATGGCGAGCACGGCGCCGTCGAACTCGTAGACGCGGAGCACGTCGAGGCTGTGCAGCACGCGCGGGTCGCCGCCAGGGGGCCCGTCGATCTTCGTGGCGAGCCCGCGCCGCACGCGGGAGTCCTGGAGCGCGGCTTCGGCGGGGGCGTCGATCGCGAGGCCGTCCCCGCACAACCATCCTCCGACCTGACGGAGCCGCACCACCAGCTCGTCGTTCGACACCCGCGCCGCGGCCGGCGCGACCGCCACCCAACGGATCGCGGCCTCAACCGCGGGCCCGGACAGCCGCGTGACGGCGCCGTCCGTGCCGCCGACGATGCTCCCGTGCGACACGGCCACGGCGGCCCCTTCGAGCCGGCGCCGCGCCAGGAGCGCGAACCGCATGGCATCCACGGCGTCCGGGAACGCCACGAGGCCGGCGACGCCGAGGTCCGCGACGACGCCGCCCTCCACGTTGGTCACGAGCCCTTCCCACGCGGCGTCGGACGCGTGCGCACGGGTGGGATCGGCCCGGAGCCGCCCGAGCCCCACCGCCACGACCGCGCCGATGGCCGGCGCTCCGCGCGGTACCACCAGCGGCCGCAGCTGCGGCGCGCCCACGGCGCCCACCAGCTGGCTCAGCACGTCCCACGTACGCAGCGCCGCCAGCACGTCCAGGAGGACGCTCGCGACGGCCAGGCCCCCCGCGGGCGTCAGGAGGCCCGCCGCGCGGTCGGCGGCGACGTTGGCGGCGACGAGCGCCCGCGCGTCCACGAAGCGCCCGAGGGAGGGCAGGAGTGCCATCAGCGCGTCGGGGTCGAGGAGGAGCGCGGCGGCCGCGGCATCCGCGCCCGCGTCCAGACGCCCGGGCGGGAGCGCGCGGAGGACCAGCGCGGCGTCGTCCGCCGTCATCTTGTTCGCCGCGCGGCGCTCGAGGAGGCCCTTGATCGCGAGCCGGATGGCGGCCTGCACGGCCTCTACGGTGCCGGCGGGGAGGGGCACGCCGAGCACCGCCGCGACGCGCGCCCAGGAGGGGTCGCGATCGAGCGAGCCTCGAGCGTACAGGGGCAGGAGGCGGCTGCGCGAGAGGGCCCAGGCGAGCGCGGGCACGCGCACGGTGCCGGAGGCCTTGGCGCACGCCGCGGCGAGGCGGGCCTGCACGCCGGCCGCCACGAAGCCGAGCCGCTCTCCGCCGGCCTCGGGCGTTGCCTGGAACAGGGCCAGGGCAGCGGGCTCTCCCATCGCAACCCACGCGCCGCGCACCACCTCCAGGAGGGGCACGACGGCCGCGCCCGGCGAGAAGCTCGCGCCCTCGACCACGAGCCGAGCGAGCAACACGACCAGCGGATCGTCCGCCAGCGCGCGGTCCGCGCCGCCGACGGGACGCCCGGCCTCGGCCATCACCGCCGCACCCAGGCCGGAGAGCGGGGCCCGCAACACCTCGGTGCAGCCCGACCACACGTGCGGCCCCCGCGCGTCGAAGAGGACGGGCGGGAGCCCGTCGACGAGCTCCGGCACCGCGCGCAGCGCTTCACGTTCGACAGCGCCGGAAGCCGGAGCCGAGGCGGCGCCCGCGCCGGGCGGTAGGAAGCGGCTGGCCTTCAACAGGCCGGCGAGTTCGTCGAGGGTCATTGACCGGGCATCCTCGCGCTACATGCTACCAGCCCCGGTAACCGCCGACCGGAGCCGCGCGACCTCTTCCGGGGTGAGGTCATCGGGAAGCAACAGGAATGGAAGCGCGGAGGCGAGGTCGACCGGGCCGTCCTCCACGACGCGGCCGTCCCTCAAGCGGAGCGCGCGGGCGTCGGCCGCCACGTCATCGGAGGCGATCGGCATGTCGAGCGGCGGTGCGGGGGCGCGTCCGGCGTGGCGCAACGACCCGACGATGTGCTGATCCTGCTTCACCGTTTTTCCGCCGGCCCACGTCGTGGTCACGACCCGCGACCAGTCGAACGTGTGTGACAGCAGCCGGGGGCTCTCGGCGCCCGTCCCGAGGCCCACCGTTCCGCTCGCCTGCCCGGCGATGGCGACGTAGCCGCCCTGTCCGCTCAGGCTACCGTCGTAGCTCCAGGTGCTCGGGTTCGACGTCTTCCACGACGCGTCGAGGCGCGTCCGCACCTTCGGGCCGCCCTCGATCCACGTTGGCCAGGACGTGACGAACGGCGCGGCGGCCTCCGCGCGCGAGCTCGGGAGCTGGGGCGAGAGGAGCGGCCACAGCAGGTCGAGCACCTCGAGGTGGTCGCCCCCGCCGGTCCACGCGGAGCCCCCTGTCACCGCGAGGAGCTGCCCGTCGGGAAACGCGCGCAGCTCGACCAGGGCCCCGTCCGCCGGGCCTCGGACGGCCACGGGCGCACCGGGAGCCCCTGTCGCTCCGGACCGTCCGATCGTGGCCGAGGTGTCCACGAGGCGCACGAGATGCCCGAGCGAGCCGTCCCGGAAGGTGCGCGTGTAGGACCACGCCACCGTGCCGTCGACATGCCAACGAAACGGCGGGAGGTCGAGCCCCTCCGTCCGCACGTCCATGTCCAGCGCGAGCGCGTAGAGGTCCGCTTCGACCTCGTCCCGGCGGCTCAACGACTCCTTCGGGAGGCAGCCGACCAGCATCCAGCTGGCGCCCCAGGCCGCGAGCGCGGCGCGGAGGGCGCGGCTCGGAGCGTTCGGAGAAATGCGGACCGACGGGAGCATTTCTCCCGAACGCTCCTTGGCCACCATCACGCGTCCCGCAAGGCCTTGAGCCCGGGCTCGTCGATGAGGATGACCCGCTTGCCCTCGGTCTGGATGAGGTTGTCCTTGCGGAGATCGAGGATGGCGAAGCTCACGGTTTCCCGTGTGGCCCCGATCAGGCTCGCGATCTCCTTGTGGGTCAGCTTCAGGTTGATGATCACGCCGCGGCTGTCGCGCACCCCGAAGGTCAGCGCGAGCTCGATGAACAGGCTCGCGAGGCGGGCATGCGCGCTGCGGAAGAGCAGGTTCTCGACCCGGTTCTCGAGCCGTTGGCGCCGCTCGCCCACCAGGCGCATCATCCGCATCGCCAACATCGGCGTGCGCATGAGCAAGCGGTTGAAGTCGTCCTTGCCGATGCCGAGCAGCAGGCAATCTTCGTACGCCTCCGCCACGGTGTCGTGGGGCTGCTCGCTGATGACGGCGAGCTCACCGAAGAGGTTGTCGCGCGTGAAGAAGTGGAGGGTCAGCTCGCGGCCCTCGTCCGAGACCTTCGAGAGCTTCACGATGCCGGTGCGCACGAGGTAGATCGTCGTGGCGGCGTTTCCCGGCTCCCAGATGAGCTGGCGCCGGCGGACCTCGATGCTCTCGGACATCTGGTCGAGCGCTTCCAACTCCCGCTCGGGCAGCTCGGTGAGCAGAGGGTTCTGACGAATGAACCACGCTTTGGTCTTCAGCATCTGCACGCCTTCATCTGCACGCCTCCGTCCGAACGCCTCTATCTGAAAGCCTCTGTCTGAATGCCTCTGTCTGAACGCCTCAGAGTGTGGCCTCGGCCGCGGGGGTCCACGAATGTCCACACGTAGCACGGTAGGCCTCTTGTCGAGTCGCAGCCGGCCTTCAGCCTCCCCCGCGGGGCCCCCCTTCGCACCCGCCGCGGAGCCGCCCCGACGCGCGATCGTGCTGTGCGCCGGAGCGTCCTCGCGGATGGGACGGCCGAAGGGCCTGCTCGTGCTCGATGGCGTGCCGCTGCTCCGTGCGCACGTCGACGCGTTTCGGGCCGCCGGCCTCCCGGTCACCGTCGTCCTCGGCAACGCCGCTCTCGAGCACTTTCGCACCCTCCCCAGCGGGGTCCGGGTCGTCTTCAACTTCCGCTGGAAGTGCACCGACATGGCGCACTCGGCCGCCCTCGCGCTCGAGGGCGCGGGGGATGTCCTGCTCACCCCTGTGGACGTGCCCCCGGCACGCCCCGAGACCCTCGCCCGCCTCCTCGCGGCGCCGGGCCCGGCGATCCCCACCTGGAACGGCCAGCCCGGCCACCCGATCCGCCTGTGCGCGCCACACCCGGACGTCGCGGATGGCGGCCGGGTGCCCCGCCTCGAAGACCGCGTGGCCGGCGCGACGCGCGTTCCGGTGGACGATCCGGACTGCGTGCGAAACCTGAACCGGCCCGAGGAGTGGGCGGCGTGGCTCGCGAGCCGCGGGGTGCGGTAGTGCACGTCCGCCGGTGCCCCGCGGGCGGAAGCGGACGCCAAAAAGAGAAACGCCCACGATACCGCTGACATGCGCATCGTGGGGGTCGAGGGCATCTTACCCGGCCTCCGCGGGACCCGCAAGCCGTTTCGCGCGGCGCCCTCGTTCTCCCCTCGGCCCTGGGGTCAGGGACCCGGATCGATCGGGACTCCCGCCGGGCGCTGGAGCACGACCAGGGCCCGGCCCTCGTCGGGATCCGTGAGCCACGCGGACAAGACGAGCCCCACCCCCGCCACCCCCTCCCGCAGCGCCGCGCGTGTCCATGTGCCCACGCGCCCGGTCACCCACGGGCGCGCCGGGTCGAGCCGCAGCACTCCCGCGGCGCCCGGCAGCGCCAGCTTCCGCGCGAAGGTCGGACGGAGCCGCGTCTCCACCCGCCGCCGCGCCGCGTCCCACACGGCCTCGAAGGAGAAGCTCGCGGGGTCGAGGTCGGTGCCGAAGCGCGCGTTGATCACCCGCAGGGCGTTCCGATGGAAGGCGGCCGCCATCCCCTCCGGGTCTTCACACGCGCGTAGCAGCGCGGCCGGATCGCGCCCGAGGTCCACCCCGAGCACGAGCGAGTCGTCCGGCGCCAGGCGCGCGGCGAGGCGTCGGAGGAGGTGGAGGAGCGCGGCGGCATCGAGGCCATCGGGCCCGACGGCCGAGAGGAGCAGCATCCGCGCACCGCCCATGCCGAGCGGCCAGGCGCGCCCGAGACAATCCCCCAGCTCTCCTCGGACGTCGAGCCGCGGGTAGTCGGCCGCCAGCCTTCGCACGGACGCGACGAGGCGCTCGGGCTCGGTGTCCATCACGGCGCAGCGGCCCCTCGGCGTGCGGTCGAGCATCGCGCCCACGAGCGCGCGCACGTGGCGGCTCGCCGAGGGGACCAGATCCGCCACCTCACGGGGCTCGAACAGGCCCACCAGCATGGGCGCATGCTCCCGGAAGAGCTCCCGCTCGACGCGGGCCGGGTAGTGGTCGACCAGCCCCGTTCGAACCCGGTGGAGGTCGGCGCCCCGCGGATCCCAGAACCAGCCCGACGGGACCGCCGGGAAAGGGCCGGCGAGCGACCGGTAGAGCGCCGTCGCGGCGGTGGACTCGGGGTGCATCTGCGAACGTCCGGCCATGCCCCAGACAGTAGGGGCGCCCCGCGCGCACGGACAGCCCGCCCCGTCATGACCTGTCGCTTCGTGTCAGCTCGACAGGGCCCGGATCGCCGCCCGCGGGTCCGGGGCGCGCCAGATCGCCCCGATGACGGCCCATCCGTGGGCCCCGGCGGCGCGCACATCGGGGAGCGTCTCGACCGTGATGCCGCCGATCGCCACGACGGGCACGGGCGACACGCAGACCGCTCGGGCGAGCAGCTCGACCCCGCGCGCGGACCACGGCGTGGCCTTCGAGTCGGTGCCGAACACGGGCCCGAACCCGATGTACGCGGCGCCACCGGGCGTGGCGGCCTGTTCGAGCGTGTGGGTGGAGCGGCCGAACGGGATCCCGCCGGCGGCCTGGGACGCGGGAGAACGCGGATCGGCGCCGTCGTCCTGCCCCAGGTGGACCGGGAGCCCCACGGCGGCGGCCACGCTCGCGTTGTCGTTCACGATCACGACGATAGGCAAGGCCCGACACGCCTCGGCGAGCGCGAGCAGCCGCGCGGCAGGCCACCCCTTGCAGCGCAGCTGAACGACCGCGGCGCCCTCGTCGCACAGCATCCGCGCCTGTTCGAGCGGATCCCCGAGCGTGGGCTCGACGATCCCGTAGAGGCCGGGGGGGAGCGCGAAGGGGGACATTCCGAGGGACGCTGCGGGCGGCATTCGCTATCCCGCCTCGATCTCGAGCAGCACCACCGTCCGCTCCGTTCGGTTCTCGAGATCGAACAGCGTCGGCACCACGTACGTGCCCACCGGCCGCACGCCCGCCCGCGGCGCGAACGCCCTCCCCGGCTCGGCCATCAGCACCCGACGTGTCCGCGCGAGCCGATGGAGCCACGCGAGGAGCCGCTCCGAGAGTGCGCGCTCGTAGCAGAGGTCGCCCACGATCACGAACTCGGCGTCCAGGTCGGTGTCGAGGAGGGTGGTGTCGAGCAGATCGGCGCACACTCCCTCGATCGTGACGCCGTTCTCGGCCGCGTTCAGCCGCGCCGCCACGATCGCCATGGGATCCACGTCGTTCGCGATCGCCCGCGCCCCGGCCCGCGCCGCCGCGATCGCCGCGAGCCCGCCGCCAGCGCCGATGTCGAGCACCCGCTTGCCCGCCACCTCCTGGGGGTTGTCCAGGATCCACCGCGCCATGCCCTGGCTCCCCGGCCAGGCGAACGCCCAGAACGGGGGTTCCAGGCCCTTCTTTCCGAGGGTGTCCTCCGTGGCCTGCCAGAGCGGCGTGAGCTCGTCGGCCAGGAAGAGGCGCATCTCCGGCACGAGCGGCGGGACCTGGAGCCGCGTGTGCGCGCGGATGAAGCCCTCCGCGTCGAGGAACGCGCTCGGCTCGGGAAACAGGCTCTCACCCGACATGTGCGCTCCCGACGTGAAAGGCCCGCACCGCCAGCGGCATCTCGACCACCCGGACCTCGTCGTCGGGCCACACCGCGGCGAGCGTGGGCGCGAGCGCGCCGAGCACGTCGTGCCCCTGCGTACGGAGCGCGGTGACCGCCGACCAGGTTCCGAGGTAGGCGAGCAGCTCCGCGCGCGACCACTCGATGCGGATCGTGAACGCTGGCGCGGGAAGCTCCTCGAACGGGATGGCGATCGATCGGTAGCCGTCGAGCAGCAGGCGGTTCCGGGGCGACCAGTGCGGCTCGAGCGCCGCGTGGAGGGGGGCGAGCACCGCGTCGATCCGGGGTGAGATCGTGAAGTCCGCGTAGCCGAAGGCCGCGAACACGCCGCCGGGCCCCCCGCCGCCCGGGCGGAGCGCAGCCCGCACCCGTGACCAGAAGGGCTCCTCCGCGAACCAGTGGAGCGCCTGCGCGGTGACGACGAGATCCGCGGGCTCGCCCACGTCGAGCGCCTCGGCGGGCTGAGTGCGCGTCGTGAGGTGCGGGTGCGCGGGGATCGTCGCGAGCAGCTCCGCGCTCCGATCGGTCGCCACGACCCGGTCGAAGCGCGCGGCCAGGGCCAAGGCCGCCTGACCGGCGCCCGACGCCACGTCGATTGCGAGCCGTCGGGACGGCGCCAGCTCCGCGAGCCAGTCGAACAGCGCCGCGGGGTAGGTCGGCCGGTGGCGGGCGTACGCTTCCGCGTGGTGACCGAACGACGCGGCGTGGTCGTACGCGGCGTGCCCGGACGCGGCGGCGCGATCGTCGTGAGCCGGCATCAGGACCGCACGACCTGGAAGGGGCCGAACGCCTGGCACTCCGCCATGATCTCGATGCGGTTGACGTTGATGTGCGCCGGCCGGGTCACCGCCCACCACACCGTGTCCGCGATGTCGTCCGGCCGGATCGGCTCGACGCCCTCGTACACCTTCGCCGCCTTCTCCGCGTCGCCCTTGAAGCGCACGACCGAGAACTCCGTCTCCGCCAGCCCGGGCTCGATGTCGGTCACCCGGATGCCCTTCGAGACCAGGTCCGCCCGCAGGTTGAGCGCGAGCTGGGCCACGAACGCCTTGGTTGCGCCGTACACGTTGCCGCCCGGGTACGGGTAGCTGCCGGCTACCGACCCGATGGTGACGACGTGCCCCCCGCCCGCGGCGACCATCTGCGGCACGAGCGCGCGGACGCTGTACATCAGGCCCTTCACGTTGGTGTCGACCATCGTGTCCCAATCGTCGAGGTCCGCGCGGTCGGCCGGCCCCAGCCCGAGCGCGAGGCCCGCGTTGGCCACCAGCACCCGCACCGGCCCGAACTCTTCGGGGAAGGACTCGGCGGCCGCCATCACGGCCTCCCGGTCGCGCACGTCGAGCTCGAGGGGAAACACGGCGTCGCCCAGCTCGGCGCGCAGGGCGTGCAGCCGATCGACGCGCCGTCCGCACGCCACGACCCGCCACCCTTCCGCCACGAATCGGCGCGTGATCGCCTCGCCGAACCCCGAAGTGGCCCCGGTCACGAACGCGGTGGGTCCCATGTGCACCTCTCGCGGGCCGGCTAACCGTTGGGCGGGCGGTCTGGGCGGCCTCGATGCGGTGCGGGCGGCCCGGCCGCCGGACGCCGGCCGTCGCCCTCCTGCGGGCGCGCGCTTCGCGCTTGGCTGGCGGGCTCCGGCGCCGCGAGGCGCCGGAGCGGCCGAGCCGGCCGGCGGGGCCGGCCGCCCTTCGGAGGGCTGCCGCGGGGGGCACGGACGACTCGGACCGAGCTGTGACGCTGTCGTGGGCCTTCTAGGAGGACCAGCCCTACCGGAACTTCGACAAGATGATGTGCCTGTGACGCCCCGGCCGGCCGTCACATCCTACTTCCCGCGCTTCCACCTCGGATGTGCATAGCGCCCCAACGCGCCGCGCCCGCGCCGCGCCGGAGGACTCCCGTGTGAGGGCGCGCACCCGGTACGCCACCGACGGCCCCGCCCTCACGTGGGCCGACAGACAAACGACCGATCTCGACCTGACCGTCCCATCCCCTCCGACCTCGGTCGCAATTGGGCCCCTCTCCGCGACCGGAGTCGGAACAGAGGTCGATGTCCTCCCCGACCTCGGTCGCAATTGGGCGCCTTTCAGCGACCGAACTCGGATCAGAGGTCGAGGTCTACCCGACTGCGGTCGGTTCCCGCGATCGAAGCAGAGTCCAGCGCTCGTGGCCGGTGTCGGCCCCTCGGAGGGAGGCGCTGGGCGTCACCACAGAGCCGGGGCCCATGGATCGTCGGGAGCAAAGCCCGCGCGAAAACACCTTTTCCTGAGCATGGTCGGGTTGAGAGCGCGTCCCTTCACGCCAGGCGACCGCGGTGTGGCGACGCTCGGCCTTCGGGGACCCGCCATCCTGAAAAAGCGGGCGTTTGTCCGTAGCCGCCGACGTGCGAGCCGGCGCACGGCTCGGCCCGCCCCGGCGCGAGGGGCCCGGCGGGCGGCCGCGCGGGCGCGGCCGGTT
>JAUXQH010000149.1 GCA_030685065.1 Pseudomonadota bacterium | reverse complement strand
CCTGCCCGAGACCGAGGGCGAGGGCAACTGGCTCGACGGCTACCTCGGCGCCGAGCCCGTGCGCCCGAAGCGGCACCTGCTGCAGGAGGCGGGGAAGCTCTTCGCATCCAATTGGAACAAGCCCATTCCGCTCGGCGACGGCGCCCGCATCCAAACGAAGCCCGGCCAGCGCGCGATGGTGGCGACGGTCAGCCCCGGGCTGTTCATCGTGCAGCTCGTGTCGGACACGGCCGCCAAGGCGATCGCTGGCGACAACGTCGGCATCCTGCCGCTCCTCGTCTACCCGCTGGTGAAGAGCCGCATCCTGCAGAAGCTCACCCAGCCCGCCGCCGCGCCGGCTGCTGCGCCAGGTGCCGCACCGGCCCCGCCGCTCGCGCCCACCCCGGTGGGCTGCGACGGCTGCCGGGGCCGGAGCTGACATGAGCACCCTCGCCGTCAGCGTCGAGGTCGTCCGGGAACGGACGAACGCCATGCGGATCACCGCGGAGCAGTCGCTCTCGCGTGTGCGGACGTACCTCGCCTCCAACCCGCAACCCTTGGCGAAGGTCGTGGCGGCGTACCGCGCGCTCGTCGCGGACGTGGGCCGTCGCATCATCGAGGCGCAGGTTCGTGTCATCCAGGCGCGGTCGAAGAACCCCGACGACGCGCGGCTGCTGGCGTTGCAGCAGCGCACGGTCGAGCTCCTGACCGCCTGGAGCGCTCACGCGAAGGGCTACACCCAATACGAGCGCCCGGCGACCGACGCCGAGAAGAACGGCGCCATCGAGGTCGGCGCGGCGCCGGCCGTCATCATCGCGATCGCGGTGGCCGGCGCGGTCATCGCCGTTTCGGTCACCGGCGTTGCCTGGGCCATCGTCCACTACAAAGAGGCGCAGGTTCTATCCGACGAGATCGCCCTCCTCGAGCGCGATCCCTCCCTGGCCGACGCGATCGCCAAGATCAACGCGTCCGCTCCCAAGTCCGACCCGCCCGTCGATCCGAGCGCGGGCGGCGGCTGGGGCTGGTTCCTCGCGGCTCTCGGCATCGCCGGTGCTGCCGTCTACTTCGTTCCCAAGCTGGGAAAGGGCTGAACCATGACCGCCAATCCCGAGAAGTTCCGCCTCAACATCGTTGGCGCCGACGAGGATGTCCCCCGCGTGCTCCTCGCCTACGGGCGCGGCTGCGGCGGCGAGGTGGCCTTCGTGATGCGCCCCCGCGAGGCGACCGCCCTCTTGGTCCACCAGGTGAAGAAGGAGCCCGCGAAGCTCTGGCGCACCGACCTCGGACTCGCGCCGTCGCACGCACCGGAGCTCGACGCCGACCCGGCCGCCGCGGTGGCCGAGATCCGCAAGATGAAGGCGAGTCCGCCCCCGGCCGGCCCCGCGACCCTGAAGGGCAAGTGGGCGGGCACGCTCTTCTGCACGGACGGCACCCCGTCGATGCGGCTGGACCGCAAGGTCGCCTCCTACGGCACGCTGAAGCTCGCGTCGAAGGCCGATGGTCGGTGGAGCGCGACGTTCGAGCGCGCCGAGAAGTGGTTCAGCAAGGCGAAGCAGGAGAGCGTCGAGCGCACCAGCCTGGCCGAGGCGATCCAGGCCGGCATGGGGCTGGTGATCGGGCTCGTGTCCGAGGCGTGCAGCTTCCGCGACACGCGCCGCCGCAACGCCGTGGATGCCACGTACGCCGTCCAGCACCCGTACACCCCGCCGAAGGAGGCCAAGGATCCGACCGGTCGCTACCAGCCGCGCTCCAGTTTCCGGGCGATCGAGCAGGCCGACGGGTGGGTCGTCATCAACGACGTAGGCGCGATGGTCGCCGCCTTCGGCAAGCGGGAAAAGGGGAAGGCCGAGAAGCACGCGAGCGCGCTCACACGCGGGAAGGTCAACGCGCCCGTCGCGACCGTGAGCTACGACCTGTCGTCCCCGTACGGGCTCACCGGGATGCCGGGCCCCGCCTTGGCGCCCCCGCTCTCTGAGATCGCCGCGCCCGAGCCGCCGGCCTGCCCCACCTCCGTGGCGCGCATCGCGTCCGCGACGGAGAAGGAAGCGGCGGCGCTCCAGGAACTGTCGCAGTCGCTGTGGGGCTCGACCGAGGCTCCGGAGCTCCTCGCCCGCGCCGGCAAGCTCCTGCGGCACGCGGAGGCCCTGGTGAAGTCGCCGCTGTGCTCCGGCAAGGAGCAGAAGATGGCGTGGGAGGACCTGCGGCGCGGGGCCGACGCCTACGCGCAGGCCCGCGACGCGATCGCGCGGGGGGAGAAGCCCGACATCGTCACGACGCTCCGGCGGATCTCCGAGCGCGTATCGCTCGCGGCCGCGCGCGCGGCGAAGTCGTGCTCGGCGGGGCAGCAGAAGATCGGGGCGGCCCCTCGCTCGAGTGACGCGATCGCCGCGGGCATCACGGCCCGCGAGAGGCCCAAGCCTGCGACGGTGCCGATGCAGCCGGTGTGGCCGCCGTCGGCGCCGCCGCAGGCCGCGCCGACGGCGAAGGCACCGAAGGTCCGGAAGGCGAAGGCCCCTGAAGTCGACCCCGCGAAGGACCAGGCGCTGGTCAACGCCTTCGCGGATGCCATCAAGCAGGCCGCGCAGCAGATGGGCGGGACAGCGTGAGCAAGGCGTTCCTCCTCTTCGGGCCCGCGCTCCTGCTCGGCTCGTGCGTCGCGAGCGCGTTCGCTGGCGATGCTGTGCCCGGGGGCGGCGTGTCCGCGCCCTCGCTCGACCACCTCCTCGCACTCGGGCCCTACGGGGCGCTGGTGTGGGGGGCGTACCTGCTCGGCCGGGGGGTGAAGATCACCATCCAGGTCGAGCTCTCGGAACGTGACCGCGAGCTGATCGAGCGGCTCGGGAAGGAAGGCCCCTCATGACCGCCGCCGCCCAGCTTCTCGACGCCATCGTCCCCCTCGTCCGCACCCGCCTCCCCGCGGGCGTCACCGTGGCGTACCTCGACGACTTCCTCGACCGGAACCGGCCCATGCTCGAGCTGGTCATCGAGCAGAACCTCGGGCCCGTCCTCCGTCGGATGGAGGCGGCGAACCGCCCCTTCGGCGACGAAGACATCCCCGAGCTCTGGACCGCGTCGAAGCGAACCGCCGCCAACATCGCCGCGATGGTCGCGGCCTCGCGCATCTACGCCGACCGCCGCATCCCGAGCGCCGACGAGCGCGCCGTCCTCGCCGGCTACTCCGGCTGGGGCGGTCTCTCGATCCAGGCCGCGGCGGGCAAGTTCCCGCCCGGCTTCCCAGTACCCGAAGAGCGTGGCCTCATCCACGAGTTCTACACCCCGACCAAGGTGACCCGTGAGGTCGCCCGGGTAGTCGCGCCACTCATCGACAGCCTCCCCATGGATGGCAACTCGGTGCACGCGCTGGAGCCCTCGGCCGGCATCGGCCGCTTCCTGCACGCCTTCGCCAACGTCCCGGGCCTGACCTGGCACGCCGTCGAGTGGTCCGAGCTCTCCGCCCGGATGCTCAAGGCCCTTCGTCCCGACTTGGATCTCACCAACGCCCCCTTCGAGCGGTGGGTGCGTGAGAAGGGCGCGGGCGCCGCCGGCCGCCTCGGCCTCGTCGTGTCCAACCCGCCCTACGGCATCCGGGGCGCCTCCATCGCGGAGGACCCCGAGCGGGCCTACCGCGAAAAGATGGCGTACCACTACTTCCTTCGCCGGGGCCTCGACCTGCTCGCCCCCGACGGGCTGGGAGTCTTCCTGATCCCCGGCGGCTTCCTCACGAGCCGCACGGCCCAGTTCGTCGCCCTCCGCGAGAAGGTGCTCCGTCGGCACCACCTCGCCGCCGCGTTCAGGCTCCCAAGCGTCCGCCCCGACGGTCGCACGGCCATCTTCCCCGGCGCGATGCTGGTCACCGACCTGCTCTTCTTCCGCGCACGCGGCGGGGAGCTCGACGCGGTGGACAACGCCGACGCCGGCATCGTCTCGGGGGCCTACTTCAAGGAGTACCCCCGCCACATCCTCGGCCGCGAGGTCGGCGACGACCACGGCGAGGACGACCAGACCGCGAAGCCCCGCTGGGGCTACCAGGTGCAGGGCGAGTTCACCGGGCTCCCCGCGCTCGTCGAGCGCCCGATCTGCGGCGACTGCAAGGTCATCGCGTTCCCGTCGCGACAGGCAGCCCCGGGGGCTGCGGGTCGCGTGGGTGTCACCCGCGCCAGCGACGCCGACGTCACCGACCTCCCGCGCGAACTCGCGAGCGCCGTGCTCCTCGGGCTGCGCGTCGATCGCTACCTCGCGCTGGTCGCCGCCGAGAGCGCCGAGGAGCCGCCGCTGCTCTGGCCGGAGCTCCACGAGGGGCTCGCCGCCTGGGTCCGCGCGAACGGCAACCCGCACGCGAGCATCGAGCTGGTCAAGCTGGCCCGCGGCGGGACCACGGGCGCCGAGCGCTTCCTGTCCGCCTTCGACCGCGCCGGGCACCTGATCGCCGGCCTCCGCAACAAGCCGCCGGCCATCGAGCCCCGGTTCGCCGGCCGGGCCGACGACGTGGTCGCCCAGGCCGAGCACCTCTATCGGCACGCGCGGATGCTCTCGCTGCGCGAGCTCCTCGACTACCACGCCAGCCTCGGTGGGGCGTTCGCGCCCGACCAGGTGCGGGCGAAGGTGCTCGCCGCGGGCTGGTGCCTCGACGGTGACAGTTGGAACGAGCTGTTCCCCGCCGAGGTCTACCTCTCCGGCTCGCTCTGGCCGAAGATGGACCGGGCGATGGCCCGCCCCGAGGACCCGCAGGCCAAAGGGCAGGTCCAGCGCCTCCTCGAGGTCATCAAGCCCGCCATCTTCGACGACATCGAGGGTGTGTCAGCCCGGCAGGGTTGGCTCCCGCTCGATCTGGTCGCGTCCTGGGTGAACGCCACCTACACCGGCTACGACGACGTCGAGTTCGTCCGCCAGGGTGGCTTGGTCGTGCCGCGCGGCTGGCAGTACGACGAGCTCACCAAGAAGGACCGGGAGCTGCACCCCGAGGTGCTGCTGATCGTGGGCTGGATCAACCACG
>JAUXQH010000143.1 GCA_030685065.1 Pseudomonadota bacterium | reverse complement strand
CGAACGCCCGGAGATCAAGGACCTCGCCGTCAGCATGACCGTCGCCCAGCAGAAGGAGATCCTCCAGTTGCAGGAGTGGCGCAAGGCTTGGTTCCCGACCGCGCAGGCGGCCGCGCCGGGAATGGCGCACTGACCTCGATGCGCCACCCCTACGGCACGGCGCGTGCATAGAAATCCGTTTTGCCAAAGGCCCCGAATGACCGCTCCCACGCCCCTTCCTGCCGCGCTCGTGCGGGATCCTGTCTGCGGCATGCAGGTCGATCCTGCCCGCGCCGCCGCAACCGCCGAGTACGGCGGCACCACGTGGCACTTCTGTAGCGCGCGCTGCCACGAGAAGTTCGTCGCCGAGCCAGCGCGCTACGCCCAGACGCCGCCCGCCCGGCACGAGGCATACGCCGGACATGAGGGTCACGCCACGCCCCCTGCCGCCGATGGCCCACACGACCAGCCAGCGCACGCCCATCCCGCGCAGGGCCCTGCCGCTTCGCCATCGGCGCCCCCGAGCCCGTCGGGCTCCCGCAAATGGACCTGCCCGATGCACCCGCAGATCGTCCGCGACG
This sequence comes from Pseudomonadota bacterium, assembly GCA_030685065.1. Taxonomy (GTDB): domain Bacteria; phylum Myxococcota_A; class UBA796; order UBA796; family SXON01; genus CAJBVW01. Next base: position 1,793 of record JAUXQH010000143.1, on the reverse strand, counting down.
GCCCCGGGTCGTGCCCGATCTGCGGCATGGCGCTCGAACCCTTGGAGGTGACCGCTGAGGAGACGGGCCCGTCGCCCGAGCTGGTGGACATGCAGCGTCGCTTCGTCGGGAGCGTGATCCTGACCGTCCCGGTCCTGCTCCTGGTGATGTCCGAGATGCTCCCCGGCCAGCCGGTGCAGCGGTTCGTCCCGGCGCAGGTGGACGCCTGGATCCAACTCGCGCTGGCGACCCCGGTCGTCCTCTGGGGCGGCTGGCCCTTCTTCGTGCGGGGCGCCGCCTCGGTGAAGAACCGCTCGCCGAACATGTTCACCCTCATCGCCCTCGGGATCGGCGTGGCGTGGGGCTACAGCGTGTTCGCCACGCTCCTGCCCGGGGCGCTCCCCGCGGCTTTCCGCGGTCACCACGGTCGCGTGCCGCTCTACTTCGAGGCCGCCGCGGTCATCACCACGCTCGTGCTCGTCGGCCAGGTGCTGGAGCTCCGCGCGCGCAGCCAGACGAGCGACGCGATCAAAAAGCTCCTCTCCCTCGCGCCGCCCAGCGCGCGGATCGTCCGCCCCGACGGGCGTGAGGAGGACGTGCCCGTCGAGCAGGTCCAGGTCGGCGACCAGCTCCGGGTGCGCCCCGGCGAGAAGGTCCCCGTTGATGGAACGGTCGTCGAGGGCGAGAGCCACGTCGACGAGTCGATGGTCACCGGCGAGCCGCTGCCCGTGTCAAAGGGCACAGGTGACCGGGTCATCGGCGCCACCCTGAACACGGCCGGCGGCTTCCTCATGCGCGCCGAGCGCGTCGGCCGCGACACCCTCCTCGCCCAGATCGTGCGCATGGTCGGCGAGGCCCAACGCACCCGCGCGCCGATCCAGCGCCTCGCGGACACCGTGTCTGCCTGGTTCGTACCCCTGGTCATGGTCATCGCGCTCGCGACGTTTGTCGTCTGGGCCGCCATCGGCCCCGAGCCGCGGTTCTCCTACGCGCTCCTCAATGCGGTGGCCGTGCTCATCATCGCGTGCCCGTGCGCGCTCGGCCTCGCGACGCCGATGGCCATCATGGTCGGCACGGGGCGTGGCGCCACCGCGGGCGTGCTCATCCGGGATGCCGAGGCGCTGGAGACCCTGGAGAAGGTCGACACGCTCGTCGTCGACAAGACGGGCACCCTGACGGAGGGGCGCCCAACGCTTGGTGCGGTCGAGGTTGTTTCATGGGGCGGGGGGCAGGCCCCCCGCAACGCCCCCCAGAACCCGCTGGACGTCGACATCCTCCTCCGCCTGGTCGCCAGCGTGGAGCGCGGCAGCGAACATCCGCTCGCCACCGCGATCGTGAAGGGCGCCGAGGCGCGCGGGATCACCTTGGCGCCGACACAGGGATTCAAGTCGCTCACCGGGCGTGGTGTCGAGGGCACGGTGGATGGTCACATCGTGCTTGTCGGCAACGCGCGCCTCATGGAGGAGCGCGGGATCGATGCCTCCGCGCTCGTCGCGCGCGCCGAGGCGCTTCGCGCCGAGGGTCAGATTGCCATGCTGGCCGCCATCGACGGCCAGCCCGCCGGCGTCGTCGCCGTCACGGACCCGATCAAGGAGTCCACGCCCGACACCATCCGAATGCTCCGCGCGGAGGGCCTGCACATCGTCATGCTCACCGGCGACAGCCGCACGACCGCCGCGGCCGTCGCGGGAAGGCTAGGCATCGATGAGTTCGAAGCCGAGGTCCTTCCCGAGCAGAAGGCCGCGGTGATCGCGCGATTGAAGGCCGCCGGACGCATCGTCGCCATGGCGGGGGACGGCATCAACGACGCCCCG
>JAUXQH010000141.1 GCA_030685065.1 Pseudomonadota bacterium | reverse complement strand
CGCCGCCGCCACCGAAGCCACCGCCGCCGCCGCCACCGCTACGCTCTTCGCGGGGACGAGCGATGTTGACCTGGATCTGGCGGCCACCGAGGCTCTGCCCGTCGAGGCTCTGCACCGCGGCCTGGGCCTCGGCGTCCGTCGCCATTTCGACGAAGGCGAAGCCGCGGGGGCGACCGGTCTCGCGATCGGTGACGATGGAGGTGCGGCTCACCTGGCCGACGCCGCCGAAGAGCTTGTTGAGCTCGGCTTCGGTTGCGCTGAAGGGGAGGTTGCCGACATAGAGCTTGTTGTTCATCGCTATTCCTGGTCTTTTGAACTTGCCCGCTGACCTGAATCGACCATTCGATGAGGCCCGCGTGCGAGGGTCTTCCTGCTACAAGCTAAGGTCGAACAAGGCTGGAGCGGAATCAAATGACACCGGATCAAGCGATCGAGCGAACGGGAGCGTAACGGGAACGGCGGTTTTCCGCCGACCCCGGAATAGCTGGTCGCCCTCCGGCGCGCAAGGAAGAAGATCCACTCCTTGAAAGATCCATTCCTCGCGCTCAGCGTGTACACTCCCCGCCATGCTCATCCTCGTCTCCTCCGCCCTCGCTTTCGAGTCCGAACCCGTCGACGTCCTTCTTCAGGACCAGTCGGAGCTGTTCACCAACGTAGAGGTCTCGACCGGGTTCGTCCCGAGCGGCTCGCCGCTGCAAGTCGAGTTCCGCATCGAGGCCAACGGCGGCGCCGGCGTCGAGATGGAAGGCGAGGGTTCACTCTGGTGGCCCGAGGCGCTCACGCTCGACTTCACGGGCAAGCCGGGCAGCGGCATCTACTTGCTGGATGCGAGCATCGACGCGGTCGCCACCGTCCGCGTCGATCTCTGGGGCACGTACACGGACGACTTCGAGGTCGACCGGCGCTCCATCTACATGGACGGCGCCACGTTCTTCGATCCGTTCGTCATGGACGGCGCGGTCGACGATCGCGTCGAGGTCATCGACAGCGCCGCGGGCACCGAGCTCCTCAACTACGCCTTCGACATCTTCCTCGGCGTGTCGCTCCAGTTCACGGCGGACATGACGCCCACCTTCACGGCCGGGTTCGAGGGCGTGCAGTGGGCGGTCAACGAGGGCACCATCCTCGCCGAGGGTGCGCCCGCCACGATGGCGCCCGAGCGCGCCCCCGACTACCTGGTCGAGTCCGTGTTCACCGCCCTGTGGGACGCCCGGTTCGACCTCATCTTCACGCCGACCATCTCGGTCTGCGCGCCGGTCTACGGCTGCTTCGACGTCCTGACCTTCGACATCCCGCTCGAGCTGCTGTCGGACTCGTTCGAGCAGGACTTCCCGCCGGCGCTGTACACCTTCCCCCTCCCGCTGCTCGAGCCCGGCCTCTCCGCGGGGGATCTCGGCACCATCCTGCCGGGCACCATCTCCAACCTCGAGGTGCCGCTCACGAACGTCGGCAACCTCCCGGTGTTCGGGGATGCGACGATCGAGGGTGACGGCGAGTTCAGCGTCTACCCCACGCAATTCAACGCGAACCCCGGCACGACCGACGGCCTGGTCATCACCTTCGCGCCCACGGTCGACGGCCCGCAGACGGCGACCCTCGTGCTCACGAGCAACGATCCGTCGATCCCGATGCTGACCATCCCCCTCACCGGCAACGCGGAGACCCCCGCGAACCCCGGCGAGGATGACGTGCCCGGCGAAGAGCAGGTGGTGGTCACCGAGGAGATCGGTGGTTGCGGCTGCGACACCCCGGGCTCCCCCGCCACCGGTGCGCTCGGCGCGCTGGCCGCCGCGGCGCTGCTCGTCCGGCGGCGCCGGGCGTGAGCCATACGCCCACGCTGCCCTTGAGCGTGGGGGCGGCCGCCACTCGGACGGGGCGCAACCACGCGGAGAACGAGGACCGTCACCGGATCCTCGACGCGTCGCACCTCGGCGTCGCGGCGCTGCGGCGGGGCAGCCTGTATGCCGTGTGTGACGGCGTGAGCACGGTCCCACGCGGCCGCTACGCCGCCGACGTGACGTGCGCGCGCATCGACGGCTTCTTCGATCGCTTCCAGGCGCCCCGCGTCGAGTCGCTCGTGCAGCTCGTCAGCGAGACCGACTGGGAGCTCCGCGCGCACGGGCGTGGGCAGGCAGCGTGCACGCTCTCGCTGCTCTGGCTGGCCTATGGAACGGCCACGGTGCTGCACGTGGGGGACTCCCAGGTGTACCGCGTGCGCCACGACACGGTGGAGCGCATCACGAAGACCCACCGCGGCGGCCGCGCGCTCGGCGCCTACGTCGGGATGGGCCCGAACATCGCCGATGTTCTCCAGGTGTGGCAGGAGCCGCTCTTCGTCGGCGACCTGTTCCTGCTCGTCACCGACGGCGTCACCGAGGTGGTAGCCGTGGATGACCTGCTCGACGCCTGGTGGGCATTCGGTGGGTCTCCGCACCGCGCCGCCAGCGCGATCATCGCCGAGGTGGACGAACGTGGTGGGCGTGACGACGCCACCGCCCTGGTGGTGGATGTGCTCGCGCTCGAGGTCGACCCGGACCACGAGTCCACCTTCACCGGCCGCACCGAGTTCAGCGGGGCGCGGAGCGGCTGATTCGCGTGCGGGCAGGCAAGGGCTGGTAAAACGCGCAGAAAACATGTAAAGGGCGGCATCATGTCCCGGCCCCCCCTTCCACGCATCGCGAACGACCCGGGCACCCATCGCGAACGCCCCGGGCACGCATCGCGAACGCCCCGGGGTTTGCTGATGAGTCGGGGTCGCTGATGTTCCTCCTCCTCGCCCAGGCCCACGCCGAGGACCTGTACGTCTCCTCGAACGAGCGTGGCGCCGCCATCCTGCTCAACGGGATCGACACCGGCTACACGACCCCCGCCACCGTGCCGGGGGTGACGCCCGGCCGCACGCTGATCACGGTGGAGAGCGGCTGCTCCCGTGGAGAAGCGGTGGTCGACGTCCTCCCGCGGGAGGTCACCCGTGCGAGCATCGTGGCGGAGGAGCTGCTGGGCAGCCTGACGCTGGTGCCCACCCCCTCCAACGCACGCCTCGAGCTCGACGGCAAGCCGTACACGGGCACGGCCGGTGCGCCCATGACCCTGAGCTGTGGAAGCCACACCGTGCGGGCCACCCTCGAGGGACATGTCACCGCCGTGGTGACCATCGACATCGAGATCGGGCAGGACCTCTCGGTGCCGCTCAACCTCTTGAAGCTCGGCATCGGCACCCTCGAGCTCTCGGTCAGGCCCCGCACCGCGACCCTCTATGTCGACGGCAAGCCGGTCGGCACGGACGCGGTCACGCTCCCCTCGGTGTATCAGGGCGTCCACCTCGTCTCGGCCGAGCTCGACGGGTATCAGACAGCGAAGAAGCAGGTCGTCGTCGAGAGCGGAGGGAGCCAGGCGTTCCACGCCGAGCTCACGCGCACGTCCAGCAGCTCCGCGAGCACCGTCACCCGCCTCGGCGGCCCGCCGGCGGACACCACCCGCGGGCTCGGCGCGGGGGCGGCGGTCCCTGAACCGAAGGCTGACGTGGAGCGCGAAGCGGACGCCAAGCGCGAAGCGGACGCGAAGCGCAAGGCGGATGCGGAGCGCGAAGCGGAAGCGGCGCGTGAGGCGGAAGCGGCGCGTGAGGCGGAAGCGGCGCGTGAGGCGGAAGCGGAGCGCGAGGCGGAAGCGGAGCGCGCCGACGAGGCTGCGCGCCAGGCGCAGACCACCCGGAAGGCCGTGGCCGCGCGCGAGTTGGAGGCGGAGCGGAGGGCCCTGGCCGAGCGGGAGGCCGAGGACGATCGGGAGGCGGAAGCCGAGCGCGAGGCCGAGGCCGCACGCGCTGCCCGAGCCGCGCGCGCCGACGAAGCGGAACGCGAGGCCGTGGCCGAAGCCGAACGAGAAGCGGAGGCCGAGCGCGAGGCCGCGGCGGAAGCTGCGGCCGCCCGGAAGGCCGAGGCCCGGAGGCGTACGGACGCGACGCATGACGACGAGCGCACGACCCTGCGAAAGGGCCCCCCGGTCGGAAAGACCGTCGCCGGTGTCGGCCTGCTCGCCGCGGGCGCAGGGGCCGGTGTCTACGGCATCATCGCCTATGACAACGCGACACGCGCTTACGATGCCTACAGCACGAAGATCGAAGGTGCGGGCGCCGACAAGCAGCGCGAACGGCAGGCGGACGAGTACTACGACGAAAACGTCGTCCCTCGGCGCAACCTGCTCTATGGAAGCACCATCGGAGCCGGGGTGTTCCTGGCCGGTGGCATCGTAGTGCTCGTGATCGACGAGCGTCTCCCCATCCTCGCGCCTGCCCCGGGCGGCGGGATGGTCCTCTGGAGCGGACGTTTCTAATGATGACCTTGCTCATGCTCTTTTCGTTCGTCACCTCCGCCTCGGCGGAGGACGGCGACTACGCCTCCCTCCTGGCCGAGGCCAAGGCCGCCCTGGTCGCCGGTGACTACAAGGCCGCGCGCGACCTCCTCACCAGCGCCGAGCAGGTCGCGCCCGAATCCACCACGCTGATCCCGCAGAAGGAGATCGCGCGGCTCTACTTCTACCGTGGCGTCCTCTACTGGCGCGCGAGCCCCGAGTCCGCGGCGCTCGACGCCTGGCGGCAAACGCTGACCGTGTCCCCTGACTTCCAGCCCGAGCCGGACCTGCTTCCCGACGTCGCGGAGCGCGACGTGTTCCTGGCGTTGGGGGACGAGGTCAAGGCGCTCGAGCAGGTCGTCGTCGCGCTGCCCGAGGATCCGGGCCAGTCGATCATCTACATCGACGGGCGGACGCTCGAGCCCACCGACACGGTCGTCGCGGGCTCCCACCTGGTGCAGATCCGCTGTGAAGACGGGGAGATCGAGAGCTCCTGGTACACCTACGGCGCCCCGCCCAAGGACTACCTGGTGTTGTGCGGCGGCGGAGCGTACAAGACATCCTCCAAGGCGACATCCTCCAAGTCGACCTCCTCCAAGTCCTCGTCCAAGTCGACCTCCAAGTCGGGCTCCTCCTCGAAGCCGGATCTCGACGAGAAGGAGCCCAAGAAGGGCGGCGAGAAGAAGGAAGGCGGCGGCGGTGAGGTGGCGAAGAACGTCGCCGGCATCTCGCTCATCGGGCTCGGGGTGGGCGGGGGCGTCGTCTCCGTGCTCCTGTACGATCAGGCGAGCCAGGCCTCCGTGGCCTACGACAAGAAGACGACGGCGGCCCGCGAGAACCCCGACGTGCGCGACGCGGCCGACACCTACTACGACGAGGTGCTGCTCCCTCGGTACACCCGCTTCTACGGCGCGAGCATCGGGAGCGCGGTCCTGCTCGCGGGCGGCGTGACCCTGGTCATCCTCGGCGTCGAGGGGCCGATGGTCGCCCCCATTCCCGGCGGAGGCGTGTTCACGTGGTCGGGGCGCTTCTAGCGCTCCTCGCGTGTACGTGCGCGGGCTCGGCCAGCCCCGTGCCCGGCGGCGTCGGCACCCTCCCCTCCGCGGCCCCGGTGTCGGCCACGGCCGACGGCGGCGTGCTCGCCGGCGCCTGCGAAGCGAGCACGATCATCCCGTGGAACGGCGGCTGGCTCGTCGGGGACAACGAGGACAGCAAGCAGCTCTACGCCTATGACCTCGACTTCAAGGCGCGCGGAACCGTCGCGCTCCCCACCGAGGTCGACGACATCGAGTCCCTGGCCCTGCGCGGGGCCGGCTACACGGTCGTCGGCTCGCACAGCACCAACAAGGACGGGAAGGCGCGCCCCCAACGCGAGCGCCTCCTGACCCCCGAGGGTGTCCTGGCGCCGCTGGTCCTGGACGCCTGCCCCACCTGCGTCGCGGCGCGCGGGCTCGGCCCGGACCAATCCGGCCTCAACATCGAGGGCGCCGCCTCCTGGGGAGACCGCCTCTGGCTCGGGCTCCGTGCTCCCCTCTCGGCCTCGGGCAAGGCCCTCCTGCTCGGGCTCGACGCCGGAGGCGCCGTGGCCGAAACCGTCGAGATCGACCTGGGCGGCCTGGGCGTGCGGGAGATGATCCCCTACGGGGACGGCCTGCTCCTCATCGCCGGCCCCACCGCGGACGCCAGCGCCCCGCATCAGCTCTACAAGCTCGACGCGGCCCGTGTCCTCACGCCCCTGCCCGTCCGGTTGCCGACCTCCACGGAGGGCATCGCCGTCGACCCGACGACGCCCGGCACGCTCGTGTACGTCACCGATGGCGACGGAAAGCCGGGCAAGTGCAAGCAGCCGGCGACCTGGGGGCGGGTGTCGATCGGAGGGTAGGCCCTTGTCGTTATTCGAATGTTGTCGCGAGGGGGGGGCGTTGCGGGGGGCTTGCCCCCCGCCCCCAAAAACCAACGATCTACCGCCGCGGCAGGATTGGGAAGAAGCCGGGAGCCCCGAACGCCGCGCGCCCCACCGCGCCGAGCCGCTCGCGGAGGGCCCACGCATCCCGGTCGCCGTGGGGGGTGACGCCGTCCGTCGCGACGGCGCGGAGCACCGCGGCGTAGGGCCCGGGCACGTCCGCGGTGCCGCGCGTGGGGTCGCCGCCGATGGCGTGGAGGATTGTGCGGGCGGTGGCGCGTAGGTCGTCCCGGATGCCGGAGGG
>JAUXQH010000138.1 GCA_030685065.1 Pseudomonadota bacterium | reverse complement strand
ACACCGACACCGACACCGACACCGACACCGACACCGACACCGACACCGACACCGACACCGACACCGACACCGACACCGACACCGACACCGACACCGACACCGACACCGACACCGACACCGACACCGACGTCGAGCCCGAGTGGGGCTACGAGGGAGAAGAGGGCCCCGAGCACTGGGGCGAGCTCTCGGAGGAGTGGGCGGTGTGCGGCGAGGGGACCGCCCAGTCCCCGATCGATTTCGTGACCGAAGCCATCGTGCCGGGCGGCGGCGCCATCCCGGTCATCGCGTGGACGACCACCGAGCTTCGCGCCTACAACCCGGGCTACTATGTCCGGTACGAGGTCGATCCGGGCAGCACGATGACGTGGGACGGCCACGTCTACGACCTGCTCCAGTTCCACTTCCACGGGCTGAGCGAACACACGGTGGACGGCACCCACACCGACGTCGAGATCCACTTCGTGCACGCACGCCAGGACGACGCCACGAAGCTCGCCGTGGTCGCCGTGCTCGCGAACGCGGACGAAGCCGCGCTGCCGGGCCTCCTCGACGAGGATGGGGGCCTCCTCTTCCGCGACGCGCTCGTGCTCCCCGAGTCCCACGAAGCGACGGACCTGGGCGCCACGGCCGACCTCGGGGAGCTGTTCGCGTTCGGGGATGTCAGCCGCGCCGCGCACTACGCGGGGTCGCTCACCACCCCGCCCTGCACCGAGGGGGTCGACTTCATCGTGTTGGACCTCCTCCTGCCGCTGCTGCCCGCGGACGTCGACGCGTTCCATGCGCTCTTCGACTACAACTATCGCCCGGTCCAGCCGCTGAACGGCCGGGTCGTGTCGGCGCTCTCCCGCGCGGAGTAATCCCCCGTCCGACGCCCCTTCCGGGGGCGACCCGGGCCCGAGGACGGGCCCGGGTCGGCGCCCTGCGCGGTCGGGCGTCCGCCCTCCGTCGCCCGGCTGCGGGCCGGCCGACCGACGCGGGGCAACCAAATCGGCGGCATCCAGGGCACCCCCGCCGCCCGCGCCGCGCTCCGGTCGCCTCGCCCACGGGCTGCCCCCTCCTACCGGCACCCCCCGACATCACCCGACACCGTGGTATCCGGGCCCAGCTCGTCGGTGAGGCACACACCGTCCCCCGCCACGGCGCACCCGACGTCACGCGCACGTCGCCCCAGGTCTCGATCAGGTCGTAGCCCGGGTCGTCGTTGGTGCGCGTGTTCCATGGGAGTACGCCTTCTCTCGTGGGGCTTCAGCGGGTCGGTCAGAAAAAACGGCAGCTGTCGCGACCCCACATCCGCTATACTTCCTCGCGGGGAAGCACCTGCCGAAAGAGCCCCCCAAACTGCACATCCGCCCAGTCTTTGCGCCACTCCTCAAGGCTCCGAACATCACGCGAATCGGGCAGATCCTCAATTTCCGCCACGCGGACCACGGAAGGCATGACAACCGCGTCTCCGAGAACAATTGCCTCCCGCTGCCCCAAGACCGGGAGATTGTCTGTTATGCCTGCAACACCGTCGGGGAGAAGACTCTTGACGTAGGTCTGATCCGCTTGGTTAGTAAGTCGCATAATGACGAAGTTCGAACACTGCGAAAAGATCGTCGTTGAGACCTCGGAAGGCCGCTGCGTGACAATCATCAACGAAAGGCCGTACTTTCGACCTTCCTTTGCCACTCGCTCCACTGCGCGCCGCGCTGCAGACTCCTGGCCGGTTCCCTGCCGAGGAACGTAGTTGTGGGCCTCCTCAAGAACGAGCAAGAAAGGAACTTCTTGTGCATCGGCCGGCCGATAGCGCTTCCGGTAGTAGCAAAAGTCGAAGACCACCCGGGTGAGCACCGAAACAACCATGGTGAGCACCTCGAAGGGCACACCACTTAGATCGATCACGGTGATGTTCGCGTTACCACCCTCCACTTGTGCACCAAAGCCGAGGAGCTTTGCGTAGACCCCAGCGGGCCCCTCGGCCGCAACATTTTCGCCGAGCATGAAGTTCATCCTCGCATCGCTCAGCTTGTTCTGGAGTCGCGAGACGAAGTTTCCAAATTTCCCATGTCGGCTGGACTGCTTCGAGCCCGCGCCCTCCGCAAATTTGACGCCCTCTTGGAAAAGGTCGTCCGCATGCTCGCTCTCGGTCCGCTCAGAACCCGCGTGCGCACCCTTGCCCTCCCAGGTAACTACGCCACCCTTTTCCCTGGACAAGTTCCAATTCCGAACGTAGTTCAGCACCTCCTTGATGCTGAACGGCACGGGGGCGTCATAGGTAATCACGTCCTTCCGGAGCAGGGGATTGTGCATCGCCTTGTTTCGGAGCACCGCTTCCCGAAAAATCGCGCGTTGGTTGTGATCGTTCGCCTCCGTGTCCATGAAGAAGGACTCCAACTCCTCAGCATTCATGAGCCAGAACGGAAGAATTAAATTCTGGGCATTGAAATGATGCACCGCAAACCGGGAGGCAGGGAACGCGGTGCGATACTCGCCGTGCAGGTCAAACACCACGACGTGTGCGTTGTTGAGAACTCCCCGCTCCCTCTGCTCCGCACTGCCCTCAATCCCATTCTGAAGCAATGCAGCTACAGTGCATGACTTTCCGGAACCTGTGGCCCCAACCACTGCGATGTGCTTCCCGAAAAACAGATTGCCGTTCACGGGCACTTCCACCTCGGGGTGATGCGCCAGCGAGGAAAAGCAGAACCTAGCCGACGTGTCGATACGCTCGTAGATCGAGCTCAGGAGTTCGTCATCGGCTACCTCCACTGAGGTCGGGGGAATGCTCAGATGCTGTCCGCCTCGCAAGAACTTTCCCGCGGCGCTCACAAAGCCTACCACATGCGCGTCGACGATGAAGATCGGATTTCGCGGGAGCGGCGCCCCCTGGTCTTCCTCGATGACTTCTGGCGCTGGGTCTCTGACGCGGTAGCTACGGACTACCGCGATTATCGCATCGCCCTCCTCGTCCATCACCCGCAGATACGCGCCGATAGTAAAGCGGCTGGCCGCCTGCGTCTTGAACGCCTCCATGTCCACGATCTCGATGGAGACGGCGTCGCCTGTCACACTAACTACCTTGAAAATTGATGCATTCATGGCTTCTCAAACTCCTCGGATGAGAGCTAACGCATCTGCGCTCGCATCGGCACCTGAAAACTCAATGATCGAATGTACGCCGGACAGTTCGATATACTCGGACACCTTGCCCTCGAGTCCTGCAACCAGTACGACACGGAATGGGTCGAGAATGCCACGCACCGCTCGGAGGGTATTCGCGCTGACAACCCACCCCTGATGCGACGCCCGGACCACCTTGTTCCTCTTCGCGGCCGCTCGACCAACCTCCCTAACCGGCAGATCTACGAGCCAGTCGCTGACGAGCGAAAGGTCCTCCTTGGCGTCTTCGAAACGCACGCGACGCTCGACCAGGGCGCGCTTGGTTGTCATCAACTGCTCAGCAGTGCCTTGAATCGCAACGGTCAACGGGATGTGCTGATAGTGCGCTGATCCCAGCGGATACCAGCTTCGCAGCAGTTCCTCAACCAGCGCTTCGAACGAAAGACCTGCTTGAGCACCTCCCTCCCGGTACCCAAGCAACAGAACGGTACGCTTCTGTTTGGACACAAGCCCAAGCTTCTTACAGTGCCTCTTCAGCCACACGAGATAGGCTTCACGGCCCACAAACTCACGATGCCACGAAGCCTGCAGGAGGGGCTTTCGGTTCACGGTGTCAAGGAAGTCACGCCGGGCCACCGTGCGCTCCCCCACGGACGGGGCGGAAGAAAGCCGCACCACCTCGCCCAGTGCCGCATTGTAGTATAAGAACTTCGCATCGTCCTCGTTGCAGTTGAATACCGCACGGAGGGACGAAATGAGCTTTGCTCTATGGTCCTGAAAGGAGAGCGCGAACTGGAAGGTGCACAAGGCCACAAATGCGTCGATATCGAAATCAGTGGCACCCAGGCGGGTCTGGTGGTCGATCGTCTCCCGTCGAATCGTCCCATCTTTCTCTCGATGTCGCTTGTCCTCGATGAGGATATCCTTAAATTCGTCCCTCGTGGGCTTCCACTCTCCAGGGTCACGGTTCTTAAAGTGGGTGTACGCTTGAAACCGTAATGACGGGAGGCCGGCGCGCGAACGATCAAGATAGGTTTCGAACATGGGCAGCACTGCCGCCCGCAGCGGAGACTTCGAGTATGTCGTGCCCTCATGAAACTTGCACTGGATCGTTCGTGTCTCGCCGTTCTCCAACACGTCGACATCCTCGATCCCCTCCAAAGTCACCGTAGCGGTGGCGGCCGCTCCCAGGAGCTCCAAGATGGCCTTGTCGAACTGATACCAGTAGCCCTTAATCGTTGCATTAGCCGCGCGGTCCGCCAAGTTCGTATGCCTCCGTCGGGACGGCGTATCGCGTTTGTCGCGCCTTTGCCTCCGAGAAGGCGTACCCTCATGGAACCGGCCGACATGCTGCTCAGTTCCGGCGGAGACGCCGGAACTGGCCCGGGCGCACGAAGCATGGTCGTAGGTCGAGGCCTCGTCGTGTGGGCCCGGGACATGCGCCCCCCGTCGAATACGCCGGGGGGACGGCGGCCAAGATGGCCCGCGCGGAGACGCGCGGAGGCCGTCTCGCACGTCAGCAGTCGTCTTCGCGTTCTCCGCCACCCTCACCTCGCTCCCAGAGCGACGCGACCACGTCCCCGCGCCGATGCAGATGGTCTACGTCGACGGTCGAGGCGAGCGCGCTTCCCAGCGTCGTGTGTGCCGCGCCGGTCGACGCGACGCGGATCTCCCCGTCGGCGCGCACCCGAGCAGGGCAGAAAGGAGCATCGCGGTGAACCTCGATCCCGAGGGTAACGCGCGCAGCGTCCCGCGCCCCGCACCCGCCACCGCCTCTCGGTAGGAACAACGCCAGCTCCTCTGCGCGCGCCCCGTCGCTCAGTTAGACTCCCGCCCGCCCGGAGCCCCCTTGCGAATCCTCGAGCAGCGCGTCTACGCCGGTCCCAACCTCTACGCGAACTTCAAGGTCATCCGCATGACCCTCGATCTGGGCCCGCTCGAAGATCACCCGAGCGCAACGGTGCCCGGGTTCGTCGACGCGCTCCTCGCGCACGTGCCGAGCCTCTCGGATCACGGCTGCTCGTACGGCGAGGCCGGGGGGTTCGTGCGGCGGCTGCGCGAGGACGGCGGCACCTGGATGGGGCACGTGATGGAGCACGTCGCCATCGAGCTCCAGAACCTCGCCGGCGCGAAGGTGACCTTCGGGAAGACCCGCGGCAACGGCACGCGCGGCCAATACCACATGGTCTACGAATACGAGGACGCGTGGGTGGGGGAGCGGGCGGGACAGATCGCGCTTCGCTTGATCCACTCGCTGCTCCCGGTAGAGCTGCGTGGTGACGTTCCGCCGGAGATCGACTTCGCGTTCACCGCCGAGATCGAGCGCCTCATCCGCGGCGCGGAGAAGCGCGCCTTCGGCCCGTCCACCGCGTCGCTGGTGCGCGGGGCGGAGGCGCGCGACATCCCCTGGGTGCGGCTCTCGGAGGGCTCGCTCGTCCAATTCGGGCATGGCCACCGGCAGAAGCGGATCCAGGCGACGATCACGTCCGAGACCCGGCACATCGCCGTGGAGATCGCGGGCGACAAGGAGCTGACCAACCGCATCCTCGGCGACATCGGGCTGCCCGTGCCGAAGCAGGAGCAGGTGTACGACGCGGAGGAGGCCGTCGAGGCCGCCGAGGGCCTCGGATACCCGGTGGTCGTCAAGCCGCTCGACGCGAACCACGGCCGCGGCGTGTCCATCGGCCTCACGGACGCCGCGCAGGTGCGCGCGGCCTTCGTGGGCGCGGTCGAGCACAGCGACTGTGTGCTGGTCGAGACCTACATCCAGGGCTTCGACCACCGCATGCTCGTGATCGACGGGGATCTCGTGGCGGTGGCCAAGCGGGTGCCGGGTCACGTCACGGGAGATGGCGCGAGCACCGTCGCCGAACTGGTCGACGCGATCAACCGCGACCCCCGCCGCGGCATCGGGCACGAGCGGATGTTGACGCGCCTCGATCTGGACGCCCAGGCCGAGCGGCTCCTGCAGAAGGGGGGGCTCACCGTCGCGAGCGTACTGCCGCCGGGCGAGCTCCTCTACCTGCGCTCGACCGCCAACCTCTCCACCGGTGGCACCGCCATCGACCAGACCGACGCGTGTCATCCGGACAACCGGGAGATGGCCGTGCGCGCGGCCGCCGCAGTGGGGCTCGACGTGTGTGGGGTCGATTTCCTGACGCCTGACATCGCGCGGAGCTGGAAGGAGGTGGGAGGCGGGATCTGCGAGGTCAACGCGGCGCCGGGCTTCCGGATGCACGTGGCCCCGAGCGAGGGCGCCTCGCGGGATGTGGCGGGCAAGGTGCTCGACATGTTGTTTCCGCCGGGAGCCGCGTCGCGCATCCCGATCGCCGCGGTCACGGGGACCAACGGGAAGACCACGACCACGCGGATGCTCGCGCACATCCACAAGCAGGCGGGCGCGCACGTCGGCATGACGACGACCGACGGGGTATACATCGACGGCCGGCTCACCGTCGCCGGGGACATGACCGGCCCCATCGCCGCGCGCATGGTGCTCACCGATCCGCACGTGACCGTCGCGGTCCTGGAGACGGCCCGCGGCGGGCTGCTGCGTGCCGGCCTCGGATATCGACACCCGGATGTCGCGTGTTGCCTCAACGTCAGCGCGGATCACCTCGGCTTGGGTGGCATCCACACGGTCGAGCAGCTCGCCGAGGTCAAGCGCATCCCCATCGAGGTTGCCCGTGACACGGTGGTGCTCAACGCGGACGATCCGCTGTGCCTGCGGATGGCGGATCGCGCCGTGGCCAAGCGGATCTGCTGGGTGACCATGCGGCCGGACAACGCCCTGGTCCGCGAGCACGTGCGGGCGGGCGGCCGCGCGATGGCGCTCGAAGCGGGCATCAACGGCCAGATGATCGCGCTGTACGACAAGGGCGCGCACATGCCCCTGTTGTGGACCCACCTCATCCCCGCCACGTTGGAGGGCAAGGCCCTCCACAACGTGCAGAACGCCATGTTCGCCACCGCCATGGCGTGGTCGATGGGCGTCAAGCTCGATGACATCCGTCACGGCCTCCGCACCTTCGATACGACCTTCTTCCAAGCGCCGGGCCGCGGAAACGTCTACGATCAGTTGGGCTTCAAGGTCATCCTCGACTACGGCCACAACCCCGCCGCGGTCGATGCGATGTGCGGTCTCGTGGATCGTCTCTCTGCCGACGGCGGGCTGCGTCGCGCCGGGATGGAGGACGCGGGCGCGGCTCGGGTGTGTGTCCTCTCCGCCCCCGGCGATCGCCGCGACGATGACATTCGTGCCATCGCCCGACGCGCCGCCACCAGCTTCGACCACTTCGTGTGTCGCCGCGACGATGACGCCCGCGGCCGCGCTCCGGACGAGGTGCCGCGCATGCTCGCCGCCGAGCTCATCGCGGCGGGGGTGCCGGAGCAGCGCGTGGAGATCGTGGTGGAGGAGTCCGCCGCCGTCGACCGCGGCCTCCACCTGTGCAAGCCGGGCGACGTGTTGCTGGTGTTCGGAGATGCGATCAGCCGCACCTGGAAGCAGATCATCTACTTCGGAGGCCGCACGCCGACCGAGTCCGCCACCGCGCCGGCCGGCTTCGGGGGCGTCGGCTACAGCGGGGGCAGCTACACCTCGGAGGGGGGCGCTCCCGAGGCGCCGGCCGCGGCCGCCCAGACGCGTGACACCCACCCCTCCGCGGCGGACGAGCGGGCCAACCACAGCGCCGCGGGCGTGGTGGAGATCGCCGCGGTCGATCCGTCCCCCACGTTCGTGCGGGACGCGCGCGGCGTGCGGCTGGCGGTGGACGAGGGCGGGGACTGATCCCCCAACGCCGACGCGCTCAGCGCGCCAGGTCGAAGATCGCCTTCATCACGACATCGGTGGCCGGCCAGTCCCAGCTCCCCGACAACACCGCAACGTCGTCGTAGGCGCCGTCGTTGTCGGCGTCGATCTGCGAGGACGTGGACCGCGCGAGGTCGACCAGCTGCCCCTGGAGCGCGGTGTCGATGTCCTGGAACTCATAGGCGTTCACACCGAGAAACTTCGCGTCCACCGACGTGAGGCCGTTGACGGCGGCGGTGATCGTCTTCGCGGCGGAGCAGCTGCCGGTGGGGAAGTCGTGGCTCTCGCCCTGGTCGCGGAAGGTGTTCTCCGCGAGGATGACCACCACGCGCTTGCTGCCGTCGCGGAAGCCCACGCCGGGCTTCGTGCCGGTGCCGGGCGTGGAGGTCACGGCCGAGCCGGTGGCGCCGCCGCCGAAGGCGTCCGAGCTGCGGGCGTTGAACGGGCGGATGTCCGTGGTGGCGTCGAAGCGGCCGTCGCAGGACTGGTCGTAACCATCCCCCGTGGTGGCCTGGACGATGGCCTCGAGGCCGGTGCCGGGCCCATCCCCGCCCCAGTCGAGCGAGAGCCGGCTCGCGGCGGCGAGGAGGCCCGAACGATCCGTGGTGATCTGCTGGAGGAGCGCGTAGGGGAGGCCGCCCGAGGCCGCGTACCACTCGCCGCTCACCTGGTAGTCGTCGTACGTCGCGATCGAGACGGCGACGTTCGCGCCGCTGTCGAGGAGCGCCCGCACCAGCGCGTCGGTGTTGGCGGGGAGGTCCGCGTGGTAGCAGTCGTAGATGTACGCCACGTCGATGAGCAGCACGACGTCGATCTTGCCGTCGGGCACGTCCACCGGGGTGTCCGTGTCGGGGGGCGTCGTGTCGTCGCCGGTGTCGTCCGGGACCACGACCGTGCCGCTGTCTGTGTCGGTCGACGTGTCCGGCGTGGTGGACGTGTCCACCGGCGGCGTGTCGGTGTCCCGCCGGTCGGGCGTCTTGGGGTCGTCGGAGGCGTTGCCGAGGTCGTATTCGGAGCACGCCGCGAGCGCGAAGAGCAGGGCGAGGCCACGCACGGAACACCGGGGAGGGGAGCATGGTAGGTCGGCGGGCCACCTTCCGTCCACAAGCATCGCTCCGCACCGGATAGAGCGAGGGCGGGGGGGCGCGATGCGGATGCGATGGTCGACCTTCGGGATGCTGCTGCTCCTCGCGCTCGGGTGTGACCCCGGCGCGCCCGCTCCGTCCCGCGCCCCGCCGCCCGCCGCCACCCCCGCCGAGGCCGACCCCGCCGCGCTCGAGGCCCGCCGGGTTGCCATCCGCGACCAGGTCAAGGCGCTCATCGGCGATCTCGACAAGGCGGGGAGGTACGACTGTTGCGTCGAGGCCCCCTGCAACCTCTGCGCGATGCGAACGGGCGGGTGCAAGTGTGGCGAGGGGCTGCGGAACGGGGAGCCCGTGTGCGAGGAGTGCGCCATGATGTGGCGGCGCGGAAACGGCGCGGAGCCGGGAGTGGACGCGGACTCCGTGCGGAGCTTCCTCGAGGCCGAGCGCGAGATGGTGGCCGCGGCCCGGGGGGCTCCGGCGGTCGCTCCGGCGGGCGAGGCGCCGGGGTGCAGCTGCAAGGAACACGTGAAATAGGGGTCAGGGCCCCGGCCCGGCCCGGCTCCGGTTCGCGGCTGTTCTGGCGCTTACTCTCCACTTGTGGGGAGGGGCCCTGCTCGTGCTCGAGGCGTCGGTATGAATCCGGTGGTGGCGGCGTGGATCGTCGGGTGCCACTCCGCGGAGGTGGAGGCCCCCGAGGCGGTCGCCGGCGTCGCGGACAGCGTCGCCTCCCTGGGGGCGGTCAGCGCCCTCACACGGGCGAGCCTCGACCTGCGTGGCGTTCGGCCGACTCTCTCGGAGATCGAGGCGGCCGAGGCCGCGGGGGAAACGCTCTCCGGCGGTGACCCGGCCGCGTGGCTCGAAACGGTCGACACGTTCCTGCAGGATCCGCGCTTCGGGCCGCGCGTCCGCGACATGTTCGCCGGGATCTACCTCACGCGCCAGGACAGTTACCTCTACGGGGCCGATGACTACGGACTGGTCGACCCCGCGGCGTTCGTCGCGGCGGTCGGAGACGAGCCGCTGCGCGTCCTCTCGACCCTGGCCGAGCAGGATCTCCCGTACACCGACATCGTGACCGCCGACTGGACCATGGCGGACGCGAGCCTCGCGGCCGCCGCGCCGGTGGACTATCCGGACGGCGCGACCGGTTGGCAACAGGTGCGGTACACGGACGGCCGGCCGGCCGCGGGCATCCTCGCGACGAACGGCTTCTGGTGGCACTACGCGACCAGCACGTCCAACCTCAATCGAGGGCGTGCCAACGCGATCAGCCGGGTGCTGCTCTGCTTCGACTACCTCTCCCAGCCGGTGGAATTCGATCGATCCGTGGATCTGCTCGACGCGGACGCTGTCGCCGACGCGGTGCGGACCAACCCGGCCTGCCTGTCCTGTCACGCCACGCTCGATCCGCTCGCCTCCTATCTGTACGGGTTCTTTCCCGTGCCTGGCGACACAGCGGCCGACGCCTCGACGTGGCACGCGGAGCGGACTGCGTTCTGGCGGCGCGCGACGGGCGTGGCGCCCGCCTATTATGGCGCCCCTGGCGAGAGCCTCGGAGATCTCGGCCTGCAGATCGCCGCGGATCCTCGCCTCACCGGGTGTGTCACGGAGCAGGTATACGGCCTGCTACACGGGCGCGAACCGGACGTGGACGACACCGCGGCGCTCTTGTCGCATCGCGATGACATGCTCGCGGGTGGCGGGACACTCCGCGCGCTGTTCGCCTCTGTCGCGGGGGCCGATGCGTACCGCCTCGGCGCCGACTCCGCCGATGTGGACGACGAGGGATACGCCCCCAAGATGCTCTCGGTCGAGCAGCTCGGCACCGTCCTCGAAGACCTCACGGGGTTCCGGTTCACCTACCAGGGGTACGATCTGTTGGGGAGCGACGCGTACGGCGTCCGGACGCTCGCGGGTGGGGCGGACGGGATCTATTCGATCCGGCCGGGCTCCTCCCCGAGCGCCACGGGCGTGCTCGTGCACGAACGATTGGCCGAGGCCGCCGCCTGGTACGTCGCTGCGCAGGATCATGAGCACCCGGGGGACGCGCGCCTCTTCACGGAGATCGACTTCACCGAGATCCCGAGCACGGGCCGATCCGCGATGGCGGAGCAGCTCCGGGCCCTGCGCCTGAGGTTGTTCGGCGTGCGCGTGGACATCGATGGGCCCGAGGTCACCGCGGACCTCGCCCTCTGGGCGGAGCTGTACGCGGTCGACGGGGATCCCGTCGCCGCCTGGGCCGGCGTGTTGTCGGTGTTGCTCCGCGATCCGGCGTTTCTTTTCTATTGACTCCGTCGAGGGCCCGCATGCTCACCCGCCGTCATCTCCTTCGCGCGACGTCCGGACTCGTGGGTGCCGTCGGGCTGGGGCTCGCGGGGGGGCTGCGAACGGCGCGCGCGGCCCTGCCGCTGCCCCAGGGGACCGGGCGCATGCTCAAGTTCATCTTCGTGATGAACTACGGCGGATGGGATCCCACGCGGGTGTTCGCGCCCGAATTTGCCAACCCGAATGTATCGATGGAGCCGGAGGCCGTCGCGAGCGCGGTCGGGGCGCTCGGCTACGTGGAACATCCGGCACGCCCGAGCGTTCGCGCCTTTTTCGAGGCCTATGCGGCCCGGAGCGTCGTGTTCAACGGGGTGCTGGTGGCGTCCGTGGCGCACGAAACCTGCCTGCGCATCAGCCTCACCGGGGCCTCCGCGCAGGATCGGCCCGATTGGGGCGCGATCCTCGCGAGCGCGCGCTCGGCGGACTTCCCGCTGCCCCACGTCGTCATCGGCGGGCCGTCGTTCCCGGGGCCGTACGGCGCGTCCGTCACGCACACCGGCACCAACCCACAGCTCTCGGCGCTGCTCACCGGGGACATCGCCACCTGGAGCGATATCCCCGTCGGCCGCCCCTGCGCCGACGCCGAGACGATCATGGACGCCGCCCTCGAACGCCGCGCCGCCGCCGCCGCGATCCTGGCGCGCCCTGGACGAGAGGCCGTCCTGACCGAGAGCCTCCGGACCGCGCTCGAGCGCGCGGGGCACCTCAAGGGGCTCGCCGGCACCGTGGCGTGGGACACCGCCACGTTCCAGGGGCAGATGCAGCTCGCCGTGGACCTGCTCGCCCTGGGTGTGTCGCGCGTGGCGACGCTCTCCTTCGAGGGTGCGTTCGCCGGATCCCCGTGGGACACCCACCTCGGCAACGACCTCCACCAGTCCGACAACTTCGAGCGGCTGTTCGTCCACCTGCTCGACCTCGTCGCGCGTCTGGAGGCCACCCCCGGCGAGTCCGGCGGCACCCTCGCCGACGAGACGGTGCTGGTGATCCTCTCGGAGATGGGACGTGCGCCGCTCGAAAACCTCGCCGGCGGCAAGGACCACTGGCCCTGCACGAGCCTCCTCCTCGTCGGGCCGGGCGTCGCGGGGGGGCGAGTGATCGGAGCCTTCGACGGGAACTTCTACGGGCATCCGATCGATCTGGCGTCCGGAGAGGTCGTCCCGGACGGGGAGGGGGCCTGCCTCGACGCCGCGGCGGTGGGGGCCACGTTGCTCCGGCTCGCGGAGCTCGATCCCGCCGAGCACCTCGCGGGCGTCCCCGTGGTCGAAGCGGCCCTGGGGTAGCGTCCCGCGCGGGAGCGGCGTGGGCGGCGAGCGCGGCGAGATAGCGGGAGGGCGGAATGCGAATCCTCCACCTCTACCGACCGCGCGTGCCCGCCACCCGCGCACAGAGCGTCCAGGTGGTCCACACATGTCACGCGCTCGCGAAGCGCGGACACACGGTCACGCTCCTCTGCGATCGCGCCGATGCGATGGCCGCGGGCGCGGCGGGCCTCCCCGAGGGGGCCGATCCCGGCGATCCGACCGCCGCCCTGCTCGCCTACGGCCTCGACCACCCCGAGACCCTCGATCTGCGCATCGCGCCCGTCGCGTGGCCGCCCGGGGCCGGGTGGTGGTTCCGGTGGCAGCTCGCGCGCTGGGAGGGCGACATCGTCTATGCCCGCGCCAAGCGCTACGTCGCGCGCATCCCGATGCAGGTGCCCGTCGTGATCGAGGCCCACGAGGTCGACTCGGCGCTCGCGCACGAGCGGGGGGAGGATCCGGCGCCCCACCATCGGCTCGAGGCGTCGGTGTACGCCCGGTCGGTGGGGGTGGTCGCCAACTGTGGCGGCACCCTCGCGCTCCTCGCGGCGACACACGCCCTCCCGGAGCGGCGCGCCGTGATCCACAACGGCACCCGGGCGGACCGCGCCGTCGTCTTCGCCGGGGCGCCCGGGGCCCCCCCCGTCGTCGGCTACACCGGCTCCCCGCGCGCCTACAAGGGCCTCGCCACCGTGCTCGCTTCGCTCCCGCTCTGGCCCGGCGGTGCGCAGCTCGAGCTGATCGGGGGGGCGCCTCACGGCGCGGCGCTCCCGCCAAACGCCCGCGCGTTCCCGTCCGTCCCCTACGGCGCGCTGCCCGCGCGCCTCGCGCGCTACGACGCCCTGCTCCTCCCGCTGGACGACAACCTGTTCGGCCGCGCGCTCACCTCCCCGCTGAAGCTCTGGGACTACCTCGCCACGGGCATCCCCATCGTCGCGGCCGACCTCCCCACCACCCGCGAGATCGGCGGGGACGCGCTCCACTACTACCCGCCAGGAGATGCCGCGGGCCTCGCGGCGGCCGTCGCCCGCGCGCTCGCGGCGCCCCGCCCCGCCCCGAAGTTGCGGACCTGGGACGATCGCGCCGCGGAGATCGAAGCCTTCCTGTTGGGTTGCCTCGCGTGATCCTCTACGTCCTGCGCTATTGGCCCACGCTCACCGAGACGTTCGTCCACGACGAGATCGCGGCGATCGGTCGCCACGTGCCCGTCGCCATCGCGGCGTTCGATCCGCGCGGGGATCCGTTCGCCGCGCCCGCGCCCGCGCCCGTGCACGCCCAGCCGCATCGTTGGGGGTGGCTCGGCACCCTTCCCGCGCTGTTCCGGGAGTGGCTACGCGCGCCCGCCATCGTGTCGCCGCGCGTGCTCTGGCTCACGACGATCGTGCGCCGCGCCCGGAGGGTGCACGTGCACTTCGCTGGGGAGGCCGCGGTGTGGGCGCGCGTCGCCTGCCTCCGCGCGGGGGTGCCCTACGGAGTCACCGTCCACGCGGTCGACCTCTGGAAGCCGCACCCGGAGCTCGCCGCGGTCCTCCGCGACGCCGCGCTCGTCGTGACGATCTCGGAGCACAATCGCCGGGCGCTGCGGGAGCGGTATGGAGTCGAGGCGGAGTTGGTTCGGTGTGGAGTTCACCTGGGAGCCGTTCGCGGTGTGCCCTCGTCGCCCCCGGTCGTCCTGGCCGTCGGGCGCTGGGTCCCCAAGAAGGGCCTGGACACGCTC
>JAUXQH010000122.1 GCA_030685065.1 Pseudomonadota bacterium | reverse complement strand
AGGGGGGGGAGGCAGTCCTCCCCTGCTTGCTCCGGGAGAAGGGGGGGGAGGCAGTCCTCCCCTGCTTGCTCCGAGAGAAGGGGGGGGAGGCAGTCCTCCCCTTCTCCCTCGGGGAGAAGGGGGGGGAGGCAGTCCTCCCCTTCTCCCTCGGGGAGAAGGTGGCGCGCTTCGCGCCGGATGAGGGGATCCGACGGACCGTCACCGACGGGCCCTCACCGACGCCCCAGCCACCTCCCCACCCCAACCTCCACCATGCCCGCCCCCACCACCCCCACCGCGTAGCACCCGAGATCGCTCCACAGGAACCCACGTCCAAGCACGAGCGCCACGGGCCGGTGGGCGCGCACCGCGTCGAGCCAGGCGGGATGCCAGGCTTGGGAGGCTTCGATGAGCGCACACACGCACCACGCCGCGATGGCAGGCCACCACCCCGACGCGCGTGGCCAGACCAGCCGGAGCATCCAGTAGATCAGCACCGCGTACAGCGCGTCCCCGGCGTAGGCCACCACGAACGGCGGGGCGCCGCGGGACCGCGAGGCGAGGCCGAGCGCCACGGTTGCGACGCAGGCGACGAGGTACACCCAGCGGGAGCGCATGATCACTCGCCCGAGAAGTCCGGGTAGCACAACACGGCGTCTCCACTCACGATCCGGAACCGGAACCCGCTCGCGCCGGCCTCGAGCTGCCCGAATCGCAGCTCGACCGGGAACTGTCCGGCGCGCACCGGCAGGGTGTAGACCTGTGCGTCCATGGCCTCCTGGGCCGACTCCGCCAACGGCACCTCGGCCACGGGCTCTCCGTCGAACTCCAACCACGCCACCGACTGGGCGCCCATCACGATGTCGACGGTCGAGCCGGAGGTGACACGCATCCACGCTGTCCACCGGGTGGCGAAGTAGGCGGGATCTCCCTCGATGCCCTGCTCGACCGGCCACCAGTTGGATCCGAAGTCCAGCGAGGGGTCGTAGCGGCGGAAGGCGAGCCGGTCGGCCTCCCACCAATCGACATCGTCCATGTCCGACACGTCCGCTACCAGAGGATCCGGCTCCAGGTCGGGATGGTCGCCCGGGAGATTGTAGTATTGGCCGTACCACCCGGACGAGCACGTGCTCCAATCGGGAGGGTCCCCGAACGCCGCGTCCGGATCGTCGGCAGGCGGATCCGCAGGGGGCACCACCGGAGACTCGCGCAGCACGAATTCGGAGCAGGACCACAGGAAGAGGAGGCTCACTCGGCCTCCCCAGCCGGCAACACGGCGCACTCCAACCACTCGGAGAGCAGACGCCGCTCCTCCTCCGAGGGCCCGCCTCCGGGCGGCATCGTGGCCCCCTCTCCGAGCGAGCGCGCGCCGATCCGCTCGCCCCATGTCACGGCGTCCTCCCAGGTGTCCAGATCGACCCCCACGGGCGCGTCGTTCCGCTGGTCCACGCGCAACAGCGACGAGTGACACCCGATGCAGTGTTTGTCCATCCAGCCCTGGCCGAAGTTGGCCCAGGTCAGCGCGGGCTCGTGGCCACACACCCCGGTGTCCGCGCCCCCGGCGTCGCCGGTGCAGCCTCCGAGCAGGGCGAGCAGCAGGATCCCTGGTGTCAACCGAGCACCGCCTCGAGCACTTCCACGTCCGGCAGGTGCTCCTGCGGATCGAGGCCCCCCAGCGCCAGGATCGCGGTGCCGAGGTTCTCGCAGCCGAGGCGGCTCCCCGAGTCGGAGGGCTGTCCGGTACGAAAATCGATGCTCTGGGCCACCAGGGCGTCGTCGGTCTTCCCGACCACCCGATTGCCCGCGACCCCGCTGCCCACGAGCAGCCCGGAGAGGTACGGCCAGTGGTCCTTGCCACCGCCGCCATTGAGCTTGGGCGTGCGGCCGAACTCGGAGAGCGCCACGATGACCACCTCGTCGATGAGCCAGCTCGCGTTGTCTCCCGGCGTCCGCGCGAGGTGCTCCATGAGGGCGTCGAGGACGGCGTAGAACTCCTCCTGCTGCACCGCCTGCCGGGTCACGTCGTCGTGGGTGTCGTAGCCGCCGTCGATCTGGATCATCGCGCAGCGCGACAACCCGAGGCGAAACAGCTCGCTCGCCTGGGTGGCCTGGTCGAGCACCGACCGGCCGAGGTCGGACAGGCCCGCCTCGAACGCGCGCCCCTCGAGCTCCATCGCGCGCTCCAGGTTGGTCAACAGCCCCTCGGCTCGAGCCCGGCCCTGCCCCGTACGGGTGGCCGCATACGACGCGACGCGCCCGTGTACGTACGCGTCCACCATCGCGTTCTGCGGCTGCGCGGGCACCGGAGCCGACGCATCGGCGCGGCCGAGGATGGAGCCGTCGATCAGCTCGAGCAGCGTGCCGCCCCCCGCGCGGACCAGCGTGGCGCCGTGCTGACCGGCGTAGGAGGGGCCCGAGAACACGACGTGCGGCAGCGGATAGGCCGCCTGCCCGTGCGCCGCGAGCAGCGTGGGCCAATCGGCGAAGCTCGATGCCGACGTGCCGGTCATCACGAACTGCTGCGCCGAGTCGTGACCCACGCTGTGCACGTCGATGCCGTTCACGATGCACGCGCGCCGTCCCCACCGGGTGAAGAAGCGCGAAACGGCGGGGCGGTCGTCCCCCGCGGTGAACCGCAAGTTGCCGAGCTCCCCGAGGCTCGTGTCGGGATCCATGTCGACACCGTCGCTGTCGAAGTGGGGGTCGAGCACGGTGGTGGTGTCCCACCCGCCGCCGGCGAAGAAGAACAGGAACTTGCGGTCGGGCGCGGCGGCCATCGCGCGCGGCACGCGCATGCCCATCGCGGCGCCCGCGGCGAGGGCGGCGCTACCGGTGAAGAGCTGACGACGGGACAGACGCATGGGGACCCCCAGGGGAAAGCAGGGCCGGAATCAGTAGAAGAGCACGGCGGGATCGCGGAGCACGGCGGACACGACGCCCGCCCAGGCGGACGTGGGTGAATCCTCGACCTTCATCAGCTCGTTCCAGAGCGCCGCGAGGGCCAGAGGCTCCGTCGCCTCCGCGGGGAGGGGGGCGCCGGTGATCCGCAGGTAGAGAAAGCGGATCTGGGCCTCGAAGGCGTCGGGCGCGCTCTCCGGAGTGTCGAGCGCGGTGACGTAGCGGAGCAGGATGGCGTCGCCCGCGCGGCCCTCGGCAAGGTCGTGCTCGGCAACATGCCGGCCCGCCGCCTGCGCGAGCCGCTCCTGCACGAACGCGAGCCCGAGCGAAGGCGTGTACGAGGGGAGGGTGACGTACCGGCTGTCCACCCCGCCCGCGAGCACCTGCATGCCCACGTCGTTGGAGGTGAGGCCCGGCCTCCCGTCGAACGTCCAACGGTAGGTCGTGAGGTCCTCGACCACGCTCTGCAGCTGCGCCGGTGACACGACGCGCACCGTCGCGAGGCGCTCGTCGAGATCGGCGTCGTCGCCGATCCCCGCGACCACCGAACCCGCGCGGTAGGCGGCGGAGGTCACCAGCGCGCGCACCACCGGCGTGAGCCGGGCGCCGTCGACCTCGTACACGTCCCGCAGGGCGGCGACCTCCTCCCAATCGTCATCCGTGTAGCTCCGCTGGCTGAACCCCTCCCAGACGGTACGGACGGCGCACTCCGCAAAGCGGGGATCCGCCGCGATGTTCGCGCCGAGCTCGACGAGGTTGGCGGTGGGGCGGCCGAAGTACCCGGGCTCCTTCCCGGAGTAGTCGCGCCACGCCTCCTCGGTCTCCGGGCGGTAGGTGATCGCGTCGTCGATGCTCTGGTTCGCGTCGTAGTGAAAAAATCCGAACAACGTGCCCGCCAACGGATCCAACGTGGAGTGACACGATTGGCAGGACGCGGTGACCGCGATGGCGTTCTCGGGGTCCAGGGTCAGTAGATCGACCGCCGCCCGGTTGAGCACGATGGGGCGGGACAGGTAATCGTCACACAACAACATCCTCGAGATGGCGTTGGCCCGATGCCGATTCGCGTTGCCGCCCATCGAGGGATAGCGCTGCCAGATCGTCGTCATCGACAGCATGCCCGCGGCCGGCCGGCCGTCGCGCCAGGTCGCCGGAGCCCAGCCCTGGTCATCCGGAGCATCGCCGGGCTCGCGTTCGAGGTCCCACATGCGGGCCAGCACGGGGTCCGCCATCGTGTGCGAGGCGGTCACGATGTAGGAATACGGCAGGTCCTCCTCGATGAGGTAGGTGAGGAGCCGCAGGGGCTCCTCCCCGATGCTGTCCCCGACGGTCGTGCTGGCGATGTCTCCCAGGCCGGCCTCGGTGGTGTCGAAATAGGTGTCACCGGTGCGCGTGAGATAGCGGAGGTTGAACACCTCGCGCATCCGTCCGACGAAGCGCGGATCCTCCAGATAGCGCTCCACGTACTGGGCGTACAGGTCGGGATTGGCATCGATTGCGACCAACTCCTCCTCCGTCGGATGCACGCCTCGCAGGTCGACGGAGAGGCGAAGCAGCGCCTCGCGTGGCGCGAGCCCGAGCATCGGGGACTCGGGGGCTGCCTCGAAGTAGTGGCAACCGAGGAGCGCGAGAACGAGACCCATGGAACCCTCCCGGCTTCAGAGATCGTGGAGCGAAAGGGCGAAGTCGGCGATCGAAGGGGGCGCGAGCCGCCCGTCCCAAGCCAAGGAGAGATCGACACACACCTGTCCGGACGCCACGCCGCGTACGTAGAGCTCGCCGCATCCGTCACACGCGGCGGATACGCCCGTATCCAAGGTCTCGGCGTCGGCCGGGAGGAACACGAGATCGTACCAGAAGGCGTCCGCGTCGCGGAGGGACAGCCAACCGGTGGGCTCGAGCGTACAGTCCGTGGGGGCCGCGTTCGTAGGCCCGACGAACGCCAGATCCATGGCGACGCTGTCGAACCGATCGGCGAGGAGATCCTCGTAGAGGTAGATGTTGCCGCGCGCCTCGAGGCGCTCCGCTTCGCCGCCCTCCGCGTACAGGTACAGGTCCGTGCGGTAGCCACCGGGAGTGGAGGACCCGGCGAACACCTCGGACCCCGTGACGGTGCCGGCGACGAGGCTCGACCACGTGTACCGGGAATAGTCGGCCGCCTCGGAGAGGCTCACCGCGTCGCTCGCCTCGCCGTCGAGCTCGAACCGCGCGTCCGCGCCCTCGCCCACCGTCGCGTCGCCGATGAGCGTCCGCTCGGCGGAGCTGGTGCGGCCCTCGGCGGACTGCGTGTCACCCGCGATGTCGACCGACGTGTCCCAATACATCGCGCCGCTGAAATCGACGCCGAGGCCGTTGTCACAATGATCTGCCCAGGACACGCCCGGGGCGTCCTGGTCGATCTCGAGCGTGTCGCCCGGGGCACCCACCCACAGGTCCGGGCACCCCGCCGTGCGCATGCCGAGCGTGGCGACGTGCCCCGCCCACGCGTTCGCGGTGCGAACGTCCAGCGCCAACACGAACGCATCCGTGTACGCGACGGGAAGGTCGATGCCGCTCACGTCCGGAAGATAGAGCGGATCGACGGGTCGGCCCGGGTCGACCGGATCCGCCTCGGCAGGGGCGCAGCCGCCGATCATGGCGAGGGCGCACAGGGTCCGCATCGACGCTCCAAGCAGTCGGGACCATACCAGAGCCCTCCCCTCCGGGGGAAGCGCGCAGGGCCGGAGCCCGGCGTGGCGTAAGGGGGTGGTAACCACCTACCGCTTTTGCTCGGCCTCCATCCGGGCGACCACGCGCATCGCGATCTCCTGCCCCCACACCTGGCCGACTTGCATCGACTCGGCCATGATCGCCGGCTGCACCTCGATCATCTTCCTTCCGGCCGGGCTCTCGTAGAAGGCGATGAGCGCCCTCACGTCGTCGTGCGACAGGTGCCGGGCGTAGATCGGTACCACGAGGTTGATCAGGTCATCCGACTTGAACTCCGACTTCACGCCCTCCCAGAACGCGTCGGGCAGGCCCGGCGCCATGGGCTTGAGCGAAACGAGCATCTGGTCCATCATCTGGATCCCCATCGTGCCAGCGCCGGTGGCGATGAGGAGCTTCCGGATGTCCGCCTCGAAGGCCGGATCGATCGTGGGGGCGGCGGGGGCGGCGGGGGCGGCCGGCGGCGGCGCGGGGTCCTTCTTCTTGCCGGCCTGCGCGGGAGAGGCGGCGAGGAGGACGGCGAGAGCGAGGAGGCAGAACCGGGCGGGGCTGAACATGGTGATTCTCCGAGCCGCGGAGTGTAGGTCAGGACCGTCCGAAACACCACCGAGCGCGGGAAAGCCCTCGATCCGCAGCCAATTCTGCTCGACTGTCAGATTCTGGACGTTTGTACGATCTTTCGGACACGGTACGTCCTGACAACTTTCAGACATCCGTTCTCGCGGTGCGCGGCATTCGTGTGGCGAAGGCGCTGTTCGACGGCCCTCACCGGAGCGCAATGCGGAGTCTCTTCTTTGCCCCTGCCCTCGCCCTCGTCCTCTCCGGCTGCCAGGCCGGCGAGGACGCGACGGTGGCCGCCTGCACCGACTGCACGCTGGTGAACGCGAACAACTTCTCCTACACCTCCGACCTGCGGATCGGATCGAGCCCGCTCCGCGCCGAGACGGACGGCAGCATCCGCTGGGACACGCTCACCCGCGACGTCCGGGGCGGCACGATCGACCCCTTGACCGACCTGAACGAGGCCCGCCTCATCGCCTTCCGCGACCTCGACCCCGCCACCGTCACCGACGCCCTCGCCCATGACGACCTCGCCCAGGCCGACGTGAGCGTGTACGTGACCTGCACGCCGACGGACGCCTCCTGCGTGCTCTCCGACTTCGGCATGTTCGGCAACACGATCGACATCCAGCAGTACTTCCAGGAGGGGTACGGCACGTGGCTCCTGGCCCTCGGGAAGAGCGGCGAGCCCGGTGCGGATGCGCTGATGTTCCTCGAGGCGGTCGCCGACACCGAGACCACCGAGGCCACCCTCACGGACGCGACCAGCACCCTGACGGTCGACGTCGACCTCGACTCGCTCACCTCGATGGTCGTCCCGCTCGGGGATCCGTCCGTCGCCGTCGACTGGTCGGGCCTGACGCGCGACGGCATCGGCGACACGCTCGACCACGCCACGCTCGACGAGCTCTGGGTCGCCCGCTTCGAGGAGACCCCGGAGGAGCTCGCGCAGGACGTGTTCTCTCTCGAAGAGCTCGCCCAGGTGAGCTGGACCCTGGACGTGTCCGGCTACCCCGGTGCCCGCCTCGCGGACCTCGAAGGCGAAGGCGCGTTCGGCGGCATCGACCGCGAGGGCACCTGGCTCATGGCGCTCCGCTGCCGGACCTGCACCAACCCGGCCCCCCGGTTCGTCACCTTGCTGGAGGGCGCGCTCGAGTGAGACACCTCGTTGCGAGCCGTGCCCTCGGCGGTGTCTGCGTGCTCCTCCTGGCCTGCGTGGCGCCGGACGCCGACAAGGGTGGCGACACGGATGCGCCCGACGACACGGGGGACACGGGGGACACGGGGGACACGGGAGACACGACGCACACGGGCTACACCTGGCGGCCCTTCGTGCCCCCCCAATGGTTGCCCGACTTCACGTTCTCCGCGGCGGCGCCGGAGGCCAGCGAGGGCGGGGTGGTCGTGGCGCCGGTCATCCAGACCGCGGGCAACGGAATCGTCGTGCTCGATGCGTCGGGCGAGGTCGTCTGGGCCTTCCCCACGGACGACTCCGGGCTCGGCATGCCCCCGTTCCGGGCGCGTTTCGCGCTGGACCGGAGGGCCATCCTCTTCAATTACAACGCGGTCTCGGCGGAGACGACCTCGCTGATCACGGTGGTGCCGCTGGACGGCTCCGCGCCCTCGGCGGTGGAGATCACGAGCGGCCACACCGACTTCGTGGAGTACATGCCGGGCGGCTTCGCGACCCTCGGATGGGACATCCGGCCCTACGGGGACCGCAAGATCATGGGCGACAACATCGTCGAACGGGCCCCGGACGGCACCGAGCGGGTCGTCTGGAGCGTTTTTGACGACTTCGAGCCCGACCTCGACGCGACCTACGGAACCCCCTACGTCCCCGACCCCACGGTAGAGGACTGGTCGCACATCAACGGCATCTCGTACTCCCAGGAGGACGACGCCTACTACGTGACCATGACGTTCAACAACGGCGTCGCCAAGATCGACCGGGTGTCGGGAGTGATGGACTGGTATGTCGCGGACCCGGACGGGGGAGACTTCACCAACCCCGGCCGGGACATCCTCATGGCGCTGCCCCACAGCGTGCAGCGCATCGACGGCGGCATCCTCGTGTTCTCGCGCGGCAACCCGGTCAACCCCGACATCTGCTCGGAGGCGGTCGACATCTCGCTCGACGAGACCACCCAGGAGGCGCGGCGCGTCTGGAGCTACTCGACGCCGGACTGCCTGCTCGTCCCGTTCCTCGGGGGCGCGGAGCGCCTGCCGGGCGGCAACACGGTCATCACGTGGACCAGCGCGGGCCAGATCGACCAGGTGACGCCGGATGGTCGGGTGGCCTGGGCCGTCAACACGTCCATCGGGACTGGGATCGGCCTGTCGTCGTGGTGGGATGGGGTTCAGGCTCAGTCGTCAGCGCCTCGGTAGCCGATGATTCAGCCGTCCTCGTCCTCTACCAGCACTCCGACCACCGCCTCCCAAACGAACACGAGCTCGCCCGGCAGGCTCCCGGGCTCCGCCTCCCAGAGCGGCACCCAAACGCCCGTGTCGTACCAGTCCCACCACACACGCCCCTCCGCCTGCGCGTAGCCGAGGCTACGCAGCTCGCCGGGGTCGGGTAGCTCGGGGGTGCGGCAGGCGCCTTCCGTCGCCACGCGCGTATGCTCGACCGCGAAGGTGGACGCACATCCGGAACAATCAGGCTCGGTACGCGCGCCGACCAGCGCCCAGGTTTCGACGCAGGCGGGAGCCTCCTCGTCGCCGTCGAGCAGCTCGGTCACGACCAGCACACCGGTCATGGAGGTCGGATCGGCCTCGGGGCCGCCGAGCGTCCATGTCCCGGCCTGGCGCATCGTGAGCCAATGGGCAGGAGCCTCGTCGAGGGGGGCCGTGTCCTCCGCGCTATCGAAGGGAAACGTGCCGGTGTCCTCTCGCCAGCCGCTCGTGTCGAGCGGCGGAAGCTCGGCCGCACCGGTGTCTCCGGCGGCGCCCGTGCAGCCCGCGCACAGCAGCGCGAGCATCCATCGTCCCGACGCGATCGGTGTCGTCCGCATGCTCCCCACCGCCTCCCTCTCGTCCACTATAGTACGGGGCCATGATCTGGCTCCCCCTCGCACTCCTCGCCTGCGCCCCCAAGGAGGACGCCGCACCGGCGCTCTCCGTCACGCCCAGCGCGCTCGACCTCGGCACGGTCGGCATCGGCACCGTCGCGGAAGCCGCGGTGATCCTACAGAATGACGGTGGGGGGGCCATCGAGATCCTCTCCGCCTCGCTGGTCGAGGGGGATACACGCGCGTGGGGGGTCGCGCGAGAGGGCTTCGATCCGCTGGAGGGGGAAGCTCTCACCACCCTTACGATCACGTTCTCCCCGGACGAGGAGGGAGCGAGCCCGGCGCAGGTCCAGATTCGGTCGGACGACCCCTCCAGCCCCTCGCTCTACGTCGCGCTCTCGGGCACCGGGGGCCCCTCGACCGCCGACAACGACGCCGACGGCTACTCGGTGGCCGATGGTGATTGCGACGACGGCCGGGACGAGGTGTACCCGGGCGCCGACGAGGTGTGTGACGGGCGTGACGACGACTGTGACGGCACGACCCCCGCCGACGAGACCGACGCGGACGGAGACGGCTATCGGCTCTGCGCGGAGGACTGCGACGACGCCGATCCCTCCGTACACCCCGGCGCCGCCGAGATCTGCGACGAGAAGGACACCGACTGCGACGGCGCGACGCCCGACCACACGGACTCGGACGGCGATGGCTACTCGACCTGTGACGACGACTGCGACGACGCGGACTGGCGGGTGTACCCCGGCGCCGTCGAGGTTTGCGACGGCGCCGACAATGACTGCTCCGGCCGAGTGGACGACCTCGACGCGGACGGTGACGGCGCCACCCTGTGCGGCGACCTCCCGGACTGTGACGACGCGGACCCCGCCGCGTTCCCCGTGTTCGTGGACCCCGCGGTGGAGCCCGGCGGCACCGGCACCCTGGACGCCCCGTTCTCCATCCTGGCCGACGCGATCGACGCGATCGGGACGTGCCGGGAGATCGGCCTCGCGCCCGGCACCTACACCGAGTCGACCGTGCTCGCGGGCGGCGAGGTCGCCATCTACGGGCTGGCGGGGGATCCGTCGGGCGTGGTGTTCACGCCCGACGAGGGGGAGCGGGCGTTCACCGTGAGTGATGGCGCCGATGTCACGCTCGTCGACCTGACGCTCCTCGGGGGGCGCCCCGCGGAGGGCGATGGCGGCGCCATCCTCGTGACGGACGCGGTTGTCTCGCTGTGGAAGGTGATCGCTTCGAACAACACCTCCGCGGCGGACGGCGGCGCCGTGTCGGTGTCGTCCGGCTCGCTCTTCCTCGCGGGGGACGTCGTCTTCTCGGGCAATGTGGCCGGCGATGACGGCGGCGCCGTCGCCGTCGTCTCGGGAGAGGTGTACGACCAGGCGACCACCTGGATCGACAACCGCGCGACCCAGGGCGGGGCGCTGCTCGCGGTGTCGACCGGGCTCCACCTCCAGGACGCCACGTACGAGGGCAACTCCGCCTCGGGCGACGGCGGCGCCATCGCGATCGAGGGAGAGTCCATGCTCTCGATCGAGCACCTCGTGCTCACCGGCAACTCCGCCGACGGACGCGGCGGCGCCATCTCGCTGAACGACGTGACGTCCCCCGCGGAGGCCTACCTCCGCAACCTCGTCGTGACCGCCAACTCCGCCGACGAGGGCGGCGGGCTCGCGTTCACCGGAGCTGCGAGCGAGCTCATCGTGGCGAACAACACGCTGGTCGGGAACACCTCCGCCGGCGAGGGCGCCGCGCTCTTCATCGACGCCACCGACGCCGCCGGGCTCTACGTCTGGTCCAACGTCTTCGCCTGGAACGACGGCGACAGCGGGTTGTGGTCGAGCGAGGGCAACGGCGCGTCCATCGGGTACAACCTCGGGTACGCGACCAACTCGGGGACCGACTTCGTGTACGGGATCGAGCAGGATGCCGGCGAGAACTTCTCCGAGGACCCGCTGTTCACCACGTTCACGGACGACGGTGACCCCGACGACGACGACCTCGGCCTGCGCGGAAGCTCGCCCGCCGTCGACAGTGGCCCGCCCGACGAGCTGGGTGCCGGCGGCTACACGAGCTGGGCCGACGTGGACGGCTCGGTGAACGATCGCGGCCACGGCGGTGGCCGGGGAGGATGGTGATGATGTGGATGCTCGTGTCGAGCGCCCTGGCGGCCAGCGTTCAGCTCTCCCCGGGGGACGACGTCGCCACCCGCACCGCCGCCCTGCAACCCGGGGACGAGGTCGTGTTCTCCGCGGGCACCTACTCGCTCGCCGGGCCGGTCACCTGGGCGGGGCTCGGCACGGCCAGCGCCCCCATCGTGATCCGCGGCGACGGCGACGTGGTGCTGGAGCTCCAGGCGGGCTGGGTGGTGGTCTACATGACCGCCTCGACGTTCGTGGAGATCCGAAACCTGACATTCCGAGGCGGCGCGGGCAACTCGGAGGGGTACACCGGCCTCTACATCGACAATTCCAGTGACATCACGATCGAGGACGTGGAGGTCGGCCCGGTGAGCGGCACCGCGTTGGTCCTGTCCGGGAACAACGCGCGCATCCACGTGAGCCGTGCCCACCTGCACGACACGACGGACGGCAACGGCGTGTACGCCGGCTGTAGCGACGCGAGCTGCTGGACGGAAGACAGCACGTTCTCCAACCTCTGGATCCACGACATCGGCGGGGAGAGCAACGGATTCGAGCTCGAGCCCGGGTGCCAGGGAGTGACGTTGGCGGACAGCGTCGTCTACCGGGCGACGGCGTGGGGCATCGTGACCGATTCGGCCGAGTACGGCGAGCGCAACACCGTCGAGGGGAACGCCGTATGGGAGACGACCAGCGGCGGCATCTACTCCCGCGGCAGCGCCCTCATCCGGAACAACCTCGTGTTCAACAGTGCCGGCGTCGGCATGCGCCTCTCGGACGGAGACCGGGGCACCGCGCAGGACACCGTCGTGAGCTTCAACACGATCGCCGACACGACGGGCTCCGCCGTCGAGATCCACGACTGGGCCGGCTACACGGGCATGGTGTTCGCGAACAACGTCATTGCCAACCCGACGGGCCGGGCCCTGTACTTCAACGAAGTGGGCTACGACGACGCCACGCTCCTGACACACAATGTCGTGACCGGCCTCGTGGACGGTCTCTCGGACACCTACGCCGGCGCACCCGATCCGGTTTGGGACGGCGGCGGCTACCATGACTTCGTGGACGTGGAGGGCTGGGACTTCTACCCGATCGGAGGCGCGTCCATGGTGGACGCCGCGGATCCCGCGGCGGCCACCTACGTGCCCGAGCTCGACTTCAACGGCGCTCCGCGCGATGGAGAAAAGCCGGACGCCGGCGCCTACGAGTGGGACGGCGGATCCAACCCGGGTTGGGCGCTCCAGGAGGGCTTCAAGGACCTCGAGGCCTACGGCGCTTCGAACGACGACGTTCAGGGGGGCTGCTGCGAGGACAAGGAGCCGGGAGGCGGCGAGGCCGCGCTGATCGGGCTCGCCGGGCTGGGGTGGGCGCTCCGGCGGGGACGAGTACGCTCCCGGGCCCGCGCGCTGTCACGGGAACCGGGAATCCGGTAACTCCGGCCCCCCGGATGTCTCGACGTGTGTCGAGTCGTGCCGAATAGGGCGTTGGCCGCAGCTCCCGCAGAGCTCCAAGATAGGAACACTCTGTCACGTCCCGGAGAGTGAGATGTTTACAGTGTTCATGTTGTTGGCCTGCGTGGGAAAGGGCAAGTTCGACGCCCTCCAGGTGGACCTCGATCGCACGAAGACCGAGTTGGCCGCCGCTTCGGCCGAACGCACCTCCCTCGCCGACGCGCTCGCCGCCGAGACCCAGAAGTCGGCGGCTCTCACCGCCGAGCGCGCACGGCTGATGTCGGACGGGGCGGCCCTCGAGGGTTCCGTCGCCGAGATGGAGTCGGCCCTTCGCGAGCTCGCCTCTCGAAAAGCAGCCTCTGATGCGCGCATCGCGGAGTACAAGTCGCTGCTCGCCCGCTTCCAGCCGCTCATCGACTCGGGCAAGCTGAAGGTCAAGATCGTGGACGGGCGCATGGTCGTCGAGCTGGCCACGGACATCCTCTTCGCCTCCGGATCGGCGGACCTGTCCGCCGAGGGCAAGACCGCGATCATCGAGGTCAGCAAGGTGCTGACCACCATCCCCGAACGCGCGTTCCAGGTGGAAGGTCACACCGACGACCTGCCGATCAAGACCGCGCAATACCCCTCGAATTGGGAGCTCGCGGCGGGCCGCTCCCTGACGGTCGTCAAGGCCATGATCGAGGCCGGCATGCCGACGAAGCGTGTGAGCGTCGCCAGCTTCGGCTCGGAGCACCCGGTCGCGGCCAACACGTCCGCCGCCGCGCGCGCGTCGAATCGTCGCATCGAGATCGTGGTCGTGCCAGATCTCTCCGCGCTGCCCGGGTTCGAAGAGCTCAAGCAGGCGGCGAAGTAGGCTCGGTGGCATCCGCCCCCCCCGCCGCTCCCACGCGCCCCGCAAAGCCGCGCCGCTCCTCCGTGATCTCGCCCGGCGTCGACGCGTTCGCCATCGGCGTCTACGAGGGCGCGAGCTTCCTCAAG
This sequence comes from Pseudomonadota bacterium, assembly GCA_030685065.1. GTDB lineage: Bacteria > Myxococcota_A > UBA796 > UBA796 > SXON01 > CAJBVW01. The sequence goes on along the minus strand of JAUXQH010000122.1, from coordinate 84,993 downwards.
CGCTTCGTCGTCGAGGTGTTCCGGCCGCCGTTCCACCTCCGTGAGCTCATCAAGCAGTGCCACGAGGTAGGGGTCAAGTCGCTCCCGCTCGTGGCGCTCACGGGGTTCATCACCGGCATCGTCTTCACCAAGCAATCCAGGCCGTCGCTCGCCGCGTTCGGCGCCACGTCCTGGCTGCCGTCGCTCATCACCATCGCGCTGGTCGGCTCGTTGGCCCCGCTGATCACCGCGTTGATCTGCGCGGGCAAGCTCGGCTCGAGCATCGGCGCCGAGCTCGGATCGATGAAGGTGACCGAGCAGATCGAGGCCATGGAGGTCTCTGCCATCAACCCGTTCAAGTTCCTCGTGGTCACCCGCACGCTCGCCACCACCCTGATGGTGCCGGCGCTGATGCTGTTCTGCTGCTTCGTCGGCCTGGTCGGCTCCTACCTCAACGTGCACGGCAGCGAGTCCACGAGCCTGCCCGCCTTCCTCAAGAGCGGCTTCTCCAGCATCGGCTTCATCGACGTGGGCGCCTCCGTCGCGAAGTGTTTCGTGTTCGGCTTCACGATTGGGATCATCGCCTGCTTCAAGGGCTTCAACGCCACATCCGGAACGCAGGGCGTCGGTCGGGCCGCCAACGCCTCGGTGGTGCTCTCCATGTTCGTGATCTTCATCGAGGAGGTCCTGATCGTCCAGATCATCCTCTGGATCAAGGGCTTCTGATCCATGACCACCGCCGCCACACCCACCGCCCCGACCGCGCCCGAAGAGCGCCCGACCGTCATCTCCATCCGGGGGCTGACAAAGGCCTTCGGCGAGCGCGAGATCCTCCGCGGCGTCGACCTGGACGTACACCAGGCGGAAAACGTCGTCGTCCTGGGGCGATCCGGGAGCGGCAAATCGGTGCTGATCAAGATCCTCGTGGGGCTGCTGACGCCCGACGCCGGCGAGGTGCTGGTGCTCGGGCAGAAGGTGCACGAGCTCCCACGCAAGGCGTTGGACGCACTGCGGCGGCGCGTCGGCTTCTCGTTCCAGAGCAGCGCGCTGTACGACAGCATGAACGTGGGGCAGAACCTCGAGTTCCCCCTGACCATGAACACCAAGGGGCTCTCCGCGGGCGAGGTTCGCGATCGCGTGTTGGAGTCGCTCGAGGCGGTCGGGCTCGCGGGGTCGCTCGAGCAGATGCCATCGGAGCTCTCCGGCGGCCAACGAAAACGCATCGGCATCGCGCGGACCCTGATCCTCCGGCCCGAGATCATGTTGTACGACGAGCCCACGGCGGGCCTCGATCCGGTCACGAGCTCGGAGATCAACGAGCTGATCAACCAAGTCCAACAGAACTACCACACCGCCTCGATCGTCATCACCCATGACCTGACGTGCGCGAAAACCACCGGCGATCGTGTGGCCATGCTGCTCGACGGAAAGATGCTCGGTGTGGGCACCTTCGACGAGGTGTTCAGCTCGGATGATCCCCGGATCACCGGCTTCTACGACTATAATTTCACCCACACCGACACTGTGCGGAACGAGAGTTCCGGAGGGCAGACATGACGCCATCCCCAAACCGGCGCGCCGTCATGGTGGGCCTCTTCGTGTCGTTCGCCGCCGCGATCCTGATCGGCGGGATCCTGACCATCGGCGACCTGAACGACACGTTCACCAAGAAGGTCACCGTCACCGCGGTGTTCGATGAAGTGAACGGGCTCCAACAGGGCGACAACATCTGGTTTTCCGGGGTGAAGGTGGGCATCGTCAAGAAGCTCGACTTCCACGGCGGCCCCCAGGTGGAGGTCGAGATGAAGATCGACCGTACCGCCACGCAGTTCATCCATCGGGACGCGCTGGCAAAGATCGGAAGCGACGGCCTGATTGGGAGCAAGATCGTCGTGTTGTACGGCGGTACGCAAGAGGCTCCCGCCCTGGTGGAGGGAGACGTGCTGATCGTCGGAGAGACCGTCTCCACCGAGACGATGATGGCGATGTTGCAGGAGAACAACGCCAATCTCCTCGCCATCACGACCGACCTGAAGGGGATCAGCGGGAAGCTCGCCAAGGGCGAGGGCACCGTCGGCAAGCTGTTGATCGAGGACGCCCTGTACGCCAGCGTGACGGACACGGTCTCGAGCCTGAACACGGCCTCGGCCAACGCGGAGACGCTCACCGCGTCCCTCTCGACGTTCTCCGGCAAGCTCAACCAGAAGGGATCGCTGCCAAACGATCTTGTCACCGACAAGACGACCTACGCGGCGCTGACCACCACGGTCGGCAAGCTCCAGAGCACGGGGGAGAGCGCCTCGGTCCTGGTGGCGGGGCTCGCGCAGGGGGCCGCCGACCCGACGACGCCCATGGGCGCCCTGATGCACGACCGCGAGGCCGGCACCGACATGAGGGTGACGCTCGACAACCTGAGCCGGGGCTCGCTGTTCCTCGCCGAGGATCTCGAGGCGGCGCAGCACAACTTCATGTTGCGCGGCTTCTTCAAGAAGCGGGAGAAGGCGGAGGCCAAGGCCGCCGCGGCGGCGATCGACGCGAAGCGAGCCAAGCTCAAGGCAGAGACTGAGGAAGCCGCGCCCGCCCCGACCTCGGAGCGGTGAGAGCGGGTCGAAGCCGCGTCAGAGCCAACGATACGCGCTCCGGAGCACCTCCCGCCCGTCCCGCTCCACCAGCGTACCGTGCGCCAGCACCACCTTGTCGGTGTCCCACTCCAGCATGCGGTCCACCTGTCGGCGGGCGAGGCCGTGGTCGCGCACCATCAGCGGCTCCATCCAGCCCAACCCGGGCCCGCTGTTTCCCATCACGCGGGCGACGATGCGCGTCGACAGGTAGTCGTGCTGCGACAGGTTCAGCAGCGCGTCCGCGCAGATGAGCGTCCGGCTCCGCGGGTGGTAGAAATCCACCTCGTTCTCGCGCCTGGAAGAGAAATACACCTGCTCCAGATCCCGCGCCCACACGTCGTGTGGTTGATCCCCGAGCACCACGGTGAACGCGAGGTCGGCGCGCTTCCGGTCCAGGCCGGGGCACGCCCCGAAGACCGCCCTGGGGAAGGCCGCCATCCACGCGCCTACGTGGAGGTGGTGGAAAATGCTCGGCGCCACGACCGCGCGCACCTCGCCCAGCGCATCGACCGCGCTTCGGGTCTCCGCATCGAGCGCCACGGGCGAGTGCACGAACAGGCCGCCCTCGGCAAGGCGGACGACCGTCATCCGGGTCCCGGTCTCGACCCCGAAGAACCGGGTGCGTCGGGGTTCGATCCATACATCGTCGGCGAATTGGGTGAGCATTCGCGGGGCTCTGGGTCCGTCCCGAAATAACCTGCAGCACCGAGGGCGACCCTGGGCCGCGGGCGCAAGGAGCGAGAAGGGAGCATGCCCGCAGGCATGTGACCGCCGAGCGACGCCGCGCACGCGAGCCCAGGGGCGGCCGAATGCGCAGGCTATTTCGGGACGGGCCCTCTACCCCCGCGCCGGGCCGCCCGCCGCCAGGTACGCCCACACCGCGCGCATGCGGGACAGCGCCGGGTCGGGCGCGGCGCCGGCGCCCATGCGATGGAGCTGGGCCAGGTACCACCCGCCCTGGACCATGCCGTCGAGCTGCTTGACGCCCGTTTCGAGCCGCGGCCGCGGCACCTCGGCCAGCCGGCCCGCGAGCAGCCCCTCGGGAAAGGTGGGGTCGATGCAGAAGGGGCGGCCGAGGCCCACCACGTCGACCGCGCCCGTCTCCAGGGCCGCCTCCATGCCCGCCCCGGTCCGGAAGCCGCCGGTGACCATGAGCGGCACGGGCACGATCGCCCGAACCTGCTCGGCGTAGGCGAGAAAGTACGCCTCGCGGGCCAGGGTGGAGCTCGCCCCCGTGGGCTTCGGCGCCTCCCGGAACATCTCGGGTGACTCGTAGGTGCCGCCGCTGATCTCGAGCAGATCGATGCCCTCGTCCACCACCATGCGGACGACGTCGAGGGACTCTCCCTCGTCGAAGCCGCCGCGCTGGAAGTCGGCGCTGTTGAGCTTGATCCCGACCGGAAACCCGGAGCCGACCGCCGCGCGCATGGCCCGGAGCACCTCGCGCAAGAAGCGACTCCGACGCTTCGCGTCGCCGCCCCAGGCGTCGTCACGCAGGTTGGTGCGTGGAGAGAGGAACTGGTTCACCAGGTAGCCATGCGCCGCGTGGAGCTGAACGCCGTCGAACCCAGCCTCCCGCGCCCGCGACGCCGCGAGACCGAAGGCGGCCACGATCGCGTGAATCTCGGCCTCCTCGAGGGGCCGAGGCCGGGCGAAGGCGCCGTAGCCGATCTGCATCGCGACCGCCGAGGGCGCCACCGGCGCGCGGTCGACCATGCGGGGCGCCTGGCGGCCGGGGTGGTTGATCTGCATCCAGACGGTGCTGCCCCCGGCCTTTGCGCGGCGCGCCCACGTCGCGAACGCGCCGACGTCGGAGCGCTCGTCGACATAGACGTTTCCGTTCTCGCCGAGGTGGCGGCCGTCCACCATGACGTTGCCCGTGAGGAGCAGGCCCGCGCCGGACGCGGACCACTGGTCCCACAGGCGCAGCAACGCTTCGCTCGGCCGACCGTCGGGATCGCCGAGGCGCTCGGAGAGCGCGGCCTTGGCGATCCGGTTGGAGAGGACCGTGCCCGAGGGCAGGCGCAGGGGCGAAGAGAGGCGGGGGAGCGCGCTGGAGATCGCGGGCAACGGGGAGATCATCGGGGCACGCTAAGCCGCGGGACGATCGCCCCCCAGGACAGCGGGCACGCCGCCGAGCAGCGCCGTCGCGGCGGGCACCACGACCTCCGCCCAGCCGCGCAGGATCGCGGCCCGCGCGACGGGAGGGGGCAGGAGCCCCGATGCGTCGTCTCCGGGGAGCGTCGGCGGCGTCGCGAACGCCTGGATCAACGCCGCGCGCACCGGCGCCCCTCCCGCGAGGAGGGCCCAGCGCACGGTACGCCATGCGAGCGCGGCATGGCGGGCCTCATCGCGGGCGATGAGCGTGAGCGCGGCGCGGATGGCGGGGTCGGTGGCGCGGTCCCGGGCCTCCGCCATCTGCAGGGCGGACAGCGTCTCCGCGACGCAACCCTCGCGCGCCGTCGCGAACGCGAGCGCCGCGAGATCGGCGCTGAGCGAGAGGTCGCCGAGCGTCAGGGGGCCGGGGCCGAGGGTGTCGTTCGCGAACGCGGAGGCGATGCCGAAGGCCAGCTTCGCGTGACGCACCTCGTCGAGGGCGGCGGCGTGCGCGTCCGCGACCAGATCGGCGGGGGCGCCCTGCGCGAGCAGATCGAGCGCGAAGCGGGAGAAGGAGGCGACCGAAGCGTGCTCCGCGAGGCCGATACGCGCCCACGTGGCCGCCTGCGCCGCGTCGGCCTGCGCAGGAGCCGCGGGCGCGGTCCAACCGCGGGCGCGGACCAGCGGGGCGAGCCGCGGCCGGCCGTCGACGACCAGGGGGCGGCCGTAGTCACACGGATCTTCCGGCACCGACACCGTGATCGGGTAGAGGCACCAGCCGCCCGGGACCGCGCCGCCGATGTACGCGCAGCCGGTGGAGAGCTCGCCGGCACCATCGACCGTGAGCACCGTGGCGCCGCAGGTAGCGGGAATGACCTGGTCGAGCACCACGTCCGCCGGCGCGGGGCACTCGGTGAGCGATGGGTCCACCGCGTAGCAGCCGGTCTCGCTCAGCGTCTCGGCCACGTCGGTGTCGGTGTCGGTGTCCGTGGTGTCGGTGTCCGTGTCACCGGTCTCCCCGGTGTCACTCTTCTCGGGCGTCGGACAGCCGACGAGCGGCAGCAGCAGGAACAGGAGCGAACGGTACGAGTCGGTCATGGGCGTCTCCAATGCACAAGGTAGCCGAGCTTCGTTCGGCCGCCTGTTTGGCATCGTCTGATCTTGAGGTATCGTCGCGCGCAGTCCCGATCGGAGCTCCATGCGCCTCTCGCCCCTTTTCCTCCTCGGTGTCCTCGGCTGTGTCGAGACGCCCAGCGATGACACGCCCAAGAACGAAGACACCGCCCCGGTGCCTGTGAATTCGGATCCGGCCGCGCAGATCCTGGCTCCCGCCGAGGGCGCGGAGCTCCGCGAGGGCGCCTCTGTCACGCTCACCGCGCAGGTGGACGACGAGGAGACCGCCCCGGAGATGTTGACGGTGGCCTGGACCTCCACGGTGGACGGCGGGCTCGCCGGCTCGACGACCATCGCCGGCGGCGTCGCGACCACGATCGTGGCATCCGGGCTCTCCCAGGGCGCACACACGCTGATCCTGTCGGTCACGGACGAGGGTGGCGCCTCCGCGAACGACCAGGTGTCGGTGACCGTGATCGACAACGACGCGCCCACGGTCACGATCTCGAGCCCCGCCGACGGCGCCTTCTTCGACGCGGGCGATACGGTCGAGGTCGTGGTGCACGCGGCGGACGAGTCGGACGACCCGTCGGACCTGGTGCTCTCGTGGGGCGGGGACGCCGCGACCTACAGCCCGCCGACCACGCCCGACGCGAGCGGCGAAGCCAGCTTCTACATGACCAACGTAGAAGCGGGCACCCGCTCGGTGCGGGTGACGGTCACGGACACCGACGGGGGCACCGACACGGAGGAGATCGTCTTCACGATCACCGCCGACGCGGACGCGGACGGATTCACCTCCGAGGAAGACTGCGACGATGCCGACCCGAGCATCTACCCGGGCGCGGTGGAGATCTGCGACGGGCTCGACCAGGACTGCGACGGCCGGACGGACGAGAACGCCGAAGACGCGCTGAGCTGGTACGCGGACGTGGACGGGGACGGATGGGGCGACGCGGACTCCACCACCCTCGCGTGCGACCTTCCCGCGGGCCACTCCGAAAACGGGGGTGACTGCGACGACGCCATCGCCGCGGTGAACCCGGACGCCGCCGAGGTGTGCGACACCCTCGACAACGACTGCAACGGGCTCACCGACGAGTCGACCGCGACCGGCGCCTCCACGTTCTACGCGGACACCGACGACGACGGGTTCGGCTCGGCCACCACCAGCGTCGTGAGCTGCAGCGCCCCCTCCGGCTACGTCTCCGACGCGACGGATTGCGACGATCGCGCCGGCGCCGTGAACCCCGGCGCCGCCGAGGTGTGTGACGGCGACGACAACGATTGTGACGGCGCCACGGATGACGACGCCGCGATCGACGCGGTCACCTGGTACCGGGACTCGGACAGCGACAGCTACGGAAGCCCGGGCACGACCGACATCGGGTGCACCCAACCGAGCGGCTACGTCTCCACCGCGACCGACTGCGACGACAGCGACCGCGGGGTGTACCCCGGCGCGGCGGAGACGTGCGACGGCGAGGACGACGATTGCGACGGCACCGTGGACGACAGCGCCACGGACGGCCTGGCGTACTACGACGATGACGATGGCGATGGCTACGGCGATCCCGCCTCCGTGAGCTACTCCTGCACCGCCCTCTCGGGGAAGGTGACCAACTCGGGCGACTGCAACGACGCTACGGCGACCGCGAGCCCGGCCGACACCGAGTACTGCGACGGCATCGACAACGACTGCGACGGCGCGACGGACGAGACCACCGCGGCGGACGTGGACACCTGGTACCTCGACTCCGACGGAGACGGCTACGGACTCTCCACCGCGAGCACGATCGCTTGCGATCGCCCCTCCGGCTATGTCTCCATCTCCGGCGACTGCAACGACGGAAACCTCGCCATCCGCCCCGGCGCGACCGAGGTGTGTGACTCCGCCGACAACGACTGCGACGGCACGGCCGACGAGAACGACGCGGTCGACGCGGCGACCTGGTACCGCGACGCCGACACCGACGGCTACGGGACGGTCGGCACGACCTTCACCTCCTGCCGCGTGCCCGCCGGCTACACGGCATCCTCCACCGACTGCAACGACAGTGACCGCACCGCGTACCCGGGCGCCGCCGAGACCTGCGACAGCGTGGACGACGACTGTGACGGCACGGTCGACGAGGGCGCGACGGACGGCACCACCTACTACGACGACGATGACAGCGATGGCTACGGCGACTCCACCTCCTCCGTGACGTCGTGCAGCCCCGTCTCCGGCAAGGTGACCATCGCGGGCGATTGCAACGACGCCTCCGCGAGCGCCAGCCCGGCGGACACCGAATATTGCGACGGCATCGACAACGACTGCGACGGCACGACGGACGAGTCCTCCTCGGCGGACGCGGACACCTGGTACCGCGACGCCGACGGCGACAGCTACGGCCTCACCGCGACCACCAGCGTCAGCTGCACGCGGCCCACCGGGTACGTCTCGCTCTCCGGGGACTGCCTCGACACGTCCAGCTCGACCTACCCCGGCGCCTCGGAGGTGTGTGACAGCATCGACAACGACTGTGACGGGGCGACCGATGAGGGCGCGACCGACCCGGTCAGCTGGTACAGCGATGTCGACAGTGACGGATACGGCAATCCCGCCGTCAGCACCACGTCCTGCTCTCAGCCCAGCGGCTACGTCAGCCTGTCCACCGACTGCGACGACTCGGACGCCGCCATCAGCCCCGGCGATGTCGAGGTGTGCGACGGCGAGGACAACGATTGCGACGGCACGGTCGACGGCGGCACCGTCGGGACCGAGACCACCTGGTATCGCGACAACGACGGCGACGGCTACGGCACGGCGACCTCCATCGAGGCCTGCACCCAGCCGGACGGCTACGCCGCGGTCGCGACGGATTGCAACGACACCAGCCCCACGGCGTACCCGGGCGCGGTCGAGAGCTGCGACGGCCTCGACAACGACTGTGACGGCACGGTCGACGAGGAGGTTCCCACCTGGTACCGCGACGCGGACGGGGACGGCTACGGGAGCTCCGCCGTGTCGACCACCTCCTGCACCCAACCGGAGGCGTACGTCGGCAACGACGATGACTGCAACGACGGAAGCGTGGCGATCAACCCCGGCGAGGACGAGCTCTGCAGCACCGTGGCCGATGACGACTGCGACGGCACCGCCAACGGCACGGACGCGGTCGACGTGACCACCTACTACGCCGACGCCGACGGCGATGGATACGGCGACGCGACCTCGACCTACGGCGCGTGCACGCTCCCGAGCGGGTACGTCGTCAATACGACCGACTGCGACGACACCGACGCGGACGTGAGCCCCGCGGCGGACGAGGTGTGTGACGGTGTCGACAACGACTGCGACGCCACGACCGAGGAAGGGTACAGCGTTCCGGGCGACTATCCCACGATCTCCGCGGCCATCTCCGCCTCGGTCAGCGGGGACTCCATCTGCGTGGCCCCGGGCAGCTACAGCGGGCCCATCGACTTTGCCGGCAAGAACATCACGATTCAGGGTTCGGGCAACGACCAGACGTTCATCGACGTGAACGGCGGGCGTGTCACGATGACCACGGGCCGGCTGATGGACGTGTCGCTCTGGGGCGGGAACCAATCGGCCGGCTCGGCGCTCAGCTGCAGCAGCAGCTCCGCGACCGTGACGCCCTACCTGGAGGACGTGCTGTTCGAGGCCAACCAGTGCGAGTCGTTCTCGACCTGCTACGGCGTCCTCTACCTGTACAACTGCAACGCCGAGATGGTGAACGTCACCTTCCGTGACAACGACATCAGCCCGACCTCCGGCACGGTCTACGGCGGATTGATCTACGCCTACTCGTCCGATCCCGACATCACGGGCCTCGTGATGGAGGACAACGTGGTCACGGCCACCACGATCTACGGCGGCCTCTACCACGGGAATACGAGCGACGGCACCTTCGAGGACACCACCGCGACCGGGAACGCGGTCACCGGAAGCACCCTCCAGGGCGGCTTGTTCTTCCTGACCACCGGCTCCTCGCCCGCCCTCACCCACAGCTACTTCGCGGAGAACACGGTTCGCGGCAGCACCACCAACGGGGGGCTGATCTACGTCCACGACGGGTCGGATCCCGCCTTCCAATGGCTCGAGGTCCTGGAGAACTCCATCACGTCGACCAGCACCCTCTACGGCGGGGTCCTGTACGGCAAGTACCTCAGCGACCCGACGCTCTACCAGTTCATCGTGGCGGGAAACAACATCACCCTCTCGAGCACCAGCTACGGCGGGCTGTTCTACCTCGAGGGCTACGCCTACACGACCAGCTCGTCGACCATCACCTACAGCATCGGCCACCTCACGTTCGGAGACATCGCGGGCAACACCTTCGTGACGGCCAGCGGCCTCTACGGCGCCGTGTTCGGGGCGGACTTCGCCCAGTACAGCTCGAGCTACGCGTACCCGGCCAACCACTCGACCGGGTACGACGTCGACATGGTGAACGTGGTCAACAACGCGACGAGCGGCGCGGGCACCGTGTATGGCAGCGTGTACTACGACGATAGCTCATCGGCCAGTTACAACGCCGACTTCGACTACGGCAACGTCTACAACAACACCGGCACCGACTTCTACAATTTCACCGACCCGTCCGGCACCAGCGGCAACATCGGCGTGGATCCCCTCTACACCGACGTCTCGCTCACCAACGCGGTGTTCTGGGACCTCACGCTGCGCTCGACCTCGCCGGTACGCAACTCGGGGAACCCGGCGGCCGCGTACAACGACGCCGATGGTACCTACGGGGCCATCGGCGCGTACGGTGGGCCCTACGGCGACGACTGGTAGGAACAACGGGCGGCCGCGGGGGGGCGCCTCCCTCCCCGCGGCACCCCCTGCCTACGCGGTCAGCTTCTCCGTGAGCGTCCACAGCCGCTCCTGGGCCTCGGCATCGAGGGCGGCCTTCGCCGGCTCCTTGGACTTGCTCTTCTCGAAGTAGCGCCCGCTGACCCCTTCGAGCTCCGGTGAGCTCGCGACGTGCACCGAGCACGCGGCCCCCTTCGCGGGCGTGAGCAGGAACAGGTGGAAGAGCTTGACCAGGAACGCCGGGTAGCCGCGCGCCAGGTCGGTCGCCACGACGCCCGGGTGGACGGCGTTCACGGTGACGCCGCTGCCGGCCAGGCGGCGCGACAGCGCCAACGTGAACAGCACGTTCGCGAGCTTCGATTGGTTGTAGGCCGCCACCGCGGCGTACGGCCGCCTCTCGTACATCAGGTCGTCCCAGACCATCTTGCCCTGGTAGTGTAGAGCGGACGACAACACGACGATCCGCGCCGGTGCGCTCTTCTGGAGGAGGGGCAGCAGATCCATCGTGAGGCGGAACGTGCCGAGGTGGTTGCTCCCGAAGGTGGTCTCCCACCCCTCGGCGGTGGTCCCCTTGGTGGTGGGCCACGCACCCGCGTTGTTCACGAGCACGTCGAGCCGCGGGTACTCGGCCTCCATGCGCGCGACGAACGCGCGGATGCTCGCGAGGCTACCGAGGTCGAGCGGGATCACCGCCACGTCCGCGCGGCCGGTCGAGGCGGCGATCTCGGCACGGGCGGCCTCCCCCTTCACCGCGTCGCGCACGGCCAGGACCACCGTTGCGCCCCGGCGGGCCAGCTCCCGCGCGGTCTCCTTGCCGATCCCCGTGTTGCTACCGGTGACGATGCAGATCTTTCCGTTCATGAGAAACCTCGCTGTCGACGCGGCTAATCCGCCTGCGGCGCGACGGCGACGGTTCGTCGCTACTCCGAGAGGACCAGGTAGGCCTGCCCCCCGAAGGCCCCCCCCTCGGCGCGGTAGAGCGCGCCTAGGAGCCCGGCGTCGAGGCCGGCGCCGTCTGCGTCGGCGCCTCCGCTCACCGCGCGGCCGGCGTTGTCTCCCTCCTTCTCCCCCAGCCATCGCCGCGAGAGGTCGGCGAGCGCGTGCGTGCCCGCCGGGAAGGGCCCGAAGGCGAGGTAGACCGCACCTCCTTGCGGCCCGACCGTACCCGACCCGTACGCCCCGATGACGACGTCCTGCCAGCCGTCTCCGTCCAGATCCCCGCCCCGCGTCGCGTAGGCTCCGGCGTAGTCGAGATCGACCTCACCCACGAGCGAGGTCGGGACGTCCGAAAGGATGGAGCTGCCCGGCACCCCCGGTCCCGCCAGGATCCAGGTCGTCCCGGGCCCCAGGCTGTTCCCCGCTACCAATACGTCGGCGAGGCCGTCCCCATCGAGGTCTCCCGCGGCGGCCACGGCGTCCCCGACGTACTGGTAGTCGGCATCGCCCAGGTAGAGCTGGTCGGCGTCGTCGAGGGTCAGGGGGCCGTCCGACACCGGACCGAGGAAGACGGCGAGGGCGCCCGCGTCGATACCGTTGCGGTCGCTCCCGTTTGCGCCGAGGGCGAGGTCATCCAGGCCGTCCCCGTCGAAGTCTCCGATGCCATCGAGCCCGACGCCGACGCCATCACCCTCGGCCGGTGCGCCGTGGGGGGGCGCGACGCCGCTGGCGCCGGTCGAGCCGCTCCCCGAGATGGTGGTGCCGGCGTCGGCGAGGAGGAGCTCGCCCAGGGGAAAGGGGCCGCGCAGCAGGTACGCCCGCCCGCCGCCGCTTCCGAGCGCGTCGTTGGAGGAGGCGCCCACGAGCAGGTCCCCGGCGCCGTCCCCGTCGACATCTCCCGCGAAGGCCACGCCGGATCCCGCGTAGTCGCCCAGCGACTCCCCGAGGAACGTGGTCCGCGCCTCCGTCAACAGGTGGGCTCCCCCGATGCCCGGCTCGGCGAGCAGGTAGACCGCGCCCGCGCCCGCGCCCTGCGTGCTCTCGCCGATGGCCCCCACCAACAGGTCCCCCGCGCCGTCCAGGTCGAGGTCATCCCCGCCCGCGAGCGCGTATCCGCCGAAGTCGCGGAGGTTGGGGGAGGTCCAGCACGTCCCCATGTCGTCGATCGTGTAGGCGCCGGGCTCCGGGACGGTGCCGAACACACACACCTTGCTGGCGAAGTATCCGGCGATGCCGACGGCCGGGCCCGTGGAGCCCGGCATGAAGGCCACGGCGTTGCCCGCGGCGTTCGACGCCGTGCCGGTGACCGAGATGTGGGCCTCCGAGAGGGAGTGAACGCCGGTGCGCGCGCCCGTGTCGTCCGTGCCCGTGTCGTCGATGCCAGAGTCGTCCACGCCGGTGTCGTCCGGGGGCTCCCCCGTGTCGACTCCCGGGTCCTTCTTGGCGGGCGCGCCGTCACAGCCGTGGAGCGCCAGGAGGAGCAACATGGGACGGGGCGTATCCCGCCGGGCTGGCATAGAAGACGGCGACGCGATCGACGCGAGTCGGAGGGTGGATGCGCTGGGTGTGGCTCGAGCTCTGTGTGCTCGCGGGGTGCGCCGGATCGGGCGACGGCAAGGATTCCGGCGAAACCGCCGACACCGGAGCGACCGACACCGACACCGACACCGGAGGCGACACGGACACCCGCCCCGGCCGCGATCTGTCGCTCGGCGCGGCGTACGCCACCATCGTCGGCTCCGAGAGCAGCGCCACCGGCACCACCGTCTCCATGACCCCCGGCGCGGCGGTCGTCTCCGCCCCCTTCGGGGGGACCGCCTGCAGCTTTGCCCTGCCGCTCGCGGCCGGTGCCCACGCGCTCGACGCCGGCGCCTGCCTCGTGCAGGAGGCCGACCTCGACTACCCGGGGTGGGCGCTCGACGCCACGGGCGACGCAAACGGAGACGGCGTGTCCGACCTGCTCCTCGGCGCGGTGGGAAGCGACGAGCTCGGCCCCGACGCGGGGAAGGCCTACCTCGTGTACGGGCCCCTCCCCGCCGCGGCGGGCTCCCTCGCCACCGCCCCCGTCTCCTGGCTCGGGGAGGCCCGGCTGGACTACGCCGGGAGCGCCGTGGCGTTCTCGGATGTCGATGGGGACGGTGACAGCGACGTGCTCGTCGGCGCGCAGGCCAACGCCGCCGGCGGGGTCGGGGGCGGTCGGGTGTACCTGTTCCGCGCGCCGGTCGAGGGCGGCGCCTACGGCCTCGGCGAGGCCGCCGTGACCATCACGGGCCTCGGGCCGGCCCCGGAGGCGCCGCCGCACGGTGCGCCGTCGGTCGGAGACGGAGCCGGGAGCGTGCTGGCGGGCGCCGGTGACTTCGACGGAGACGGGATGGAGGACGTGCTGATCGGGGCCAACGGCGCGGACGACCTCGCCTTCGACGGCGGCGCCGCCGCGCTGTTCCTCGGGCCGATCGCGGACGGAGACCACGCCCTCCGGGAGGCCGACCGCCTCTGGGTCGGCGGCACCGAGGGGCTCTACGTCGGCGATTCGGTCGCGCGCGCGGGAGATGTCGACGGCGACGGCTACGGCGATGTCATCCTCGGCGGAGACTCGCAGGGGCCGGGGACGGTGTGGCTCGTTCACGGCCCGGGCACGGTGGGCACGCTCGACATCGAGTCCGCCGAGACCAGCTTCGTGGGGGAGGTCGCCGGGAACCTCGCCGGCGCCTACACCGCCCCCGCCGGGGACGTAGACGGGGACGGCTGGGCCGACCTGCTCATCGGCGCGTACGGCGTCGACCTGTCGGACTACAACGAAGGCGCCGCCTACCTCGTACGCGGCCCCTTCGCCGCGGGGACCATCCTCCTCGCCGACTCGGTCACGCGCTGGGTTGGTCCCGGCGATGGCGCTGTTGCCGGGAGCGCGGTGGCGGGCGGCGCCGACGTGGATGGGGACGGCTTGCCGGATCTGCTCGTCGGGGCACGCTATAGCAGCACGGGCGGGGATTTTGCGGGCGAGGCCTACCTGATCGTGCCATGAGTGTCGTCCCATGAGCCTCGGGCCACGAGGGTTGCCCGCTCGTACCCCCTTCCTCTGAGGTCCACATGCTCGCTCTCCTCTTGGCCTGCGCATCGGGCGGGGACACCGATGGCGACAGCGCGGCGCCGGATCCGGCGTGTACGCCCTCGGGCACGGGCTACGCCATCCCTTCCTGGACCGATCCCGCGCCCATCGAGGCCGGCGTGGAGGTCGAGTACTGGTTCACGGTCGAGGATGATGCCGGCTGCCCGATCGAGGACCTCCAGCAGGCCCACGAGCGCATGGTCCACACGCTGTTCATCTCGCGGGACCTCTCCTCGTTCCAGCACGAGCACCACGAGGACCACCACGCCCTCACCGCCGACGTGCTGCGTTCCGCCACCTACCACTTCCCTGTCACGTTTCCGCTCGCCGGGGACTACCTGGCGCTGTACGACTTCGCGCACCAGAATCAGTACCTCAACCTGACGAACTGGCTCACGGTGGGCGGGGAGCCCGCGCAGATGGCCGCGCCCGTCCCCGACCTCTCGACCGTCCGTGACGTCGAGGGGATGCAGATCGAGCTTCGGTGGGACGTTGCGCCGTTTGCGGGGTACGAGGCCTCGTTTACCGTGATCGTGACCGAGAGTGGCGCCGACGTGACCGACTTCGCGCAATACCTCGGCGCCGACGGACACGCGGCCTTCGTCACCCATGACCTCGCCTTCTCCACGCACACACACGCGTGGTTTCCGGGCATGGAGGACATGGGCCCCGGGATGGAGATGCCGCACCTCTACCTGGGCCCCGAGCTCCCGTTCCACTACACGTTCCCGACCCCAGGCCCCCACCGGATGTGGGTCCAGTTCTCGCGGCAGGCGGATCCCGAGCGTCCGTTCACCGTGCCCTTCGACTTCGAGGTTGCCCCATGATCCTCGCCGCCCCGCCGCCCGCCCCGCCCACGGAGTGCTCCCGATGTTGATGATCCTCCTCGCCTGCACCGGTCCCGACACGGGGCCCGTCGAAACCTCTCCCATCGGCGTGGGGGACGGGTCTCCGGGCTCGGTCGGTTGGACCACGATCCTCGACAGCGACGGCGACCTGACGGACCCCCGCGACCTCGGCTTCGACGAGGACGGCCGCTTGTGGGTCGCGAACCGCGAGGACGACGCCACGTTCATCATCACGGACCCCGGGACCAACAGCCAGGAGCACGAGCGCCGGGTGGACCCCTACGCCGAGCACTTCATGGAGGAGACCTCCGCGCTCTCCTTCGATGGAAACGGCCAATTCGGCTCGTGTGGGGAGACCCGGAACACCTACAACGGCCAGTCCCCCCCGAACGACTACACGGGCCCGGTCCTCTGGACGACGAACCTCGACATCTTCGCCAACGTCAACCCCATCGGCCTCGGGTCGCACCTGGACATGTTGCACGAGTCGCCCAACTGTGTCGGCATCGCCTGGCAGGCCGACAACATCTACTGGGTGTTCGACGGAAAGAACGGCGACATCGTCCAGTACGACTTCCAGGGGGACCACGGCCCCGGCATGGACGACCACTCGGACGGCATCATCCATCGGCTCACCGAGGTGGAGGTGTCCTTCGAGAAGGACGCGCCCGGCCACATGGTCATCGACCACGAGACGGGGCTCCTGTACGTGGCCGACACCGGGGCCGGGCGCGTGCTCTGGATCGACACCGCCTCCGGGGAGGACGCCGGTCGCCTGGTCGCCAGCGATCCGGGCGTGAAGCAGCGGGAGTGGGAGGGCGTGGACTGGGGCGTGCTCATCGAGGGGCTCGACAAGCCCGGCGGCCTCGCCCTCGGGGACGGTGCGCTCTACGTCGCCGAGTGGGGCAGCGGCGTGATCGTCGAGTTCGACCTGCAGGGAACCGAGCTCCGCAGCCTCGACACGGGGTTCGGGGAAGAGGCGCTCTACGGCATCGAGCTGGGGCCCGACGGGAAGTTGTGGGTGGTGGACAACGGCACGGCGAGCGTCTCGCGGATCGATCCGTAGACCTCGGTCCGTAGAGGACTGCGGCTACGCCGAGAACAAGGCCCGACGCTGCTCGGCCTCGATGGCCGGCGAGAGGGTGACGACCTCCGTGGTCGTCAGCCCCGCGTTGACGTTGGCCTCCTCGACGATCCCACCCTTGATGCCGGTGCCGACGCCGACGCGTGACATCCGCTTCACGACGGCCTGGACCTTCGGGACCTCCACCCGCTCCGCGGCAGCGGCGAGGTCGAGCGTCGGCAGCCCGTCCGGAGCGAACGCCGCGCCGCCCACGACCTCGGCGGCGATCAGCCGCTCGACGTCGAGCACGCGCGCCTCGATGCCCTCGCCTCCCGCGGGGAGCGCGGCCCCGTGGAGCGCGGCGCGCACGGCCTCGACGGGAACGTAGAGCTCGCCCGTCAGCTCCGCGCTCGCGCTGTCGGTCACGAACGCCCGCTTGTCGGGCATCGAGAGCTCGAACAGCTCGTCCGCGACGCTGGAGTCCGTGATGTCGCCGATGGCGGGGACCGACCGCGTCGCCGAGCGGTGGAGCGCGACGTCGGGCAGGTCCCGCGCGCCGACGCTCGGCCCCGCCTCACCGAGGCACGTGTCCGTCGTGTTCAGGGCGGCCGCGATCCAGGCGACGGCCGCGGCCACGCTCGGCGTCTCGAAGGCGTCCTCGACGCTGAGCGTGCCGCTGGTCAACGTCGTGGCGACGGTGAACCGCAGGTTCTCGACGGCCATCGCCGCGAGGTCCACCCCGGAGCCCGACACCCGGACGCGCAGCCGGCAGCCCATCGCGGCGGTGAACTCGGGCAGCCCCGCCAATCGCAGCGCCTCGAACACCCGGTTGTCGTACCCGGCGCTCCCGGCGCCGCCCGTCGATCCCTCGATGAACGACTGCCCCCCCTCGTGCCCGATCTTGATCCCGGCATCGAGCTTCGCGCCGACCTCCCCGTGCGCCAGGCCCCCGACAGCGTCGGCGCCCGTTGCCTCTCCGACCCCCCGTACGTCCGCGGACCAGGAGCTGGGCTGCTGCGCCTTGGCGAGCGCCACGAGGGCCTCCCCCGCGGGGCCCAGGAAGTCGACCGGGCGGTCGAGGAGCATGTCGGTCAACGTGCGCGGGTGCCGGGTACCGAGGGCGCGCAACACGGCCGCGAGGTCGAACGCCCACGTCGCCTCGAACGCCGTGGCGTCGACGACGCTCGCACCCAGGTCACCGCCGAGCGCGGTGTCACCCATCGATCCGCTCAGGCTCGCCCCCAGGCCCACGGCGAGCCCGGCCTGCAAGCCGCCCTTGAGCGACAGCGACACGCCCGCGGCCGTGCGCGTGACGCCGATCGCGACCCGCTCCCCGCCCGTGACCACGAGGTGGCTGGCCGAGACGGCCTCGTCCAGCTCGACGCCGAAGCCGACGGGCCACACCGCGTCGAGGCCGATCGCCAGGAGGTCGGGCGCCTGCGCGAGGACCTCGGCGATCGGCTGCGCGCACACCCACGCATCGACCCACGCCCCCGCCGGCGCCCCACGAACGCGCATCGCGAGGCGCATCGCGGCGCCCAGCGGCAGCGCGTCGAGCACCACCGCGCCCATGTCCCCCATCGCGACGAGCGCCGCGTCCATCGTCCCGCCGGAGGTCGGGGCAGCGGCCGTGAGCCCGAGGCGATCCTGCGCCGCCGCGTTCCCCGTGCGCTGGGGCGCGACGGCCGCCTGCGCGGGGGCGGCGCACGAGGTGGGGGTGGAGGACGTGGACGACTTCTGGCGGCTGGACTCGGCCATGACGGGCTCCCGGGGCGCGTCTCGGCGCGCTGCACGCGTCGTGCCGGGCGCAAGTCCTTGAATTGCGCGGGCCGGGGAGGCGGGTGACGGAAGTCGACGGAGGTCGGGCGACGAAGGTCGGTCAGGATCTGGGGCTCACCGCCGCCGCCCCGCCACGAACTGCCCCAGGAGCTCTCCGAGCGCGCCCGGAGCATCCGCGCCCACCACGCCGGGAAGCGCGGTGACCAGCGCGCCGAGGCCGGGCACCGCCGCGGGCTCTCCGGCGGCGATCCGCACCGCGTGAATCGCGCGCGTGCGGGTGTACAGCTCCCCGAAGCGGCGAGGGTGCGCGTGCGCCACGACCGCCGCGGGCACGTAGGCCACATCGTGACGGCGGCCCCAACGCCAATCCTCCGCGATGTCGACGTTGTCGAAGGGATCGGCGAGCAACACGCTGCGACGGTAGAGCGCGGCGACGTTGTCGAGCGTGGCGCCGGGCGTCGTGACCGGGCGGCCATCCGGGTCGGGCGGCGGGGTCCACGCGCGGAGGCGCGCACGGGTGACGGGGTCGGACGTGGGCCACGGCACCTGGCGCGCGTAGACGGCGTCGTGGCCACCGCCCAGCAGCGCCTCGACGAGCGTGCGGACGAAGCTGGCGCCGAGCGGGAGGGCGTCGTCGACGGTGAAGAGCACGTAGGGATGGCGCGCGAGGCGGGCGCCCACGTTGCGGGTGGCGCCGTGGCCGGCCCAGGGCACGCGCACGCCCTCGGTGTAGGCGCCGTTGGCGAGCACGAGGAGCTCGGTCTCGATGTCCTGCGCCTCGAGCGCCGCGAGGCCGATCGGGCGTCGGCGGTGGGTGGGGATCACGACCGATACCGCGAGGGCCCCACCGGGGCGATCGGGGGCGGGGCGGGCCGGGGCGGGCAGCCATCGGGCGAGCGCGGGGTCGTCCACGGCGTGGCAGAGGGGGACGAGCTCGTCGAGAGCGGGCCCCCCACGCCCGAGCATCCCGGCCCCCGGCACCGCCCCGCGGCCGAGGCGCACGGGCTCACCGCCCCGCACGGCGGCTTCGAGCGCGGCGAGGCCCGCGCGATCCAGTCGGTCGATCCGCATCGGCGCCAGCGTAGCGCGCGCGGGCCGCGCACCCCTCCTCCCGGTGGGTGGCCGGAGCGCGGCGGGTGTCCACCTTGAGCAGGGACAACGGGGTGAAAGCATGGCCAAGGACATCAAGGATACCGACACCAAGGGCACTCCACCGAAGGTCCTCGAGACCGGCGAGCGCGGCACGATGAGCGTGCGCGACGCCGGGCGGAAGGGCGGCGAGGAGGTTCAGCGCCAGCGGGACCTGCGCGACCGCAAGGAGATCCGCGGGCAGGCCTATGACAAGCCGGGCCCACCCAAGGGCACCGCCTTCGGCATCGCGGCGGTGACCCAAGCGCTCAAGGGGCTCGACTTCCCGATCACGAAGCGGGCGCTGCTCGCGCACGTGAAGAACTCGACGATCGAGTACCGCAAGGGGCAGCCGGTGAACCTGCGCCAGATCATCGTGGACACCGACGCGGACGAGTTCGCCTCCATGGCGAACGTGGTGGAGGCCGTCAGCGACGCGATCGAGCGGGAGGGGCTGTCCACGCGCGAGAAGGAGAAGGTGTAGACCGGCTGGGGCGCGCCGCTCGAGCGCGGCTCACGCGTTCTTGGGGCGCGCCACCGCGCCCATGCGGATCGCGTCGTAGCCGAAGCGGTCCCGCACCGCGTCGATCGCCACGCCCATCCGGGGCCGCGGCGCGGCGAAGAGGGCCACCTGCGGATCGGGCGCGACGAGGTTGGAGAGCTGCACGCCGAGGAGCCGGATCCGGGACTTCTTCGACCACGCTCCGTGCAGTAGATCGGTCGCGACGGCGAGCACGTCCGCCTCGGCGTGGGTGGGGGCGATCGAGCGGCCGCGCGAGATCGTCGTGAAATCGGCGTAGCGGAGCTTGAGCGTGATGGTGTGCGCCCGCGCGCCGCGACGCCGGAGCCGCCAGGTCACGCGCTCGACCAGGGCGCGCAGCGCGTCCTCCGCCACCTGCACCTCCCCCACGTCCGCGAAGAACGTGCGTTCATTGGACAGGCTGCCCTCGGCGGAGGTGTCGTGCTCCTGGAACGCGGGGCGGTCCTTGCCGAGGCGGGCCGTGCGGGCGCCCGGCTGCTGACCGGCGAGGCCGAGACCGACCCGGAGGGACGCGGCGAGGCCGCCCAAGCGCGGGTGCTCGTCGGGCACCTCGAGCAGCTGCCCGAGCGTCGCGACGCCCATCCCCGCCAGCCTCTCCTCCGCGACGGGGCCGATCCCCGGGAACCGCCGCACCGGGAGGGGGGCCGCGAACGCCCGCTCCTCCCCCGCGCGGATCATCAGGACGCCCGCGGGCTTGGCGCGCCCGCTCGCCATCTTCGCGACCGGGCGCGTCGTGCCGATCCCGACGCTCGCGGGCAGGAGGACCTCACGCTGGATGGCCTCTCGCAGCTCGCGCACCACGCGCAGGATCGTCGCATCCGCATCCGTGTCCTCCGGGCGGGCGTAGAGCCGCTCGCACCCCCTGAAGTCGAGGTAGAACTCGTCGATGCTCGCCGTCTGCACGACCGGACACCACCGATCGAGCACCGCGCGCACCCGCCCCGCGTACGGACCGTAGGCGTCGTGTCGGGTGGGGACGAAGATCGCGTCGGGCGCGCGCCGCACGGCCTCGGACATCGGCATGCCAGAACGCACGCCGAGCAGGCGCACCTCGTAGCTCGCGGAGGTGACGACGCCCCGCGCGCCCTTCCTGCCGCCGACCACGACCGGCTGGCCCACCAGCGAGGGATCGAGCAGGCGCTCGACCGAGACGAAGAAGGTGTCGAGGTCGAGGCAGGCGATGCGCGCCATGGGATTACCTGAACGCATGTATCGTATCCCGCGCCGGGCCTACGTCGACGGCGACGTGACCTTCAGCCCCGCGATCGCGACCGCGAGCAGCACCAGGAAGAACAGCCGCGCCGGGGTCGCGGGCTCGCTGAACAGGAGGATGCCGAGCACCGCGGTGCCGAAGGCGCCGATGCCGACCCACACGGCGTAGGCGGTGCCGACAGGCAGGTCGCGCAGCGCGAGGCCGAGCAGCCCCATGCTCAGCACCATCGCGGCGATGGTCAACACGGTCGGAACCGGCTTCGAGAAGCCCTCGGTGTACTTGAGACCGACGGCCCAGCCCGTCTCCAACAGACCGGCGACGACCAGGAGGATCCAGGACATGTGCGCTCCGTGCGTCGTCTTGTCCTGACCGGGTACGGCGCGTCTCGTCCGGGGGGTATCCGTCGCGAGCCTAACCATCCCGGCCGGCGGGCGCTAGCCGGGCCCACGGGGGCGCTCGCCGATACGGACGCGGCGCCGCAGGTGGTCGACGTGATGCTCGATGTCGGCCGGACGGATCTCACGACGCGCGGCACGCTCGACCTGGTCGTGCGCGCGCTCTACGACGACGACAGCGAGCCGGCTCGGCCGGAGACCAGAGCCCGGGCACCTACTCGGACGGCTCCCCGTTCCTCGGCCCCGACGAGCGCTATCGGCCGTGACGGGCCCGCAGGAAACCGCGCTCGCGACCAGGAATCAGTTAGCGAGCGGCCATGTACGACTTCGACTGGCTCGTCATCGGCTCGGGCTTCGGCGGCTCGGTCTCCGCGCACCGGCTCACGGAGAAGGGCTACACCGTGGGCGTGCTCGAGATGGGCAAGCGGTGGGCCCCCGCGGACTTCCCGAAGACCAACTGGGACCTGAAGCGCTTCCTGTGGGCCCCGCTCGCCGGTTGCCACGGCATCTTCAAGATGACGCTGCTTCCGCACGTCTTCATCCTGTCGGGCGCGGGTGTCGGCGGGGGTAGCCTGGTGTATGCCAACACCCTCCTCGTGCCGCCCCCGCGCGCGTTCGAGGACCCGAAGTGGAAGGACCTCGCCGACTGGAAGACCGTGCTCCCGCCGTTCTACGCGACGGCCAAGCGCATGCTCGGCGCCGTCGAGACCAACAAGTTCTTCGCCGCCGACGAGCTCGTGCGCGCGCACGCCAAGCGGATCGGCCGCGAGGCGAGCTTCGCGCCCACGACCGTCGCCGTCTACTTCGGCGAGGCCGGCAAGACCGTGCCCGACCCGTTCTTCGACGGTGAGGGGCCGCCCCGCGAGGGCTGCAACTATTGTGGCGGGTGCATGGTCGGCTGCCGCTTCGGCGCCAAGAACACGCTCGACAAGAACTACCTGTTCCTCGCCGAGAAGCGCGGCGCCGCCGTATTCCCGGAGCGTCGCGTCACCCTCGTCGAGCCCCTCCCCGAGGGCGGCTACCGCGTCCACACCGAGCGTTCCACCTCGCTGTTCCGGAAGGATCGCAAGGTGTACACCGCCCGCGGCGTCGTCTTCTCCGCGGGTGTGCTCGGCACCGTGGATCTCCTGCTCAAGTGCAAGGAGCAGGGAGCGCTCTCGAAGCTCTCCGACCGCCTGGGAGACTTCGTGCGCACCAACAGCGAGGCCGTGTTGGGTGTCACCGCGCGCGACCCGAACAAGAAGATGAACCAGGGCGTCGCGATCGGCTCCCAAATCGAGTTGGACGACCACACCCACCTCGAGCCCGTTCGCTACTCCTCGGGGTCGGACAGCCTCGCGCTCATCACCACACCGCTGACGGACGGTGGCGGCCGGGTGCCGCGCTGGCTCCGATGGTTGGGCGTGGTCCTCACCTCCCCGCTCGACGTGCTGCGCGGCTGGATGCCCTTCGGGTGGGCCGAGCGGACGGTGATCCTCCTCGTCATGCAGACGCTCGACAACCACATGGCCATCCGTCGCGGGCGCCGCTGGTTCTGGCCGTTCGGAAAGCAGCTCGTCACCCAGATCCCCGCGGGTCAGCCCCCCGTGCCGACCTACATCCCGAGCGCCAACGTGGCGGCCCGCGCCATCGCGAAAGACCTCGGCGGCATGGCCCGCAGCTCGGTCACCGAAGCCGTGCTCGATGTTCCCACCACCGCCCACATCCTCGGCGGCTGCGCGATGGGCACCTCCGCCGCGGACGGCGTGATCGACGCGAAGTGCCGGGTGTTCGGCTACGACCACATGATGGTCATCGACGGCTCGATGATCGGCGCCAACCTGGGCGTGAACCCCTCGCTCACCATCACGGCGCTCGCGGAGCACGCCATGAGCCATGTGCCACGGAAGGGGGAGGCGGGCCGCGCGGAATGACCCCCGCCCCCCTCGCCCTCCTCCTCTTCGCCTCGATGGTGGCCTGCGCCCATCGCCCCGCCGCGCCCGAGCGCGCCCCCGCCGAGAGCGGCGCCGTGGCCCCCTTCGGTGAGCCCCCGCTCGGGGGCGGGGTCTTGCGCGCCGAGCTCCTCGGCGAGGACGGTCTGTTCCGCGCCGCCCTGATCGGGGACGGCGGCTCGCGCCCCGCGGATCCGCTCGCCCGCGCGCTCGTGTCCCGGATCGCCGCCGCGTGCGAGCAGGGCCCCACCTGCGACGCCGCCGTGCTCCTCGGCGACAACTTCTACGGCCTCGGCGCCCTCGGCCTCTCCTCTCCGGAGGGGGCGATGATGCGGCGGCGCTTCCACGAGCGATACGCGCCGCTCGCCTTGGCCTTCTACGCCGTGCTCGGCAACCACGAGTACGCCTCGCCGGCGCCCCTGGCATCCGTGCGCCACACGTTCCGCCACCCCGAAGTGGCGATCGAGGGGACCGCGCTCCGGGTCACCCCCGAGGGGCCGACCTGGGTCCAACCCTGGCGGTATTGGGCGCTCCGCGACGGCGACGAGCTCGAGCTCCTCTTCCTCGACACCATGGCGCTCACCGGAAAAACCGACCTGGTGGACCTCCGGGATCGCCAGCTCACCTGGCTCCGGGACCACTGCGCGTCGACTCCCGCCCCGCGCCGCCGCATCGCGTTCGGGCACCACCCCGCGGTCACCT
This sequence comes from Pseudomonadota bacterium, assembly GCA_030685065.1. Classification (GTDB taxonomy): domain Bacteria; phylum Myxococcota_A; class UBA796; order UBA796; family SXON01; genus CAJBVW01. Next base: position 60,719 of record JAUXQH010000122.1, on the reverse strand, counting down.
TCGGGAAGTATCGTGACAGCCCCGCCGAGCTGCTCTCCCCCGAGGCGATGGGTGTGCTGATCGGTTGCGGCGTGCGTCATTACGCCTCCGGCCACGACCACCATCTCGAGCACATCCTCCTGGCGACAGCGGGCGACACATTCCACCAGGTCGTCTCCGGCAAGGGGGGCGAGGTGCGCGAGGCCTACCCCTTCGCCGACGAGGCCGCGCGCGCCAACCCGGTCGCGAAGGTGTGGGCCGGCAAGACGTGGGTGCCCGTCCTCGCGCTCGACCACTCCGGTGACCTCCTGACGAACGCCTACGCCGGCTGGGCCGACTTGCGTGTCACGCGCGGCGCGGACGGCGCGGTGGACGTGGCGGTGACGCTCGATCGCACCGAGGACTGACCCCAAGCTGGGGTGCCCCGGATACGTGGGCGCCCATGCCTACCGCCGTCCGCCCCGAGCCCACCGTCGACTCCGTCGCCACCCGCGCCCGCGCCCACTTTCCCGAGGCCCTCGCGCAGCTGTGCGACTACCTCCGCATCCCCGCAATCTCGTGCGAGCCGGCGCACGCCGCCGATGTTCGTGCCCTGGCCGCGCGGGTCGCCGGAGACCTCGCCGCGCTCGGCTTCTCCGGGTCCCGCGTCTGTGAGCTCCCCGACGCCCTCCCCATCGTGACCGCCGAGTGGCTCAAGGCGCCCGGAAAGCCGACGATCCTCATCTACGGCCACCTCGATCTGCAGCCCGTGAAGGGAGAGGTGTGGGACAGCCCGCCCCACGAGCCCACCGTGCGGGACGGCCGCCTCTACGCGCGGGGCGCCGCCGACGACATGGGCGGGTGGGTCAGCCACCTCGCGGCGCTCGGCGCCTGGCTGGCGGAGACCGGTACGCTCCCCGCCAACATCAAGCTCGTCATCGAGGGCGAGGAGGAGATCGGGAGCCCCAACCTCGAGCGCTTCATGGATGCGTTTCCCGAGGCCTTCGCGTCCGACGTCATGGTCCTCACCGACTGTGAAAACCCTTCGACCGAGCTCCCCGGCCTCACCACCTCGCTCCGCGGCCTCATGGAGTGCACCGTGCGCTGCGAGGCGCTCGAGGCCGACGTGCACTCGGGCCTCTGGGGCGGCATGGTGCCCGACGTGTCGCTCGCGCTCGTGACCCTGCTCGCGCGCCTCGTCGACGAGAATGGCCGCCTCAAGAGCCCGCGCGCGGAGGTGCCGCCCGCGTGGTCCACGGCGGCGTGGGACGTGCCGCTCACCACCGAGGTCATCCGCTCCGGCGCCCACCTCTGCCCCGGCATCGAGCCGCTCCCCACCGAGGGCGCCCCCCCCGCCGAGCACCTCTGGCGCCAGCCGGCCATCACCATCGTGTCCACCACGCTCCCGACGATCGACCGCAAGAAGAACGCCCTGCGGATGTCCGCCGAGGCGATCCTGTCCGTGCGCGTGGCGCCGGGCCAGGACGACGACGCGGTTCGGGACGCCCTCCGCGCCGAGCTCCTCCGTGACGCGCCGGGCGGGGTGAAGGTCACCGTGGACATCTCCACGGCGCCGTCGGGCGCGTGGCTCTACACCCCGAAGGGGCCCGCCTTCGCGGCGGCCGACCGCGCGTACGTGAAGGCCTGGGGCCGCCCGTTGCTCCAGGTCGGCGTGGGGGGCTCGATCCCCTTCGTGGCGCTCTTCGGGCGGCGCTTCGGGGATCTCCCCCTCATCCTCAACGGCGTCATCGACCCGCAGACAACCGCGCATGGCCCCAACGAGAGCCTGCACATCGGCGTGTTCGAGAAGGCGATCATCGCGAACGTATACCTGTACGACGAGCTCGGGGCGGTGGGAGATTTGGTTCGTCGGTAGGAGACGTGGGGCGCGGTGCCCGCCGCCGAAGACGGCGGCGACCGCGCCCCCTCAGGCCCCTGCCACCGCGCCTCTCACACCCAACACCCACACCGCCACGAGCAGCACCGCCACCACCGCCCACGCGCCCACGCGCGGGTCGGGAGCGACGAGCTTGATGGGCTGCTGGTCCCCCACCTGCGCGCCCACCACGAGGCCGATCGCCGCGCCCACCGTGACCAGCGCCACCTCGGTCAGCCGGGTGTCGCCGAGGGCGTAGAGGGCCACGGCGCTCACGATGCCCGCGCCGAACAGCCCGGCGCGCACGAGCGCCCCGACGGCGGCCGCGGGCGCGAACCGTGTCACCAGCCGCGGCGCCAGGAGGGCGGTGACGACGGCCACGAGCGGCAGCACGGTGACCGGATCGCCCCCGTCGAAGCCCCCGCCGGACAGGGGCTGAAAACCAACGGCGAAACCAACCGCGACCGAGGCCGCGCCGATGCGATCGACGCGATGGAGCGTGCCCTTCGACACCATGGAGGCGAGGACGAGGACCATGCACGACGCCACGGCGGGCAGGCCGAGGTCGCGGAGGATCAGCAGCAATGCGGGGAGCGGCGGCATGGACGGCCCACCTATCCGGTTCGCGCCAACCCCTGCGCGATCGCGGTCGCGAGCGCCATGGTGGTCAGGCTCGGGTTCACCCCGAGCGAGGTAGGAAACACCGAGCTGTCCGCGATGTAGAGCCCCTCGAGCGTGTGCGCGCGCCCATCGGGGCGGACGACGCTCGTGACGGGGTCCCGCCCCATGCGGCAGGAGCTCATCGGGTGGGCGGCGTAGAGCATGAAGTCTTCGAGCGTGCGCCGCGAGAGTTGGTCCGCGAGGTCCTCGGCCGTGTGGGTCCGCTCGACCCCGTGCACGGGCGCGAGCAGCGTGTGGGCCCCGCCCGCGAGCAGCACCTTGGCCGCCCAATACATGCCCTTCTTGGTGCGCTCGACGTCCTCGTCGGAGAACTCGTACCGGATGTCCGCCCGCCCGTCCGGGTGCGCTCCCACCGTGCCCTCGCCCTTGTCGGACACCATCACGATCAGCCCACACAGATACGGGAGCACGTCGATCGCCTTCTTCATCTCCGGGCCCGGCGGCGCGAGCATGCCCAGGCACACCTCGGGCGGCGCGGAGAACGTGTGGGGGAGCACCCCGGGGAGCTCGTCGACATGAAAATAGGCGCCCTGGGTGGCCCCCTTCCACATCTCGATCGGCTCGTCGCAGATGCCGAGCACGGCGTTGCCCGGGTGCACGTGCAGGCCCTTTCCGACCGCGGGACCCAAGCGTTCGGCGAGCCCGGCGTGGTGTAACAATCGGGGGGTCCCGATCCCCCCCGCGGCGAGGACCGTGCGCGTGGCGCGCACCCGCACCGCTCCGCCCGGAACGCGCGTGTCCGGGTGGAACATCCGGCCCGAAACCCCCACCACCCGGCCGCCCTCGACCAGCACGGTGTCGACCTTCGTGTCCGCCACGATGCGGGCGCCCGCGCGCGTGGCCTCGACCAGGAGGTTGAGGTTCATGCTGGCCTTGCCGCCGCTCGGACAGCCGAAGTAGCAGACGCCGCACCCTACGCAGCCGGGCGTGGCGCGCGGCACGTAGCCGCCCTCGAGGCCGAGGGCGCGGACGCCCCGCACGATGAGGTCGTTGTTCTTGCCGGAGATCTCGGGGCGCGTGGGCCACACGCCGAGCAGCTCGGTGAGCTGGTCGTAGAGGGGCGCGAGCGCCTTTGCTCCGTACCGCTCGTCTCCGAGGAGCTCGACCCACCCGTTCAACACGTGGTCGGGCGCGCGCCACGCCATGGCGCTGTTCACCAGCGTGCCGCCACCCACCCCGCGCCCCGAGGCGATCGGCATGTACGCGCGGCCCGCGGCGACCATCGCGCCGCCCTCCTGCATGTGGTACCGCATCACGTCGCCCTGGTTGCGCGCAAAGCGGCTCTCCGGCGGCCCCTCTTCCAGCAGCACCACCTTCGCGCCCGCCGCGGAGAGCACCCGCGCCACCGATGCGCCGCCCGGCCCGGTGCCGACGATCACCACGTCGCACACGATGTCGCGATCGGCCTCGCCGTACCCCTCGGCCGCGGCGGGCGCGGCGAGGAGCACGCCGTCCCCCGGCATCCACGCGCTCACGATGCTTCCAGGCGCGCGGGCAGGCCGCCGGCATCCGCGAAGCCACACCCGAACATCGGCGCGATGCGCGTGCGCACGTCGGGGTGCGCCATCCACGCCATGCCGACGAAGATGAAGAACGACTGGGCGAGCCCGCGGAGCTCGGGGCGGGTGCTCTTGAGCCACGACGCAACCGCGTCGCTCGCGGTCGGCACCGGAAGGTCCGTCAGGAACCCGCCGTGGGTTGGGAGGGGCAGCGCGTCGAGCGCGTGCAGGGCGAGCCGGAGCAGCTTCTGTTGCGCGGGCACCAGGCCCTCCAGCACGCCGTCGAAGTAGCGCCCGACGCCGGCGGCGGCCCCGCCCATCGGGGGATCCCCGCCCGACGGAAAGCACGCCTCGGCGAAGGCGTCGAGGATCGCGGCCTCGTCCGCCGAGAGCACGGCGTAGGGGAGGCCGTGGGGCTGGTCCCACCAGCGAAAGGACACCCCGGCCGCGGCGGCCGCGACGGCCCCGCCCATCAGGGTGGTGGCGAGGAGCGCTTGACGTCGGGTGACCCGCATCGGGCCATCCTACCGGATAGATTGGCGCCGTGGAACGCACGCTCGACTTCCAGGACCACCGTCGCGATCTCGGTGACAACCGCTACGTCTACGCCGTCGTCTCCCGGCGGGCGCGCGGCCTCTCCATCGGGATCAACCTCAACCCGGACAAGGTGTGCAATTTCGATTGTCCGTACTGCCAGGTCGACCGCACGGAGGCCGCCGGGCCGCCGGGATCGGGCGCGATCGATCTGGACGTGCTGGACGCCGAGCTCTCCCGCCTCCTCGGCTGGGTGCGTGACGGATCGTTGTGGGAGCACCCGCCCTTCCACACCGTGGCGCCCGCGCTCCGCCGCGTGACCGACATCGCGTTCGCGGGGGACGGCGAGCCCACCACCCCCGCCGCGTTCCCGGGGGCCGTGGCGCGGGTGCGCGCGGCGCGGGATCGCTTCGGGCTCGACGTGCCCGTGCGCCTCCTCACCAACGCCACGATGTTGCACCGGGAGCGGGTCAAGGCCGCCCTCCCCCTGGTGGATGAGGTGTGGGCCAAGTTGGACGCGGGCACCGAGGCCTGGTATCGCCGCGTCGACGGCACGACGTTCCCCTTCGCGCGGATCTTGTCCAACCTCGCGGCCACGGCCGCGTACCGCCCCCTCGTGATCCAGAGCATGTTCTGCACGTTGGGGGGTGAGGGCCCGAGTGACGCCGAGATCGAGGCCTGGGTGGGCCGCCTCTCCGTCATCGCGGCTGGCGGCACGATCGACCACGTGCAGATCTACACCGTCGCGCGCAAGCCCTCCGATCCGACCGTCGGATCGCTCTCCGCCGAGCGCCTGGAGCAGATCGCGGCGCGGGCGCGGGCGGTCGGGGTGCGGGCGGAGTCGTACGGCGGCGTCTGAGCCGCGCGAGCGTGCGTGCGCCTACTTCTTGGCCTTCTTCTTCGCGGAAGCCGGGATCTGCGACGAGTAGAGCGCAAGGAAGTCGTCGACCGGCATCTTCGCCACCACTCGGCCGAACAGCTCCAGCGGCGCGTCCTCGATCTTCTTGAAGCGCACGCAGCCCTTGCCCATGTCGAGCTTCTTGCCGGACTTCTGGTACTCGTCGACGAACCACTGCGTGAGCGTCGGATCGCAATAGACGCAGAACAGGTACACCGCGAGGTGGTTCTTCTGCGCGGCGATGCTGGCGAACGGCACGGGCTGCTTCGGATCGCAGTGATATCCGTCGGGGTAGCGGCTGTGGGGCACGTACCAGGCGATCATGCCGTACTGGAGGCCCTCCTCGTAGCCCTCGGGCAGGCCGGCCCGGATGGCGTCCCGCAGCGTGGTGAGGGCGGCGCGGCGGTCTTCGGGGAGGGTGGCGAGGTAGGCGTCGACGGGGGTGGTCATGGCGGCATCCTACTCTGTCGATACCCAACGGCGCGCTCCTGCGCTAAACCGCGCCGATGCCTCTCGAACGCTACGGCGCCTTCTCTCCCCGGGTCGACCCCTCCGCCTACGTGCACGCCAGCGCCCAGCTCCTCGGCGATGTCACGCTCGGCGCCAACGTCAGCGTGTGGCCCGGCGTCGTGCTCCGCGGCGACCAGGGCGCCATCCGCATCGGCGCGGACTCCAACCTCCAGGATCTGACGTGCGCCCACGCCACGGGCGGGTTCTCCTCCGTGAACATCGGCGCGCGCGTGACCGTGGGGCACCGCGTCATCCTGCACGGATGCACGGTCGAGGACGATTGCCTGATCGGCATGGGCAGCATCCTGCTCGACAACTGTCACATCGAGCCGTGGTGCATCATCGGCGCGGGGGCCGTGATTCCCGTGGGAATGCGGATCCCGAGCGGATCGCTCGTGCTCGGCATGCCGGGCAAGGTGGTGCGGCCGCTCCGTGACGGGGACCGCGCCCAGATCGAGGGCGGCCGCGAGGCCTACCTGGAGCTGGCCCGCACGTACCGGGCGCAGGGATAGCGCCTTTCGCGGCGAAGCCTCGTGCTACCGTGGGCGCCCTCCGAGGCCCCCTGATGCTCACGTCCCTCTTCCTCTCCGCCTGCATCGCCGTACCCCCCGAAGAGGCCGCCAGCGCCCTGCTCGCCACCCGGGACGAGCCCGCGGGGGAGAACTGTGAGGAGGGCGGCGTGGCGGTCGAGTCGGGCGTGGACGACGATGGCGACGGCGCGTTGGCCGAGGGCGAGATCGACAGCACCGCCTACCTCTGTGGCGGCGCGCTGGGCGCGGACGGTGCCGACGGCGAGGACGGCGAGGACGGCGAGGACGGCGCTTCGGCCCTGGTGACGACCGCCGACGAGCCTGCCGGCGAGAACTGCTCGAACGGCGGCGTGCGGGTGGACGCCGGCATCGACGATGACGCCGACGGCGTGCTCGACCCCGAGGAGATCGACGTCACCGAGTACCTCTGCCACGGCGAGGACGGCGGGTCCGGCATCCAGACGCTCGTGGGCGTCTCCGAGGAGCCCCCGGGCGAGAATTGCCCGTTCGGCGGCCAGCGCCTCGACACCGGCGCGGACACGGACGGCAGCGGCGTGCTCGACGAGGGCGAGATCGCCTCGACCTCCTACGTGTGCAGCGGCGCGACCGGTGACGACGGCGCCGCCGCGCTGGTGAGCACCGCGGACGAGCCCGCGGGCCCCAACTGCGCCTCCGGGGGAGAGGCGGTGGCGATCGGCACCGACCGCGACGGGGACGGCGTGCTCACCGCGGACGAGGTCGACACGACCGTCTACGTCTGCGACGGGGAGGACGGCGAGGATGGCGAGGATGGCGAGGACGGGGACGGCGGCTCGCTCGCGGGCACGATCATCGCGGGTGACTACACGATCACCAACTCGCTCGACGCCACCCTGCTCGACGGCGTCGGGCAGATCACCGGCACGCTGACCATCTACGGGCTGTCGATGGGGGATGTCGAGCTCCCCGACATCGAGCGTGTGGGGGTGTTGACCATCGGCGTCGGCACCGGAACGTACACGCCCGACTCCCTGTCCATGCCCTCCCTCACCACGGTGGACGGCAACATGACGCTGTACCCGCTGTCCGTGTCGGATTGGTCCGGCTTCGACGCGCTCGAGAACGTCGGCGGCACCCTCACCTTCTACGCCGAGGCCGCCGGCCCGCTGGACGCCTTCTCGGGCCTGCGCTCGGTCGGCGGCTCGCTCTACGTCTACACCAGCTCCACGGTCACCGTGCTCGGCGGCTTCGACGCCCTCGTATCGGTGGGGACCAGCCTCTCCATCTCGGGTGGCACCGCGCTCACCGCGATCACCGGCTTCGACGCGCTGGCCGCCGCGCCGGCCCTGACCCTGCGCGGGGGCGCGCTCACCGACCTCTCGGGCTTCGGCTCGCTCGTCGCGACCAGCGGGACGCTCACCGTCACCGGCATGGCCGTCACCGACCTCGACGACTTCGCGTCCCTCACCGACCCCGCCGGCCTCTCGCTCACCGGCCTCTCCGCCCTCACCGACATCTCCGCGCTGAGCGGCGTCACCGACGTGCCACTGACGCTCCAACTCTCCGGCTTGCCGGCGCTCGGATCGCTCTCAGGACTCGAAAACGTGGTCTCGGCCGGTACGCTCGCCGTCGACGACCTCGATCTGCTCACCAACCTGGACGGCCTCGCGGCGATCAGCGTGGTCGACGCGATCAGCGTCTCCAACAACGCCACGCTGACGGGCATCGCCGGGCTCTCCGGCACCTCCGGCCCGCTCCTGCGCCTGTATGTGTATGGGAACGCCGCGCTCACCAACCTGGATGGATTGGAGGGTGTCACGTACGTCGGGTACAGCACCACCGCGGGGTCGAGCACCTACTCTCTCTACCTCGAGAGCAACACGCTCCTGACGGACCTCGACGGCTTGTACGGCCTCACGGGCGTCGGCTACGGCTACCACTCGATCAGCTACAACACCAACTTGTGCAACACGACGGTGGCCGCCCTCAAGACCCACATCGGCGCGAGCAGCACCCTCTCGCCGATCTATGGGAGCAACAAGGGTTGTTGAGGAGAGGGTCGTCGCGAGCCTCCACGTTCCTCACAGGCAGAGCCCAAACCACCCGACTTCGGGCGCTGCGCGCTGCTGGATGCATTCGCTGGGCGTCGTGCAGGTGTCGCCTGCGGCGGGGTCGCAGAGCTCGTAGCAGCGGGCGTCCACCCACGAGCAGAAGAGCCCTGCCTCGCACGCGGCGCTTGGGTCGGTCCAGCTGCAGCGCTCTCCGACGTCGCGGGGCCCCGCCCGCATGCATGCGGAGGTGTCATGGTCGAAGGGCACACATGCTTCGCCGTACCAGACGGGCGCGCAGTCCTGGGCGTACAGGTCGCACCCCTCCTCGGTGTGGCACACGCCGACTACTGCGCTCGCGCCGTCCTCCGGCATGCACCACGCGGCCTCGCCGCACGCCGGCTCGTGAACGTCGTAAGGCGTGTCGCAGGCCGTGGCGCAGGTGTGCGTGACGCCATCGCAGCGCTGACCTGTAGGGCAGTCGTCCGACAGGCACACGTCGTCGAAGGCCCCGGCGGCAAACGTCCGAAGGTCCGCCCGCTCGTGCGCGACCCCTCGGACGATGACCGCCTCGATGGCCGCGAGCGCGGCCACGCTCGCCGTCGGATCCTCGGTGAGGAGCACGAGATCGGCGGGCTCGCCCGTCCGAACCCACCCGCCCTCGATTCCGAGGACTGTACGTGCCCCTGAAGTGGCGGCGGCGAGCGCGTCGAGCGGCGACCATCCGAGAGCCTCGAGCTCGGCGAGCTCCTGGTGGAGGCCGGCGCCGTGCGGCACGAAGTAGTAGCCCGCGTCGGAGCCCGGCAGGATGGTTGCGCCCGCGGCGTGCGCGGCGGAGAGGTTGGCGCGGGCGTGGTCCGCCCACCCCTCGGACGCCTCGGGCCAGCCCTCGAGCAGGGAGGTGTCGCCATCCTGCACGGCTCGCCAGTCGGCGCGGACGGCGTCGGTCAATAGGAGGTCGGGGTCGTCGGGATCCGTCACCCCGGCGAGGAGGTCACCGACGCCCGCGAACGCCGACACGGTCGTGTGAAGGGCCGCGGCCTCGGTGGTGGCGAGGAGCGCATCGGCGCCCATGGGCCCCGCGAACGGCGGGTGCGCGAGGATCGTGACGCCCGCGGCGATGGCGTCGACCACGTCGTCGTCTTCGTCCACGTGCGCGTACACCGGGAGGCCGGCGGCGGCGGCGGCGCGCACGGCCTCCACCTCGAGGCGCGGTGTGGGCCAACGGGTGAAGCTCGCGTCCGCGAGCGCTACCTTCAGGGCGTCCGCGCCGGACGCGACCAGTGTCTCGGCGGCGTCCTCCGCGTCGTCCGGAGTGACGAACACGCACTGGTCGGGGGCGGGCGCGTCCTCGCAGGGGTGGGAGCCCACCGTCGTGAGCATCGGACCCGTCGCGAGGACGCGCGGGCCCCGTACGTCGCCGGCCTCCACGCGGTCTCGCAACGAAAACAACACGGTGGGCCCGCCGACATCCACTACCTGCGTGACCCCCCAATAGAGCTGGCCGGCGAGGTTGGCGCCGAGCGTGTCACCCACCAATCCGACAGCGCCCGCGTAGCCGAGGTGCACGTGGGCGTCGACGAGCCCGGGCACGAGCCACCTGCCGCCGCCCTCGCGCACCTCCACGTCGTCGGGCCACAGCGCCCCGGCAGCGCGGACATCGAAGATACGCCCGTCCGCTACGATCACGGCGCGATCAGCGCGGGCCCCGTCAGCATCCACCACGGTGACGCCCTCGATCACCCAGGCGCCGGCGGGCAGGTCGCCATGCGAGACGCCAGAGTCCCCGGGGGAACGGGAGTCGGTACCGGACGGGTCCTTTGTCCCAGGTCCGGTGGCGACGCAGGCCGCGAGTAGAAGGAGCATGCCGCAGCTTAGCGTGAGGTCGGAGCGGTAGGTGAGCGCCGCGGCTGTGGTGTGGGGGCGACGACCTGCGCCGCCATACCGTACCGTACGCTCCACCCTCAGGCCGGATGCCATGCACGGCGGTCGGATGGATTTGGGATGGGGCGCGGAGCCTACCCACTTTCGGAGAACGCGGAGACGGGTGCTGACGTGCGCGGCGGCGTCTTCGCGCGCGGTGACCGCCGCTTGGGGCGGGCAGGCCATGTGTCCGGGCGCCCCGGCCCGGACCAAGCCCGCGTCCTCGTGGGCGTAGCGGCGTGTCGGTCAGTTCGATGCTGACGAGCGCTCTCGCAGGCATGACGTCTTTGCCGCACCGCGGACACGGTGTCTGCGCGCCGTTCTCGGGGAATCTGTTCCCTCCGAACGACCCGGCCTCCTCCGAACGCTCATCCCTTAGGGTAGAACTGAATAACGTCGTAGTTTGCGATGCTCCGAGCTAACTCCAGCGGAGACACGCCGTATTTGTTGAGGATGTTTGGATTGGCCCCCGCTCCGAGGAGCACGTTAATCGTCTCGCCATGCAGGCCGTCACAGCCAAAGGTGGCCTCGGAAAGTGCGGTGTTACCGTGGGCGTCCACTGCGTCGAGAGCAGCTCCTGCTCCAATGAGCTGAATCACCACCGCTGGCTTCTGGCCTCTCGCCGCGAAGTGCATCCCCGACCAACCGTTGGCATCCTGGGCTGCAGGATCGGCGCCGCTGTCGAGTAGAACGCGGACCATGTCCTCGTCCCCCGAGAGCGCGGCGTGGTGAAGCGGGGTTCTTCCTTGCCGGTCCCGAGCGTTGGGGTTGGCACCACCGCAGAGGAGGCGAGCGACCAACTGCGTGTCGTGAAGGTCAACATGCCGGAATAACTCGCGTTCCGTCAGCGCCCGGGGGCTCATCGACCTGTTTCGCCGCACCTCCGGCTCCCTTCGTGGAAGAGCCCCCAACTGATACCTCGAGCCAGTGCCTGCACCAGACAGCAGCTGCGGGCGGCCAGAACGAGACCCGGGGAGGAGACGCCGAAGGACAGGATGCCATAGAGGCCAGGGAGGGGGGGGACCGACTGGCGGGACCCTCTTGTGTTGAACAAGTAGGAGAGTGCCCGGTCGAGTTGGCAGCGAACGCGTAGACGACTGCCGACGTGGCAAGCGCGCGTGTTCGCGCGTCCCCGCGCGGGCCATCTTGGCCGCCGTCCCCCTCGGCGTCTTCGCCGAGGGGGCGCATGTCCCGGGCGCACGCGACACCGCCGAGAACCACGGCAATGTTCGTGCGCCCGGGCCAGTTCCGCCGTCCCCGGCGGAACTGGCCAGCATGTCGGCCAGTTCCATGAGGGTACGCCTTCTCCGCGCGGGAGTAGCCGCCATCCACGGAGGGGGAAGCCCAGCGTCGCCCGGTAGGAACGCGATGCCGGGCCTGCCCATATACTACGGGCCCGGATACATAGCGGCGCATGACTATCGACCTGTCCGCATGCTCATTCCCGGAACGGCACCTCTTCGAGACCGTGCTCGGAGAAGTGTTGCCGCCCAATGCGCTGAAGCTTGTCCATCCTCAATATGAGTTCGTCGAGAGCGATGGGACGAGACGCCGCTTGGACTTTGCTATTGTCACTCCGTCCTCCCGCATCGCGATTGAGCTTGATGGGTACGCCTTCCACGCAGAAGACGCTATTGGTCAGGAGCGGTTTGCTGGAAATCTTAAGCGGCAGAATGAACTAGTTCTCTCGGGGTGGGTTGTCCTGCGCTGGTCCTGGCTTCAAATTCAGAGGGAGCCCGAACTTTGTCGCGATCAGCTCCGTCGAGCAACGATTTCGGACCCGGCCTTGCACGCGTCCTTTCGGACTGGAACTCCCGTGCCGCACCGCGTCCAAGATGAGGCTTTGGCCGCCTTGGCGCTGACGCGCAAGAAAGGATTTCGAAAAGGTTTAGTTGTGCTGGCGACTGGACTCGGCAAGACACTACTTGCTGCTTTCGACGCGAAGTCGGTTGGAGGCAGAGTCCTCTTCGTAGTCCACAACAATGCGATCCTTGCTCAGGCCCGAGAGGCCTTCGGGCGAGTGTGGCCCCAAGCCACGACTGCGATGTTTAATTCATTGGAGCGTGGTGAGCACGGGGATATCGTATTTGCCAACATTGCCAGCCTGCGTGATCCGGATACACGCCCCTTTCGTCCGCGCGACTTCGCCTATGTTATTGTGGACGAGTTTCATCATGGGGCCACGGCACACTATCGGACGGTTATCGAATACTTCAAACCCGAATTCCTCCTGGGCTTGACTGCGACGCCAAATCGAACGGATCGTCAGTCCATCCTCCAGCTCGTTGACAACAACCTTGTGTACGAGCTTGGTCAGGAGGAAGCCATCCGACGCGGCTTTCTATCGCCGTTCCATTACTACGCACTGAAGGATAACGTCGACTATAGTGATATCCGGCATAACGGGTATCGCTATGACCTGGCGGACCTGAACCGCGCGCTCGTGATTCAGCGCCGTGACGACGCGATTATTGAGCGCTACCAAGCGCTGGCTGAAGGTCGGAAAGCGATAGCATTCTGCGTCACCATTGAACACACGATGCGGGCAGCTGCCCACTTCGGCGCGGCCGGAATCGCATCGGTTGCCATTCATTCGCGCATGCCAGCCGAGGAGCAAGCCGATGCTATTCGTGCTTTCCGAGAGGGGCGTTTCCAGGTGGCCTTTGTCCGTGACCTGTTCAACGAGGGAATAGATGTTCCGGACGTCGAGGCCCTTTTGTTCATGCGGCCCACTGAGTCCAAAATAGTTTTCACACAGCAACTCGGACGCGGACTGCGCCTCGCGCCCGGTAAGGTTGGAGTCGTCGTGCTCGACTTCATCGGGAACTACGTGAAAGCGGATCGAATTTTGGAGTACCTTGGTGGTTACCGCGATGATGGGAACCAGGGACCGCTGACCAAGCCGAAGTACCTATTCGATAATGGATGTTCGGTCACTTTCGACACGTCGGTCTATGACTTGATCACCAAGACAGCTGTGAATGCGCACACGCATGCTGCTATCCTGCAGGACTTCTTTGCCATCCGTACGAAGCTTCGGCGTACACCTACCCTGGCGGATATTCACAAAAATTCGCGTTACTCAGTCGCCAGCTACTTGGCCGTCTTTAATGGATGGGGCGCCTTTGTTTCCCGAGTGCTGGAACTCGATGCCACTATCGATGCTCGACAGCTTCAATGGCCTGACCGGTTGCAAGGGAGAGAGTTGGATTCGTACGCCGATATACTTGAGTGCGAGCCCGAGTACTTCGATGAACTCCTGGAGCGGTTGCTGTCGGCCTGGAAGGAGCTTGCGCTAGGTTTTGATCGGGTCGCGAAACCGTTTGGCAGTACGCTGCGTCTTGGCAGCCACGCACGCCAGAAGGCAACTCGTTTGTCGGAGGTCCGGCCCCTAATTGAAGCGCTCGAACAAGCAAGTCGAGACGTGCTGGTGGTGCTCACCTTCAGACTAAGCGATTTTCCGACCTCCGCGCCGTCTGCCGGGGTGCCTGATGGGAAGGACGCCGAGATGCTCGCCAAGGTGTTGACGGCGAGGAGTCGATTGCGAGAGGGGTTCACGCTCGCAAGGTCTTTCTGGTCGCTTCAGGTTGACATGCAGCGGCTCTCCATCGAAGTTCAAGCCTACCGGTGCGCGACGAGGCCCGAAGCGGATGCTCTAACCGAAATTGGAAGTGGTGCGCGACGGGCGTTCAACTGGTCGCATGTGTCTCTTCAGGACGTTGACCGCCTAACCGAAGACGCGCGGGAGGCGGACACCTGATGCGGTTGGGGTGAGAGGAGAGAGAAGGCGTACTCTCATGGAACGCGAAGACGACTGCTGACGTGCGAGGCGGCCTCCCGCGCGTCCCCGCGCGGGGCATTTTGGCCGCCGTCCCCCCGGCGTCCTCGACGGGGGGCGCATGTCCCGGGCGCACACGACGAGGCCTACACTCACGCCGATGTTTCGTGCGCCCGGGCCAGTTCGGGCGTCTTCGCCCGAACTGAGCAGCATGTCGGCCAGTTCTCGGACGGTGCGCGTTCCCGTACGACGGTGGAGCGCCCAGATTGCGCGTCACACCTCCACGTACTGGCTCGACCCGGCGAGTAGGGCAGTATAGGCGACGGGATGGCGCTTAGAACCCCACAGCAGGAACTGGAAGAGGTGTCGAGGAGGAGGTTCCTCGCTGCGGTACCTCGCGATTTTGTGTTGCGTGACGAGCATCCAGATTTCGGCTACGATTTTGAACTCGAACTCTTCGTGCACGCTCGGTCTTCCGGGCGGAGGATGCTTCTTCAGCTCAAGGCCACGGAGCGGCAAAGGACAGAGGGGCGGCTTTCGATCCGCTTCATGACATCACGCCTAGTGGACTACTTCTATCGAAGTTCGCTGCCGGTGTTACTGGCCGCCTATGACGGTCAAGGAGGAAAGTTCCGTGTGATGTGGGCTGAAACCCTTCGGGCGCGCCTTTGCGTCGCCAACGACTGGTACCTGCAAGAAACCCATTCGGTTGACTTTATGTCTGAAGCTGAGCTGGACGACGAGCAGTTCGCCAACCTCGCGAATGAGCTACTCGCGCACCCGATTCCGCCTGCATATAGGACCGATGTTCGTGTTGCATTCTACGAGGAGCCGGCTTCCTCTCTTATAGCTTGGCTGGCGACGCAGGTTGATCAGCGGGTAACGGGCCCGGGACCGAAGTGGATGGAGCTCGTGCCGCCGGAGCTTGCACAGGTAGTCGTCCGTGTGTTCGCTGGGAAGTGTGTGGTGTATCGTCAGGACGCGGGATTGGCTTCGTGCATCGGCACCGTGGGTGTCCCGCAGTCCGAGCGGCCGAGTGACTCCCGTTGGAGCGTGCCGCCTGAGTGGAAGGAGGCTGCCACCGGTTTAGCGCTCGTGATCTGTCATGCGGCCTCGTATGTCGCTTCGGGGAAAGGTCGCATCGCCTCCGTGCTTAGACGACACCAGCCGAGCGAGCCGATGGATGAGAGGGTGTTCTTCCTCCAACTCGCGGAGTCCATCGAGCTTGACGGATCAGTTATTGATCTCGCCTATTGGGCGGCGAGTGACTTCGGGTCCTTTCCAAAGTCATATACAGAGTCCCTCTTTCTTACACGTTTGCTGAGTAGGAGTCCGCGGCCGGCCCCACACGTCACCTGGTCGACCATCGCGCAGCGGCGGGTAGAGGCATCTCAAGGCGACGGCGCCGCAGTTTATTCCCTCGCCAATACCCTACAGCACGAAGGGGACTGGGGTGGCGCGTTACATCAGTACCTGAGCGCCGCACGGAGTTGGCCTGCCTATAGACGCAAGCCGTACTGGTATGCCGAGGTGGCCGTGTGCTTGTTCGAGTTGGGGCGGTTTCGTATCGCTGCCAGGTGCTATCTGATGGCGTCGACGCTACGGGATTTTGCCGACGAGTTTGACGTTGTTCGTGCGGGTGATGCGTGGCTTCATGCGGGTCTATTTGACTTGGCATATCAGGCGCTGTCGTCCGACACTAACTACGTTAGGAGTTCTCCCTGTTGGATGCTCAAGGCCTGGGTCTCGCAGTACCTTCTGGCCCGATTCGGTCCGCGGGCCCAAAGCATGATGGGTAAGTACGAGCAAGAGCGCTTACGTGCATTGATGTTGTCGTCAGTGGAAGGTGTCGAGATAAGATATCGAGCTGCAATGTCGTTGCTTGAGGATGATCCAACCACTGGGTTGAATTGGGCTAACGCTGCCGTGGCTCATTCTATTGCTGATGAAGGTGCGGAGGCTGCGCATGCGTGGGTAGTGACGGCGGCGTTGCAGCACTGGGACTGCAGTGCGGCGGCGCATGCTGTTCTGTTTTGCCTTAGCCGGCCCGAGATGGTGGAGCCGATGCTGTACGTACTGTGGAGTTTCGGCAGACGCGACGGCACGGAGTTTCTCGAGAGCCTCGATGCGCTTCTGGAACAACAGGCGATGGCATCGCACGTTCGAGATGGGGTGCGTGAGGCCCTAGGTCAGCTAATGCGAGAGTCGCCCGACGGCGATGCAGTAGGGAGCGCCGGCGCTATTGAATTGTCAGTTGATGGGGACGGCTGGATGCATTTTCAGGCAACGGGTCGGCGAAGAGGGACGTGAACAGGCTAAGCGGCAGCCATCCGCGCAAGGTCGCGTGGAGGCGCGAGGCTCTGTCCTGCGCACTACCACGAGGACTGATGAGGGAATGTGCATTGTCCGGCACGCAGGTGTGCAGGCCGCTTCCGTGCGCGTCTCCACGTGGGGCCATCTCGGCAGCCGGTCCCGGGCGCCTTCGCCCGGGACCGCATGTCCCGGGCGCACTCGACACCGCCGCCGCTATGCCTTCGAGCGCCCGGGCCAGTTCCGCCGTCCCCGGCGGAACCGAACAGCATGTCGGCCAGTTCTCGGACGAGTGCGCGTTCCCGTGGGAATGGTGTCATACCGATACGTCCCAGCCTTACGGGCAGAAGCGCTGCCGGATGCCACCGACGGGAGTGGGCTTCATTCGGGGTACTCCGGATCGTCCAACGACGTGCGAGGGGGCGCAGTTAGCCCGAGCAAGACAGGCGCGTGTCTGTAGTACGACGTGTTGCAACTCCACCGCAGCGCGGAGTACCCCTTAAGGAGGCGATGACCGATCCATCTCCAGTCAGTAACCGCCGGTTCTTCAAGGTGATTTGCAAGAAGCAGTCGGCCCATGAACGCAACCCAGTCGGCGTCGTCAACCAAGCGGACCACATACCCATGGTAGGAGCGTCCGCTGTCATACAAAGACAAATCCAGCTCCCACCCAGGCGGCATGACGTTTACGAGTCGCTCAAGGAGATGAACGTCCGGTCGGCCCACCAAGTCGATCATCGGAAGGTGACGCTTTTGTCCGTTAGCCAGCCAAACTGTTGAGTGTAGAGCCAGTTCCTCGTCCGGCTCCAGAACGCCGAGGAGGTTCATGAGCAGTTCTTCATTCGCCTCTGCAACAACTCTGCGGAAGATGCGTCGTCTTTCTCCTGCGGTGTAGGCGCTAAATTCGAGTTCGAACGGCCCCTCGTTGCGTCGAAGCAGTTGCTCCACGACGCCAATCGGATGCCCCTCTGGGAGGAGCCGGGGCCTGAACGCAAATTTATGCAACCTTGATCCCCGACAGCATTTGGTACTCCTGCAGCGCAAACTCATCTGTCATGCCGGCCACGTAGTCAACGATCAAGTGTGCCCGGAGATGCCATTCTGCCAAACCCGCTCCCGCGCCTTTGGCTGCAACGTTCTGACGCGCATGCCAATAGGCTGCACGGTACTTTTTGGGCAGCCGATTGTAGAGGCGCACCAGAAGTTCCTTGCCGTCACCGAGCTTCTTCCCCTTTTCGATGAAAGCCTCGACCCTCTCCATGTCCTCCGAGGTGCACGTCAACAGCGGGCGATACCGCTCCAGCAATCCAGTGATCGTGGCGTAGCCCGCCAATTCCACGGACTCGGCATCGTAGTTCCTGAACAGGTGCTTCCGGGCAAAGCGCTTCAACGCCTTCAGGGCGAGTACCTCGTCTGACGGCACGTCATCGCTGTCGAGTAAAGATCCTGCACTCCCCTCCAGGACCTTGGCATGGTGCTTTGTGTACTCCGCCGCTGCACTTTCCACCAAGTGCCGCGTCAGCTTCACCTTAAGGAGAAAGAAGTCGGATTTTCCGTCAGCGTAGTGCTCGATAAGATTGGTTGAGCCGGGAGGTCGCTCGAGTGAATCCCAAGCCTCATTGAGCCTTCGGAGCGCTTCCTCCTGTCCGAGGATGCCCTTCTCAATCCCATCCTCAATATCACTGAGGCAGTAGGCGATGTCATCGGCTGCCTCCATGATGTACGCCAACGGATGGCGAGCGGCTTCCGGTAGGCCGAGCTCTTTCCGGAGATCCGACATCAAGGCTGCTTCCGTATGGAAGTAGCCGGCCTTCTTGCCGAACTGGAGATCTTCGCCCGTGCTGCCCGGCGGATAGAGGTACTTAAGATACGCGGCAAGTTGGGTATACGTTAGATTCAAGCCGTTGTGGTCAAGATTCCATTGGAGCTTGGTCACAATCCGAAAGCCCTGTGGGTTCCCGTCGAAGTCTAGAAAGTCGCGAAACTCGCCTACGGCGAAAGCAGCGAGCGCTTGCGCCCCCGGGGCACCTATGTCTTCAGTCCGCTCCGGGAGGGAGACTGCTGTTCTTGCCGCCGTGAGGCCGTGCTGCTTGAACCATCCCTGGATGGCCGCCTCGCCAAAATGTCCGAAGGGTGGGTTGCCAAGATCATGCATGAGGCATGCCGTCTCGGCCAATTCTACAAACGCCACGGCCCGGGAATTGTCGAGCCCAAGTGCTTCGGCGGCATCTCCGAGGCTGTCCACGATTCGCCGCGCGATCGCTCGTCCGTGATGTGCGACTTCGAGGCTGTGCGTGAGGCGCGTTCGGACTGCGGCATTGGGCTCAAGGGGAAAGACCTGCGCCTTGCCTTGCAACCGGCGGAATGGACCCGAAAAGAGTATGCGTCCACGATCACTGATGGCCTCCTCGGCCATCGAGCGGTCATCCATGGTACTGTTTCGCGCTCTGCGCGGGCTGATGAGGCGGCTGTAGGGGAGGTCAGACATGAGGTGCACCTTAGCCTCTGCCGGGAAACTGAGCCATCATCTAGCCGAGGGAGGCGCCCGAGACCCGGGGCTCTGGTTTGCCCGGAGATACAGGTTGCTCGCCGAAGGGCCGCAGAGGCCGCCCTTCCGCCCGGCGGCCCCGATATTTTTACGCGTCCACCCGCCAGATGGAGGCGACCTCGCGTGGGTCGCAGTTGCCATCGAGGCCATGAGAGGGAATGCGCACTGTCCGAGAACTACCCGACTTCCGTACCGAAGGGTGCGTAGGTGAACCCTCCCCGGGGACGAAATCAAACCAGTTGTCGTGGGGCCCGTCCGACTTGGGTGTGATCCACCTCAGCCGATCCCGTCGCTTCGGTCCAATTCTGGGTCGGGAGGCGTCGGAGCGAACCCGGCAACCGGACAGGGGTCGGTCCACTGCCGGGCGTGAGGCGGCGTCCGTCGGGCCCGCTCATCGACCCGCCGAATTTCCTGTTCGTGCCGGACGAAGGCAAAAAACGGCACCCGTCCGCGCGTCACACCCGCACGCACGCCTCACACGGGCGCCGAATTCGCTGTTCGTCCAATACGAATCGAAACAATGGCGCCTATTCGCGCGTCACACCCGTCCGCACGCCCCCCGCGGCCGCCGAATTTGGTGTTCGTCCCGGACGAAGGCAAAAAACGACCATCGCACCGTTGCAACCGGAACGCAGCGCCACCACCGCCGCAAGCACGATCGGGCGTCAGACCAACCCGGAGGCGTCCATGACACACGCGACCGCTACCCTTCATCACCCCGAAGGCGACACCCTCAACAATCCGCGCGCGAGGCCCCTGGAGGGCGGCCGGCCCCTGGCCGGCCGGTCCGGCGCGCGCTCGGCTCGGGGAGCGCGCGCCGACCGAGCGCGAGCGAGCCCGGAAGGGGCCGGCCCCGGCGTCCTCGACGGGGACGCGCCCATCGTGACCCCAGCGTCACTCCATCCGCACGCCGTCCAGGTACACCGCCGTCGCGGACGCGAGCACCGTGGGGTCCACGCGCGGATCGCCCGGCAGTACGAGCAGGCTCGCGGCCTTGCCGGGAGCGATCGCGCCGAGGTCGTCGAGGCCCCAGAACGCAGCGGGCGTCGAGGTCGTGGCGGCGATCACCTCCGCGGGCGTGAGCCCCGCTTCGACCAGCAGGGCCAGCTCGCCGGCATTCACGCCGGCCGTGCGGCTGTTGCCGAAGTCGGTGCCGTAGAGGATGGTCGCGCCCGCGGCCTCGAGCGCGGCGAGGTTGGCCACGGCGGCGTCGCTGCCACCGAACGCGCCGAGGGTGGAGATCACCGCGCGGCCGCTCCAGGCGGCGAGCGTCGGGGCGGAAAGCGGGGACACCGGCGTGTGTGCGAGCGCGTCGATGCCCGCGGCGGCGGCCAGGGCGGCGTCCGCGTCGTCGAGCGCGTGCGACACCACGGGGATCCCGAGCGCGTGCGCCCGTGTGACGACGGCTGCCGCCACGTCCGCGGCCAACTGTGGGCCCGACGTGACCGGGAGCTTGATGACGCGCGCGCCCAGACCGTAGAGCGTGTCGACCGCGTCGGCCCCCTCGGCCGCGCTGGTGACCTCCAGGCCGTAGCCGTTCCGGCCCCAGCCCTCCGTGGGGTAGCCGCCCACCGCCGTGATCATCGGGCCGGAGGCCACGACGCGGAGGGGCGCGTGGTCGGCCGAGAGCCAGGCGGTGGGCGCGGCGAGGTCGACCACCGCGGCGATGCCGCCCCGCGCCATCTCGTCGCCCTCGGGCAGGTAGGCGAGGTGCACGTGGCTGTCGATGACCGCGGGGGTGAGCCAGGCGCCGGTCACGTCCACGATGGCGACGTCCGGGCCGAACCCGCCCTCGGGCGCGGGGCCGACGGACACGATGCGGCCCTGGTCGACCTCCACATCGGCGCGGCCCACCCCATCGACGGTGCCGCCCGCGAGCACGAAATGGGCGGCCGCCGGCGCCACGCAGCCCGCGCCGAGCGCGAAGGAGGGGGCGCGCGGGGCGCCCTCGGCGACCTCGGCGGTGTCTCGAGGATCGGAGGCGCGGTGGGCGCCGCACGCGAGCAGGAGGGCGAGGAGCATGGCAGGGATACGGCCGGCGCGGCGCGCGGGATCGGTGGGGCCCTCGTTCGGCGGGTCCGCATGGTACCGTGCGCCATGCGCACGCTCCTCCTCGTGGTGTTGCTCCTCCCCTTTACCGCCCACGCCAAGAAGCCGGCGCCGCCGCCGCCCGCGGCGTGGAAGTGCGGGGACGAGGTGTCGGACGACTACGGCACCGGCTTCACCGCGCTGAACGCGGGCAAGAACGACGAGGCCGTCGTCGCGTTCGCGGACGTGCTCGCGAAGGAGCCGCAGTGCGGGCTCGCGCTGATCGGCCAGGGGCGCGCGCTCCTCGCCGGGGGCAAGCCGAAGGAGGCCGAGGTGCCGCTGACGGCGGCCACCGCGGCGTTCGCCGACAAGCCCGACGGGTTCGTGTGGCTCGGCCGCGCGAAGGCCGCCTCGGGCGACGACGAGGGCGCGCTCGCCGCCGCCCGCGCCGCGATCGTCGTCAAGCCGAACAGCGTCGACGCCCAGCGGCTCGCCCAGGACGCGCTGCTCCGCAAGGGTGACATCGCGGGTGCCCGCGCCATGCTCGACGCCGCCCGCGCGACCTCGAACGTCGTGACCTGGTACTGCTTGGAGGGCATGCTCGCCGTCACCGAGGGGGACGTGCCGAAGGCCCAGGGGCTGCTCGTCCAGTGCGAGGGCGTGCCGGACCGCACCGTCTACGACACGCTCGCCGCCCGCATCGCAGCGGCCCCGGCACCCGCCGGCGCGGTCCCGGTCCCCGCCGTCTCGGCGCCGGCCACCCCGCCGAAGTAGCCCACAGCGGCGCCCGCCAATCGATCTCCGGCCGCACGTGTTAGACCTGCGCGCTTCAGAACCCGTGCGCCCGGAGGCACCATGGCTTTTCTCGACGTCCCGACCTACGCCGACATGCCCGCGCCGACCGATGACGAGCTGCGGCTCGCCTACGAGGTCTCCAGCCGCAGCCGCAGCGTCGAGGAGCACATCGTCCGGCTCGTGAGCCGCGGCGAGGTCAAGTTCGCCATCTGGGGCCCCGGCGAGGAGATCCACGGCACCGCCACGGCGCTGGCGCTCTCGAAGCTCGTCCCCCTCGAAAAGTTCGGGATGGTGCCGCATTACCGCTCGGGCGCCCTCTGCGCGATGTGGGTCCGCCTGCACGGCCACACCACGTTCACCCTCGAGCTGCTCCGCCAGCAGTTCTCGAAGGACACGGACGCGATGAGCCGCGGCCGGCAGATGGTGTACCACCTCGACATGAAGGAATTCGGCATCCTTCCCGTGCAGTCGCCGGTCGGCATGCAGCTCGGCAAGGCCGCGGGCTACGCGATGGGCTTCAAGATGAAGGGCGTCACCAACGCCCTCACGATGGCCATCGTGGGGGACGGCACGACCGCCGAAGGCGACATGCACGACGCGATGAACGCCGCGAGCGTCTGGTCGCTCCCGTTCCTCACCGTCGTGACCGACAACCGCGTGGCCATCTCCACCACCCCAGAAGAGGGGCGTGGCATCAAGAGCTTCCGCGACTACGCGG
Source organism: Pseudomonadota bacterium (assembly GCA_030685065.1). GTDB lineage: Bacteria > Myxococcota_A > UBA796 > UBA796 > SXON01 > CAJBVW01. The sequence goes on along the minus strand of JAUXQH010000122.1, from coordinate 38,106 downwards.
GCAGCTTCGGCATCAGCAGCATCGCGTGTGACGGGCGCGACTTCAATGATGTGTACCAGGCCACCTACCGGGCGGCCCGCTACATCACGGAGACCGGCAACCCCGTCGTGATGCATGTTCACGACCTCCCGCGCTTCAACGGCCACTCCTCCGCGGCGGACGTGACCTACGACCTGACGCAGGAGGATCCGCTCATCCACTTCGGCGCCGCGCTCGTGGCGAAGGGCGCGCTCACCCAGCGTGACGTGCTCACGCGCATCAAGGGCGAGGGTCGCGACTTCTTCGCGCATCACGAGCTCGGCAACGTGATGGGCCGCCAGGATGAAGAGGTGCGCGCCATCCTCGACCAGGTGCGCAGCGAGCCCGATCCCCCGCCGGCGAGCGTGATGGAGAACATCCGCAAGCCCTTCCCCGAGGTGATCGAGGCGCCCCAGTCCGGCGCCACGAACATCACCTACGCGGGCGCCATCCGGGCCGCGATCAACAACATCCTGCGCGATCAGCCCTCGGCCCTCTGGGGCCAGGACGTGGGCCGGCTCGGCGGCGTGATGACCGCCACCGCGGGCCTCAAGAAGCGCTTCCCGGATCGTGTCATCGACGCCCCGCTGAACGAGCCCCTCATCGTCGGCATCGGCTGCGGCGCGGGCCTGCACACGGATTTCGTGTCACTGCCCGAGATCCAATTCGGCGACTATTCGCTGAACGCGTTCCATTGGCTCGTGCACATGGGAAACCTGTTCTGGTGCACGAACGGCCGGTCCAACTTCGCGACGGTGCTGCGCATGCCGGTCGATCCGTTCGGCGGCGGCGCGGTGTACCACTCGATGAGCCTCGACGGCTACTTCACCCCGATCCCGGGCCTCACGATCGTGATGCCGTCGACCTCGTACGATGTCTACGGCCTCCTGATGTCGGCCGCGAAGTACAAGGGTCCGGTCATCGTGCTCGAGCCCAAGTGGATGTACCGCCAGTCGCTCGGCCCCGCCTTTCCCGGCGAGCCCACGGACGCCGAGGGCATCCTCGCGCTCAAGAAGTCGATCATGCGCGGCGAGATCCCGGACATCCCGGCCGACATCGCGGTGCCGCTCGGCAAGGGCGTCATCCGCCGCCCGGGTCGCGACGTGACCGTGGTGGCGTGGGGCCGCGCGGTGTGGACCTGCATGAAGGCCGCCGAGTCCCTCGCGAAGGAGGGCATCGAGCTCGAGATCATCGATCTGCGCACGCTCGTCCCGCCCGACATGCCGCTCGTCTACGAGAGCGTCGCGCGCACGGGCCGCCTGATCGTCGCGGCGGAGGATCGTTCCTTCTCCGGCTTCGTCCGTGAGATCGAGGGGAATTGCACCGAGCACTTCCCCGGCCTGCCCGCGAAGGCGCTCGGCCAGAAGTACGTGCCCGGCATCGCCCAGTCGCTCATCCTCGAAGAGGCCACCGTGCTCACGTGGGAGGACGTGCATCGCGCCGCCCACGCGATCGTGGGCGAGCGGGTGCTGGCGGGGAAGAGCGTCGAGGTTGCGCCGCGGTACTTCTTGGTGTAGCGGCTGGTGTGACGGCTGGTGTGAGGGCTGGTGTGAGGGCGAGCCCTCACCGGGCCCGCTCCCTCACCCAGGCGGCCAGGGCGCCCTTCGCCACGCGTCCCTCCGCGACACCCAACATCACCGCGTAGAGCTCCTCCTGGCCAACGTGGAGCGGGCGGCCGTTCAGCTCGAGGAACACGAGCATCGCGGCGAGCGCGGTCCGCTTGTTCCCGTCGAGAAACGGGTGATTCTGGGCGAGGTGGAACCCGTAGGCGGCCGCCATCTCAGGGATGTCGACATGCAGGTACGCGCCATCGAAGCTCGACTCGGGCTGGGCAAGCGCCGAGAGCAGCAGCCCCTCGTCGCGCAGGCCGTGCGCCCCCCCGTAGAGCTCGAGGAGCATCGCGTGCACGCGGAGGATCTCCTCCCGCGCGAGGAAGGTCACTGCGCCAACTTCCGAAAGACGGCGTCATACCGGGCGATGACCGTCTCGGCGGCCTGAATCACCTCCTCGCGGATGGCGACGCGCGGCGAGATGACGATCTGTCCCCGCTCGGCGCGGATGATGATCTCGTCCCCCCGCTCGAACCCCGCTTCCTTCAGGATCTCGGGCGGAAGCACGACGCCGCTGCTGTTGCCTACGCGCTGGACGGTCTTGTGTACGAGTGCCACGGCGACTCCGTAATACGAAAAGTATTACTGCTGCTCGGGGACCGCGTCAAGGCCAAGGTGCGCGCCGGCGCGATCCCCCACCGTCTCACCCCTTGCGACGCCTCACCACCTCGGCCGCCACCCGGTTTCGCGTGGCCGCCTTCGTCACGTCCACTCCCGCGGCCCCGAGATCGGCGAGCACCGCCTTCATCTCCGCGACCGTCTCCTGCTTCTTCTGCAGGGCACCCTTGTAGCGACCGAACACCATCTGGAGGCGCTGGGCCCGGGCCTCGTCGGGCACGCCGAGCTCGAGGATGACGTCGAGCACGGCGATGAGCACGTTGAGCTCCTCGCCGGTGGGATCACCGGCGGGGACCGCGGCGTCGAACGTCGCCTGGAGCGGGCCGACCAGGGTCGGGTCGCCGTAGGAGCGGACGGCCTCGGCTCCCGGGATCGGAGCCACGGCGAGGACCGCCAGGATGCGCTGGACGATGCGCTCGTCGCGCACCCCGCACTCCGCGAGCACCTCGGTGGCCTCGATCCAGCGGCTGCCCTCCAGGGCGTGGGGGAGCAACGGCTCCACGACGGCCGCGCCGAAGCCGGGGAGGGCCCACGCCGCCGAGCGGACGACCGCGCTGTCGACCGGGGCCTCGGTGAGGACCTCGATCAGGGCCGGGATGGCGTCGGCATCGTGGAGGAGCCGCAGGACGTAGATGGCGCCGCGCGCGGCGTTGTTCTGCGGGGTTCCCTCGGGGGCCCAGCCCGCGCGGTGCGTCGCGAGGGCGCAGAGCCGCGGCACGGCGGCCTTGCCGAGGGCGACGATCTCGCGGATGAGGGTGGGGGAGGGCGTCGAGTGGCGCCCCAGGTGGGAGATCGAGTCCTTGCGTGCCATGCAGCCCTGTTACCCGGTCGCGAGGGGGCGCGGTGTCCAGCAACGCGTCACCTGACAGTCGGGTTTACCAAACCCACCCACCCCCCTCGAACACCACCCCGCCATCCACCTCCACCCGCTCGGTCGCGCAGAACACGTCCACGTGAAACCGCGCCTTGCGCTTGCTGAACCCCGCCTTCGCGTACACCGCGTGCTTGGCTCCGAGGGACACGTGGACGCCGCACATGCGCTCGTAGGTGCCCACATCGGTGACGCGGCGGGACGCCGTCATCGCGCGGTTGATGCCGAAGCCGAGCTCGCGCACCCACACCTCGCCCTCCGCGGCGGCGATGTCCTCGAGGATGGCGCCGAACGCGGCGGGCGCGTCGGGCGCGGCAACCACCCGCCCTCGCTCGATGTGCGCCAAGAATGGCTCGTCGAGGAAAGTGACCGAAAAGTCGTCGGCACCGAACGCCGCGATCGCGACCGCCCCGTTGACCGCCTCGAGGTCTACCGGCTCGGTGAACACCTCGCCGATGGGGAACTGGCCGCCCACGTGGGTGAAGCCGGCGTAGTCTCCGACGTTGAGCTTGGCGTCCTCGAACGGGCCGCCGTAGACCAACACGCCGCCGGGGGACACGACCCGGATCGTGCCCGCGGCGTCGACGCGGGCCTTGAGCGCCGCGCCGAGGCCCCGGTAGTACGCGGGATCGTAGGCCAACGCGTCGACGTAGACCGCCGCCTCCCGCTCGGGAAGCCGCCCCACGTGCGGATGCTCGACCACGTGGAGCCCGCGCCGGAACAGCTCGAGGCGAAAACGGAACTCCAGGATCTGGAAGCGCGTGGACTGCACGAGGACGACCAGGCTACCCGGCGGGAGCGCGTCCACCGCAGCCATCAGGTCGGCCACGCTCACCCCGTCGAAGTCCACGAACCCGGCGTGGGGCAGGGCCACCCGGTAGCCGTCGGCCAGGAGCCGGGCGAGCGCGGACTGCCGATCGTAGACGACGAGCGCGGCGGTCGGCGCGGCGTGCCCGAGGGCCTTGCGCACGGTGTCGTCGAGGTTGCGGGAGAGCGAGTGTTCCACGGGGAACGTCTATGGCGCGACCGGCTCGGACGCACCGACGCTGCGCTCCTCCGTGGCGGCGGACCAGGGCCTCCCACCCCTGCGTTCCGCCCCGGCCACCCGTGAGGCTCCTGCAAAGACCGGCGAGAGCGCCCGACACTGGGCTACATTGGCGCCCGTGAAGCTCCTCCTCCTCGCCTTCCTCGCCCTCCCCCTGGCCTGCTCCGGCACGGACAGCGCTGACGATACGGCCGCCGCGGACACCGATTCGGACACCGATTCGGACACGGACGCGGACACCGATTCGGACACCGACACGGACGAGGAGCTCACCGGGCTGCTCCGCCTCGTCGGGAGCGCCACGGTAGAGGGCGGGTACGCCGGCACCGAGTCCGTCGTGTTCGTGGCGGACGAGGGCTATGGGGACGACGTGTGCCGCCTCACGATGACCCTCGCCTCGACCGGGGAGCGCACGGACTGCGAGACCTGCGATTGGGCCTACACCCTCGAGATCACCGACGTGACGACCGAGGTCGACACCGAGTGCGCGGCGGTCGGCTGGGCCGATCCGCAGGCCGCCGTCGGCACCACGCGCGCCTACGGCTACGACCCCGACTACTTCGGCCACGCCGCGGTCCTGATGGTGGATGACGGCGTGTCGTGGCAGGTGGCCGGGTACGCCACGCTCGAGGACACCACGGCGCTGCTCACCTACGACCTCGAAGTCGGCTTCTACCCCTACTGATCGGGAGCCCCGCAGATGCTCATCAAGAGGCGCCTCGCCGCCGTGGCCGCGCTGCTCGCCGTTTCGGGGTGTGACCCGAAGGACGACCGCGTTCCCGGCCTCCTCGCCGACGAGAACAACTACGCCTTCACCGGCGCGCTCGACGTGCCCTCGATCCCCACGGCCTCCGCGACCGACGTGACCGTGTGCTGGGACGAGGTCCTCCACGACCTGCAGTGTCACGACATCGATCCGCTCGCGGACATCCAGAACATCGGCCTGGTGCGGTTCCCGAACTACTCGCAGGAAGAGGTCGAGGTGGCGCTCTCCACCAACGCCCTCCAGCAGTCCGCCATCTCGGGCTACGTCGAGTCCCGCACGGACGGCACGAATTCCTGCGTGAACCTCGCGGACTTCAGCTTCTTCGGCACCACGATCGACGTGGCCGAGGAGTACACCGCCACCGGCGGCACCTACATGTTGCTGCTCACCCAGGGCGTGACCCCGGGCGTCGGCGCGCGGATGATCACGTTCCTCGCCCCCGAAGAGGGCAACCTCACCACCGAGGTGAGCGTGGGGGACGGCTGCGGCCTGCTCGACGTCGACGCCGACCTCGAGACCCTCACCTCCGTGCCGCTCCCGGCGGACGGCCCCTTCACCGTCGATTGGTCGCCCCTCACGGTCGACGGGCAGGGCAACCCCATCGCGGTGGAGGACATCGACGGCCTGATGGTCGCCTTCTACGAGGGGGAGACTCCGGCCACGCTCGAGGCCCAGCTTCTCGACCTCGAGCTGAACGCCACCGAGCTGTACAACCTCACCCTCACGGGCGAGACCACCGCCGATCTCACGGGCGCCACCGGTACGAACGGGGCCTTCACCGGCTTCACCGGGGACGGTACGTGGCTCCTCGCGTTGCGATGCAGCCGCTGCTACAACCCGGCGCCCGTCTTCCTGACCGTCGTGGAGCCCACATGATCGCGCTCGCCCTCTCCGTCCTGCACGGGTGTACGGCCGGCACGATCACGGCCGAGGTCGTCCCGAGCGCCGACATCGCCACGGTCGCGACGCTCGTGTGGTCGTCCCCCGAGCCGTTCGCGGGGATCGTGCGGTACGGCACGGCCGAGCGCACCTTCGACGTCCCGTTCGACGCGTCCCAGACCGACCACGAGACCCTCCTGCTCGGCGTTCCCGCGGCGACCGAGGTCACCTGGAGCGTTCACGACGACGCCGGCACGGTCGTCGGCACCGGGACCTACACCACCGGCTCGCTCCCGACGGAGCTCCCCTCGCTCACCGTGGCCGGCGGCGGGCACGACCAGTTCATGTTGACGCCGCTCATCGGCGCCGCCACCGCGGCGATCATCCTCTCGCCCGAGGGGAACATCGTCTGGTACCACCTGGATTCCCGTGGCTTGGACGTGTACCGGGTGCGCCTCGCGAGCGACGGCACCGGCATCGTCTACAACGCCGCGAGCGTGTCCGGCGATCCCGCCGAGGACAGCGCGCTGGTGAAGGTGTCGTGGGACGGCGCGACCTCCACCGAGATCGCCGTGCCGCTGCTCTCCCACGATTTCGTCGAGCTCGCGGACGGTACGCTCGCCGCGATCGGCGTGAAGTACGGGCCCGGAGCGGACGGCGCGGACGTGCGCGGCGATCGCATCGTCGAGATCGCCCCCGGGGGCACCCAGACCGACATCTGGACCTCTTGGGACTGCTTCGATCCCGCCGTGTACACCGGCGATGACGTCGAGCTCGGCTGGACCTTCGCGAACGCGCTCGATTACGCGCCCGACACCGACAGCTACCACCTCGGCCTCCGCAACTTCTCGAGCATCCTCGAGGTCGACCGCAGCGGCGCTTGTGGCGACGTCATCGGCGGCGAGCCCTCCGACTACACGTTCGACGGCAGCCGGTTCCGCCACCAGCACCAGTTCGAGATGGTGGGCGATCGCCTGCTCGTGTTCGACAACGACGGCGCCGGCGCCAACGCCAGCCGCGCCATCGAATACGAGCTCGATCGCGACGCGAAGACCGCCACCCAGGTGTGGGACTACACGCCCGACCCCAAGGTCTACAGCTTCGTGCTCGGAGATGCGGCCCGGCTGGACGACGGGGACACGTTCGTGGCCTTCTCCGTGGCGGGCCAGCTCGACCGCGTGAGCCAGGCGGGCGAGGTCGAGTGGAGCGTCAACACCGGCGTCGGCTACGCCTTCGGGTTCGTGACCCTCGTGCCCGCGCTGGTCCCGTGATCCTCGCGCTGCTCGCGCTGGCAGGCTGCGAGCCCACGGCGATCAAGCTCGGGGATGACACCGCTCCCGCGGACGCCGACACCGATTCGGACACCGACACCGATTCGGACACCGACGCCGATTCGGACACCGACACCGATTCGGACACCGACGCCGATACCGACACGGAACCGGCGGCCGCGGCCGACCTCACGCTCGCGGTGCACCCCGAGCTGAGCACGGTCCTCGTCGCGACATGGTCACAGCTCGTCGCCGGTGACACCTCGCTCTCCTGGGAGCTGGACGGGGAGACCTTCTCCTCTCCCGTGCGCGCGCACGAGGCCGGCGCGGTGACCGAGGTGGTGCTCGGTCTGCCTGCGGACACCCCCGTGACCGTCACGTTGAGCGCCGGGGGTACCCAGTTGACGGCCGAGGGCGCGACCGACCCGCTCCCGCGCGGCCTCTTCGAGCCGTCGCTCACGACGTGGGAGCCGGCCGCGTCCGACGCCGCGCCCTATTTCCTCACCAGCGTGGACATGGGGTCGAACAACTTCTTCGGGCCGTGTTGGGTGGTGATCCTCGACCGGCTCGGGCGGATCGTCTGGTATCGCCCGGTGTCTGATCGCCGACTGACACTGTTCCCGCGCGTCGCCCGGGACGGCTCCCACATCGCCTGGGACGCGACGACCTACTACGTCGCCGACAGCGTGCCCGGCTCGATCACGCGCGCCACGCTCTCGCTCGAACAAGAGGTCGAGACCGAGATCGAGGGCTTCGGCTTCACCTGGGACGAGCTCGAAGACGGCAGCTTCCTCTTCGACTACGCCGAGAGCGACTACGACTACCACCTCGAGCGCCAGTACCCCGACGGCACCCGGGCGCGCATCTGGAGCTGCGCCCCGTGGATGGACCCCTTCAGCGACGCCTATTGGGCGTGCGCGCCCAACACCGTGCGCTGGGATCCCGAAACCAACGTCGTCGTCTGGTCGATGTTCCAGACCTCGACGGTCATCGGCATCGACCTGGGGAGCGGCGATCTGTTGTGGGAGCTCGGCGAGTACCCCGACGGCCTGGCGTTCGAGCCCGAGACCATCCGCCTCGAGCTCCAGCACTATCCCAACTGGACGCCCGACGGCACGCTGCTCCTCACGACCCACGTGCCCGAGGAGCGCGGCCTGCAGCAGATCCGCGAGCTCGACCTGGACGTGGCCGCCGGCACCGCCCGCCAGGTGTGGACCTACGCGGCGGACGCCGGGTACTACGGCGACTATGCCGGCGAGGCCACGCGGCTCCCGAACGGCAACACCCTCGTCAGCTTCGGCACGGACGGCGTGATCCAGGAGGTCACGCCGGATGCAACGCCGGTGTGGGAGATCGACTGGAGCAACCACCTCGCGGGTCATTTCACGCCGGTGGAGGATCTCTACGCGCTGAACGCGGGCTGGTGAGCAACTCGGCCGGCCCGCGCCCGCCCGGGCCTACTTGCCCTTGGCTGCGTTCTTCTCCGCCTTCTTCTTCTGCTTCTCCTGGATGCTGAGCTTGTCCTTGTTGTTGGTCTTCGCCTTGTCTTGACCCTTGGGCATGGTGCTCTCCTTGGTGTGCTCAGCCTTCTACCGTCTCCATGGCGATGTCGTCTACCCCGCCCGCTCCGCCTTCAGCCGGCCGACGCCGCGAGGATCACGAGCGGCCGCGCCCCGAGCGCATGGATCGTGCCCCGCCGGTAGTAGTACGCGACCGCCGGGTAGAGCGGCAGGTCCGCGAAGGCATCGAGCAGCGCCGGCCCGGAGACGCCGGCCATGAGCGCCTCCGCCACGGCGACGTCGGCGAGGGGCACGCGGACGTTGCGGTCGAGCGGGCGCCCCCGTGCGGGCCAGACCTCGGGGATGCGCCCCTCCGCGACGTAGGCCGCGGCGAGCTGGTCGAGGGCATGGTCCGCGCCCGGCGCGGCCAGGAGGCGGCAGACCGGCAACCAGCGGTCGGGCCCCTCGCCCCCCGCTTCCGCTTCGAGCCACAGCCGCGCCGCCGCCCATCCCCCGCGCGCGTCGCGCAGGGCGGCGCCCAGGAGGAGCTCGATGCGATGCGGCTCGTCGAGGGCCAGCGCCAGGGAGGCCGCAGTGGGGGCGTCACCCCCGGCGAGCGCCTCGCGCATGCGGATGCCGGTCTGGCCGGAGAGCAGGCTCACCCCCCGAACAACGCGCGGCAGTCGTCGAGCACCTTGGCCGGGTGCGTGCCGACGTTGATCGAGTCGACGTACTCCAGGAGCAGCTCCCCATTTTCATCGAGCAGCATGGTCACGCGGGAGACCGACGTGTCGGTTGCACTGGTGAGCGCCGCGTAGGTGACGCCGAGCACCGCGTCGTCGTCGGTCCAGAGGTCGTAGAGGAAGCCCTCGTCGTCCGACCACTCGAGGTTGTCGGCGGGGGTGTCCAACCCGACGCCCACGATGGTGACACCGAGCGCGTCGAACTCCGTCTGTTGGTCGCGGTACCCGCAACCTTCGATGGTTCAACCATAGGTCCCAGCGGCCGGGTAGAACCAGAGGACGGTGGGATGTCCGAGAAGGTCAGCCTCGGACCGGGCCTCCCCGTATTGGTTGTGCGCCGTGAACGTGGGCAGGCCCACCGGCGAGGCCGGGGGCGTGCCGTAGAGCTCTTGGACGTCGGTGTCGGTGTCGGTGTCGGTGTCGGTGTCGGCGTCCCCCGAGTCGGACACCTGCGACGTGTCCGCCGAGGTGTCCTTGTCCGAAGAGACGCTGTCCGAAGAGCCGGGGCCAGCGCACGCGAAGAGGAGGAGCAGCAGCATCCGGCCAAGCTACCCCGCCGCGCGGCGGCCGACCCGATCCGCCGCGCGTTCGCTCGTGCGCGACCGGACTACACCGAGCGCCGACGGCGTGCGGTCAACGCCAGGCCCGCGAGCACCAGCGAGAGCGCGGCGCCACCCGCGTCGGGCGACGAACAGCCGCACTCCCCGCCGTCCTTGCTGTCGTCCTTGCCGACGCCGGTGTCGTCGTCCGGCGCGTCCGTGTCCTCGGAGACGGCGTCCTCGCCGTCGCAGTCCTGGTCGATCCCGTCGTCCGGGAGCTCGTCGCCGCCGGGGAAGCTGGTCGCGTCCCCGTCGTCACAGTCGTCCTCGGTCGCCGCGAGGTAGCCCTCGGGCTCGTCGCAGGCCGTGACCGTGGCTCCGGGGTCGGTGAACCCGTCGCCATCGGCGTCCGCGTACCAGGTGCCCGCGTCGATCGCGCCCACGTCCACGGTGCCGTCACAGTCGTCGTCGAGATCGTTGCACACCTCGTCGGCGGCGGGGTTGATGCCGCTCACCGCGTCATCACACTCCTCGCACGCCGCGAAGCCGTCCAGGTCCGCGTCCGCGTAGCCCGACGAACCGTCACAGTTGTAGTCGGCCGGGTCGGCGCAGTCGTCCTCGGCGGCGCCCGGGTTGTAGGCCGCGCTCGCGTCGTCACAGTCGCCGGAGAGGGCGTCCGCGGGAGCCTCGCCCGTGCCGTCGCAGGCGATGTCCGCGCTCTCGACGATCGCGCCGCCCTCGGCGGTGTAGCCGTCCGCGTCCGCATCGACGAAGCAGGACTCGGTGCCGTCACAGTCCTGGTCGATCCCGTCGCCCACGATCTCGGCGGCCGCGGGGCTCACCGCGGCGTCGGCGTCGTCACAGTCGTCCGACGGATCGGTCGCGACCGCCTCACCGCTCGCGTCACACGCCACGTTCGCGCTCGACACCGTGCTCGTTTCATCGGGGCGGTAGCCGTCATCGTCGGCGTCGACGTAGCAGGTTTCCGTGCCGTCACAGTCCTGATCGAGCAGGTCGCCCGCGAGCTCGACGGCGCCGGGGAACACGGTGGCGTCCCCGTCGTTGCACTCCGCGCACGCGGCGTGTCCGTCCCCATCGGCGTCCACATACCCGACCGAACCGTCGCAGTTGTAGTCGTTCGGATCGGTGCAGTCGTCCTCGACGGCGGCCGGGTTGTACGCGGCGTCGAAGGTGTCGCAATCCCCGGTGAGGGTCGTCGCGAGCGCCTCGTTCGCGTCGTCACAGTCGGCGTCGCTCGAAGCGACCGTCGCGTCGTCGTCGCCGCGGTAGCCGTCGGCGTCGGCGTCCGCGTAGCAGACCTCGGCGCCGTCACAGTCGCTGTCGATCCCGTCGCCGACGCGCTCGACACCGTCGGGGCTCACGGTGGCGTCGGTGTCGTCACAGTCATCCGTCGGGGCGGTCGCGAGGGCCTCGCCGGCCTCCGCGCAGCTCACATCTGCGCTCGCGACCGTGGACGATTCGTCCGGACGGTAGCCGTCCGCGTCCGCGTCGACGTAGCAGATCTCCGTGTCATCACAGTCGCTGTCCACCTGGTCGCCCGCGAGCTCGGCCGCGGCCGGGTTGACGGAGGCCTGGGTGTCGTCGCAGTCCGTGCCCGCGGTCGCCAGGGCCTCGCCGTCATCGCTACAGTCGAGGTCATCGGAGCTGACCGTCGCGCCGTCCTCGCTGCGGTAGCCGTCCACGTCGGCGTCCACGAAGCAGGACTCGCCGCCGTCACAGTTGGCGTCCAGCTCGTCGCCGAGGGTCTCGGTCGCCGCCGGGTTGACGGCGAAGTCGCCGTCGTCACAATCCCCCAAAGGATCGAGGTCGCTCGCCTCACCCGGCGCGTCACACGCGACGGTCGAGCCCGAAACGGTGCTGGTCCCGTCGGGGCGGTAGCCGTCATCGTCGGCATCGACGTAGCAAACGTCCACGCCGTCACAGTCGCTGTCGACGCCGTCCCCCGCGGCCTCGGCCGCCCCGGGGAACACGCTCGCGTCGCTGTCGTCACACTCCGCGCAGGCGGCGAAGGCGTCTCCGTCGGCGTTGCGGTACCCGACCGCGCCGTCGCAATTGTAGTCGTTCGGATCGGTGCAGTCGTCCTCGACGGCGGCGGGGTTGTAGGCCGTCGACGAATCGTCGCAGTCCCCGGCCAACGCCGTGGCGAGCGCCTCGCCCGCGTCGTCACAGTCGCCGTCGGAGGAGGCGATCGTGCTGGTCGTGTCGGGACGGTAGGCGTCTCCGTCCGAGTCGGTGTAACAGAGCTCGGTGCCGTCGCAGTCTTCGTCCACGCCCGAGCCGGTCAGCTCGGTGGCATCCGGGTAGGCCGTGGGGTCGGTGTCGTCACAATCCAGATCGGCGGTGCCGAGCGCTTCGCCAGGGGCGGAGCAGGCGGCGTCCGGGGAGGCGATCACGAACGCGGTGCGGGCGCCGTCGAAGTCGGCGTCGACGTAGCAGCTCTCGCCGCCGTCGCAATCCTGGTCCACTCCGTCGCCCGAGATCTCGGTGGCGGCGGGGTTGATGGCGGCCACCGCGTCGTCACAGTCGGTGTTCAGCGTCGAGTAGTCCGCGGGCAGGTCGCAGAACGACGCGGTCGACGTGGAGCCGTACCCGTCATCATCGGAGTCGGCGTAGAAGGCGGTCCGGGTGGAGCCGGATGCGGAGCTGTCGGCGTTGTCCGCGAGGCCGTCACAGTCCTCGTCGGTGTTCGCGCTGTCACACACCTCGGTCGCACCGGGGTTGATCGCGGCGAGGGTGTCGTCACAGTCGGTGCCGTCGGTGACGGTGCCCGAAGGTGCGTCGCACGCGTCGACGGCCGTCGCGAGGGCGCCGTAGGAGTCCCCGTCCGCGTCCGTGTACCAGGTGGACGGATCGTCGGCCCCGAGATCGACCGTGCCGTCACAGTCGTCATCCGCGCCGTTGCAGATCTCCAGCCCGTCCGGGTTGATCAGGCCGTCCGTATCGTCACAGTCGAGGTCGTCGCCCGCGTAGCCGGACGGCATCTCGCACGCGAGGAGGGGGCTCGCGGCGTCACCGAAGTCGTCCCCGTCGGTGTCGGCGTACCAGGTGGAGGCGTCGGCCGCGCCCTCGTCTACCGTGCCGTCGCAATCGTCATCGGCGTCGTTGCAGGTCTCAGTGGCGCCGGGGTGGATGGCGGCATCGGTGTCGTCACAATCGGTGGTGCTGGGGTAGCCGTCGCCGTCGCCGTCGAGCGCCGGGCTGTGGGTCCAGGTGACATCGTCCACCACCCCGTTGGTCCCGGTCACCGTGAGCGTGACATGGTGGATGTCGCTCGCGGACACGGACACCGCCCCCAGGGTGGAGGTGACGGTGCGCGAGCCGCTGCCGAGCACCGCGCTCGCCGAGTCGTAGGCGACGAGGGTGGCCGTCCCCCCAGTGTTGCTGCCGACGTACATGGTCACCGACGTCGTCGGCTCGGTGAAGATGAAGGTCTCCGCCAGCCCGGTGCTCGCGCCGCTGTTCCACGCCAGGAAGTTCGGCGACGAATACGCCGTCACGCTGAAGCTTCCGCAGAAGTTGATCACCTCGAACCCGCCCGAGAGCGTCAGGCCCACCGAGGTGTAGAACGCGGCCGGCGAGCTCGCCGAGGCGAACGTGCAGGGCGCGGTCCGGTCGTCGAAGTTGACCGTGGTCGTGTCGGCGAACGCGGGGGCGGCGGCGGCGGCGCTGGCGAGGAGGAGGCCGAGGGTGCGGAGCACGAGGCGGTGTTGCTGGAGGGGCATGCGGATCCGGGGAGAGCGGCACCCTACACGAACTCCGATGCAATCGCGAACGCGGCGAACCGGGCCGCTTACCGACCCCCCCGCCCCCTTCCGCCGCCATCCGTGCCATCATCGGCGCCCGAGGTCCCGCATCCGTTGAGCAGCCCGAACAACCCAGACTACGCCGTCGAATTCGCCCGGGTCCGCAAGACCTACGGCAGCCGCGCCGCCGTGCGCGACATCTCGTTCTCCATCCGCCCGGGCGAGTTCTTCTCGCTGTTGGGGCCCTCGGGCTGCGGCAAGAGCACGACGCTCCGCATGATCGCGGGCTTCGAGCAGCCGGACACCGACGGCGGCGAGGTGCGGCTGAACGGAAAGCTCGTGAACCACCTGCGGCCGTACGAGCGCGACCTCGGCATGGTGTTCCAGAGCTACGCGCTTTTCCCGCACCTCACGGTCGCGCGCAACATCGCGTTCGGCCTCGAGCAGCGGGGCGTGGGAAAGACGCAGATCGCCGAGCGGGTGCGCCGCGCGATGGAGCTCGTGCAGCTCGACGCCCGCACCTTCGGGGACAGGCTGCCGCCCGCGCTCTCCGGGGGACAGCGCCAGCGCGTGGCCCTCGCGCGGGCCCTGGTCGTGGAGCCGCCGATCCTCCTGTTGGACGAGCCGCTCGGGGCGCTCGATCTGAAGCTCCGAAAGGAGATGCAACAGGAGCTCAAGGTCCTCAACAAGCGGCTGGGCATCACGTTCGTGTACGTGACGCACGACCAGGAAGAGGCGCTCACGATGTCCGACCGCATCGCGGTCATGGCCGACGCGCGCATCGCCCAGGTCGGCACGCCCGCCGAGATCTACGAGCGCCCGCGCACGCCGTTCGTGGCCCGGTTCATCGGCGAGTCGAACTTCCTCGAGGGTGGGGTAGAGGCGGTCGAAGGCGGGCGCCTCACGGTCTGTCATCCGGCCGGCCTGTTCTCCGTGCCCGTTCCCGCGGCGGGAGCCCCCGCGATTGGGTCGCGCGTGCACGTCGCGCTCCGCCCCGAGCGTCTCCATATCGACGGGGAGGGCGACAATTCGCTCCCCGCCACGATCTCCCACGTGATCTACCGCGGGGAGATGCTGCACGTGAAGCTCTCGGTGGCGGGCGGCGGCGAGCTCGTCGTCGCGACCCGGAACGAGGGCCAACTGCGGCGGCCGCTGGCGTGGAAGGCCGGTGACAAGGTGCGCGCGACCTGGTTCGCGGAGGACGTGCAGGTCCTCGAGCAGGATCCCACATGAGCGGTGCCGATCCGTTGGTTTCTGGTGGTTCCTGGGGCGGGGGCTCCGCCCCCGCAACGCCCCCGAGACACCCGAGGGAGGCATGTGATCCACGGCCCCCTCTCTCCCTCTTCGTCCGGGCGCGCCGTCGCGTCTTCCGCGCGCTCGCCACCCGAGCCTCCTACGCCGGCTGGTCGCAGGTCGGCCCGGCGCTGACGTTTCTCGTCGTCTTTTTTCTCATGCCGCTCGCGATGATGTTCGGCGCCTCGTTCATGCAGCGCGGCACCTACGGCGGCATCGAGTGGGCGTTCACGCTCGAGCACTACCAACGCTTCATGGACCCGCTGTACCTCACGATCCTCGCGCGGACCGTGGCGTGGTCGGTGGGCGCCACGTTGTTCTGTCTGTTGGTCGGCTACCCGGTGGCGTGGGCGCTCGCGAGCGCGGGCCGATGGAAGAACGTGCTGGTGTTCATGGTCATCGTGCCGCTGTGGACGAGCTTCCTCGTACGCACGTTCGCGATGATCTTCCTGATGCGGGACAGCGGGCTCATCAACACGGCGCTGCTGGCGATCGGGCTCATCGACGAGCCGCTGGAATTGCTCTACACGCCCGGCGCGGTCATGGCGGGGCTGGTGTACGGTTTTCTGCCGTTCATGATCCTGCCCATCTACACCTCGCTGGAGAAGCTCGATCCCACCTTGCTCGAAGCCGCCGAGGTGCTCGGCGCCCGGCCGCTGAGCCGGTTCTGGCGGGTGATCTGGCCGCTCTCGCTGCCGGGCGTCGCGGCCGGCTCGCTCCTCACGTTCATCCCGGCGCTCGGCTCCTACCTCACCTCCGATCTGCTCGGCGGCGCCAAGCAGATGATGATCGGCAACCTCGTCCAGAACCAATTCACCACCGCGCGCAATTGGCCGTTCGGCGCGGCGGCGAGCTTCGTCGTGATGTCGGGGGTGCTCGTGGCGGTGTCGCTCTACCTGCGCATGCGCGACCGCGCGCCGGGCGGTGGCCTGTGATCGGAGGAACCAAGTGAACGGGCAACGTCGGCTCCCCGCCTGGGTCCTCGCGGTCACCGGGCTGGTCTACTTCTTCCTCCACGCGCCCATGCTCGTGCTGGTGCTGTTCTCCTTCAACGACTCGAAGTTCTCCACCGAGTGGTCGGGCTTCACGTTGCATTGGTACACGCGCCTGCTCGAGCGGGACGACATCCTCCACGCGCTCCAGCGCAGCCTCGTGGTGGGCGGCGCGTCCACCGTGATCTCGACCATCCTCGGGACGCTGCTCGCGATGGGGCTCGCGCGGCACCGCCTCACCGCGCGCACCGTGCTCGAGGGCCTCGTCTACGTGCCGGTGGTGACCCCCGAGATCGTGTGCGGCATCTCGCTGCTGCTGCTGTTCGTCGCGATGGGCGTACCGCTCGGCACCGGGACGATCATCCTCGCGCACGTCGCGTTCAACATCTCCTACGTCACGGTGGTGGTGCGGGCGCGCCTCGAGGGCATGGACCGCTCGCTCGAAGAAGCGGCGCTCATCCTCGGCGCGGACGAGTGGACCACGTTCTGGCGGGTCACCGTGCCGCAGCTCTGGCCGGGCATCCTCTCCGGGGCGCTGCTCGCGTTCACCATGTCCTTCGACGACTTCGTGATCACCTCGCTCGTGTCGGGCCCCGGCACCAGCACCCTTCCCATCGTGGTGTACGGCATGGTGCGGAAGAACATCGAGCCGAGCATCAACGCGATCAGTACGATCGTGCTGGTCGCCACGACGACGATGATCTACATCTCCGACCGCCTCACCCGCGCGCCCAAGCCCCACTAATTCCATCCCCTCGGGAGCCCCCATGTCCGACGATTCCACCTCCAAGAAGACCCTCGCGCAGCAGACGCTCGCCCTCGCGGATGGGCTGGCGGACGGCCGCGTCGACCGTCGTTCCTTCGTGCGGGGCGCCCTCGCCCTCGGCCTCGGCCTGCCCAGCATCGCCGCGGTCCTCCAGGCGTGCAGCGGCAGCGAGGCGCCCCCGGAGACCCCCAAGGCTCCTACCGGAGCCGCCGTGGTGAAGCCCGCGGGCCCGCCCGACCTCGGCGAGCTGGAGAAGGAGCTCAAGATCTACAATTGGTCGGACTACATCGCCGAGGACACCGTCGCGAACTTCGAGAAGGAGTCGGGCGTCAAGGTCACGTACGACACGTTCGAGTCGAACGAGGAGCTCATCGCCAAGCTCCAGGCCGGGGCCAGCGGCTACGATCTCGTGTGCCCCTCCGGCTACGCGGTCCAGGTGCTCCTCGCGCTGAAGCTCCTGGAGGAGCTGCGCCCGAAGTACATCCCCAACCTCGGAAACGTCGCGCCGCAGTTCCGCAAGATGGCCTTCGATCCCACCGATGCGTACGCGGTGCCCTGGCAGTGGGGCATGACCGGGATCGCCTACCGCGCCGACAAGGTCAAGGCGCCGCCCGACTCGTGGGCCGTGTTCCACGATGCCCAGTACAAGGGCAAGATGACGATGATGGACGACATGCGCGACGTCATCGGGGCGTGGCTCAAGTTCCGGGGCAAGTCGCTCAACTCGTCCGTCCCCGAGGATCTCGCGGCCGCCAAGGCCGACGCCCTCACCGCCAAGGCCCTGCTCCAGAGCTACGTCAGCGCGCCGGTGAAGGGCCAGCTCGTCGCCGGGGACGTGTGGATCGCCCAGCTCTGGAACGGCGACACCCTCCAGGCCAAGGCGGAGAACGACAAGATCGACTGGATCCTCCCCAAGGAGGGCGGCGTGATCTGGGCGGACTCGATGGTGATCCCCAAGGGCGCCCCGAACCCCCGCGCGGCACACGCCTTCCTCGACTACATCCTGCGTGCCGACGTTGGCGCGGCCATCTCCGACTTCACCGGCTACGGCTCGCCGAACGCGGCCGCCACCGCCAAGATGGCCAAGCCGGTGCCCTACCCGACGGAGGAGCAGATGAAGCTGCTCGAGTTCCAGTCCGACCTGGCCGGGGCGTCGGGCGCCTGGGACCAGATCTGGACCGAGATCAAGGCGGGGTAGGAACGCCCACGCGTAGCCGGGCCCAATCCTCGCTGGTGGAGCCGTGGATTTTCGTGTCGACCTCGTCCCGCACAGGAGGCTCGAACGTGTCCCCGCCAGCTCGGGCTGCTGCCACGATCCCTCCCTGCTCCCGGAGGTACGCGCGCGACGCAGCCCGTCACGCGGTGGTGTTTTCCGGGAGGGCGACGGCCGGGCGCGACGCCGCGGAGCTCGACACCGGCAGCCCCGCCGCTTCCCAATCCGCCACGCCCATGGCGAGGTTGCGAACGTCCACCCCCCGGCCCTGCAGGCGCCGCACGCAGTCGGCGGCGAGCACGCAGTAGCGGCCACGGCAATAGACGACGACGGGCCGGCCGGGCGGCAGGGTGTCCACCACGGCCTCGATCGTGTCGGCGGAGATGTTGCGTGCGCCCGGGAGGTGCCCCGCGGCGTGCTCGTCCGGTGGGCGCACGTCGAGCAGCGTCACCTCCCCGGCGACCACGCGGGCCATCAGCACGCGGGCGGCGGCGACGTCGTCGGGGTCCAGGGGCCCGTACCAGTCACGGACGAGCTCGCGCAGGGCGGGCGAAGACGCGGCCGCCTCCTCCTGCAGGGACTTCCAGAGGCGCCGGACCCCAGGGCTGGCGAGCCGGTAGTAGATGTGGCGGCCCTCCCTCCGCGCCACGACGACGTTGGCGGACGCGAGCTGCCGGAGCTGGGCGCTCGTGTTCGCACCACTCTGGCCGGTCTTCTCGGCGAGCACCTCGACCGACGCCTCGCCCTGGTTGAGGATGCCGAGGAGCCGGAGGCGCACGGGGTTCGTGAACGCCTGCGCGAGCCGGGCGATGGCCTCGTTCTTGATCCGCAGGGCTTCGCTCGGTGTCATGCCAGTCGCTCCCCAATTTCCATTCGGCGCAGCCAGCGCTCGACCCGCGCCGCCGCCGGCTTGCCGCGGGGCGAGTACCCCCCGTCCGAGGGGCCGCCGTATCCGAACCAGTTCCACACGAACAGGCCGTCCACCACGGCCGGGTCGGAGAGGGCCTCGCAGGCGACGTCGAGCAGATCCGCCTGGAGCGCCACGTCGACGGGAGCCGCCGGATCGATTTGCCAGGGTGCACGCGCGGCGCCTCGGCGCGCGGGGTAGCCGACCTCGGTGACGACGAGCGGCTTGCCGTGCCGGCGCTTCAGGGCGGTGAAGGCCCGTCGGGGCGCTCGCCAGGCGTCGCGCAGGGCCGCCGGCGAGGGGCGCCGATCGTCGGTCGCGAGCGGAAAGTAGGCGTTGACGCCGATCTCGTCGAGGGCGTCGGCGAAGGGGAGCGCGTCCGCGTGGTCCCAGTTCGCGGAGTAGAGGAGGCGCCCGCCGAACCGCGCCCGCGCCCCGCCGATGAGGCGGCGCCACGGCCCCTCGGCCGCCTCCAACGAGACCAGCTCGCTGCCGACCACGAAGCGCGCGGCGCCCCCCTCCTCCGCGAGGTGCGCCATGCCGAGGACGTAGCGCGCGTAGTCCGCGAACCAGGCGTCCACCCCCGCGGCGGGGGCGATGGCCCCGCGCCACCGGCCGGGCCCCTCGGAGCGGAGCCGCACGATCGGCATGAGCGCGGTGCGGAGCCCCAGCTCTCGCGCCTGGCGGAGCGCGCGCCGCACGGTGTCGTCGGCGGGCGAGCGGCCGGGCTCCGGCGTGATGCGGGAGGCGCGCGCGTCGTCCTGGTACCAGGCGGGCACGAGCATCACGTCGGTGGCGCCGCGCGCGGCGATCTCGGCGAGCATGGGGCCGTAGTCCCATCCGGGGTCGCTCGCGAACAGCCCGAGCGAGAAGCCGCGCGGCCGGTGCACCCCCGCGAGGGAGGGGCGCGGCGGCGCGCCCGCCGCATGGACGCCGAGGGCGCCGCCCAGCCCCACCGTCGCGACGGCCGCGATCGCGCCCCGCAAGAGGTCTCGGCGTGAAGGCTCGGCGATCATCCTAGACTTCCGCCGGGAGCGGCGCCGAGCTCCACCGGGAGGGCCGTCCGGCTGTAGTCCGCCCACGATCCCTGGTAGTTCAGGACGGTGCGCCCCTCCGCGAAGCCCGCCTGCCACAACCCGAACCACGTCACCGACGAGCGCGTGCCGCTCTGGCAGTAGGTCACGACGGCGTCCGCGGCGCCGACGCCGAGGGCCTCGAAGTCGGCACGGAGCGCCGCGACCGGGCGGAGGCGCACGTCCTCGGAGCCCCCCACGGTGAGGGTGGTCCAGGGCTGGAGCACGGCACCGGGGATGTGCCCGGCGCGCGCGGCCTCGGCGTGGCGCATCTCCCCGGAGAACTCCTCGGGGGTGCGGGCGTCGATGTGGAGGACGCGCTCTGCGTCGCCGAGGCGCGCCTGCACGTCCGCCCAGCGCAGGGCCGCCGACGCCGCAGGAATCAGCGGGATCGTCCCCGGATCGACCGCGGTCCCCGCGCCCTCGGCCACCGCGCGCCCGGCCGCCTTCCAGGCCTGGATGCCGCCGTCCATCACCCGCGTGGTCAGGCCCCCGACCTCGCGGAGGGTCCACCAGAGCCGGTACGCCTCGCTGCCGTCTCCGTACACGACCACTTCGTCCCCCGCGTCGACGCCCCATCGGCGCAACGCGGCTTCGAGCTCGTCCGCGGGCCGGGAGAGGCCGGGCACCTCGGAATCGGTGGCGTAGTCGACGCGGCGGACGAGGCGAGCGGTGGGGATGTGCCCGGCGAGGTAGTCCTCGTCCTTCCGCACGTCGAGGACCACGAGCCGGCCACCGCCGAGGGCGGCGGCGAGCTCGCCCACGTCGACCATCGCCTCGGGGTGGAGGTACCCGGCGCCGCGCGCGGCTTCGCCGAACCGATCGCGCGCCCGATCCGCGTCCTCGGGGGTGCGAGCGTAGGCCCCGGCCGCAGCCCCGGCGGGCTGGGAGGCCGCGAGGGTCTCGCCGAAGAGCGACAGGCCCGCGGTCGCGGCGGTGGCGTGCGGCTCGTGTGCCCACCACCCGAACAGGATCAGCGCCCCGCCCACGAGCCCGGCCACCGGCTGGGTGATCGCGGCGGGGGCGAGCCGCTGGAGCGGCCACGCCATCTGGCCGAGAAAATCGGTCGGGAAGGACTCGACGCCGTGGAAGCCGAGCCGCGCGGGCGGGTGGTCGGGCATCTTCGCCGTGCCGAAGATCCAGTCCCACACGCTGAAGATGATGCCGAAGTTGACGGTGGTGCGCGCGCCGCCTTCGTAGTCGTGATGCCAGATGTGCATGCGGGGGCTGTTGAGCACGTAGCGGAGCGGACCGTAGTCCCAGTTCAGGTTCGCGTGGTTGAGGTGGCCGATGAGGGTGCCGAACACCGCGTGCACGAAGACCGCACGTGGATCGAAGCCCAGCAAGGCCAGCGGGAGGTAGAGGACCGCCCGGTAGACCACCACCTCCGTCCACTGGAACCGGAAGGACACGATCCAGTCCATCTCGCCGTCGACGATGCTGTGGTGGCACTGGTGGGTGGCCCAGAGCCATGGCACGCGGTGCAGCAGGTTGTGCACGATCCACTGGAGGAAATCGACGGCGAACAGCGCCACGAGGATCTGGACCCAGAGCGGCCACCCGCCCGCCGCGCCCCGGTAGACGGCCTCGGTGAGGCCCGCGCCGCCGAGGAGCCGGTCTACGGGGGGCAGCAGGTGCGTGGTCGCGACGCCGAAGAAGATGACGCCGAGGAAGTGGCCGTTGAACACGAGGTGGGCGAGGTCACCGAGCAGGCCGGGGCGGAGCTGACGTTGTTGCTTGCGCCAGGGGAACAGCGCCTCGAGCGCCGCGACGGCGACCGAGATCGCGAGCAGCGCGATGGCGTAGGCGTAGGGGTGATCCATGCGGGAGGCTCCGTGGGACGTTGGGGATTCCGAAACCTACTCCAATCAATCAAACAGTCAAACAAACATTTGATTGTACGACCATGCCTCGTTACCCGGTCGTTCGGAACCCTCACGGAGCCCTGCACCCATGCAAAAACCGACTGCCCTCCTCGCCGCCGCCCTCGCCCTCGGCGCCCTCCTCGCGCCCATTCCCGCGCTCGCAGACGAGACCTCCGATCCCGCACGGCTCGTCGTTCCCGAGGTGCGCGCCGTCTACCAGATCCAGGGGGACCAGTGGAAAGGCGAGGTGGGCGAGGGGCTCTTCTACGCCCGCAAGGTCATCGACGCCTACGCGCGCCTGGGCGTGAAGCGGGAGGCCCTCCACATCGCGGCCGTGCTCCACGGGGACGCCGGCTACTGGATCCTGAACGACGCGGCGTGGCGGACGTGGGAGGGGGAGCGGGCCCGGAAGGGCGCGACGAACCCGAACGCCACGGTCGTCCGCGAGCTCATCGCGGCGGGCGTGCAGGTCGAGATCTGCGCGAGCACGATGGAGCAGAAGGGATGGAAGGCGAGCGATCTGTTGCCCGGGGTCCGCATCACGCCGAACGCCTTCCCGCGGATCATCGATCTGCAGCTCCAGGGCTACGCGCACGTCGACTTCGACTGACCCGGTCGCGGCGGCGAGCATGTTGGCCCGCGGCGGAACCGCTCACGGGGCCGTGGAGGACCGGGCGATGCGGAAGCCAACGGTTTCCGTTACTTCGGTGCGCGCGTACGCGGTGCGATAGCCGATCTCCGTGTTGTAGTACGCGGACGTGAATCCACCCCCTCGCAGCACGGCGTCGGAGCCGGACGACGCGCCGGTGGGGTCGGTGACGGGGCCAGAGCTGTAGACGGCATACGCGTCGTTCGTCCACTCCCAGACGTTGCCGCTCATGTCGTACAGGCCCCAGCCGTTCGGCGCGAGCGAGGCCACGTCGTGCGGTCTGTCATCGCTGCTGGAGACAAACCAGACCACGTCATAGATGGCGTCCGATCCTGCATACCTGAACGACTCTCCCGCCCGTGACGCGTACTCCCACTCGGCCTCCGTCGGCAGGCGGTACCCGTCGCAGTCATACGGATTGTCGGAGAGCTCCGCGGCGAGCTCGGTCCCGTCCTCGTTGTAGCAAGCGTCCAGCCCTTCGAGAGCAGAGAGCGCGTTCGTGAACGTGGCCGCGTCGGCCCAATCGACCTGCTCGACCGGGCAATCGGCGCACCCGGCGTACGATGAGGGGGCTGTCCCCATCACGGTGAGCCATTGGTCCTGGGTCACCTCGGTCTGACCCATCCAGAGCTCATGCGTCAAGGTGACCGCGTGAATCGGGCCATAGTCGGAGGTGCCCATCGCGAACGCCCCCGCGGCGATCGCGATCATCGTGGAGCCAGTCGCCGTCGAGTAGTCCCCCATCGTATCCGTATCCGTATCCGTATCCGTATCCGTATCCGTATCCGTATCCGTATCCGTATCCGTATCCGTATCGGTGTCGGTGTCCGTGTCCGTGTCCGTGTCCGCATCCGCATCCGTATCCGTGTCCGTGTCGGTGTCCGCGTCGGTGTCCGCGTCGGTGTCCGCGTCGGTGTCCGCGTCGGTGTCCGCCGGTGCGTCCAGGCCCGCGTCCCTCCGCGTCTCGGGAAAGCAGCCGACGAGGGGGAGAAGGACCAGAGCGAGGAGGGAGCGACTCATGGGGGAGACTCGCGGAGGCAGGAGCGTGGCGGGGCACGTTCGCCGGCACACCGGCCTCTGCCGCCGGCGCTGCCAAAACGCAGGGATCCGATCACGCCCGAACGGTAGCACGGGGGGGCGCGGCGTGCCGGCGCCCCCGGAACGACGTACACCCGGCCCGCCGAGTAGAAGGAGACGGCCGCGGTTGGGCAGCCGACCACGAGCTCGTCGAGGCCGTCCCCGTCGAGGTCCGCGGCGTGCAACGCATCGCCGCACAGGGCGCTCTCGAGGCCGGAGGTCCACGTGAGGTCGGGCGCCTCGGCGCCGAAGGAGGTGCCCAGCCACACGTAGATCGCGCCGTCGCCGGAAGACTCGACGCTCGCGTACGGCGCGGTGACGGCGAGGTCTTCGCGGCCGTCCCCGTCGAAGTCCCCCACCACGAGGTTCGTCCCGAGCCTCGCCCCCGTGGACTGCCCCTCCAGCGTGACGTCGGGCGTCCCCGCGAGGCCGCCCGCGCCCCCGCGGAAGATGAACACGCGGCCGCTGTTGCTGCGGGTGCCGTCGTAGTCGTCCTCGGCCACGACGGCGTACCCGTCCGCGTCGAAGTCCCCGAACGCCACGTGCCTGCCCAGCCACGTGTCGTCGTCCGCGGCGACCCACGACCAGTGGGTCCCGCGTCCACGCAGGCGGCGAGTAGGACAGGGAGGCCGCCACCGAGCAGAAAATTTCAAGCGGGAGGACGCACTTGAACCCTGGTGTGCGCCCACACTACTCCGGCCTCCCTGGAAAGCGCGACATGGGGGCCGCGCCGCGCAGCACCGGCCCCCTACGATCCAGCTGCCACGGGCTGGCCCGGCCCTTGCTGTCGGATCAAGGCGGAGCTCCACCCATGCGCCCGTTCCCCATGCTCGCCCTCCTCGCCGCCTGCGGCACGCCCGAGATCGATCGCGCGCCCGTCAGTGACGACACGCGCGCCGCCATCGAGCAGGTGAACAGCTTCGGCATGCGGTTCGCGACAACGCTCCGCGACGCCCAGCCCAACGGTGCGGCGGACAACTTCGTCTACTCGCCCCTCTCCATCAGCGTACCGCTCGCGATGATCTACGCGGGCGCCCGCTCGACCACCGCGGACGAGCTGCGCGCCGTCCTCGGCCAGGAGATGGACGACGACGCCTACCAGGACGGTTTTGGGGCCGCCGTCCGCGACCTCGCCGACGCGGGCACCCAGTTCCCCGACCGCGTGTGGGAGCTGCGCGTCTCCAACCACCTCTACGGAGAGGCCACCTACACGTTCGAGCCCGATTGGCTCGCGCTCCTGGAGGACACGTGGCAGGCGCCGCTGGTCCAGACCGACTTCTTCGGGAACTCGGCCGGCGCGCAGGCCGTGATCAACGCGCAGATCGCGGCGGACACCGACGGCCACATCGACGACCTGCTGCCGCCCGGCGCCCTCGACGCCACGACCAAGCTCGTGGCGGTCAACGCGCTGTACTTCTCCGGCAAGTGGGAGACCGCTTTCGAGGTGGACCGCACGGAGGACGCCGACTTCACCCTGCTCGACGGCAGCGTCATCCGTGTCCCCACGATGAACGCCACGGTCCCCGGGAAGGCCGGCTGCGACGCGGTCGTCTGCGTGGGCGAGCTGCCCTACATCGGCGGCCAGATCGTGCTCGACCTCCTGGTCCCCGTCGCGCCCGACGGCCTCGCGGCGCTCGAGGACGCCATCGTGGCGGATGGCCTCGACTCCCTGCTCGGCAGCCTCCAGCCGGTGGAGGAGCTGATCGTGAGCCTGCCCCGCATGGACCTGACCACCGACACGGACCTGGAGGCGCCGCTGACGGCCCTCGGCATGCCCTCCGCCTTCGACCAGGTGGTGGCGGACTTCTCCGGCATCTCGCCCTTGGCGCTGGCAGAGCCCCGGCTGCACGTCGACCGCGCGCTGCACCGCACCTGGGTGCACATCGACGAGGAGGGGACCAAGGCGGCCGCCGCGACCGCTATCACCCTGGCCCAGAACTACTCGCTCGAAGCGACCACGCAGATCATCGCCGACCACCCGTTCCTCCTCCTCATCCGGGACACCGTGACCGGCGCCGTGCTCTTCGTCGGCCACGTCGCCGATCCCTCCCTCGCCGAGTAGAGACTCCCATGACCCTCTTGTCGCTCCTGATCCAGCCCGCCCTCGCCTGCGGGGGCTTCGCGCCCCAGGAGGGCGCCCTCGCGGCCTCGGATGCCCAGCAGGCCCTGTTCGACCTCGGCACGCACAGCATCACCGTGACCTACCGCGCCCACTACCAAGGCAACGCCGCCGACTTCGCGTGGGTGGTCGCGGTGCCCGGGGGGATCGGCGTCGTGGCCGAGGGGGACGCCGACAAGCTCGACGCCATCGCCCTGGCGTCCGCGCCGCAGGTCGAGATCGATCCGGCGTCGTCGGAGGGCAGCGGGTGCGCGTGCATCAACTCGAGCTACGGCCTTGGCGACAAGGGTGGTGGCGACAACTTCGGTGACACCGGCGTCGTGGTCACCGGCAGCGGCCTGGCAGGGAACTACACCTACACCACGCTCGCCGCATCGGACGCGGACGGCCTGGTCACTTGGCTCACCGACCATGGGTACGACGTGTCCCTGATCGAGGATGCGATCGCCGGCTACGTCGCCGATCCGCTCGACTACGAGTTCGTGGCCGTACAGCTGGCCCCCGACGCGCCGGAGACCGCGGAGAACGGCGTCGATCTCGCGCCGCTGTCGATCACGTACGGGATCGCGAGCGACGGGGCGCTGCACGCGATCTTCCCGGCGAAGCTCGGCGCGAGCTCCAGCGTCGAGCAGGTCCGCACCGAGATCTTCGTGCTCGGCGAGGGCACCGCGACGTTGTCGGGCTGGGAGGCGGTCGCCAACCCCGACCTGACGGAGGGCAACACCTGGGACGCCGTCGGCGCCGACTACTGGGATCCGGCGGGCATCTACACCCACCACCTGCTCGGCTACGGCGGCGCCGAGCGGCGCATGTGGCTCGCCTACGCCGGTTCCTACGATGCTGGCGACGGTGCCCGGTGGCTCACGCGGTACGACGCGATCGTGTTCCCGTCGACCAACTCGGTCGACCCGGTGTTCACCGACTCGACCGAGCGCACCCCCGCCAGCACCGTCATCTTCCTGATGAACGAGACCGAATACGAGCGCGACTTTCCAGGCGACACCGCGTTCATGGTGGTGGGGCTGCTGGGGCTGCTCTCGTGGCGGCGGAAGGCGCGGCCGCAGGCCTGAACAGTTCGGGCCCTACGCCCCCGCCGTCTCCAGCTTCAGATCCTCGCGCACGCGGGCGTTCGCGCGGAGCTTCCAGATCTTCGCGTCGACGTAGTAGTGGTGGAACGCGACGCCCCACACCGCGCCGCCGATGATCTGCTCCGCGAGCAGCGACCCGAACAGATCGCCGCTGAACGTGCGTGCCATGCGGTAGGGGATGGCGAAAGCGATGCCGGCGAGGAGGTAGACGAGCACGCTCCGCGAGAGCGCGACCGCGGCGCCGTGCCGGGCCACCGCGTCGGGACGGCCGGACTGGTAGGCGTTCTGATTGTGGAACCACACGAGGCGGTGGTACTGGAGGTTGTGCATGATCGTGAGCGCCGCCACGACCAGCAGCAGGTCGGACACATAGCGCAGCACGAGCACGTGCATGGGGATCGCGGCGGCGAGGAGCAGGTACTTGGGAAGGTCGACCGGCTGGCCGCCCCACCAGCGCTGCGCCAGCCGCCCCAGGTACACGATCGTCGCGACGGCGAACGCGACGTCGAGCACGAACGCCACGCTGGTGAGCTGAAGGCCGAGCAGCCCCTCGAATTCCGCTTGGGTGTGGCGCCCCATCAGGCCGGACGCGAAGATGTTGGAACCAAACAGGAAGCGCAGGTAGGGATAGCCGAAGCCCACCCACAAGAACCGCTTGTCGAGCGTATTGTCGACCGGGAGCAGGTCCGCGTTCTTGCGCTTGTAGAGCATCAGGAAGCCGTAGTGCTGCTTGATGAGGTGGTAGTACGCCCACGAGAACGCGAACACGAGGAAAAGCGTGTAGACGAGCCCGTTCTGGGGGTCGGCGCGCCCGTCGTGCCCGAGCGCGGCGTCGAGGAGCGCCGCGGCGGGGCCGAGGGCGATCCAGCCGAGGCTCCCGAGCAGCAGCGCCCGCCCGCCCCGGAACGCCTCGCGGTCGAAGTAGGTGCGGGTGTAGGTCGCGAACACGTGCGAGCCGTCGAACAGGATGCCCCAGACGAGGAACACCAGCACGACCGGGGTGAACGCGGAGAAGTCCGCCGGATCGCGCGCGGGGAGCACCAGCGCGAGCCCGAGGATGGCGTAGCTCGCGAGGGCGCTACCGATGAACCAGCGCAGATCGGTGGCTCGGCTGATGATCCAGGCGGAGGAAGCGGGCATCCGGGGGTTCTACCCTACCCGGTCGGCTTCGACAGCTCCCGCCCAGCCACCACGAACGTCCACACCCCGAGGAGGGTGCCGATCGGGAAGCTCGAAACGTGCAGGAGCCCCAGCGCGCACGCCGCGAACAGGGCCCATCGCCGGCCCCTCGTCACGCCGACCCCGACCACGATCCCGAGCACGCCCATCAAGAGGACGGCGCCCCCGATGGCGAGCCCGAACCCCCCGAAGAACATCCCCATCCACCACGGCGCGGGCTCGCCCGAGCTGGACTCGGGGATGGCCGTGATGAGCCCTCCGACGCCCGCGGCGACCAGGGCGATGCAGAGCCCGATGAGCACGGTGACGCCGGACCACACGGCCCAGGCGACGCCGAGGGGTTGCAGCTGCGGGTTGGTTGGTTCCATGTCGACACCCCACGTCAAAGAGGTTGCCACGGAGCGGCTTCACGCCTCGACGCGTGCCGAGAAGTCACCAAAGTCCTCGAGCACCGACCGGAGATAGCCGCGCCGCTCGGGCACGATCACGCCCTCTTCCAGCGGGTCGAAGCCCGGAGGCAGGCGGGTGAACGCGATCTCCGTGCCGTTGGTGGCCGGCGGGGCCGAGAACCACTCGTTGCGACGGCGCATCCAGCGCGTGCCGCCCTCGAGCAGGCAGATCTGGTTGTACCGGTACTTCTCCAGGGTCTTGCCCTGGTTGTTGTACCAGCAGCTCTGCATGATCGGGAAGGAGCGCTCCGGCTCGGTCACCGGGGAGAAGGCGGCGCGCTGGTCCCCGACGGCCGTGAGGAGGCCGTGGTACACGTCCCGCGTGCTCACCGGGGTGTCGATGACGCGCGGCGTGTCGTCCGCCGGGTCGATCCAGTAGAGGGGGACATGGTTGCCGGCGTCGGTCACGTTCGAGAAGTGGTACACCCAGCCCTGCTCGCCGAAGTTGTCGCCGTGGTCGGAGCCGAACACCACGAGGTTGCCCTGGGCGTGCATCTCCTGGATGAAGGCATCCACCTGGGGCGCGAGCCGCTCCCAGGCGAGGCGCTGCCGCTGGCGGAGCAGCTTCATCATGTCGTCGCGGATGGGCTGGTTGTCCTGCGTGAGCCAGGTCTGGTTGACCAGGTGGAACAGGCTCACGATCTCACGCATCTTCCCGATCAGGGTGTCCGCCGTGGTCTCGAACGTCGGGCCCACGTGGTAGGGGAAGTGGGTCTCCATCAAGTTGAGGAAGAGGAACGATTGTTTTCCGTCCTTCTCGTTCGTCTCGAGGCGCTGCCGCGCCGCGTCGAACACGTCCCCCACCGTGTCCTGCAACCACACCTTGGAGGCCTCGAGGTCCTCCGAGAGCTTGCCGCTCACGAAGTCGGCCGAGAGGATCTTCTTGCGGAGGCGCGGCTTGCCGATGAGGACGAGCGCCTCGTGGATCTTCTTGTGTTGCGACGAGACGTGGTTCCAGATGCGGTGCACCTCGTCGTAGCCGCGATCGAGCCCGAAGATCTCCGTGGTCGCGACGTTCGCCGTGATCTGGTGGGTGCGGAACCCCTGCTCGCGCATGGCCTCGGCGAGGGTCGGCACGTCGGTGCGCATGCCGCGCGACTGGCTGTCGGCGCCGTGCTCGTGGGGCATCAGCCCGGTGAACAACGAGGCGGTGGCCGGCAATGTCCAACAGCCGCCGGAGCGCGCCTGCGTGAAGCGTGTGGCGTGCGCCGTGGTGAACGGCAAGCCGCTCCCGCCGGCACGGACATCACCGTGCACAGAATCGTAGCGGAGCGAGTCCGCTACGAGCAGGATGATGTTGCGTGGCCTGCCCATTGAACATCCCAACTAGCACGATCGGAACGCGCCGACACCGCCCATGAAGCAGCCAACGCCCGACCCGAAGCACCTACCGCCGCACGAGCCAGGGCCGTCCGCGCCGCCGCCGTCGTCCACGCCGGGGCTCCCGCCGCGGCGCCGTGCGCGATGGCGCCTCGTCGCGCTCGTGGCGGTGATCCTGGCGCTCGTGGCGGGAAGTGACCTCGCGCTCGACGCCGCCCGTGTGGTCGGGCAACAGATCGCGGGCGTCGGCACGCTGGAGTGGGAGCGTGCCGACGGATGGGTGCCCATTTCCCGTCCGGATGCACGGCGGCGCGTGTGGTCGGCCGAGCACGCCTTCCTCGCGCCGACGTGGGAGGAGGTCTCGCCGGGCCTGTCTCTCGCCGACCTCGCGCTGCGCCGCCCGCCCAACCCGCACGTGTTCGACGTGGTCCTGGCCCGCATCGATCCGGCGCGGTGGCGCTTCCGCGTGTGGGGCACCCCCGAGTTCGCGCCGGCCGCCGTCGGCGATCTCGCCGCGCGGGCGGGGCTCGCGCTCGCCGTGAACGCGTCCTACTTCTCCGACGACGGCCCGCTCGGCCTGGTCGTGAGCGACGGCGCCGCGCGCGGCCGCCAGGGCAAGAACCGCGCGGCCCACTTCGTCCTTCGCGCGGGCGAGCGCATCCCCCGGATCATCAACGAGAAGGGCGCGGTGCTCGGCACGCTCGAGCAGGGCTTCCAGGGGTTCCCGTCCATCATGACGCGGGGGCTCACCTACACCTACCTCCGCTACGGCGGGCGCGGCTTCGATGTCCTCCACGTGGACCGCCGTACCGCCGCCTGTACACGAGCGGACGGAACGGTGATGCTGCTCGTCACCGACACGCTCACCAACGGGCTCTCGCTCGCCGAGCTCGCCACGGTCCTCGGCGGGCTCGGCTGCGTGGACGCGATGGCCTTCGACGGCGGGTCGAGCACCGGGATGACCATCCGGGTGGACGGCTACACGCGCACCGTCGCGAACCTGGAGCCCGTTCCGGTGATCCTGGGGATCGAAGCGCGCTGACCTGCCGACACGTCCCAACGCAGGGCGGGGCCTGTGGATGCCCCCTCGCGGAGGCGTGACTACCCGGGATGCATGGGGTGGGTGTTCGCGATCATCTACGGCGGTGTGGTGGCCTGGATGGTGCACGTCTGGGCGGGGCGCGCGCCGCCGGTTTTCCATGCCCTGCGGGACATCGCCGTCGGCATGGTCGCCGGGGCCTTCGGCTTCTGGCTCTTCGGCCTGCGGCTCGGGCTCCACGAGCCGAGCGTGCTCGGTACCGCCTCGCTCGCGGGCTGGTTCTGGGCGGGGTTGACCTCCCTGATGGTCAGCGTGCTGATCCAGGCCCGGGGTTGGGTCCGCGGCACCTGAGGGCCCGACGCTTCAGGACGGCCCTTGAACGACGGACCCTGACCGCGTGACCGTGGAGCGCTTGCCCTGCGGGCCGCTTCTGACCGACAATCCGCGACTCCCGACGAGCCTCGATGTTTCGGTCGCGTTTGTACTCGTTCGTCCGTTGGCTCGTCGCGCTCGTCTGCGCGATGCTCCTGCACGTCTACCTCACGGACACGACGACCGCGCTCCGCGTCCGGAAGGAGGCCTCCGCGTGGCAAGCGGCGGACGATGTGCTCGCGGAGGCCTCCTCGACCCTCACGGCGGAGATGGACGTGCGCGCGCAGGTCGCCCAGGCGATCGCGAGCCGCGTGCAGGCGGGCATGGCGACCGCCGAGTCCCCCGCGGCGCTCGAGGCGCTCGTCGACGGTTCCCTGCAAGCCGCGGCCAGCGCGGCGGGCGCTCCCGAAGCGGGCGCGTACCTCACCCCCATCGACGGTGCGCGCTACGCGCGACGCTTCCGATCGGCCCCCGACGGCTCCCTGGGGCACGTGGACGAGGCCGAGACCTACACCCGCCCGGGGAACGACGCCTGGCACGTGCCGCTCACGGACGGCGAGGGGTGGCTCACCTTCACCGGGGACGCGGAGGAAGGTTGGTTCGCACAATATTCGGTGCCCATCTATCGACCCGCCGCCGATGTGGACGCCGTGGCGGTCGGCGTGGTGTTCGTACGCTACCCGTGGGACGCGATCGAGTCGTCCGTGAGCGCCCTGCACCTCGGCGAGACCGGCTACGCCTTCGTGATCACGCCCTCGGGCGAGCTGGTGGGGCACCCGCGGGCCGGCCGATCCGCCGCGGGGCTCACCGTCTCGGCGCTCGCCAAGCGTCTCGAGGACCCCCACCTCTCCGTGGTCGGTGACCGCGCGCACCGCGGCGAGGACGCGTTCATCGATCGCCTCGATCCCTCGAGCAAGCAGCTCGAGCGGCTGAGCTTCGCCCCGCTCGCGAGCAGCGGATGGAGCGTGGTGGCGGTCGCGGCCCATCGGGAAACCGTGCGGACCGAGGTGTCGGAGCAGCGGGCCGCGCTCCACATCTCCGGCTGCGGGCTGCTGGTCGCCTACCTGGCGATGGGGGCCGCCGTGAGCCTCCTGGGCCTCTCGCGCGGCTGGCTCATCTGGGTCCATGCGATCGCCTGGACCGGGACGATGCTGCTCGGCACCACGCTGCTCTGGGTGAGCGGCGTCGGAGCGCTCGACGACCCGACGGACGGCGTGCGCATCACCGACATCTCGGGTTTGAACCACTATCTCGATCGAAAAGAGCAGGAGATGTTCCCGGCGCTCGAGGCCGAGTCTACCGCGACGGCCGCCGCCGCCACCTCGATCGTGCACGGCGCCTCGATGGCAGCGGTGCCGTCGAGCACCGCGCTCCCGGCCGCCGAGGCCGGCGCCGCATCGCGCCCCGGCGAGGTGGGCCGCATCATCCAAATCCCGACGGGGGTGTTCCTCCAATCGCTCGAGTTCGCCTCCGCGAACAACGCGATGGTCACGGGGGTCGCCTGGCAGCGGTTTCCGCTCGACGTGCCCGAGGGCCTCGAGCCCGGCCTGATCTTCCCCGAGGCCGTGGGCGATTCGAGCATCGAGGCCCACGATCCGCGGCCGATCTTCACCGCCGGCGTCAAGACCGGCATGCTGTATCGCTACAGCTTCGCCCTCACGCTGCGCGAGCGGTTCGACTTCCGCCGCTACCCCTTCGACACCAAGGACGTGTGGTTGAGGATGTGGCCGAAGGCCTTTGACGAGAACGTGGTGCTCGTGCCGGACCTGGGGGCCTACACCTTCATCGATCCCGCGAGATTACCCGGCCTCGACCTCGAGTTCGTGCCCGCAGGCTGGAGGCCGCTGCGCACCTACTTCCAATATCGCGAAGTCAGCTACAGCACCGACTTCGGCAACCGGGCGTACGCGGGCACCGAGTCCTTCCCCGAGCTCAACTTCACGCTCGACGTCCGCCGCGCCTTCGTCAGCACGTTCGTTTCCGAGCTCATCCCGCTGCTGGTGGTGGCTTGCCTGCTGTTCGGTGTGCTCCGGACGCTCACCAGCGATGTCGGGCGGATCGACCTGACCGGCTTCAACTTCACCAACGTCCTCGGCGCGTGCTCGGGCCTGGTGTTCGTGATCGTGCTGGGCCACATCCAGCTGCGGACGGCGTTGGCGGGCCAGGCGATCACCTATCTGGAATGGTACTACTTCATCCTGTACGTCTTGCTCGTCCTCATCGGGGTGGACGCGTGGATGGTCATCTCGCCCCAGCCCTGGAAGATCATCGCCTGGGGGGACAACCTCCTGGCGCGGCTGGCGTTCTGGCCCGCGCTGACCACGGCGGTGTTCGTCGCGACGATGGCGTACTTCTACCCACAAGCTCCGTCGGTTCGCGGGGCCGGCGAGCCGACGGAGGTCGTCAGCGATCCAGGCTGACGATCAGCCGCTCCCAGGCCTGCTTCGTCCGGAACGCCGGGAACGGGCGCGGGCGCGCGGCGAGGGGGCTCCGATGCACCTCCACCAGCGCGCCGGTCGCGGTGAAGCGGCCGATCACCAGGGGCTTCCAGACGTGGAGGCTCTCGCCGTCCACGAAGATCCGGCCGCCCGGCACCGGCGCGGAGTGGCCCGCCAGCGCGGCGCGACGGAGCGCGGGATCGCGCAGCGCAGCCGCGCCCGCGCTCGCGACGGCGGACGCCCACAATCGCACGCCGGCCACCGCGCTCCACATCGGATCGCTCAGCTCGCCGGGGAGCTCGGCGGCCGGCACGCCCTTTCGCGCGGCCCACGCCAGGAAGCTCGTCCAGAACGCGCTCGTGGGGGCGGTGGGGTCCGCGAGGTAGGTCCACGCGGCGTAGTCGCCCTGCATGGAGACCCCCAGCCGCGCGAGGCCACGCGCCTCGTGCGCGCCGATGCTGAACGACAAGGAGGGCAGCACCTTCGCCGGGACCGCCGCGCGAAGCGCCTTGAAGAACGAGGCGTTGTTCGCGAGCCCGTTCAGCGTGCTGACGACCAGATCGGCGCGACTGCGGCGAATGTCCGCCACGATCTCGGCGGCCATCTGCGTGTGGCCGACCGACGCGTCGAGCGGCAGGTACTGCTCGCCGACCGGGGCAAGGCCGATGGCCCCGAGCTGGTCTCGGATGACCTCATTGGCCACGCGCGGAAAGATGTAGTCCGAGCCCACCAGGTAGACCCGGCTCCGCTCCTGCGTTTCGAGCGCCCACCGCACGGCGGGGAGGATCTGTTGGTTGGGTGTCGCGCCTGTATAGAGCACGTTGGGGGACGACTCGAGCCCCTCGTACTGCAACGGATACACGAGGAAGTTCCCCAGCTCCTCCACGACCCTCCGCACGGCCCGCCGGCTCGACGAGGTCCAACATCCGAATAGCACCGAGACGCTCTCCTCGGTGATGAGCCGACGCGCCTCGGTCGCGAAGACCGCGGGGTCGGACGCGCCGTCACCCTCGACGATCTCGAGCCGCCCGTCCATCGGTCCGGACACCGGAATCGTCTCATTCTCCGGAGGAAAGTCGCCGTTCCAGACATCGATCGCCATGCGGGTGGCCAGCGCGACCGCGCGCTCGCTCGGTGCCATCCCCCCGGAGAGGGAGTGGAGGACACCGACCCGAATCGGGGGTTGGGCGCCCGCCGCGGTGCCGCAGCCGGGAAGGAGGGCCCCGGCGATGCCGGCCGCGAAGAGGCCGAGGGCGCCGCGACGGGTCTGGAACGTCGTCATGGGGCGACGATACCACGCCCTCACGACGGGCATTCGGAGGGGGCTCTCGGCTGGGCCGCCGAGCGACCCGTGCTATCCTCGCGCCCCCGCACGGAGGGCACCTCGCGAAGGTGGCCGCGAGCGTCCGATTCCAGCACCCCACCGGGAGGCGCCGTGGCGACCGAAGACAAGGGCGAGAAGCAAGAATACCAATTCGAGAAGCACGTCTTTCCGGCGGAGCTCGCGTCGATACGCGCGCGGCTCGACGCGCGGGCGCTCCGCGTCGCGAGAGAGGAGAAGGCTCGCACGCCGGGTGTAGCCCCCTCGACCGACGTCAAGAGCCCCGGCCGCCTCCTCGAGGAGCCCACCACCCCGGGGCCCTCCACCGCCCACGGGCTGGTGGGACTGGCGCTCTCCGGGGGCGGCATCCGGTCGGCCATGTTCAACCTCGGGATCCTCCAGGGGCTCCACCGCAGCGGCCTGCTGCGCCACGTGGACTACCTCTCCACCGTGTCCGGCGGGGGGTACATCGGCGCCGCGTGGAGCGCGCTGACCCACAAGGCGGGAGCGCCGTTTCCCTTCGCGCACACCAAGGAGGTGCCGGAGCCGCCCGCCGTCGTGTACCTTCGGAACAACGCGAACTACCTGATGCTCGGCGGCACGCTCGACGGGGCGCGCATGGCGATGGTGATCCTCCGCGGCATCCTCGTCAACGTGCTCGTGGTCCTCCCCTGGCTGATCCTGGCGGCCGTCGCGACCTCCCTGCTGTACTGGCCGCAGCTCGTCGCGGAGAACGGGGAGCGTCTCGGGCCCGAGGCGCTCCACGCCTTCGCGGTGACGAAATACCTGGTGCCCGCCTACATCGGGGCGCTCCTGCTCACGCCGCTCGCGACCCGCATCCTGGCGTGGAAGGAGGCGCGGTGGCCCGGAACGGCGGAGAATTACCGCGAACGTGACCTGTTCGAGAACGGCGTGGCGGTGGGGGCGCTCGCGGTCGCGGCGGTCGCGTTCGGGGAGCTACAACCCGTGTTGGTGAGCTTCTTTCGCGACCTTTCGCTCGGCGGCCACCGCGAGGCCTGGACGGGTGGCAGTGGCGCGCTCTCCGTCGCCGCCGCGTTGCTGGCCCGGCAGTCCACCGGGAAGGAGCTGGGCGCCAAGATCACGCTCGCGTTCGCGGCCATCCTCGGGCCGCTCATCCCGCTCCTCATCTACGTGTACCTGGCCGAGTGGCTCATCTACGAGGGCACCGATCCCGGGTTCCTGTACGAGAAGGGGTGGGCGCTCGCCGCGGTGGCGCTCCTGGTCTACACACACGTGTTCGTCAACGTGAACCAACACTCGGGTCATCGCTTCTGGCGCGACCGCCTGAGCAAGTCGTTTCTCCAGTCGCCCCTGCCGGACGGAGCGCTGGAGCATGTCGACGGGCTGAAGCTGAGCCGCCTCGGTGAAGAGGGGTCCGAGGCCCCCTACCACCTCCTCAACACGACGTTGAACCTCCAAGGCGACCGGGACATGGTCAACCGTGCGCGCTCCGGAGACTTCTTCTTGTTCTCCAAGCACTTCGTGGGCGGAGAGAGGGTCGGGTACATCCCCACGCCCGTGATGGAGGGCGTGAGTCCCCACATCAACCTCGGGACCGCCATGGCGATCTCCTCCGCGGCCGCGGCGCCGAACATGGGCGCGTCCACCATCTCGGCGGTGACCGCGCTGATGACCCTCCTGAACGTCCGGATGGGGTTCTGGATCCCCCAGCCGCGTCACGTCGCGGCGGCCCTCGACCTCGACGCCGACGAGCCCCTCCGCCCCCGCCGACGCACCTGGAGAAAGCTGCGCTGGAACGCGGATCCGCGGTATCTGTGGCGGGAGTTGGTGGGCAACCTCGACGCGAAGAGCCCGCTGGTGAACGTGTCCGACGGCGGCCACCTGGAGAACCTCGGGGTGTACGAGCTCCTTCGCCGCCGCTGCCGCTACATCATCTGCGGGGACGGAGAGGCGGATCCGGACATGCACTTCGGCGCCCTCTCCGCGCTCATCCGGTATGCCCGCCTGGACCTCGGCATCGACATCGACATCGCCCTGGGCGACGTGGCGCTCTCCCCCGATCGCGCCCACTGTCGGCAGCACTGCGCGCTCGGCACCATCCGCTATCCGGCGCGGGATGGCCGCCCCGCCGAGCACGGCGTGCTCCTGTACATGAAGTCGTCCCTCACCGACGACGAGGACAGCATGCTCGCCCAGTACCGGGCCACCTCCCCCACCTTTCCCCACGAGTCCACCGCCGATCAGTTCTTCTCGGAGGCACAACTCGAGGCCTACCGCTCGCTGGGCTACCACATCGCGACCACCACCTTCGAGGACGCGCTCGGGCGGCCCACCGAAGATCTCGCCCACGGCGAGGCGCGGATCTTGCCCTACTCGGACGCGGAGCGAGTCGGGGAGGACGGCGCGGGCGCAAACCCGGGGCTCACCGGGGCGTTCCGTCGGCTGCGGATCATGCTCGCGACGCACCCGAAGCTCTCGGACACCACGTTCTCCGAGCTCCAAGGAGAGCTCGGAGAGGTGCTGCGGCACGCGGGCCCGAACGAGCTGTTCGAATACTACGCCGAGCTCTTCCCGGCCATCGACGATGGCTTGCCGTCGACGAGCGCCCGCCGCATCGAGACGGACGGCATGTATCGGCGTCGCATCCTCGAGGTGGTCGGAGGGCAGCTCGCGCTCATGGAGAGCGTGTACCGCCGGCTCGACCTCCACCAGATGCGGATGCGGAAGAGCGACGCGAACGCCGGGTGGATCAGCCTGTTCCGCGGGTGGGCTCTGGCCC
The DNA here is from genome assembly GCA_030685065.1 of Pseudomonadota bacterium. Lineage (GTDB taxonomy): Bacteria > Myxococcota_A > UBA796 > UBA796 > SXON01 > CAJBVW01. Next base: position 562 of record JAUXQH010000122.1, on the reverse strand, counting down.
CCAGCTTCCGCTGGGCCGCCACGCTGCACTCGCCCTCGATGACCCAGGGCCTGCGCGTGTTCTGTCACGACGTGCTCGGGATGGTCTGGTCGCTCGACTGGCGCCTCGCCGAGGACGATGCCGCCTCCTGGAAGGCGGGGCGTGCCTCGGACGGGGGGCTCCGCCTCATCGGCTCGGTGGCGATCGCGGGGGTGCCCGTGGCCCCTCGCGAGGACCTCGCGTTCGTCGACCTGGGCGACGACAGGACCACGCTGAGCCTGGGCCAGCACGGCCTTCGGCCCGGGTTCGAGGGCGGCGACAACTACCGGCTCTTCCTCCGGGAGCTCTCCGCCCTCGTCGCCAGCGGATCTCCACTCCTACCGAAGGGGCGCACCTGGTCCGCCCCCCCGGAGAGCCTGCACCGCGAGCATCGCGACGATGTGGACGCGCGGGACATCCTGCGCGGCATCCGCCCCCCGCACACCCGCCTCGCGCCGCCCACGCTCGTCCTCCCCGGGGAGACCCTCGTCCTACCCGGGGAGACCGCGGAGGCGTGAGGTCACGCGCCGGGCCCTGGTGACGC